>NZ_CP040984.1:0-650461 GCF_006364715.1 Candidatus Methylopumilus planktonicus
ATGGAAAATTTTTGGACTCACTGTCTCGAACGCTTTAAAAAAGAGCTCTCCGCTCAGCAATTTAATACCTGGATTAAGCCGCTTAGGTTCGAACACGACCAAAATAAAATTAAGATATTAGCCCCCAATAAGTTTGTGCAGCAGTGGGTAAAAGATCGCTTTGCACAAAAAATTGAATTGCTAGCCAAAGAACTGCTCCCCGATGTCACCAAAGTAGAATTTGCCATACGCGCGATTAAAGAATCCATATTGCCTAAAAAAGAGGCAGTTTTATCAAAGGCTTTAGCCATATCTCCACCAAACAACGTGGCCGAAGCACCTAGTCAAGAAACAATCAAAAAAAGTGCAGGCGGCACACTTAAAGAAGTCAAAGCATCTGGCCTCAACCCTCAATTTACATTTGAAAGCTTTGTGACTGGCAAAGCCAATCAATTAGCTTGCGCTGCAGCTATGCAGGTAGCTGAAAACCCAGGTAAAGCATATAACCCACTTTTTATATACGGCGGCGTGGGCTTAGGTAAGACTCACTTAATTCACGCAATTGGCAATCACCTAAAACAAATTCAGCCTGACGCAAAGATAAAGTATCTTCACGCCGAGCGCTACGTATCGGATGTAGTTAAAGCTTATGAAAATAAAGCTTTTGATGCTTTCAAAAAAAATTATCATTCATTAGATTTGCTCTTGATTGATGACATTCAATTTTTTTCTAAGAAAAATCGCACACAAGAAGAATTCTTTTATGCATTCAATGCGCTCATTGAAAATAAAAAACAAATTATTATTACCTGCGATAGCTATCCAAAAGAAATTGAAGGCGTTGATGAGCGCTTGAGAACTCGATTTAGTTGGGGGCTTACTGTAGCTATTGAACCGCCCGAGCTTGAAATGCGCGTAGCTATTCTTCTAAAAAAAGCCGAAGAAAATAAAATGAAAATCTCTGAAGAAGTTGCATTTTTCATTGCAAAACAAATTCGATCTAATGTACGTGAATTAGAAGGCGCACTAAATAGAATATTAGCAATGTCTAACTTTACAAAATCAGCTATTGATATTCATTTAGCTAAAGATGCACTGAAAGATTTAATTGCTGTGCGCGGACGACAAGTTAGCGTTGAGAATATCCAAAAAACAGTGGCAGAATATTTTAAAATTAAAATATCTGACATGTTAAGCAAGAAACGTTCACGCAATTATTCAAAACCAAGACAGCTTGCTATGGCTTTAACAAGAGAGCTCACTAATTTGAGCTTTCCTGAAATTGGTGAGGCTTATGGTGGCCGACACCATACAACTGTTATGCATGCATGTGAAGAGATTGAACAATTGCGTTTAAGTAATCAATCGGTTGCACAAGACTTAGGAATACTTAAACAAGTACTTAAGGGTTAATTAAACCCTGTGGAATGGCTGTGGATGAATTGTGGGTAAGTAGTGTTTTATTAAAACATGCACTTTTTGTCCACAATTCATCCACAGGAAATTACAATAGAAATGCATAGTTATTCACAAGATAACTATCTGTTTATATAAAGGTTTATAAGGTTATCCATAGAAAACCTCATCATTATTACTATTATTAGATTTATATATTAAAAAACATTAAATAAAGAAGAATGATATGAATATAAAAATTAATCGAGAGGCATTACTTAAACCCCTAGCTAATGTTGCAAGTATTGTAGAGCGTAAGCATGCACTTCCCATTCTTTCAAATATCTTAATTCAAGGAAAAGATGGTCAAGTACAACTCACTGCGACAGACTTAGAAATGCAAGTATCCTTAAGTTTTAAAGCAGACTTAAAAGAAGAGATTGCTACAACCATATCTGCAAGAAAATTTTTTGATATCACAAGATCATTACCTGACGATTGTGTAATTGATATTACAATTAAAGATAGTCGCGTTGCAGTGAAAGCTAATAAGAGTCGTTTCGCCATTCAAACATTACCTGCAAAAGATTATCCAGTTATGACAAAGGCCTCAAGCGAAGCTGTAGTTATTACAATCTCTCAAATTCAACTTAAACGTTTATTAAAGCAAGTTGAGTTTGCAATGGCACAACAAGACATTCGTTATTATTTAAATGGTTTGTTATTTGAAGTTAATGGCAATCAACTTAATATTGTAGGCACTGATGGACACCGCTTAAGTTTTACATCGATTCATTTAGATCAAAATTACAATAAAACAGAAGTGATTCTTCCCAGAAAAACAGTGATTGAATTAATTAAACTTCTTAACGAAACAGAAGAGTTAGTATCGGTTGAGCTTTATAAGGGCCAAGCCAGTTTTAATTTTAATGACATACAACTCATTTCTAAAGTTATTGATGGTAAGTTCCCAGATTACACACGCGTTATTCCTGAGGGACATAATAACCAATTCACAATTGATCGATCACAGTTTTTAACTTCTTTGCAGCGCGCATCGATTTTATCAAACGAAAAATATCGCGGCATCCGCTTGATGATTGCAGATAATAATTTAAAGTTGATTAGCACAAACACAGAGCAAGAAGAAGCAGAAGAGGAATTAGAAATCCAATACCAACAAGATCCTATTGATATTGGTTTTAATGTGACATACTTAAT
Organism: Candidatus Methylopumilus planktonicus; assembly: GCF_006364715.1. Lineage (NCBI taxonomy): Bacteria > Pseudomonadati > Pseudomonadota > Betaproteobacteria > Nitrosomonadales > Methylophilaceae > Candidatus Methylopumilus > Candidatus Methylopumilus planktonicus. The sequence goes on from NZ_CP040984.1 coordinate 2,596, forward strand.
TGATGTACTTACAAACATTCAAGAAGATAAAGTCACACTCGCATTCTTGGATACGAACAGCAGCTGCTTATTTACAATACCGAACAACAACTACTACAAGTATGTAGTCATGCCAATGCGCATTTAGTCCAATTTAAGATAAAGAGAAACTCATGGCTCAAAAGATAGACAATCAAGAATACAACTCAGACAGCATTAAAATCTTAAAGGGATTAGATGCAGTAAGAAAAAGACCAGGCATGTATATTGGTGACACATCTGATGGAAGCGGACTCCACCACATGGTCTTCGAGGTACTTGATAATGCGATTGATGAGTCATTAGCCGGTCATTGCGACGACATTAAAATAATTATACATCCAGACAATTCCGTGAGCGTTTCAGATAATGGGCGCGGCATTCCAACAGACATTAAAGAAGACGACGAGTTTAAAAGGTCGGCAGCTGAAATTGTAATGACAGAATTACACGCTGGTGGAAAGTTTGATCAAAACTCTTATAAAGTATCTGGCGGGCTTCATGGTGTGGGCGTCTCTGTAGTAAACGCACTATCTGAATGGTTGCGCTTAAAAGTTTGTCGTAATGGTAAGGTGTATCAAATGGAATTTAAACGTGGCGAACGTGTGGCTGCGTTAGCTGAAATGGGCACCACGGATCGTCGCGGGACAGAAGTTCATTTCTACCCTTCAGCTGAAACATTTACTAATATAGATTTTCATTATGAAATCTTAGCTAAACGCATTCGCGAACTATCATTTCTTAATAATGGCGTCAAAATGGAATTGATAGATCAAAGAAATAACAAGTCAGAAAACTTCGCATATTCCGGTGGCGTTCAAGGTTTTGTGGAATACATGAATCGATCTAAATCCGTGCTTCATAAAAAACCATTTCATGCGATTGGTGAAAAAGAAGGCATCATCGTTGAAGTGTCGATGCAATGGAATGATTCATATGGGGAAAATGTTCAATGCTTTACAAATAACATTCCTCAAAGAGATGGGGGCACGCACTTAACAGGTCTTCGCACCGCGATGACAAGAACACTCAATAATTTTATTGAACAAAACGACCTCGCTAAAAAAGCAAAAGTAGAAACAACTGGTGACGACATGCGAGAAGGCCTCACTTGTATTCTTTCAGTGAAAGTGCCAGAACCTAAATTTTCTTCACAAACAAAAGATAAATTAGTTTCAAGCGAAGTACAGCCCGTAGTATCTGATGTGGTTGCTTCAAAGCTCGCTGACTTCTTGGCAGAAAACCCTGCGGACGCAAAAGTTATTTGCAATAAAATTATTGATGCAGCGCGCGCCAGAGAGGCAGCCCGTAAAGCACGAGATATGACAAGACGCAAAGGCGTTATGGATTCGATGGGCCTTCCAGGCAAATTGGCAGATTGCCAAGAAAAAGATCCATCGTTGTGCGAAATTTACTTGGTTGAGGGTGATTCTGCGGGAGGCTCAGCAAAGCAAGGCCGTGATCGAAAAAATCAAGCGATCCTACCTTTAAAAGGAAAAATTCTAAATGTGGAGAAAGCGCGTTTTGATAAATTATTATCTTCACAAGAAATTGCAACTTTAATTACTGCCTTAGGGACTGGAATTGGCAAGGATGATTTTAATGTTGAAAAGCTCCGCTACCATCGCATTATTATTATGACTGATGCTGACGTTGACGGCGCCCATATTCGTACTCTGCTATTAACATTCTTTTATCGTCAAATGCCGGAGCTTGTAGAGCGAGGACATATTTATATAGCACAGCCCCCTCTTTTTAAAGTGAAACAAGGTAAGCACGAGCAATATCTCAAAGACGAACAAGAGCTTGATCAATACTTACTTGAATCAGCCATTAAAGATGCAACCTTGCTTACTAAAAAAGGTGGTAGTAGTCTTACTGGCGATTCGTTAGGGGAAATTGCAAGACAAATGGTATTAACTGAAGCGGTCATTCGTCGTATTGCACCTCATTATGACGAAGCGGTATTGCGCGCAATTCTTCATGTAGGCGCTATAGACTTAACAAGCGAGACTAAGGTTGAAAACGTTGCAAAAGCGATAAGAGAGCGTCTCATTAATAAGAGCACAGAAAAATCAGAAGTGATTGTGTCGCTTGATGAAGAAACTAAAACTTATAAGCTAGCCGTTCATAAATTTGTTCATGGCAATTTAGAAAGCTGTGTTATTGACGCATTATTCTTGTCGAGTGGCGATTACCAACAAATATTAAAAACATCACAAATGCTAGACGGTCTTGTAGGCACGGGTGCTGAAATTCAGCGCGGAGAAAAATCAGAATCTGTTTCTAATTTTAAAGAAGCACTTGACTGGTTGTTGGGAGAAGCAAAACACAATTTAAATATACAGCGCTATAAAGGTTTGGGTGAAATGAATCCAGAACAGCTTTGGGAAACAACGATGGATCCTAGCGTGCGCCGATTACTTAAAGTACAAATTGATGATGCTATTTCAGCTGATGAAATATTCTCAACGCTCATGGGAGACCAGGTAGAGCCGAGACGTGCATTTATTGAAAATAATGCATTAGGAGCAAGCAATCTCGATATTTAGTTTTGATTAATTTATGACGCTAAGCGAATTAAGATTTGTGGTGGCCGTGGCTAAAGAGAAAAATTTTCGACGTGCCGCAAATAAATGTTTTGTGAGTCAGCCCGCTTTAAGTTTAGCAATTAAAAAACTAGAAGAAGAACTGAATGTTTCTTTATTCGAGAGAAATCGCACCGAAGTTACTATTACTGAAATTGGCGAAAAAATTGTTGAGCAAGCCAATATTATTCTAGAGCAAGTTGAAAAGATAAAATTATTTGCCAGATCTGGCGGTGACCCCTTAGACGGACTAATTAAAGTTGGCATGATTCATTCAGTCGGCCCTTACTTGTTGCCACAAATTATTCCTATTTTGAGAAAAATCGCTCCAAAAATGCCGCTAGAGGTTGAGGAAAATATTACCGCGAGTCTCGAGCTACAATTGAAAAATGGACAAATTGACGCAGCGATTGTGGCATTGCCATTTAATATTCCAGGTGTGCATGTTCTGCCGCTTTATAAAGAAGAATTTGTTGTGGCTGTTCCGAATAACCATCCTTGGGCAACACGTAAAAATATTCATCCAAAAGAATTAAGCGACGAAAAAGTATTACTTTTAAATAGTGGACATTGCTTTAGTTTGCAAGTGATTGACTCATGCCCAGATTTATCTAAAAAAGGTGAGGTGCTCCAAGGTAATTCACTTGAAACGATTCGTAATATGGTGGCATCGAACTTAGGGATTACTGTGTTGCCAAAAAGTGCAACATCAGATCGCTATCAAAACCATTTAATAAAAGTAATTCCTTTTATTAAGCCTGTTCCTTCGAGAACGATTGCAATTGCTTATCGAAAAAGTTTTGTACGAATGAACGCAGTAGAAAAAATCTCAGAGGCAGTACGATTGATTAAAACAGATACGATTGAAATGATATAAGAAGCGTTATTTATAGGTAACGCTTCTTAATATGGATAAGCGATTAACGAGCCGCGCGTCTTCTTTTTGGAGCCGCTTTACGTTTAGCTGGTTTTTTTGCAGCAACTTTACGAGCTGGTTTACGTCTAGCAGCTGGTTTTTTTGCAGCAGGTGATCTTGCGGGAGCTTTCTTAGAACCAAGACCTAAAACAGATTTGATTGGACATGAAGCTAAAACACCAGTGCCTAATAACACAACACCAACGACTTCATCAACAATACCATATTCAAAAACAGAGTAACCACCAATTGCTTGACCTAATATAGCAGCGCCAAGAGCAATACGAACTACTCTTTCTAAACCTTTAACATTCGTTTTCATTTACTATCCTTTTTATTAAGAGGAGTTTGCATCATAAACGAATTAAAAAATTTAGGAAATACTTTTTTTAGTGCCTGACAGCAAAATCCAGCCTTCGCGCTCAATAGGTTTGTTTAAATTAAACCATGCGCTATATATTTCAGTCAGCATCTCGATTTGTTCTTTCAATATGCCAGATAATGCAATTTTTCCATGAGGCTTACAAGCCTTTGCTATGAGTGGTGCCAGGACGGACAGCGCGCTTGATAAAATATTTGCAACCACTATATCGGCATCAAAAGTGAGTGGTAATTCCGAATTATAAAACTGAACATCGACATGATTTTCTTTTGCATTATGTATGCTTGCAATAATGGCTTGTGGATCAATATCAACACCTATTACTTCTGTTGCACCACATTTTTTTGCTGCAATAGACAAAATACCTGACCCACATCCGTAATCTAAAACGCGATCATTAATATTCACTTCTTTAATAAGCCACTCTAAACATAAATGTGTTGTAGGGTGACTTCCTGTCCCAAATGCTAGTCCAGGGTCTAAAATAATATTGATGGCATCAGGATTGGGTGAAGTATGCCAGCTTGGAACGATCCAAAGCCTGTCAAAAATGTTGATGGGTTCAAATTGTGATTGAGTCAAAGCAACCCAATTTTGTTCTTCGACAGAATCAAGCGTGTAATCAATATGAGATAACCCGGTAATAGTTTTCAGTTCATTGATGATGGTGTCGATAGATACGGTCGACTCAAAAAGAGATTCAACTGTATTGTGTTGCCATATTGTATTGCTTGGAATATTGGGCTCACCAAAAAGCGCTTCTTCATTTTCGCTATTAAGATAAGAGTCTTCGATAGCGCAGGAAAGTGCGCCGAGCTCGATTAAAGCATCACTCATGATATGTGCATAGTCTGCACTTGCTCGGATTTTAAGATTAATCCAAGCGGCCATTTATTTTTTTTGTATGCCGAGTTTTTTTTCTAAATAATGAATGCTGACACCACCATTATTAAATGCAAGATCAGCCATGAGGTCTTTGTGTAATGGAATATTTGTTTTAATGCCTTCGACTACCATTTCAGATAAAGCAACGCGCATTCGCGCAATAGCTTGATCGCGTGTATCGCCATAAGTAATTAACTTACCAATCATGGAGTCATAATTCGAAGGGACGGTGTAACCAGCGTAGGTATGAGTATCTACTCGAACGCCCGGGCCTCCAGGCATATGAAATGTAGTGACTTTTCCAGGCGACGGTAAAAAGGTATAAGGATCTTCCGCATTAATTCGACATTCAATTGCATGCCCTTTAAAGATAATATCTTTTTGTTTAAAAGGTAATTTTTCACCGCAAGCAATCTTGATTTGTTGTTGAACAATATCAATACCAGTTATAAATTCTGTAACCGGATGTTCAACTTGTAATCGTGTGTTCATTTCAATGAAATAAAATTCATTGTTTTCATATAAGAACTCGAAAGTACCAGCACCTCGATAATTAATTTTCCGGCATGCTTCCGCGCAACGCTCACCAATTTTTTCACGAATTTTTTGTGATAAACCAGGTGCCGGCGCTTCCTCAATAATTTTTTGATGACGACGCTGAAGTGAGCAATCGCGCTCACCGAGATATACAGCATTACCATGCTCATCAGAAAGTATCTGAAATTCAACATGGCGAGGTTTTTCTAAATACTTTTCCATATATACAACGGGGTTGCCAAAAGCGGATTGTGCTTCCTGTTTGGTCATATTGACTGAAGTAATTAAAGCAGCCTCAGTGTGGACTACGCGCATGCCTCTCCCACCACCACCTCCAGCAGCCTTAATAATAATGGGGTAACCAATTTTTTTAGCAATGGCAATGATTTCTTTGGGCTCATCAGGAAGCGCACCTTCAGATCCGGGAACACAAGGTACCCCCGCTTCTTTCATGGCGTGTTTTGCGCTAACTTTGTCGCCCATGAGGCGAATCGTTTCTGGACGGGGGCCTATAAATACAAAACCACTCTGTTGAACGCGCTCAGCAAAGTCTGCATTCTCAGACAAAAAGCCATATCCGGGGTGAATGGCCTCTGAATCAGTAACTTCCGCAGCGCTAATGACAGCTGGGATATTTAAATAACTTTGTGTGGAAGGCGCCGGGCCAATACATACTGACTCATCAGACAATTTGACGTATTTTGCATCTCGGTCTGCTTCGGAATGAATAGTAACTGTTTTGATGCCAAGCTCGCGACATGCGCGCAAAATTCTAAGTGCTATTTCGCCACGATTGGCGATCAGTATTTTTTCAAACATAAAATAAGTTAGCCAATAATAAAGAGAGTTTCACCGTATTCAACGGGCTGGCCACTTTCAACCAAGATCTTCTTAATCGTGCCAGTAGCGTCAGCTTCAATTTCATTCAGTAATTTCATGGCTTCAATAATACAAAGAGTGTCACCTTTAGTGACTTTGGAGCCTACATCGACAAAAGGTTTGGCATCAGGCGAAGGTGAACGATAGAAGGTTCCCACCATAGGAGAATTTACTGCATGGCCATCTATTTTTTCTGCAATAGGCTTAGTTTCTGAAGTTACCCCCCCGTCTGACGGAGCAGCCATTTGAGGCTGATGCCCCATTTGCTGAGGTGCTTGTATATAGTGAGTCATAGGCGCAGCTTGATTCATAAGTTGCCGGCTGATTTTTACTTTTTCTTCACCTTCGGTGAGTTCAAGTTCGGCGATACCAGACTCTTCTACTAAATCGATTAATTTTTTAAGTTTGCGTAAATCCATAATGACCTCTTTTTAAAACTTCAAGCGTTAATTGCAAAATTAAGGGCTGCTATGTAACCATCCGCACCTAGGCCGCTAATCACCGCGACTGCGATATCAGAAAAATAGGAGTGATGCCTAAAAGGCTCCCTTGCATATACATTTGATAAATGAACTTCAATAAATGGCACTTTGACGGCCGAGAGCGCGTCACGCATTGCAACAGATGTGTGGGTATAAGCTGCCGGATTAATAATTAGGAAATCAATTTTGTCATTACTAAGCGACTGGATTTTGTTTACCAAGTCTCCTTCACTATTGCTTTGCATGGTTTCAAGCTTAATAGACTTCGCTGATGCTATGGTTTTTAAAGCTTGATCGATGTCTTCTAGGGTCTGTTTACCATAGTGCTGTGGCTCACGCTCACCAAGAAGGTTTAGGTTAGGCCCGTGCAAAACTAAGATTGATTTTGTTGCCATGTGGTACGTTTTTCTTGAATCTATGGAAGTTAATTTTGCCGAAAATAACGTTTTTTGTCTACAAATTAGACGAAATTAAGGAAAATTAAAGGCTTTTAGAGGGTTGCAATAAAGGCTTGAGTATGGCATCCAATTGGTCTTTATGTACGCGACCGAGAATCGTTTTTTGGATGTTACCGTCTGAACTGATGATTACAGTATAAGGCAAAATACCCTCATTGTTCCCTAAATTTTTACTCAAAATCACCCCCTTATCTTCATCTACAAATATAGGGTACGCTACCTTTGTTTTTTTAAGATAAGATTTCACGGCCTTTTCCTCATCAATCGCAATGCCAACTACTACAAGGTTTTTAGATTTATTCTCAGCATAGACTTGGGATAATTCAGGCATTTCTTCACGACAAGGCTCGCACCAAGTTGCCCAAAAATTAAGCACAATAGTTTTATCCTGAAATTGTTTGAGGCTTTGAGGCTTGCCCTCAGGGTCATTAATTATGGATGAATATAGGGGGGCAGTCGAAGGAGCGTTTTTCTCAGACGGCATTAAAAAAATGCGAGAAAAAGAAAAACCTAAAAAAATAATAGCAACCAAATAGATGGCTAAATGAAGCTTGGTTTTATTGATTTTCATGTTGGAGCGTTTTAAGGTGGTCTAGCATTTGAGATGCGTTCTTATAACCTACAATTCTATAAGTACGTATTTCGCTATGCTGCTTATCAAAAAATAAGATGGCTGGCGGCCCGTAAAGATTGAAATGTTTTAAGAGGGCTTTATGGTTAGCATTATTTTTAGTGACGTCAACTTGAAGCAAGCTATATTCTTTGAGACGCTCTTTGACTTTTGAATTACTAAAAGTAAGTTTTTCGTATTCTTTACAAGATACACACCAGTCCGCATAAAAATCGAGCATGATCATTTTGTTATCGTGCTGATTAAGTTCGCGAGATAAATCATCGAGACTTTGAATTTGCTTAAAAGGTAAAACAGAAACGTGATTAGGCTTTGAAATGTTAGAAACATTTTCATTATCAGTGACATTTATTTTTTGAAGAGTTAGGCCAAAAAGTAAAATGGAAGCAATGAGCGTTACAAAAGCTAACACATGAACCCAAGACATCGCTTTATATTTGAAGCGACGAGCTGCAAAAAATAAATATATAGAGAGTGCGAGTAATAAAGCACTGTAAGCAATCTGATCAAAATGTTCAGGGAATAGTGGACTCATAATAAAAAGGCCCATGGCAATTAAGATAAAGCCAATCAGCTCTTTAACAATAATCATCCAATGGCCGCGCTTTGGTAGCCATTGATCAGAAAAAATACCAATGAGAAGAAGCGGTATGCTCATGCCAATAGAAAGTGTAAATAAAGCTAAGCCACCTAAGATAAAATCTTGTGATTGATTGATATAAATGATTGCTCCTGCAAGGGGAGGCGCGATGCAAGGACTTAATACAAGAGATGAAATCATACCGATAATAAAAACATTAAGATATCTACCCCCCTCTACGCGAAGGATAGATGTTGCAATGAAATTTTCAACGAAGTGAGGTAATTTGAGAGCATATAAATCAAACATAGAAAGAGCTAAAAGAATAAAAACAATGCCGAGGATAATCATGAGCAAGGGACTTTGAATGCTTGACGTAATTAAATTACCTGATAATCCTGCAAAAATACCTATCAAGGTGTAAGTAAAAGAAACGCCACCCACATAACTCAAGGACAGAAAAAAATCTTTTAAGCGTGTTTGATGAGAGGGGCGCTTATGTGATGCAAAAATAATACTTGATAAAATAGGAATCATGGGAAGCACACAGGGCGTTAAAGAAAGCAAAAGCCCTGCAAAAAAGAATCCCAATAAGATAAGACCAATGTGTTGTGACTGAAGTAAAAATTGCATCGTATCAACTTCAGAATTAGAGCTGACCGCGTTTAAGTTTTTATTTTGAATGTTATCGAATTTAAATGTTTTTGTAATAGGAGCATAACAAAGACCTTTTTGGCTGCATCCTTGATAAGTCAGATTTATCTCTTTTGGTGGATGAGTTGGGTCATATGGAATAGATATATCCAGAGTGTCATGATAAATTTCTGTTTTTCCGAAATGTGGGTCTGTTTTAATTTCAGCTGTCGGCAAAAGCATTTGTTTTTGAACAATATGATCAAATTCAACTCTCAATTTATAACGATAAAGGTAATAGTCTTTAGCAATAAAGAAGGCCGCCTCGATAGATTGAGGATTTTTCTTAATTGTTAATTGAAAGGCTTCGTCAGGCGGTAAGAATGCATTTTTATCTTTTAAGAATAAAGAGTCATTAGCATTTGCGCTATTGATGAGTAAGCCGATAAAAAATAAACCAAATAAGATTGTTATTTTTTTTGATAAAGAAAAAATACGGCTAAACATGAATAACGGCCTTTGATTAATAAGAAATAAGTAGGTTGGAGTTAATTTGTCACAAAATCGTTCCTTAAGTATTATTCAAAAAAGCTCTTAAGCACAACGATCATTTATTACATATAATTCTAACTAGATTCATAGAATAACCCAATGCGATTACTTTTTACTATTCTTTTATTGTCCTTCCCAGTCATTGAGATATGGGGTATTTTTAAACTAAGCGCCCTTTATGGGTGGTGGTTTTTTCTCTATATGGTTTTAGTCAGTTATCTTGGTTGGCGATTAATTAAAGAAGAAAAACAATTAGTTTTTGCAAAGTTTATGGGAGCAATGAGCCAAGGTGGTAACCCAATTAAAGTCATGATTGGAAGTGCTCGTAATCTATTTGTAGGTCTCTTATTTATTATTCCCGGCGTAATTACAGATCTCTTTGCAGTCATATTGTTGCTTATTCCTATTAAAAATAACGCTTCTCAAGATATTAATCCTTCAGAAGAAGATGTGATCGAAGGTGAGTATCGTCGCGATGATGAGCTTTTAAAATAATGAGTTACACCATAAAACTTTTACCAAGTGGCCATGTCTTTCAAGCTAAAGGAAGTCAAACCATTGTAGAGGCCGCTATAGATGCAGGTGTTCATCTACCTTATGGTTGTCGTAATGGAGCATGCGGCGCATGCAAAGGTAAAGTGGTTGAAGGAAAAGTACATTTAGAAGATTATCAATCATCAGTTATTTCAGAAGATGAAATTAAAAATGGCATGACATTATTTTGTAGAGCCATCGCTTTAGAAAATTTAACCATCGAAATAAAGGAATTAGCGATTACTAATAATATTAGACCTAAAATTTTTCCGGTACGTGTTGAATCATTAGAGGCTCTTACGCATGATGTGATGCTTATGAAGTTAAAGCTACCGAGTACAGATAAGCTTCAATTTGTGGCGGGCCAATATTTAGAATTTTTACTCAAAGATGGAAAAAGACGCGCTTTTTCTATTGCGAGTCCTTCTCACGAGTCTTCCTTGCTTGAAATTCACCTAAGACTGATTCCAGGTGGCGAATTTACAGAATATGTATTTAAAGAAATGAAAGAAAAATCTATTCTTCGTGTAGAAGGACCTTTCGGGAATTTTTACTTACGCGAAGATTCTAAAAAAACTATTATTTTTGTAGCTGGCGGAACGGGCTTTGCACCGATTAAGGGCATGATCGAAGAGTCTATTCAAAAAGGCATGCAGAGACCTATCAAGCTTTATCGTGGTGCTCGCGTACTGGAAGATTTATATATGGATTCATTATGCAAAAAATGGGCAAATGAATTTTCGCATATTGAATACATTCCTGTATTGTCTGAATCGCTTCAAGAAGATGCTTGGCATGGGCGCAATGGATTAGTGCATGAAGCTGTATTAAAGGATTTTGTAAATTTTAATGACTACCAATTGTATTGTTGTGGCGCTCCTCAGATGGTAGAAGTTGCACATAAGGCATTTATTAAAGCAGGGCTACCGGAGGATGAGTTTTATTCGGATGCTTTTACGTTTGCAGCGCCCGTAAAAAAATAAACAGGCATAAAAAAAGGCGCTAAAAGCGCCTTTTTCTTCAGTACTGATAAGCAAATTACTTAGCAGCTTTAGCATCAGCAGCTGGTTTAGCAGCTTTAGCATCAGCAGCTGGAGCAGCTTTAGCATCAGCAGCTGGTTTAGCAGCTGGAGCAGCTTTAGCATCAGCAGCTGGTTTAGCAGCGTCAGCAGCAAATGCATTTAATGAAAGCGCGAATAAACCTGCAACTAATGAAGCGAATAACTTTGACATGTAATTTCCTTAAATATTAAATTAAATAAAATGTGTATCAAACTGTAACAATCGTGACACACATGAATCGTGCATAAATCACGATTTGCGCGAATTATACATGAGCTATAATTTTTATCTACCAAAAGTATAACTCAGTAATAGTGACTTAACTTTTCAGGAAAAGTTCCTTGAAGCCGAAAGGACTTGCGAATTAAGTAATGTTTAATTAAAACGACTTTGTAATAGTGAAAAAACAAAATCTTAAAAGAGCACGCGAGAAATCTAAAATTAGTGATCGATTGTCTCTAAGAGCTTTTTCATCATAGATTGATCAGAAGGCTCGTCCGATGAAAAAGTCATAAAAGACTCCCTCTCAAGAACATTTACCATTCTCGGATGATTGACTATAAAAAGTACGTCCTTTAAAAAACTCATATCTTTTAAGCGATTTAAACGAATAAACTCCTTACATGCCTCAGAGCTTGTAATAAGAATTGCTGAAATATGAATTTTTTCAGAGAAAGTTTTAAGTAAATCTAAATTAGTTTGCGGAAACGTGCGAGTATAACATTCTGCGTAAGTAACTTCAGCGCCACGCGCTCTTAATGTTTCAGCTAAAGTTTCTCGGCCACCCTCGCCTCTGAAGATCACAATTTTTTTATTCTTAATATCATTCATTTCTTCGGTAGCGAGTAAACCTTCGCTATCGAAGTTTTCATCTGGTATGAGTACATGATTTACATCAAATAATTTCAATGCTTTTTGAGTGGAGGGGCCAATAGCTGCAAACTTTGTTGATTCGGGTAATGTATGAAAAGCATGTTTGACTGCTGGCATACCAAACTGCACCGCATTAGAACTAATAAAAATAGCCCAATCATAATCATTCAATTTTAAAACGATATTTTGGAAAGTTTCGTTTTGACTTTTTGATTGAATTTCAAGCAAAGGAAATTCGATAGGATGCCCTTGATGATCATTGACCAAGGCTTTGATCTCTCCAGTTTGATGAGAAGGCCGAGTAATGACAATACCGGTTTGATGGAGTTCTTTTTTACTCATATAACAAGACTCGCTAAAATTTTATCGGCACCCTGATCAAGAAGTTGCTTCGCAAGCTTTTCGCCAAGCTTTTCAGCATCTTCAATAGAACCTTCAATTCTATCTTTAATCATTTCTTTTCCATCTATGGAAGCTACAAAACCTTGAAGCTTGAGTATTTTATTTTCAATAATTGCGTAGGCGCCTAAGGGCACGTTGCAACTGCCACCTAAAGTTCTACTCATAGCTCTCTCTGCTAAAACGCAGTAAGCCGACTCTTGATGATGCAGAGGTTTTAATAGTTCAACAAGATCCGAACGCACTTTTAATATCTCAATAGCAAGTGCGCCTTGCCCAACAGCAGGAATTGAATTCTCAGGGGACATGTACTGTCGAATACGTGTTTTTAATTTAAGTCGAATGAGTCCCGCCGCGGCTAATATAATGCCGTGATATTGTTTTTTATCGAGTTTTCTTAAGCGTGTTTGGAGATTGCCTCGTAATGGCTCAATTACAAGCTCAGGGAACCGCCGTTGTAACTGGCTTTGTCGGCGAAGACTTGAGGTGCCTACAATACTTCCCGGTGGCAACATTTCGAGCGCCCCAAAATCATTAGAAATAAATGCATCTCTTGCATCTTCTCGCTTGCCAATCGCAGCAATCATAAACTCTTCACTCAAATGCATGGGTAAGTCTTTAAGTGAGTGCACCGCAATATCAGCTTCTTTATTTTGTAATGCGACTTCTAGTTCTTTGATGAAAAGACCTTTGCCACCAATTTTAGAGAGAGATTTATTAAGTGTTTTATCACCTTGAGTCGTCATGCCAAGAATAGTGACTTCTAATCTTGGATATAAAGATACAAGTTCCGATTTGATATATTCGGCTTGCCATATTGCAAGCTCACTTTCGCGTGTTGCGATGGTTATGTGTGTAGGATGGGTCATATTTGAATTTAAAACGAATGTGTCATTTTATCATAAGCTAGGCCATTGAAAATTTAGAAAATCATAAGCTTTAGCATATACTTTCATTATGGCTAAAAAAGATATGAAAAAAGCGAATTGGTCAGGCAGATTTAGTGAGCCTGTGACTGAACTCGTCAAAAGATTTACAGCTTCTATTGGGTTTGATCACAAACTAGGTCTGCATGATATTGAAGGCTCGCTGGCTCATGCTGAAATGCTTGCCGCACAAAAAATTATCACACAAAAAGATTTAAAAGCGATTCAAAGCGGATTACAAAGCATTCAAAAAGAAATTTTAGCCGGCACCTTCAAATGGTCTATAGATTTAGAAGACGTACATTTGAATATTGAAAAAAGATTGACTGATAAAATCGGTGAAGCTGGTAAGAAATTACATACAGGAAGATCCAGAAATGACCAGATCGCAACTGATTTGAGATTATGGTTAAGAGCAACCATAGATGAAACGATCCAAAAAATTAAAACACTTCAGTTATCCGTTGTTCAGTTAGCTGATAAGCATCAAAAAACAGTTATGCCTGGATTCACTCATCTCCAAATCGCACAGCCTGTAACCTTTGGCCATCACTTGATGGCTTATTATGAAATGTTACAAAGAGATTTGACAAGATTTGAAGACGCAAGAAAAAGAATGAATCAATTACCCTTAGGATCAGCAGCCCTTGCTGGCACAAGCTATCCTATCGATAGAAATAAGGTTGCTAAAAAACTTAAATTTGACGGTTTGTGCGAGAACTCAATAGATGCAGTTTCAGACAGAGATTTTGCAATTGAATTTACTTTTGTAGCATCTTTACTCATGACCCATTTATCAAGATTTTCAGAAGAGCTCATCATGTGGTCGAGCCCTATGTTTGGATTTGTTGAAATTGCTGATAGATTTTGTACCGGTTCATCCATCATGCCCCAGAAAAAAAATCCAGATGTGCCCGAATTGGTGAGAGGAAAAACAGGAAGAGTCACAGGCCATTTAATGAGCCTTCTTATGCTTATGAAAGCGCAACCACTTGCCTACAATAAAGACAACCAAGAAGATAAAGAGCCTCTTTTTGATACTGCAAATACTATTTTAGATGTACTCACCATTTATGCGGACATGCTTAAAAGCATTTCGGTGAATGAAAAAAATATGAAAGAAGCTGCTTTAAAAGGTTACGCAACTGCAACAGACTTGGCCGATTATCTTGTGATCAAGGGTGTGGCATTTAGAGATGCGCATGAGATTGTGGCAAAAGCCGTAAATGCAGCTATTAAAAAGAAATGTGATTTATCAGAACTTAAGATAGATGAATTGAAAAAATTTAGTAAAATAATTTCAAACGATGTTTATAGCTATTTAACCCTCGAGGGTTCAATTAAATCGAGAAATCATATTGGCGGCACATCTTTTGAGCAAGTCAAAAAATCGATCGAAAAAGCTAAAAAAAGATTGAAACAATAATAGTTTTAACTATTTTCTAACTTTACAGACCAACCCCCACCTAAAGATTTAAATAACTCAACACTCGCAATTAATCTTAACTGCCTTTTTTGAATATAAGCAATCGACGCATCATTGAATACACGCTGAGCATCAAGATATTCCAGATAACTTGAATAACCTGCTTTATATCGGTTCGATGCAATATCCATAGCTTTCTTCGCCGCATCTTGTGTGAGTTTTAAATCATTTTCTTGCTCGGTGTATTCTTTTAAAGATACAAGTGCATTATTTACTTCTTTAAAAGCATTCTGTATAGAAGATTCGTAATAGCTAAGCGCTTGTTTTTGTTTGGCTGTTGCTTGACTCACTCTTGCTTGTGCTCTTCCTGAGTCAAAAATTGGAAGCGTTAAGCCTAAGCCTATTCCCCATATGTCTGAACCAGTTTTATTAACATTTTTTAATTCAGCACTCTCTCTTCCGAAATTTGCTGTAAGAATAATATTTGGAAAAAGTGCAGCTTTAGCCACACCAATATTGGCATTCGCCGCAATCATTATTTGTTCAGCTTCTTTAATGTCTGGTCTTGATTCTAAAAGTGATGAGGGCATATTAGCCGGAGGTATTGGAGGCGTGACCAAAGTGTCCAATCTATTTTCAGGAATATTTAAATTCATATTGCCTGACAAAAGAATAAGTTGATTCGAAATGACTTCACGTTGACGAATAAGATCACTTAGCTGAGCAGATAGATTATTAAAAGCTGCTTCTGCTTGATGAAGATCGAGCGCTGATATAAGACCGCTCTCTAAGCGCTTTTTAGTTAGCTCTAAATTTTCTTTACGATATCCAACATTATCTTTTAAAGCCAATATTTGTGAATCGATGCTTCGCAATAACAAGTAATTGCTTGCAAGAGTACTTTGTAAACTTAATACCACAGTGTCTTTTGAATATTGAGATGAAATATATTCAGCACGAGCTGATTCTTTCGCTCGACGTAATCTTCCCCAAAAATCTAGCTCAAATGATGTGCCGAGTTGAATATTGAAATTTTTACGAAAAGGTTTTACAAAATTTGAGGGCACAATACCAGTTTCAGTGGCTTTAGTCCGATTTCCCTGAGACGTTAAATCTACCGAGGGTATCAAAGCCGCTCCTATTTGTTTTAGGTATGCATCAGCTTCTTCTAGACGTGCAATCGCGGCGTTAACATCTACATTTTTATCTAATGCTTTGTCCATTAGCTCATCAAGCGCTGGGTCCTGATAAAGCTTCCACCAATTATTTAAATCCGCAACTACATTATCTTTACTGATTTCATTGTGATAAGCGTTAGGCAAGTTAATTTCTGGACGTTTGTAGTCAGGCCCAACTAGAGTGCAGCTTATGAGACTAAAAGACAAGCAAAGGAAAATAAAGCGCATCATCATTTTATTTTTTATCCTCATCTATATGACCATGATGACGAATATGATTTCCAGTTAACCAGACAAAAAAGAGTGGAATAAAAATCGTAGCAACAAAGGTTGCTAAAATCATGCCCCCAAAGACACCTGTTCCCATAGATTGACGTGCCGCAGCACCTGCACCTGTTGCGACAACAAGAGGGACAATACCAAAAACGAATGCCATCGATGTCATTACAATAGGCCTAAATCTGAGACGTGCAGCTTCAACCGCAGCTTCCATGACGGGCATGCCCTCTTCCATTTTTTGACTCGCAAATTCCACAATTAAAATTGCATTTTTAGCAGCAAGACCAATTAAGGTGATTAAGCCAATCTGAAAATAAATATCATTTGGCATACCGCGGATCATGACGGCAATGAGAGCGCCAGTCAGGGCAAATGGTACAGCCATAATTACTGCAAGAGGAAGCGCCCACGTTTCAAATTGTGCGGCTAAAATTAGGAATACCATAATAATGGCAAAACCAAATGCAAAGAGCGCTGCAGAGCCTGTTCGCTTTTCTTGATAGGCTTGACCTGTCCAAGCCATTTGATAGCCTTCAGGTAAACTTTCTTTTGCAATTTTTTCAACAAGCTTAATGGTATCGCCCGAACTGACGCCAGGCGAACCCCCTGCTAATACTTTTGCTGAGAGAAGTCCGTTAAAACGTTCGAGTTGTTCAGCACCTAAAATACTATTGACTTTGCTAATTGCTGAGAGAGGAATCATAGCTCCTGTATTTGATCGAACATATACTTTTCCGAGATCATCTGGCTTCATTCGATAGTTTGCATCTGCTTGAAGCTGAACACGGTATGTTCTGCCTGATTTGTTAAAGTCATTAACATATAGTGAGCCCATGGTGCTTTGCAGGGTGTCATAAATACTTGAAATAGGAATACCTAAGCTCATCGCTTTAGCCTCATCTACTTCAATAAAAAGTTGCGGTACGGTAGGTCTAAAAAAAGTATTAACACCTGAAAGGCGAGGTTCTTTCTTAAGCGCTTCGACAAATAAATTGACTGCAGCAAATAAACGTAATGGATCAGTGTCACTTCTACTTTGGATATAAGTTTCCATGCTACCCGAGCTACCTAACCCACGAATTGAAGGAGGGTTAAATGCAATGGCAAGTCCATCGGGTTGCATCATACCAATACCAAAAAGTTTTTTTACAATATCATTCGCGGAGCTTTCTCTTTCGGCCCAGTCTTTTAATCTCACAAATATCGTAGCTGCATTTGATTTGTTGCCACCTCCAATCAGATCATACCCATTTACAGCAAACTGAAAAGCACTTGCAGGATCATTAGCAATTGCGGAACGCACGGCTTCTGTTGTTTTAGAAGTGCGACTAATTGTAGCGCCATCCGCTAACATCACCGCTGTAATGACATAGCCCTGATCTTCCGAGGGAATAAAGCTAGTAGGTGTGAATTTAAAAAGAAAAATAGAGGCGATGACAATGCCACCAAAAACCATGCCACCAATTAAACGATGATGCAAAGTGCCCTTAACAACTTTAATATAAAAATGAGTTAAGTGATTAAACCCATTATTAAAACGATCAAAAATTTTTGAATGGATGGATTTTGGATTTAAGATAATGGCACAGAGCGCCGGAGTGAGTGTCAGAGCTACAACTCCAGATATTACAACAGCAATAGCCACAGTTACAGCGAATTGACGATAGAGCTCCCCTGCAATACCGCCCATAAATGCGACTGGTACAAATACAGCACATAACACTAATACAATGGCAACGACAGCAGCAGAGACTTGTTCCATAGATTTAATAGCAGCTTTAATTGGAGTAAGTTTTTCTTCTGCCATTAAGCGTTCTATATTTTCTAAAACGACAATGGCGTCATCAACCACGATACCTATAGACAAGACCATGGCAAAAAGCGTCAGTGTGTTAATTGAAAAACCAAAAAGATATAGGCCTGCAAAAGTACCTATCAGAGATATAGGCACGGCGATAATAGGAATCAAAGTGGCGCGCCAGTTTTGTAAAAATAGAAATACAACAATCACCACAAGAAGCATTGCTTCACCCAGCGTTTTAAATACTTCTTTCATGGAAGCTTTTACAAAATTACTTGTGTCATAAGGAATTTCGAAATCCATCCCTTTAGGAAAGCGTCCTTTAAGTTCAGCCATTTTTTCCTTAATGCCCTTCGCTGTGTCAAGTGCGTTAGCTCCTGTTTGAAGGAAAATAGGAATCCCTACGCCTGGTTTACCATTTAACGTTGTATTAATATCGTAAGTTTGTGAACCCAATTCGACCCGCGCAATATCTTTAAGATAAAGAATACCGTTAGGCCCACCAGCTCTAATAATAATATTTCCAAATTCATTAGGATCGAGCAAGCGGCCTTTTGCATTCACGGTATATACGAGCTGTTGGTCACTTAAAGAAGGCTCTTGACCAATTTTACCAGCGGCATATTGCGCATTTTGACCTTGAATTGCTGCAGCAATGTCTGAAGTGGTGACATGAAGTTGCGCCATACGATCTGGTTTAAGCCAAATACGCATAGAGTAATCACGCGCACCAAATATATTGGCGTCACCTACTCCCTTAACACGTTTGATTTCATCTAAAACATTAAGAGTTGCGTAGTTACTTAAATAAAGTGGATCAAATTGTTTGTCATTTGATGTCAGCATCACAACTAAAAGAATATCGTTTGATTTTTTTTGCACAACCACACCCGAACGTCTTACTGTTTCTGGTAAGCGAGGAGCTGCAATGTTGACACGGTTGCTTACATTGAAAGTTGCTTGGTTAATATTTGTACCAATTTCAAAAGTCGCGGTGATGTTTAGTGTGCCGCTAGAATCAGTGGTTGAATTAAAATAAAGCAAGCCTTCAACACCGCTTAATTGTTCTTCAATAGGGCCTGCAACTGTTTTCGAAAGTGTTTCAGCACTTGCACCTGGGTAGTTAGCAGTAATAATGACTGTAGGTGGTGCGATTTGTGGATATTGTGCAATGGATAATTTAAGCGCAGCTGCAATACCAGCCAAGACAATAATGATTGAGATTACCGCAGCAAAAATAGGCCGCGTGATAAAAAATTTACTCATTATTTTTTGAAGTTAGGCATGTTGGTGACAGGCATGCCAGGACGAACTTTAATAAGATTATCGATAATGATTTTATCGCCCGCTTGGAGACCGCCTAGAATAACCCAATCCTTACCTTTCCATTCGCCTGTAATAACAGGGCGAGGTGTGGCTTGATTTTTTTCATTGACGACAAATACAAATTTACCTTGATCAGAATTAAGAACAGCTAATTGAGGCAATAAAAATACACCATCTTTTTTGCCTGTAGTCACCCGCACACGAACAAATTGGCCGGGTAAAATTTGACGCTCATTATTTTCAAATGTTGCTCGGAGTTCTTGAGTGCCAAGTGATGGATTGATTTCGCTTGCAGCAAAATTTATTTTGCCCTTCTTCGGGTATTCATTCCCATCGGAAAGAGTGATTGAAACTTCTTGAATATTTTTTTCATTTAATGCGCCACCTAATTGCTTAAGCTCATTATCTGAAAAACTAAATCGCACCCAAATTGGATTCACTTGAGCTAATGTCGTAAGCAGGCTTGTATTTGCAGAAATGAGAGCACCTTCAGAAAATTGAAAGCGACCAGAAATACCATCGACAGGAGCAGTGACATTGGTATAAGAAAGATTAAGCTCCGCCTGTTTTAAATTTGCTCGACTTTGAGCGAGAGCTGCGACACTAATTGATTCATCTGATGATGCATTATCAAATTCACGCTGGCTTATGGACTGAGATTCAATTAAACCTTCTAAACGTTTTTTTTCGCGCTTTGCTTGTTCAGCTCGTGCAAGGCTCTGATTGTATTGCGCGCGCGCTTGATTTAAAGCAATTTTATAGGGCTCGGGATCAATATTGAATAAAATTTGACCCGCTTTAACCGGAGAACCTTCATTGTATTTTCGTTTTAATAAAATACCGCCAACACGAGGTCTAATTTCAACTTCCTTAGCTCCCTCTGTTTGGCCTACAGCTTCGGCTGTAATAGGCATCGATACAGGTATGGATTCAAGCATGGTCACGGGCAAAACAAAATTAGGTGGCATGCCACTTTGCTCTGGAGGTTTTTGACAGCCAACTAAAGAAAATAATAGAAAACCGATAAGTAAAACAGATCTAGATGACAAAAAAAGCTGTTGCAAGTAAAGCCCCAATTCTAAAAATAAAACATGGAAACGAACGTTTCTTCTAAGGCCTTATTTTACAATTAAATCAATGAGTAAGAGAGATTTAAATATACGAAAGTTTTATGACAATAGATGAGCTAAGCCAAAAGCAGCCGAAGAAGCTAAGGCACCAATCACAAGTGTTTGCATCGCCGAACGTCCTTGATTCACGCCAGTAAAGCGACCTTTAATCCAACCAAAAAGTACGAGTGCAATACTTGTGGCAATGACTGACATTTTTAGTGCGGACATGATGTCAGATATAAAGAAATAAGGCATCAAGGGAATTAGCCCACCTATAATATAAGAGGTTGCAATAGTAGTCGCACTGATCATTGCTCTTTTTGGGTCAGGCCTTTCTAAATTTAATTCAAATTTCATCATGAATTTTAGCCAGCGTTCACGATTAGAAGTGATGGACTTAACAACTGTTTTAAGCGCACTCCCTTTGAGTCCATATTCTGAAAGTATTTCCTGGACTTCTAAAATTTCATGCTCACGCAAATGCTTAATTTCATGGGCTTCACGTTTTAATTCAGAATCATAATGTTCAATATCTGTTTTTCCGGCAAGATAACCACCCAGGCCCATTGCAATTGAGCCCGCCGCAACTTCAGCTAGACCTGCTGTTACAATAATCGCTGATGAATCAACAGCTGCAGATAAGCCTGCAGCCAGAGCAAATGGAACAGTCAGTCCGTCCGCCATACCAATAACGATATCGCGAACTACTGCTGTTGAGGTAAAGTGTGTTTCAGAGTGGTCCGAATGATGGTCGTTTGACATGAATATCTCTTTAAATTTTATGTTAATTTAAGTAAAAAATACTATATATTAGATTTTTTATAATTTAAACATTTTTAAATATCTAAGGGCTCAAAAATGAAACAATGTACTTACAATATATTAGCTTTATTAGTCTTTGCTTTGTCTTTTTCTTACGTTCCAACTGCAGCATACGAATATCACTGTGTCTATGACGGTGTGACAACTTTTAATGTGCCTATTTTTATATTCCAACAAGTTTTTTTAGCTACAATTCTTTTTATCATTGCTCGCTATGGTTTTAGAGATGGCAAAATGGTCTGCTGGGCAGCATGTGGAACTAAAAAGAATAAAAAGAAAAAATAGCTAATCAAGTTTAGCTTTATGTTTTGACTGTCTTTTAAACTTTGTTTTATCTTTTTCCACTTTGGGTTTAAAAGGCAAGTCAGCACGGAAAAGAGCGTAATGTGTCTGAGAGCGTAACTTAAGTTTACGAATTTGCTTCATAAAGCATTACGCAATAATATCTAATACGCCCCGCGTAATGAACTCAATCGCCATGGAACCTAAAAGTAAACCCATGACACGGGTCACTATTTTAGTACCTACTGCACCAATCACTCTAGAGATGCTTTCAGCAAAACTTAAGGTAAGCCAAATTGTTAGAGACACGAAAATACATGGCAGCACTAGAAAAGATAGATTTACAAAATTAGGGGCTTGGTGAGCAGCAATAATCATATTACTAATCGCGCCGGGCCCTGCTAAGAGAGGAATACTAAGTGGGACAAAGGCAATTAATTCTTTTTCTGACTTATTATTTTGTGTAGATTCCATAACTTGATTTCGTCCTAACATCATGTATATGGCCATGATCAGAAGAAGTATACCGCCGCAAATCTGAAAACTTGGCATAGAAATGCCAAAGATATTTAAGATTTTATCTCCGAGAAAAAGTGAAACTACAAGAATGATAAAGACAGTTAAAGCTGTCATCTTGGCTACATTTTTTTTATTAATCTTTTTATGTTGGCTCGTTAAACTCAAGTAAATCGGTAAGCAGCCTGGGGGGTCAACAATTGCTATCATAGCGATTGTCGTTTTTATTATAAAAGTCCATTCAATCATCATAAATTTCCAAAGGTTAAAAAGTTTTAATAACTCACTGTTGATTCGATCCCATTATTATGAAGCTGGTCTGCAATATTCTCTAATACATTAATATTTACCCTACCAAGACGGTAAGCTTCTGGCTGCATGGATGGTCTCGCAATTCCATACAAATGAACACCTTTGATACTTTTCTTGGCACTATCAATAAGTTTAATATATGCGTCAATCTCCTTATTATTAGGTTCTTTATTGTCGATGGTAAAAATACATGTTTGAACAAATGTAGGACATATTTCACTACAACGTTTTAATCGATCAATCGCTTGTTGTGGTTTTATATTAACTTGATTAATTACTTTAGAATTTTCTTCTAGCGCAGCATCGACCTTAAACCAGACTTCCCCGTTCATTTTTGCAAGCACTTGAATTCCTTCAAGCACAGATTCTTTGTGCATTAAACTTCCATTAGTAATCAAACGAATTTTAATCTTATGAAGTAAGTTAAATTCTTCCAGTATCTTTTTAACAATTAAAATAACCTGTGGAAATTCTTCCGCACTTGTAGGCTCTCCATTGCCTGAAAAAGCAATGTCTTTTAAATGACGATCCTCAATTGCTACATTTTTCTCCATGTAATCGCCGTGAATAATTTCATGAAGAAAAAAACGTAGTTCATCTTCAAGCACATCAAGCTCAATGGGTGGCGGTGAGCCACGGGTAAGATTTGGAATTTCACAATAAATGCATTGCCAATTACATGCATTATTTACATTTAAGTTAACGCCAATCGATAAGCCGCCAGCACGTCTTGAAATAACAGAATAGATATATTTGAGACCACTTAATTCCCGGCTGTGATCATGAATACTCAGATACTGTTTAGATACACTCATGTCTATTTAAGGGAGTTTAGACGGTCTTTTATCGGAGATAAGTCATAGCCTGCAATCTGGGCTTTGCTTAAAATTTCATCAATAGGCAAGGTTTTTGCATGCGAAAGTGCCCAAAGCATTGAACATCTTGTGCCAGTGCGGCAATAAGCAAAGATAGGCTTTTGAGCCAACTCAAAAGAGCTGCCAAATTGAGCAATATCATCATCTGAAATTTGCCCGCCAATTACAGGCTGATGGATGGCTTTGATACCTAAATTTTGAGCTTCTTTTTCAATAATTGAAAACGTTAGTTGTCCTTCGGATTCCTGGTCAGGGCGATTACAAAAAATAGTTTTGTAGCCTTGCGCTTGAATTTCTTTTAAGTCTTCAATCGTGATTTGATCAGAGACGGTAAGTTCGTTATTTATTTTTGCAAATTTCATAATTTCATTCTACTTTAAAAAAATACTCAATAGGTCATTTAAGAATCGCTGACCTAAAAGCGTTGGTTTAATCATCTCATGATCCATAGTAATCAGTTTTTTATCTATCGCAGCTTTGAGTTCTTTATCGATAGCTGAAATATATAAACCCGTTTTATCTTCGAAGCTTTGAATACTAAATCCATCGATAAGACGTAAGTGGTTCATCATAAATTCAAAAGCCAAATCACTTTCATGAATGATTGTTTCTGATTCAATCATATGTTGTGTGACTACTTTTTCCATATATTGTTTTGGATTTTTATAACGACTCTCGCGACTCATCTTGTCATGAAAGGTTAGTTTGCTATGCGCACCTGCGCCTATACCAAGATAGTCGCCAAACTGCCAATAATTAAGATTATGCTCGCATTGTGATTTAGGTTTTGCAAAAGCAGAGGTTTCATAATGCTCGTAGCCATGCTGGCTTAAAATACCTTCAATAGTTTCTTGCATTTCTGCACTCTCATCATCGAGCGGTAATTTGGGCGGGTGTTTAAAAAAGAATGTATTAGGCTCAATCGTTAAATGATAAAAAGATAGGTGCTGTGTATAAAAAGAGGTCGCAGTCTTAGCATCGTCTATCGCTTCATCCAATGTTTGGTGAGGTAATGCATACATTAAATCTAAATTCACTGCATCAAAATGACGCATGGCAATTTCAATGCCTTTTTTGGCTTCACTGCTATCGTGGATTCGACCTAATGCTTTGAGATGGACATCATTAAATGATTGAATCCCTAAAGATACTCTAGTGACGCCAGCTTCTTTGTATGCTTCAAAATGATTGCTATCAATCGCGCCTGGATTAGCTTCAAGTGTAATTTCGGCATCATACAAAATAGGCGTCAGTGCACGAACCTGACTTAAAATTTTCTGAATAGCTTTTCCACTAAAAAGACTGGGTGTACCACCACCAAAAAAAATGGAATGAATTTTTCTGCCCCAAATTTTAGGTAATGAATATTCAAGATCCTTGATAAGTGCATCCACATACATGGATTCTAAATCAGTAAAGTTTTGAGATTCTTTATGTTCGTGTGAATTAAAATCACAATAGGGACATTTTTTGACACACCAAGGGATGTGAATATAAAGCGAGAGTGGGGGTGGCATGGCGAGTCTTGATGTTTGACTCATAGAAGACTTATTTATTTTTTAAGTATGGATTAATAAGATCATCAACCATTTGATGAAGTGCTTCTTTCATCTGCTTTTCAGATACTTCCATTAAAAGGCCATCTTCAATGGCATCTTGAGAAAGCTGCTTTAATTCATCAAAGTTTTCTTTCATGACCTTAATTTTTTCTGTACACGACACTAATGATTTATCGTCACGAATCCAAGCAGGCCATTTATTTTTTAATTTATCCATATATCTGATTCAATTTCAATTTAAGTTTATGTAACGCTTGTCCGCGATGACTAATTCGGTTTTTAATGTCCGATGGTAATTCTGCCACAGCTTTTTCAGTCATATGATCTAAAAATAACGGGTCATAACCAAACCCCCCAGAGCCTCTGGGTGATTTTAAAATCTCTCCATGCCAGATACCTTCAGTAATAATAGGTTCAGGATCAAATTCATGTTTTACAAATACAATGACACAAGTGTAATGCGCTTTTCGATTTGACTCGTTTTCTAAACTTTTTAAAAGTTTTTCATTGTTTTTTTGATCCGATGAAGGCTCTCCTGCAAATCGAGCAGATAAAACGCCAGGTTTTCCATCGAGCGCATCCACGCATATCCCTGAATCATCTGCGATTGCAGGTAGTTTTGATAAACGACTTGCATGCCTAGCTTTAATCAGCGCGTTCTCAAGGAAGGTATGGAAAGGCTCCTCAGTGGCATCAATTTTAAAATGCGATTGAGGAAGTATCTCAAGATTCATATCATCTAAGATCGATTGAATTTCGGTGAGTTTTTTGGCATTGCTTGTTGCAATGACGATTTGATTCTTCATGAAATTACTTTAAAACGTTTTTTTGTAATTGAATGAGTTCTTTAATACCCTGCGCTGCAAGGTCAGACATTTGGCCCATCATTTCCCGCGAAAAAGGGTTACCTTCTGCAGTACCTTGAATTTCCACAAAACCGCCCGAGCCTGTCATCACGATATTCATGTCTGTGTCACAACTTGAATCTTCACTGTAATCCAAATCTAATAGTGGATTTCCTTGGTGGAGCCCTACAGAAATGGCTGCCACATAATCAATGAGCGGCGATTCTGAAATCAGTTTTTTATCCATTAAATGTTTAATGGCATCGTGCACTGCGACATAAGCTCCCGTAATACTGGCTGTGCGTGTGCCACCATCGGCTTGAATAACGTCACAATCAATTTGAATGGTACGTTCGCCCAGTTTTTTTAAATCAATAATCGCGCGTAAGCTCCGTCCAATAAGACGTTGTATTTCTTGAGTCCGACCGGATTGTTTTCCACGTGCCGCTTCTCTATCCATTCTAGATCCTGTCGATCTTGGCAGCATGCCATATTCAGCTGTTATCCAACCTTGACTTTGACCCTTTAAAAAAGAAGGGACTTTTTCATCAATACTTGCAGTGCAAAGCACATGCGTATCACCGAATTTAATCAAGACGGAGCCTTCAGCATGTTTTGTGTAATGCCTAATAATTTCAACCGGTCTTAATTGGTTGTGAGCGCGTTGATTTAATCTCATAGTCTTCTTCCTCGATAGAAGTCGTCATTATAAGCTAGCTTTAATTGATTGATATCTTGTCATTTAAAGGTTTTAGTCGCAAATGCAACTATAGATTGATAAAATGGCTCTTAAACATTGAATTGGATACCTTATGGCTTTAAGTATGACCGGTTTTTCTTTTAAAGAAGCAGATACTCAGCAAGGTATTTTGCTCCTTGAATTTCGGTCTTTAAATAATCGATATCTAGAACTCCAGGTTAAATTGGATGAATCTTTAAGGTCATTCGAACCCATGATGCGCGACCTGATATCAGCCGAAATTAAAAGAGGTAAAGTAGATTGCAGAATCTATTTCAAATCTAAAACACATGCGCTTGATGTTAAAAATGTAGATCCGGTGAAGTTAAAACAACTCGCTAGTTCAGTCGATGAAATTGCAAAACATTTCCCCCATGTGCAACCGATTAATGCGCTCGATATCTTAAAAACGAGCGAGATCATGCACGATCAATCAGTGGATATGAATTTGCTTGAACAAGATCTTAAAAAAAACCTCAAAGAAGCTTTATTAGAGATTCAATTATCTAAAGCTCGCGAAGGTGAAAAATTACAAAAGATTTTATTGGATAAATTAAAAGATATTGAATTGCTTGTAGGTGAAGCTAAAAAAATATTACCCGTTTTAATCAAAGATTATCAAACTAAAATTGAAAATAAGTTTAAGGAAGCTTTGATTGCGATCGATGATGATCGATTGAAGCAAGAGTTTCTTATTTTTATTCAAAAGATGGATATTGATGAAGAGCTTAATCGTATTACATCCCATATCGATGAAGTCAGGCGTTTACTTAAAACCGATGGCGCTATTGGTAAAAAACTAGACTTTATGATGCAAGAACTAAATCGTGAGGCGAATACTTTAGGCTCGAAATCCATTTCACCTAAAACGTCACAAATATCCGTTGATTTAAAAGTTTTGATTGAGCAAATGCGCGAACAAATTCAGAATATTGAATAATAACGACTAAAGAATATTTATGAGCCAAGCCCATTTATTTATTATTGCAGCAGCTTCCGGTGCCGGCAAGACGACTCTTGTAAAAGCTCTATTAAATAAAGATAAAGATCTTCAAGCTTCTGTATCTCACACAACCCGCAAACCCAGGCCAGGTGAAGTCGATGGCGGGGATTATCATTTTGTTGATGAAGTGACCTTTTTAGATTTGAAGAGTAAAGGTGAGTTTTTAGAATCCGCTGAATGCCATGGCAGTATGTATGGCACAAGTAAAAAATCAGTGCAGTTTATTCTCGATCAAAAGAAAGACGTCATTTTAGAAATCGACTGGCAAGGTGCCCAGGCTCTAAAGGCCCAATTTAAGGAGGCTGTTTCAATCTTTGTACTGCCACCTTCTGTTGAAACACTCGCAGAAAGATTAAACAGCCGCGGACACGACAGTGAAGAGACGATTGCCATGAGACTTGCGGTTGCGCGAGAAGAGATGAGCCATGTAGATGAGTTCGATTATGTTACAATCAATGATGACTTTGAAGTAGCGCTCCACGATCTTATGGCCATTATTCGATCCACTCGATTGATGTGTCATATTCAGCTCACACGACATAGCCACTTAATTAAAAACTTGACTTGAAATTTGGAGAAATAACATGGCACGAATTACAGTAGATGATTGTTTAGAGATGATTCCTAATCGCTTTAAACTTACTTTAGCTGCCGCTTACCGCGCAAGGCAATTAGCCAATGGTGCTGAAGCATTAGTGAGCACTCATGGCTTAAGAGATAAGCCTACGGTATTAGCATTAAGAGAAATCGCAGCAGGTAAAGTCGGTCTTGATATCTTAAATAGAAAAACAACATACTAAATTCTTAAACAGGGCTTAAAGCCCCCTCTAGAGAACAAGACCATGGCTAGTACCGCTCATTTTAATAAAGCGGATGCTCAAAAAACACCGCCACTTCCGTTACTGCCCGTCGATAACGAAGCGTCTGAACTCACAATCCTTCTTAAAGCTTATTTAAAAACGAAAGACATCCAGAAGATATGGGATGCCTATCGATTTAGCGAAGAAGCACATCACGGCCAATCGAGAAGAAGTGGTGAGCCTTATATTGTCCACCCTGTTGCTGTGGCATGTACTTTAGCTAAACTTCATCTTGATGCCCCTACGATTCTTGCGGCTCTTCTTCATGATGTTGTTGAAGATACGACTATTACCAATAAAGAAATTGAAAAGAAATTTGGTAAACAAGTCTCCGTGCTAGTCGACGGTTTATCCAAACTCGATAAAATTGAATTTCAAGATGCGACAGAAGCTCAAGCCGAAAATTTTAGAAAAATGTTATTGGCGATGTCAAATGACGTCCGTGTCATTTTAGTCAAGTTAGCTGATCGTCTTCATAATATGCAAACGTTAGATGTTTTAAGACCTGAAAAACAAAAACGTATCGCGCAAGAAACTCACGATATTTATGCGCCTATTGCAAATCGATTAGGTTTAAATAGCATTTATCAAGAGCTTGAAGATTTAAGTTTTAAATACCTCTATCCCATGCGCTATCGCGCGATTCAAAAAGCCATGAAAGCTTCTCGAGGTAATCGTCGTGAAGTCGTTGAGAAAATTACAGCAGCGATCCATCAAAAATTAACTGAAATAAAAATGGATACTGAGGTTTCGGGGCGAGAGAAGAATACTTATAGCATTTATAAAAAGATGAGCGAAAAAAGCATGTCTTTTGCACAAATCAATGACATTTATGCCTTTAGGATTATTGTAAAAGAAGCGAATGATGCCTATTCTGCACTAGGCGCATTACATAGCTTATATAAACCTCTTCCAGGCAAATTTAAAGATTACATTGCCATTCCAAAAGCGAATGGCTATCAATCGCTACATACAAGTTTATTTGGACCTTTCGGCACACCCATTGAAGTACAAATTCGTAGTGAAAAAATGCACAAACTGGCAGAAGCAGGTGTTGCAGCGCATTGGCTTTATAAAACCAAAGACGCACACTTGACTGAACTTCAACAACAAACACATCAATGGTTAAAACGTCTTTTAGAAATTCAATCAGATAGTGCCGATTCGCTGGAATTCTTAGAGCATTTAAAAGTCGATCTCTTCCCTGACGAGGTTTATGTATTCACTCCTAAAGGAAAAATACTAGCATTACCAAAAGGTTCAACTGCTGTTGACTTTGCATACGCGGTGCATAGTGATGTGGGTAATTGTTGTGTAGCTGCAAAATACAATCAAGAGCTCGTTCCTCTTCGTGCTGAAGTCCATAATGGCGATCACATAGAAATTATTACAGCCCCTTTAGCTAAACCTAATCCTGCATGGCTTAACTTTGTGATTACAGGAAAAGCAAGATCACATATTAGACAATATTTAAAATCGATTGAATCAGAAGAGTCTTCAAGACTTGGCGAAGGCATGCTTAATCAAGCACTCAAGGCACTTCATATCAGCCCTTCATCTGTCAAAGAATCTCATTGGAAAAAATTAATCAGTGATTATGGCGTTAAAACCAAAGAAGAGATTTTGGCTGAAATTGGCTTGGGAAAACGTATGAACGTGATGGTGGCTCATCAATTGATTAGTTTTATGGATGGCGTGAGTCATGTTAAGGGCAAGCATAAGCAATTAGATGTCATCACTATTAAAGGCTCTGAAAGCATGGCGATTCAATTGGCAACATGCTGTCATCCAATTCCAGGCGATCCTATTTTAGGATTTATTAACAAAGATAAAGGACTTGTTGTTCACACTCATG
Organism: Candidatus Methylopumilus planktonicus; assembly: GCF_006364715.1. NCBI lineage: Bacteria > Pseudomonadati > Pseudomonadota > Betaproteobacteria > Nitrosomonadales > Methylophilaceae > Candidatus Methylopumilus > Candidatus Methylopumilus planktonicus. The sequence goes on from NZ_CP040984.1 coordinate 32,721, forward strand.
ATTGCTTAGCGATTCGTAAATTTAAACTTGATCCTGATAAATGGCTTGATGTTGAGTGGGACCCTAGTCCAGATCGATTATTCAAAGTCAATTTACAAATTATGGTATTAAATGGGCGTGGAATGCTCGCTAAAATTTCATCCGTGATTGCAGAATCAGATTCAAATATTGATAATGTGAATGTTGAAGAACCTGATGGCGGACATTTTGTAAATGTGAACTTTATTGTGCAAGTGCATAACCGTATTCATTTGGCAGATCTCATGCGAAACTTAAGAAAGATTAGTGATATTTCTAGAATTAGCCGCGTCAAGATGAAAACCTTCTAAGCAACTTATTAAAAAAAGAAAGATTTAAGAAATGACAAAAGAAATTATTCAAACTAAACATGCCCCAGAAGCGATTGGTACCTATTCTCAAGCGGTCAAAACAGGTAATACTATTTACTTGTCAGGACAAATTGCACTCGATCCCGAATCTATGAAGTTAGTTGAGGGCATTGAGGCACAAATCCATCAAGTATTTAAGAATTTAAAATCAGTCGTTGAGGCTTCTGGCGCTCAATTAAGTGACATCGTTAAAATTAATATCTATCTAACAGATTTGTCGCATTTTGCTTTGGTCAATACGGTCATGGGTGAATATTTTACAAAGCCCTATCCAGCAAGAGCTGCAGTAGGTGTTGCATCATTACCTAGAAATGCACTTATCGAAGCTGATGGTGTTGTTGTTATTTAAACTATAAGAGTATTTCAATCTGACTTCTCTAGCTGAGCTTAAGCTCTTTACCCCTTCAGTATTAAATAAGCTCAAAAAGTTGGGCCTTGAAGATGTCTTTAGTTTAGTCATGCATCTTCCCATTCGTTATATTGACGAAACGATTGTCACACCTATTTGTGATATTCAAATGGGCGTACTATCTCAAATAGAAGCAGAAGTTGTTAGAGCTGAAATTGTTTATAAACCTAAAAAAATGCTTATCGTACAAGTCAAAGATGTATCTGGTAGTTTACAGCTTCGATTTTTACATTTTTATCCAAGCCAAATGAAGATGTTTGAGACAGGCTCTCGTATTCGTGTTTTAGGAGAAGCACGCCATAATTTATTTGCCTTCGAGATGATTCATCCCCAATGCAAACCGATAAAAGAAGGTGATCTATTACCAGACGTATTAACACCGATTTATTCATTGGTTGCAGGCGTGGGACAAAAAACAGTTAAAGATGCGATTCACAAATTATTTATTCACTTTGACTTAAAAAATTATTTAAAAGATTCATTTTTACCAACGATTTATGAGAAATTGCGCTTACCAAATCTTTATGAAAGTTTAAAAAGCATTCACCACCCAAAAGATTTTAAAGAAGTTACAAGCCATGAGACTTTCACAAGCAAAGCTTATCAAAGAATTATCTTTGATGAATTTTTAGCGCAACAATTATCTTTAAGGTCTAATTATTTAATAAGGCGAGCACTCACAGCTACGCCATTAAAAGCCAAAAATAAACTCACAACTATTTTTATGGATAAGCTTGAATTTGAGTTAACCGGAGCGCAAAAAAAAGTCGTTCAAGAAATTAAAAATGATCTTGAAAAAAATTATCCGATGCAAAGACTTTTACAGGGTGATGTAGGCAGCGGTAAAACAGTAGTAGCAACAATCGCAGCTTTACAAGTGATCGAAAATGGAAGTCAGGTAGCTTTTATGGCGCCTACTGAAATTTTAGCGGAACAACATTATCGAAAACTGACCGGGTGGTTAATCCCTTTAAATATAAAAGTTGCATGGCTAACAGGTAGCCAGTCAAAAAAAGACCGAGAGACTTCTTTAAGTATGACCCAATCCGGAGAAGCAAATATTGTAGTGGGTACACATGCACTTTTTCAAGACCATGTCATTTTTAAAAAGTTAGGCTTAAGTATTATTGATGAACAACATCGATTTGGTGTTGAACAAAGATTAGCGTTACGAAAAAAAGGTGAATTAAATAAAGCAATTGAGCCGCACCAGCTAATGATGAGTGCTACGCCCATTCCCAGAACACTTTCCATGAGTTTTTTTGCAGATCTTGATGTATCCGTTATTGATGAATTACCTAAAGGTCGCGAAGCGATTGTGACAAAACTATTCTCAGAGGATCGACGCAATGAAATTTTAAAGAGAGTTCATGAGGTATGTCATGCCGGAGCCCAAGTTTACTGGGTATGCCCTTTGATTGAAGAGAGTGAAGTGTTGCAACTTCAAACTGCTGAAGAAACGTATTTAAATATGCAGTCTCATTTTAAAGATTTAAAAGTAGGCTTAGTCCATGGGCGAATGAAATCATCAGAAAAACAAAAAGTCATGTCTGATTTTGTGAAGGGAGGCATTCAATTACTAGTAGCAACTACAGTAATTGAAGTGGGTGTTGATGTTCCCAATGCGACATTAATGATCATTGAAAATGCTGAGCGCATGGGGCTTTCACAATTACACCAGCTTCGAGGACGCGTAGGACGCGGCACACTAAAAAGCACATGTATCTTATTGTTCCAGAAAAAATTATCAGATCTTGCAAGACAGAGACTCAAAGTGATTTTTGAAAATACGGATGGCTTCATCATTGCCCAAGAGGATTTAAATATAAGAGGGCCTGGAGAATTTTTAGGCGTGCGACAAAGTGGAGTGCCTATGTTACGTATTGCAAATCTCAATCGCGATTTTAAATTATTAGAAGAAGCTAAAACGATCGCTGATCAATTATTAGAAGATTATCCAGAAGCCTCTCATCTTCATTTAAAGCGCTGGCTAAGTCATGCAAATGAAAGAGTCAAGGTATAACCATGACTTGGCTAATATCACCTAAAGTTGAAGGCAATGAGTTATCGTGGCTGACAGAAGAAGGATCTTTAACGGAGCGACTAAAAAAGGAGTTTGATGAAGTTAAAGTTGAAATTGTGTATGAAGGTGTTTATTTATTAGATAAAACCTTTTACACGCGAGAGGTTATCTTAAAGAGTAACGATAAGCCAAGGGTATTTGCTAGAACCCTAGTTAAGGAAGATGATTTACTTCAGGCTTGGAGTTCTCTCAAAAATTTGGGCGATCAATCATTAGCCACAATTTTATTTGATTCAGCAGAAATAAAAAAAATCTCAGTATTCTATAAGGAGTTATTTTTAGGTAATTCTTTGTTTGATCATGTCAGTTCAATAAGCCCAACTCATAAAAAGTCTTTATGGGCTAGGAAGTCATCATGGGAAAAAGAAGGCGCTCATCTTGACCTGATAGAAATCTTCTTATAAAGTCCAGATTTGTAAATTATAGTTGGCAGAAATTTGTTTTGATTCACTTTATAGTGGAGCTTGCGTAAATTATGTCTTTTAAAAGCCAATGAAAATTAGAGATTTATCTTTATATTATGTGTTTCTCGCTTCCCTATTGGGCAGTCAAATTGCATTTGCTGTGGATGCTGGTGATCAGCTTAATCAAATTGAGCGTAATCAAAAAAAGAAAGAACCTCTTAAGACCCCTCCTCGCATTGAAGAAGATAAAGAAACACCTAAACCGAAATCTCAAGGAGCTACTTTTAAGGTTGTCAGCTTTTCATTTGAAGGTAATAAGCTTCTTTCGTCAAATGAACTTCAAGCTTTTTTAAAAGAGTATTTAAATCGTGAAATTACACTTGAAGAATTAAAGCTAGCAGTTGATTCATTAAGTGTTGTATATAAAGATAAAGGCTATCTAGCTACAGCCTCATTGCCTAAGCAAGATATCACCGAAGGTAATGTAAAAATTATTATCATTGAGGCCAAATTTGGTGGCGCTCAATTACAGCCTGATCCAAATAAAACATATCGAATTCACCCTGAAATTATTCAGAAATTTATTGAGTATAGTAATAAAAAAGGCGAAGTATTAAATTTAAATGCCCTTAATAGGGCCGTATTAATTGCTGATGAATTACCCGGAGCGTCTGTAACTCAATCATTACAATCAGGAACTAGAGATGGTGAAACAGATTCACTTTTAAATATTAACAATGAACCTAATTATGTCGCTATGTTATCAGCTGATAATTATGGTTCACGTGCAACTGGCACACTGAGGTATCAAGCAAATGCATCATTTTTAAGCCCTCTAGGTGTAGGCGACCGAATTGATTTAGGCCTACTTCACTCCAAAGGCACAGATTATGCGAGATTGTCCTTTAATAGACCTATAGGATATTCCGGACTACGCATGGGTATCAATGCGAGCGCGCTTAAATATGATGTTATCGCTGGTGCTGCTTTATCTCTAAATCCAGAAGGCACTGCTGAAACTGCTCAAATTGAAGCAAGTTATCCAGTCTATCGTTCTAGAGCTTTTGATTTAAGCATATCTTCTTTTTTAGAAAGAAAACATTTTAGGAATAAAGCTCAAGAAGCTGTGGAAAGTAATTACTTTATTGACTTATTTAATGTAGGGAGCTCTCTTAATCATAAAAATACTTTATTTGTCGCAGGTGAAACATCTGCATCAATTGATTTAGATCTCGGATATGCAAATTACGAGGACTCGCCTTTAGCGTTTCAGACATCTAAAATTGAAGAGGGTACTAAGGGAAGATTTAATCGTTTGAGATGGAACATCAACAATACCCAGTTCTTTACTGAAACGATTAGCTCTGTCTTAAAATTTAGTGGCCAATTATCGGATAGTAATTTAGATTCATCACAGAAATTTTATCTTGGAGGTGCATCGGGTGTCAGAGCTTATCCTACAAGCGAAGGCTCAGGTAGCGAAGGTTATTTATTAAGTGCAGCTTTGCATAAAGAATTATCAGCAAACCTTACAGCAATAGGATTCTATGATTATGGTTTTGCAAGACAATATATTGATAATACAAATAACTCTACAGGCCTAGAAAATGCAACTGGTAAAAATAGTTTTAATATGAAAGGTTATGGCACATCTATTGAGTGGACTGGTTTTGTAGGCTCTTATCGGTCAACACTTTCAGCAATATGGTCAAGACGTATTGGAAATAATCCAAACCCTCAAGTAGATGGCACGGATTCTGATGGAACTAAGCATAGCAATTTTTATTGGCTTAAAGCTTCAATAGTTTTCTAGTCTTAAAATACTCTAAGACAAAGAATTTTTACAAATGAACGCCGATAAAAAAATATCAAGAACGGCTAAAAAAACACAAACAGCAATTTTACTTGCTGGAGAAAAATTAGTTTTATCCGGCAATATCAATTTAATAACCGCTAAAAATTTATCTAAGCATTCAGGTTATTCTGTTGGAAATATTTATCATCACTTCAAAAATCTCGATCAAGTTTTTATAAATATTTTTTTAAAAAAAAGATTAGAAATTTTTCTTGAGCTTGCAGATGAAATAAATAAATTTCCAAAAAATAAGTCGTGTGAAGATTTGTGTGAAATCTTAGTTAATAAAAATTTTGAAAGAGCAAATAAATTAAAAATTAAGATGCTTCAATATCTTTTTAAAATTGTGCTTACTAAATCAGAAGAGCCTGAAAAAATAAATCTAATTATAGATGTCTTAATTGATCCTCTCATAGAATGTCGCAAGCGTAACAAAACGAATTCTTTCAGAAAAATTGAAGAGGATGAAATGCGACTTTTGCTTAGATCTCTTCAAGCATTTGTTAGAAGTCCTTTTTTAGAAAATCAACCTATAGCGGGTACAGTGGCCCACAGAAATTTAACCCTAGATCTATGCCAGAAGCTTTTTTGCATTACATACCCATCTAAACCTACCGAATAATAAATAAACCATAGAAAATTTAAGGTTTATTTATTTATTAATATCAGTTAGTTACAAATATTTCAAAATGAAAAAAAACCGAATATAAAATATCTCATAGACCTATTTTATAGGTAATTTATAAAGGATAATCTGTACATAATATTTAAAGTTATGCTCCCTTGAAAAAAGTTATTCAGCATCTAAAACAGGCATTTATTCTCGTGCTAAGCCTTCTCTTAAGCTTAGCTGAATTCGCCTATGCAGAACCAGCAGTGAATGCGCTTCCTACAGGCGGTCAAGTGGTTTCAGGCGATGCGTCGATTGCTACTTCTGGTGCAACACTCAATGTGAATCAAACATCACAACGTGCCATCGTCAATTGGGATTCATTCAATGTAGGTAAAGATGCCACAGTAAATTTCAATCAACCGAATAGCAGCGCATCCACACTCAATCGAATTTCAAGCGGCACACCTTCACAAATTTATGGCAAGATTAATGCGATAGGTGAAGTGATCTTACAAAACACAGCAGGTGTTTATTTTAGTAAATCTGCAAGTCTTGATGTAGGTTCAATTGCTGCAACGACACATTCAATTTCGAATGATAATTACAACAATGGTAAATATCATTTTGATCGCAATGGTTCAACAGCTAGTGTGATTAATGAAGGCAATATTAAAGCTGGCTTAAATGGTTATGTAGCAATGCTTGCTCCTGAAGTTAGAAACTCAGGTTTGATTGTGGCTCAAATGGGCACAGTTGTTATGGCAGCTGGTGAGAGTGTGACTTTAAACTTTGATACCACTTCTCATTTAGCTTCAATCACAACAACACCTGCAACCATTAATACCCTCATTGAAAACAAATCAGCGGTCACTGTGAACGGCGGCACGATTATTTTATCTGCTAAAGCTATAAATACTCTAGTGTCCGGTGTGATTAAACAAAGTGGCACATTAGATGCGAGTAATGTCGCTAATAAAGTTGTCAGTGTGGGTGGCCGAATCATGATTGATGGAGACAGTATCAATATTGCTGCTAATTCAGAAACGCTAGCGCATGGCGCAGTGGCTGGTGGATCAGTGGCCATTTCAGCATCACGCATTTTAACTACAGAGGCTCAATCTAAAATTAATGTATCCGCAATCGAGTCAGGCAATGGTGGTGTCATTAAAACATCTGCACCTTCAACGTCATTAGCAGGAGAGATGACAGCACTTGGCGGTTTATCTTCTGGGAAAGGTGGAGCGATTGAAACAAATGCCGACACTTTAACTTTAGCGAACACTTCAACAGTGAATGCAAATAATCAAGATGTGTTAAGTGACAAAGGTACATGGACAATTAATTTACCGAATCTCACTATGACTAGCTCAATTGCTGATGTTATTTCAAACACTTTAAATATTTCGAACGTTAAATTAAATCTCCTCGCTTCTTCATTTGATTTATTAAAAGGTCAAATCATAGAAAAAATAGCTGGCACGAAATCATTTTTTGAAATTAATACAAAAACTCAAATGAATATTGCTGGAAATATTTCAAGCCATGAATCAGCACCGCTCGATTTAATTCTTTCAAGTTACGAATCTATTCTTGTAAGTTCATCATCAACTATCAATGTAAGAAATATTGATGCAGAGGCACCTACAATTTCTGTGGCAGGTAATTTAAATGCGTATGGAAATTCGAGTCAAGATTCATCCCCATTCTTGGCACTGTTAGGAGCGCGACTTGCAATTACCGGTAATTTACGCTCAGGATCAAAACAAAATTCAGGTCGCATACTATTAAAAGGTAGTGATGAAGTGAATATAAGCTCTTCTGGAAATATAATGACCGCAGGTAACAATGGTGGGGTGGTCGAAATTTTATCTAGTCATGGAGCTGTTACCGTTGCAGGTGCGATCATGACTAATGGCGAAAGTGGTCGCGGAGGCACAATTAAGATCAATGCTTCGCAAAACATTTTAATGAACAATTTAAACTTATTGGCGAATGGTACCGCTAATGGTGGATTAGTTGTCGTGGCTTCAAATAATGGCGATGTGAATTTCCAACAAAGCTTTATCCAAACTAACGGAGGGGCAGGTGTTGGGGGAACAATTTTACTATCCGGTGTGAAAAATACCATAATCTCCAGCACCGAGATTTCAGCAAGAGGATACATCCAAGGCGGTACCATCAAAGTTGGAAATGATTTAGCAAATCAACTCATTCCTTTCTCAAGATATACAGAGATAGATTTAAATTCAGTTTTAAATGCATCACAAATAAATTTAAACAATCAAAATAATCAAGGCGGATTCATTGAAACATCCGCAAGCACAGTTAATCTTTTAGGTTCAATCAATGCAGGCCGAGGTGGTATGTGGCTCCTTGATCCTTTCAATATTACAATTGATTCAGTAAAAGCTGGCTATATCCAAACAGTTCTAAACGCAGGCTCTTCAGTCACAATTACCACAACAAGTTCACCTAATACAGTAGGTACAAATAATATTTCAGAAGAATCAGGTGATGGCGACATTATCATCGATGCCTCTATAACATCATCAGGTGTTGGTGCATCACTAACTTTAATTGCTGCAAATGATATTTACGTTAATCAAGAAATCATATTATCAGGTGCTGGCGCTTCATTAACTTTAATTGCCGCAAATGATATTTACGTTAATCAAGAAATCACATTATCAGGTGCTGGAAATTCAGCCACATTTACAGCGACAAATACAAATCTTACGAGCAACATTACAACTTATGGCAATCAAACATTTAATAGCAATATTAGACTTTTTAGTGGCGTTACTCTCACAAGTAACGGTGGGGATGTAAATATCACAGGGAATGTAATTGGTATCTCAGGCCTTATCGAATTTTTAGGTGGTGGGATCTATAAATATAACGGTACAAGTTATACGGTAGGAGTTGGATCAAGTCCAATCAATGTTCTTTACAATTCATCAACCTCAACCTACTCATGGCAGGCTCAATCGACTTCTGCAGAAGCTCTTCTTGTTGCAGGAGGTGGTGGCGGCGGTATGGATATGGGCGGTGGAGGTGGAGGTGGAGGCGTTATTTATGACACTGTTTCAACAACATCTCAGGCTTGGTATGAAATTAAAGTAGGCGCAGGTGGTAACGGCGCCCCTGCTGCAGGTACAAACGGCCAATCTGGCGGACATGCCTATACTGTTAACGCTTTGCAAGGCGGTAACTCCTCACTTACATATGCGGGTGGCACACTCACAGCTATTGGCGGTGGTTATGGAGGAAGTTCATACTATGGATATGGACCACTCAATGGGTATGCTGGAGTTGGTGGATCAGGCGGCGGGGGATCAGGCTTTAGTGATGGTAATACAGGACGCAATGGCGCTGGCACAATTGGTCAAGGCTTTGCTGGTGGCGCTGGACAAGGCCAATATTACTCAGGTGGTGGTGGTGGTGCCGGAGCTGTTGGTGGTTCAGGACGAAACCCTGGAGATGCTTTTGGTGGCATAGGTATTGAAAACAGCATCCTAGGTACAAGTTATTACTGGGGCGGCGGCGGCGGCGGTTCTGGCTACTCGGTGGATGGTGGTAACGGAGGGCTTGGCGGCGGCGGCGGCGGTGCTGTAGGAACTACGACAGGTGGCGCTGGTTATAACAACGGTCAAGCTGGTGGAGGCGGTTGCATAAATTGTCACGCTAACATGCCTGGTGGTAACGCAGGTGCCAACACTGGTGGTGGTGGTGGTGGTGGCTCACATTACTCCGGCAATAATAAAGGCGGTGATGGTGGATCAGGTATTGTTGTTCTTAAATACAATGGCTCGCTGATTATTAATTCTGGAGCAGGTGATGTTCAAATAGCCGGTTCTGTTGCAGATGGGGCATTCACAATTAATTCAAACAGCCTCTTGAATAGTATTGGAGGTGTAATTTCAGGCGCGATGAGTCTTACTAAATTAGGATCAGGCGCTTTAACGTTAAATGGTGCTGGCAGTTTATATACAGGTGCTACAACCATATCAGCAGGTACCGTTAAATTAGGCGCATTAAATGCTATCTCAAATTCATCCGCAGTAAGTCTTTCAGGTACATTAGATCTTAATGGTTTTTCTGAAACGATTGGCTCCCTCTCAGGTGATGGTTTGATCACAAGCTCTTCATCAGGCACACCTACTATAACGATTGGTGCTGATGATACATCAAGTTCATTTAGTGGTTTGATTGAAAACGGTGTAGCCGGATCAGTCATTGCACTTACTAAATCAGGTTCAGGCACTTTAACTTTAAGTGGAAATAATACTTACACTGGCGGCACTAATATTAATGCAGGCTTTTTAAGTGTAGGCTCTGCTGATGCTATTGGTTCATCAGGTTCGATCTCATTTGGTGGCGGTACTCTTCAATATACAAGTTCAAATCAAACAGACTATTCAAGTCGACTTAGTTCAGCTTCAGCTCAAGCATTCAACGTTGATACTAATGGACAAGATATCACTTGGGCAACTGATCTTACAAATACATCAAGTTCAATTGCAAAGTTGGGAATGGGAACATGGACGCTGGATATTATTAATTTAAACAATGCAAATTTTAATGAAGGTACAATTGTTGCAACATCAATTGTCATCAGCGGCACAAGTAACATCGGTGGCGCGATTACAACATCTGGTATTGCAAGTTTTGCTGGTGCATCAACGCTTGTTCGAGATACAACAATTATAAGTGACAATAGTGATGTTACTTTCGGATCAACGATTAACGGAGAGTTTGAGCTAGTAATAAATGCAGGAACTGGAATAGTGTCTTTGGGAGGCGCAATAGGAGATATTAGCCCAGTAGCTCGTCTTGAAGTGAATGCATCAGGAGGCATAAATGTCGGTGGCGATATTTCAACCGTCATGGGTTTAATCGACGGCCTCTACTTCGAGAAGTTCGTAGGTCAAGCGTATGGCAATATGACTTTTTATAATACTGCCACACGACGTAATATTAATGATGGCCATGCTACATCGATGCCAACATCAAGCTCTAATCCGATTACCACTATTAATGCTGCCAATGGAACCGTAGCTGTCACAACTGCAACCAGCACAAGTATTTATGTGTGCCCAACTTATGATTGTGATTCAAATTATTCAGTGCGTGCCACCGGGTATTACATAGCGCCGACTACAGGAACCTATACGTTTGCAACCTATGCCGACGACGATCACTACTTATTCATGGGCAATGCTAATGAAAGTATCAGTGATTTTATTACACGTGTTCAATCCTCAAGTTCACAACCTAATGTAGGTGAAAGAGGTTTAGTCGTTCGAGCACCAGGTTGTTGTCAAACCATATATGGCACAGTTTCTTTAGTCGCGGGTAATCGTTATCCAATCTACGCCACCTTCAACGAAGGCGGCGGCGGCGACTATATGTGGACCAAATTTATGCTGCCTGGAGCGTCAAGTTATGTTGCTGGTGTTAGAAGTGAAGTGTCAGATGGATTAGGTTATTTTTATAGTAACCCCAATGGCGCGATGGGGGGCGGAGGTACAACAGGAGTAACATTAACAGGACCTGTGACACTACTAGGTGATAGCACAATATCAAGTGCTAATGCTGCGGTCACTATTATAGGAAATATATCAACAGATGGAATACCAAGAAATCTTACTGTAAACGCACAAACTTTTAATGCTCAAGCATTAACTTCATTATCTGGACTTACTGTGACTGTTGCAGACGCGAGCGCTATCACAGAAATTATTTCTGGCAATATGAACTTTACAAAAGCAGGTGATGGCTTATTAATGCTGTCAGGGGCTAACACGTTTACAGGAGCAACAACAGTTAGCGGGGGCACTTTGAGATTAAGTGGCTCACTATCATCTTTAGGTGTATCAACCAATGGATTAACTTTATCAGGTGGCAACCTTGATTTGGTTAATAAAGATTTATCGCTGAATGTTTTAACTATGAGCAATAGCTTTAGTTCGATTATCAATTCAAGTGGCACTTCGAGTTTAAATATATTAAACGCAAGTTCACTTATGGGTTCAATTATTACCGCAGGCACTCAAACTTATAATGGCGCAATTACATTATCCGGAAATATGACTTTTGCATCTTCCAATAGCAACATTACATTTAATTCGAGTATATCTGGACCTTATGATTTAAGTATTAATTCAGGAATAGGCATAACAAGGTTTATTGGTGCTTTAAACAATATTAATAATTTTTCTAGCCTAGGTGCATCTATTCTTGATAAAAATATCTCAACAACAGGCACGCAAATTTATGGTGCTACATTATTAAATGCATCTGTTGCCCTTACAACTTCAAACGATGACATCACTTTTAATTCAACATTAAAAGGTGCGTATGGTTTAACAGCGAACGTTGGTTCAGGAAAAATTTCATTTATTGGTACTGTAGGTGGCGGGAGTTTAACTGACGCACTATCTAGCTTAACTATTTCGGGCGGCGCTTATATTGCAAGTGATGTTTATACAGCGAATGATCAAACGTATTCGACGGATATCGTAATTAATGGAGCTGTGGGATTAACAAGTTTAAATGGTAGTATTAATTTAGCTGGTAACGTCAACGCAATAGGCAGTGCTTTGCTCACATTTTTGGGTGATGGCCTTTATAAATTTAATGCAGACACTTATACAGCAACTAATTCAAATAATTTAATTACTGGCATTTCATATAATAGTTCTAATGGAACATATACATGGATTGCAGCATCAGGTTCAACCGAAGTTCTAATTGTAGGCGGCGGCGGCGGCGGCGGTTCAGATATGGGTGGTGGTGGTGGTGGTGGTGGTGTGATTTCATCAAGTGCTGTAGCTTTAACTAGATTAAATTCGTATGCCGTAGTGGTGGGTCAAGGAGGCAGTGGAGCGCCAGCAGGTAATGGCCAGGTTGCGGGAAGTAATGGTTCCAACTCATCATTTGCCGGCTTAGTAGCGGTTGGCGGCGGCGGCGGCGCATCAAATCACGATCAATCAACACATCCAGCCGGCAATGGGGGTAGTGGTGGTGGTGCATCAGGTGGTGCTCAAGGACCTAATGGTGGCTACGGCGGCGGCGGCGGATATGGTGGTGGCGCAGCAGGCACCGGAACTTCAGGTCAAGGCAATAATGGATCTTTCGGCATATGGGCATGGTATCCAGGTGGTGGTGGTGGAGCCGGTGGAGCGGGATCTACCAATCCAGCTAATGGAGGTATTGGCATTGAAAATTCTATTTTAGGCGATAGTTTCTTCTGGGGTGGCGGCGGCGGTGGCTCTGGTTATTCAAATATTGGAGGTAACGGCGGTCTTGGCGGCGGTGGCGGTGGCGCTGTAGGTGTTACTTCAGGCGGTCTTGGCTATAACAATGGTCAAGCGGGCGGCGGCGGTTGCACAAATTGTTGGGCTAATATGCCAGGAGGTAACGGAGGTGATAATACCGGCGGTGGCGGTGGCGGTGGTTCACATTACAACGCCAATAATAATGGCGGTGACGGTGGATCTGGCATTGTTGCTCTTAAGTATTTAACCAGCAATAGCCTAAGGTTAACTGCAAACAATGGCAGAGTTAATCTTCCTTCTGATTTAACTTTGAGTAATCTCGGCTCTATAACTATCGTTGATGGAAATACAAATAGAGATTTAACTTTTAACTCTCTCAACCTTGTTAATACATCACTAGATTTAGTGAATCGTAAATTAACTGCAGAAACACTCAGAATGGACGTGAATAGCTCAATCACCAATAGCAGTGGAAGCGCCATGGTATATGTTAGAGGCGATTCATCTATCGCAGGATCTATAACAACTGGAGATGACTTTTTTGAAGTTACAAATGCACTTACAGTGAAAAATGTTGTTACACAATTAGATGAAACGCTTCAAACATCATGGGGCCAGTATTATGGAGGTGCTGTAACTTTAGTTGGCCATGCAACATTAAACTCAAATGATTATGACATTGGATTTAATTCAACAATTAAAGGAAATTATGATTTAACTGTAAATGCCGGCTTGGGATATGTGATGTTTAAAGAAAAAGTAGGCTTCGATCCACTTTTAGAGACGACAAACACAGAAGTCCTCTTATTAAATAGTTCAAATGGAAATGACTACGTCGCTTACGGCAATAGAAATTACTCAACAAGCACAAATTATGCTGGAAGCGCAATAAGAACAACAGATAATCTTAGGAATTTAGAGGTTACGGGGAATGAAATTTTTATCAAAGCCGATGTGACGACAGAGTATAACCAAACCTATAGAGGCCACGTAAATATTGGTAATAATGGATCGAATGGTGCGATTCGTTCATTAATTTCATTAGATCCAACCATTAGTTTTTATGGAAAGGAACTTCCAAAAACGAATGCTGATGGAAGTCCTGATGTGACAGATTATAAATATACTTTTGATGATGAGTCATCAACACCCACCCACACACTAATTTTAAAAGCAAAAGGTTATTGCTATGTTGGTGTAGGTGTTCCTGGTTCATGCGGAGACTCTGGCAATATTAGAATGGCATTAGATACAAATGGCCTCCCAAGCCCTGATGTTTTATATAACTCATGGAAGCCGCTACTTAATCTTATTACAGATAATGAAACTATGTTATTCCCAGGGCCAACATACAATTATCAAAATATTAACCTTAACAACGTAACTTTACCCATATCAAGTCGAGGTGTTACTGATGGATCAAGAAATACAACGGAGTCTAGCGCTATAACTACCAAAGAATTTGTAAATTATCAATATTCAGTAAGGCGAAACGAAACACCTGTTATAAATCCTGTGCCTGGAACACCGCCTGGTACTAGAGGATTTGTGGCTGGCGCTGTTGGAAGAGTCGCCTCATCAAGTGATGCGAAAAGTATCACAGCTTTCATACCTGTTAAAAATAACTTGAGTGGCGACGTTGTTATTGGTAATGTAAGTGCTAGTTTTATAGATAGCGGCACATCTACCTCGCCTGTTTCAACTTCGACGTCGAATACATCGGAAAAATGTAAGGCTGAAAATAAAGCCGAGTGTAAATAATTTTTAAGATAGTTTATGAATAATGTAAAAAATTTCTTTAATGGATTCGATCTTAATCGTGCGATTTTTTTATCGCTCTTGATTCATCTTATGTTTTTAATTAACTTCACAGGATTTTTTAAAAAACCAATTCAGCCCCCGCCAGAATTACAAATAACATTCCAAAAATTAGAAAATCATGTGAGTGAGACAGTGCCGCAGCCAGCGCAAGTACCTAAGCCTGTTGAAAAAAAGATTATTCCAGTCATTAAAAAAGACGCAGAGAATCCTATCCCGTCTCAGCAAAAACCAACCAAAGAAGCCGAAACTAAACCCGAAGAAAAGAAAGAGGCTACACCGACACAAGCGAACTCAGATGTTAAAAATGCAGGTGAAGCAGCGCTTAATGATTTTAGTAATATCCTTGCAAGACATATTGCTAAATTTAAAATGTATCCCAAAATTGCTCAAATGCGCGGATGGCAGGGTGAACTTGTTTTAGAAGTAAAGCTTAATGGTGACGGCGAGTTAACTTCTTCTAAGATTCTGAAAAGTAGCGGATTTGATGTGCTTGATAATGAAGGTTTAGAGATGGTTAAGCGTGCCTCTCCTTTTCCTGTGCCGCCAGAAATTTTAAAAGGCAAATCATTTAGTATCTTGGTTCCCATTCGATTCAAGTTAGAGTAATCTCAACTTAATTTTTTTCGAGTTAAATTCTCATGTTTGCTATAAAACAATTCATTCGCTTAATGCGTCTTGATAAACCCATTGGTATTTTTTTATTACTGTGGCCAACCTTATGGGCGCTTTTTATAGCAAGCAATGGCTTGCCAACCGTTCAGCATCTCACCATTTTTATTTTAGGCACATTCCTAATGCGCTCAGCAGGGTGTGTAGTAAATGATATTCTTGATCGCAAATTTGATTCTTATGTTGCGCGCACAAAATTAAGACCATTAGCTAATCAATCCATTCCAGTTAAAAACGCATTTTTTTTATTGATCGCATTGTTATTTGGGGCATTGATATGCGTTTTATTTTTAAATAAAGAAGCATTTTACTTTTCATTAATCGCTTTATTTTTAGCACTCACTTATCCGCTCACAAAAAGATTTTTTGTGATGCCACAAGCCTATTTGGGGTTAAGTTTTGGTATGGGCATTCCTATCGCCTTTGTCGCAAATGATATTCCTTTATCCATGACAACATGGCTTCTATTCTCAGCTAATGTATTTTGGGCGATTGCTTACGATACACTTTATGCGGTGACGGATAAAAACGACGATTTAAAAATCGGCATTCGCTCTTCAGCTATTTGGTTTGGGGCTTATGTGAAAGAAGCCATCATGTTCTGTTATACCTGTATGATGGGATCCTTGATTTGGGTGGGGCAGTTAGAAAATTTTGGTTGGCCTTTTTATGTGTTTATAGGGTTAAGCCTCATTTTTATTGGGTTTCTTTACCGTCAAATTCGGACACTTAACCCAAAAGCCTGTTTTGCTGCTTTTTTAAGCAATAATTACTTAGGCGGGTTTGTCTTTTTAGGGGTGTTTTTTCACTATCTTCATGTGAACTAAATCATTAATAAAATTGACAAAACAGGCAGTTTTGGCATAGAATTCACCTCTTTTTTTAAATTTATAGCGCAAAAGTTGGTATTGAAATGAAGACATTTTCAGCAAAATCCCATGAAGTAAAACACGATTGGTTCGTTGTAGACGGAACTGACGCAGTATTGGGTAGATTAGCAAGTGCGATTGCACATCGATTACGTGGCAAACATAAAGCCATTTATACACCGCACGTAGATACGGGTGATTACATTGTTGTGATCAACGCGGAAAAAATTAAAGTAACGGGTAACAAAGGCGACGGAAAGCTTTACCATAGCCACTCAGGTTATCCAGGCGGTATTTCAACAACGAACTTCTCTAAGATGCAAGACCGTTTTCCAGGCCGTGCTTTAGAAAAGGCAGTGAAGGGAATGCTACCAAAAGGACCTTTGGGTTATGCCATGATTAAAAAGATGAAAGTCTATACAGGCCCAACCCATGATCATGTGGCACAACAACCACAACCATTAAGCATATAGTTAAGGAAACACTATGATAGGTAAATACAATTACGGAACAGGTCGCAGAAAGAGCTCAGTAGCTCGTGTGTTCATGAAGCCAGGTAAAGGCTTAATTACTGTGAACGACAAACCTGCGGATGAATATTTTTCACGTTATACCTCCCGTATGATTTTTCGCCAACCACTCGACTTAACCAACACGTTAGGCACATTTGATATCAATGTGAACGTTATCGGTGGCGGTGAATCTGGTCAAGCAGGTGCTGTGCGTCATGGCATTACACGTGCATTGATTGACTATGATACAAATTTAAAAAGCACGCTTTCGCAAGCTGGCTTTGTAACACGCGATGCACGCGAAGTTGAGCGTAAAAAAGTGGGTCTTCGAAAAGCTCGTAGACGTAAACAATTCTCGAAACGTTAATTGTTTCAAGTTCCAAAGAGCAAAAAGGCCGCTTTCAAGCGGCTTTTTTGTTATATAGAGTTAAATAAATTTTGTTAGTATGGTTTTTAAGGATTAAAACTTCTTTCAAATTAAAGGTGCCAAGTGATGAGTAATATGTCCAAGATTAAAGTAGGCGTGGTCGGTGCGACTGGTTATACCGGCGTTGAGCTATTAAGAATTCTAGTCAAACATCCTCATGTGACGATCCAGGCTGTGACGTCTAGAGCAGAGGCTGGTTTATCGATTGCGAGCTTATTTCCAAGCTTAAGAGGTCTCATTGATCTTAAATTTGAAGATCCGAAGACGGCTAATTTAACGAATTGTGACCTCGTGTTTTTTGCGACGCCTAATGGGATTGCCATGCAAGAAGTACCAGCACTTCTTAAAGCCGGGGTCAAAGTGATTGATTTGGCAGCTGATTTTAGGCTAAAAGACGCTAACGTCTGGGAAAAGTGGTACAACATGCCGCATTCATGTAGCGATCTACTAAAAGATGCTATTTATGGCCTGCCGGAGATGAATAGAGAAAAAATTAAAAAGGCATCACTTGTGGCTAATCCCGGCTGTTATCCCACAGCTATTCAATTGGGATTTATGCCATTGATCGAATCAGGTGTGATCGACCTTGATGATTTAATCGCAGATGCTAAATCAGGTGTATCTGGAGCCGGCAGAAAAGCTGAAGTAAATGCATTGATGGCGGAAGCTTCCGATAACTTTAAAGCATACGGAGTCGAAGGGCATAGACATTTACCCGAAATCACTCAAGGGCTTAGTAGTCTTGCGAATCAGGCAGTGCATTTAACTTTTGTGCCTCATTTAACGCCTATGATTAGAGGCATACACGCAACACTTTATGCAACGCTTACTAAAAAAACAGATATACAAGCACTTTTTGAAGCAAGATATAAAGATGAGTCTTTTGTAGACGTCATGCCAAAAGGGTCTCATCCAGAAACAAGATCTGTAAGAGGCTCAAATCAATGTCGCATCAGTATCCATCAGCCGCAAGGAAGCCATAAGGTTGTTATTTTATCTGTCATTGATAATCTCGTGAAAGGCGCGGCAGGACAGGCTGTTCAGAATATGAATCTTATGTTTGATTTTCCAGAGATTTCTGGGCTTGATCTTGTGCCCTTGATGCCATAAAGTGTTGTTTCTATGAGAAAAGTTAAGCGAACCTATGCAAAATATTTTGGCGTCACCCGCCGAAGAATGCGTATTAAAACAGGCGCTTCTTGGCACACCTATTTGATGATTGCAGCCCTCTCATTTATAGGCGGCGTAGGATTGACTTACTGGGAATTAAACGGTGGTTCAATGATTGGCTTTATTTCAAAAATTGAAGCATTAGAAACGGAGAATCAATCAATACAAGGCCAGTTATTACAACAAAAAATTGAGATCCAGCTTAAATCGATTTCAGGTGATAAGGTTTCAGGCGATATTTCTAAGCTTCAAGAAGAAAATAATAAGCTAAAAGAAGACATTCTTTTTTACGAAAAAATTGTAGGCAAGAAACGATAAAGGATATTTCATGTTTTTTAATAAAAAAAATAAAGCGCGTACGATCGATACGCTGATTGATAAAAACATTTCGGTGCGCGGAAATGTGACTTATTCAGGGGGAATTCGTGTGGATGGTTCAATTCAAGGCAACCTCACTGAACTTCCAGGCACAGCAGGCACTCTTATTATGGGTAACAAGAGTCGCATTAAGGGAAATGTTTCTGCACACACGGCTATTATTGGTGGAGATGTGACTGGTAATATCATATGTGCTGAATATTTAGAGCTTCATGCAAATGCCAAAATCATGGGCGATATCGAATATAAGGTGATAGAAATTCATGCAGGTGCTAAAGTGTACGGACGGCTTAAAGAAGTAGCTAAAGATTATCAGACACAAAAAAAGAAATAATGAGGAGTAAATATTATGAATCAAATCGTTGAATCAAAAGAAATGGAAATGCCAACCCCACTTATTTTTACAGATAATGCTGTAAAAAAGGTCAAGGCATTGATTGAAGAAGAAGGTCAGCCAGAGTTAAAACTTCGTGTATTCGTAAGTGGTGGCGGATGTTCAGGATTTCAATATGGATTTACATTTGAAGAAACTACGAATGAAGATGATACGCAAGTCACAAAAGATTCAGTGACTTTGCTCATTGATCCTATGAGTTTGCAGTATTTAATGGGCGCTGAAATTGATTACCAAGACAGTGTTCAAGGCTCGCAATTTGTGATTAAGAATCCAAACGCACAAACAACATGCGGTTGTGGTTCTTCCTTCTCAGCTTAACGCTAATTATTTTTAGGAACGTCGCGTCGAGGTTTACCTGTGTAAACTTGGCGCGGCCTGCCAATTTTATTGCCAGGCTGACCTACCATTTCATTCCATTGAGCGACCCAGCCGGCTGTTCTTGCAAGTGCAAATACGGCAGTAAACATTGAATTAGGAATCCCCATAGCTCGCATCACAATGCCAGAATAGAAATCCACATTGGGATAAAGTTTTTTCTCAATGAAGTATTCATCCTCGAGTGCAATTTGTTCTAACTTCATTGCAAGTTTAAAAATAGGATCATCTTTTAAACCAAGTTCATTGAGAACTTCATGGCAGGTCTTGCGCATAATTTCTGCACGTGGGTCTTTGTTGCGATAAATGCGATGACCAAAGCCCATCATACGGAATGAATCATCTTTATCTTTTGCGCGTTTGATAAATGCACCAATACGACTTTCATCTTCAATTTCTTCGAGCATTTTCAAAGTAGCTTCGTTTGCACCGCCGTGCGCTGGACCCCAAAGAGATGCAATGCCTGCAGCGATACATGCAAAAGGGTTTGCCCCTGAAGAGCCCGCGAGTCTTACTGTAGAAGTTGATGCATTTTGTTCATGGTCTGCATGAAGAATTAAAATGCGCTCAAAAGCTTTAGCGAGTACAGGGTTAATTTTGTATTCTTCACATGGCGTTGCAAACATCATATGCATAAAATTCTCAGCATAATTTAAATGATTTTGTGGGTAGGTAAATGGTTGCCCTGATCGATATTTGAAACTCCAAGCTGCTATCGTAGGAACCTTTGCTAATAATTGGTGTGCTGCAATTAAACGATGTTGGGCGTCTGAGACATCCATACTATCGTTATAGAATGCAGACATAGAGCCTACGACACCTACCATAACAGCCATAGGGTGAGCATCACGTCTAAACCCACGAAAAATATTATTGAGCTGATCGTGGAGCATTGTATGGCGAGTAATGGTAGTCGAAAATGTTTCTTTTTCTTGTGGTTTTGGTAATTCACCATGCATCAAGAGATAGGCCACATCTAAGAAGTCATAATGTTCTGCAAGCTGTTCAATAGGATAGCCACGATAAAGTAAAAGACCTTTTTCGCCATCAATAAAAGTAATTTCAGAGCTACACGAAGCCGTCGACATAAAACCAGGATCATAACTAAAGATTTGATGAGTCCCTAATTGGCGAATATCAATCGCATCATTACCCATGGTACTTTTGACCAAAGGCAATTCTATGGATGTTGATTCTTGATCGAAGTTTAATGTGACTTTAGTTGATTTCATTTTTGAAAAATAAAATTAATTATTAAATGAATTATAACTTCTCATAACACTTTTGCTAGCGCTATCTTTAGGCGGGATAGATTGCACCTAAAATACGCAAGCCTTTAGCGCCAGTGACTTGAGGTAAGTTACCTGCTTTTAAAAATAGTGTTTGTTTTGCAAGCCATGCAAATGCAGCAGCTTCCACATGTTGTGTCGGCATGCCAAGGGCATCGGTGAGTTGGATTTTTATTTGAGGCATTAATGATTTTAATCGCTCAACTAAAAAACTATTTAAAGCGCCACCACCACACAGATAAATTTCTGTGATATTTGTGTTATGAGTACCTATCGCTTTTGAAATACCTAATGCGGTGAGTTCCAATAGCGTTCTTTGGATATCTTGAGTGGGGTAGGATTTTTGTAAGTGTTTGATGAGCCAAGCTTCATTGAAGTGATCGCGACCTGTGCTTTTGGGCGCAGTTTTTTCAAAATAAGGATCTTTAAAAAATGCATCAAGAAGCGTTTGAATAAGCTCGCCTTCCTTGGCCCAAGAACCATCCTCATCGAATGCTTTACGAAGGTGCTTTTGACTCCAGTGATCTAATAAAAGATTGCCAGGCCCACTATCAAAGCCTGATACTGAAGTTTCGGGATTTAATAGGGTGATGTTGGCAATCCCACCAATATTTACAATCGCACGATGCGTTGTTGGGTGTGAAAAAATTTCTTTATGAAATGCAGGTACTAAGGGGGCGCCCTGTCCCCCTGCTGCAACATCGCGACTGCGAAAATCAGCAATCACATTGATATAAGAAAGCTCAGCTAAGAGCGCAGGATTTCCAATTTGCAAGGTGAAGCCTTTTTGTGGCTGATGGCGAATGGTTTGTCCATGAAACCCAATCGCTTTGACGTCTTTGGGTGTAGTACCTGTTTTTTTAAGTAAAGCTTCAATAGCTTGATAGGCTTTTTGGCTCACTATATTGCCTGCGATGAGGCTATCTTCGAGCTCATTGGTATACGGTAAATGAAGTCCTAAAAGACTTTTTTTCAATGTATCTTCGTAGGGGACATAACTATGACCCATAATTTTGATGTCTTGAGGCGAATCACCAAAATTAACAAGCACAGCATCCATCCCATCAAGGCTGGTGCCAGACATAAGACCTATAAATAATTCATTCATGTGTAGGATTGTAAATGGTTTATTTCCGCTATTTTCCATATTGGTAAAATAATTTAGGCTAAAATGATTGCAATTATTAAACTTCAATAAAACCATCGGAAATATTTGTGGCTACTGAAATCAATCAAGCGTTAGCACTCATCAAACGAGGCGCCGAAGAAATTCTTCTAGAAGAAGAGCTTCTCGAAAAACTTAAAAAAGGTAAGCCTTTAAGAGTTAAGGCCGGCTTTGATCCTACAGCCCCTGATCTTCATTTAGGCCATACTGTTTTATTAAATAAACTAAGACAGTTTCAGGACTTAGGCCATCATGTTTTATTTTTAATTGGCGACTTCACGGGCATGATTGGTGACCCCACTGGCAAAAGTGCAACACGCCCCCCTCTATCTCAAGATGAAGTGAAAAAAAATGCTGACAGCTATGCCGATCAAGTTTTTAAAATATTGAAGCGCGATCAAACCGAGGTTGTTTTTAATTCAAAGTGGCTGACTGATTTAGGTGCAGCAGGCATGCTTAAATTAGCTGCAAGCCATACAGTAGCTCGTATGTTAGAGCGCGATGATTTTAGTAAAAGATATAAAGCCAATCAGCCCATCGCTATTCATGAATTTCTATATCCTCTTCTTCAGGGTTATGACTCGGTGGCATTGAAAGCAGACGTGGAATTAGGTGGTACTGATCAAAAATTTAATTTATTAATGGGTCGCGAGTTACAAAAGCAATCAGGTCAATCTCCCCAATGTGTCATTACCATGCCGCTTCTCGAAGGTTTGGATGGGGTACAAAAAATGTCTAAATCCTTGGGCAATTACATAGGGATTAATGAAGCACCTGAAATCATATTTGCAAAAATTATGTCAGTTTCAGATGAATTAATGTGGCGATATATTGAGCTACTTTCTTTTGCACCCATGGATGAGATTGCAGGCTGGAAAGCCCATGTCAAAGCAGGTCAAAATCCTCGCGACATTAAAGTCACGTTTGCTCAAGAAATTGTAGCGCGCTTTCATTCAAAAGAGGCTGCTATTGAGGCGTTAGAAAATTTCGAGACGCGCTCTAAAGGAGGTATTCCAGACAATATTCCTGAAGTAAATATCACGATTCAGGCTGATACGATTGGCATTTTGCAGCTTCTTAAAGAAGCCTCACTTGTGGCGAGCACATCTGAAGCCATGCGCCTCATCGAAGGCGGCGGCATAAAAATTGACGGAGAGCGTCTTGAAGATGGTAAAAAAATGGTTTCTAAAAATAGTGAATTTGTGGCCCAGGTGGGCAAGCGAAAATTCGCAAAGATTAAAGTTCTTTAATGTGATGGATCATATTGATTTTGAATGAACTTTTGATTTCAATTATCTGAATTTATTGATATAATTCGGCATGAAAATATTGATGGGCTTTAAGCCCATTTTTTGTTTCTGCAACTTGGGGAATTTTAGGAAATCAGCCTTGTAAGATGGAAAAGCTTGAAACATTAATTGAAAAAACCTTACAGCAACTCGGCTATGAGTTGGCAGATTTGGAGATTTCAAATCGAGGAAAGCTTTTGCGTGTTTATATTGATAAGCCTGATTCAGTGACGATTGATGATTGCACTTTAGTGAGCAACCATTTAGGCCACGTTCTTACCGTAGAGCAGGATTTAGATTACGACCGACTAGAGGTTTCATCCCCTGGTATGGATCGCGTGTTAAAGAAATTAGCTGATTTTGAACGCTTTAAAGGTGAGCGGGCTTCTGTGAAGCTAAGAATGCCTTTAGATGCGCGTAAAAATTTTTTAGGCACGATTGATGGGACAGAAAAAGATACTGTACTTTTGTTGTGCGAGGGTGAGCTCTATCGCTTCGCTTTATCAAATATTGATAAAGCTCGATTGAGCCCAGAATTTAAACGTTAGAAAATAGTTGCGGAGATTGAGATGAGTCGCGAGATTTTATTGTTAGTAGATGCTTTAGCCCATGAAAAAAATGTGAACAAAGATGTGGTCTTTGAGGCTCTTGAATCAGCCTTGGCTTCAGCTACAAAGAAAAAAAATACAGAAGATATTGATGTGCGCGTTGAAATTGATCGTGACACAGGTGAATATAAATCTTTTAGACGTTGGACTTTTTTAAATGATGAGCTCATTGAGAATGAACACGCTCAAATTTCTCTTCTGGATCCTCGCGCTGAAGGCAAGGTCGAAAACGATACGATTGAAGTGCCTTTGGAGTCGATTGAATTTGGACGTATCGGCGCACAAGCTGCAAAACAAGTCATCTTACAAAAAGTACGCGAAGCTGAAAGAGAACAAATTTTAGAAGATTTCTTGGGCCGCAATGAAAAATTAGTGACCGGTGTAATCAAACGTATGGATCGCGGAAATGGAATCATTGAAGTGGGTCGTATTGAAGCGGTCCTTCCTCGTGATCAAATGATCCCTAAAGAAAATTTACGTATCGGCGATCGTGTAAGAGCCTATCTGACAAACGTTGAAAGAAGTCATCGCGGACCACAGCTTATTTTATCTAGAACAGCACCTGAATTTCTTGTGCGTTTATTTGAACTTGAAGTACCAGAAATTGAAGAAGGCTTACTAGAAATTAAATCGGCATCACGTGACCCAGGGTTGCGTTCAAAAATTGCTGTGAAAGCAAACGATCAAAGAATTGATCCAGTAGGCACATGTGTAGGTATGCGAGGATCAAGGGTTCAAGCAGTGACAGGTGAGCTTGCAGGAGAGCGTGTCGATATTGTTTTATGGTCCATGGAGCCAGCACAGTTTGTTATCAATGCGATGGCACCGGCTGAAGTTTCAAGCATTGTGGTCGATGAAGAAAAACACAGTATGGATGTTGTAGTGAATGAAGAAAATTTAGCGCAAGCAATTGGGCGAAATGGACAAAACGTTCGTCTTGCCTCCGAGCTTACAGGTTGGAATATTAATATACTGACAGAAGAAGAGTCCTCTAAGAAAAATGAAGAGGAATATGCAAGTACGAGCCAATTATTCATGGCGAAACTTGATGTGGACGAAGATGTGGCCGACATTCTTGTGCAAGAAGGATTTAGCACGCTAGAAGAAATTGCTTATGTGCCATTGCAAGAGATGGTAGAGATCGAAGCGTTCGATGAAGATACGGTGAATGAACTTCGTTCGCGCGCACGTGCAGCTCTTCTCACTGAAGCGATTGCAAAAGAAGAAAAAGTTGAAGAAGCGGCAGAAGACCTTCTCACAATGGAAGGCATGGATGACGCTACGGCTAACCTTCTTGCTTCAAAAGGTATTTCGAAAATGGATGATCTTGCAGATCTTGCTGTAGATGAATTGGTTGAAATGACTTCAATGGATGAAGAGCGTGCGAAACAGTTAATCATGACTGCTAGAGCGCCTTGGTTTGTTTAAAGGTACATTCACCCTACGATGAATATTATGAGGTACTAAATGGGACAATCAACCGTCACTAAATTTGCTGAGGAATTAGGATTGCCTGTTGATTTATTAATCGAACAGCTTAAAAGCGCTGGCGTGAATAAATCAGTAGCAGAAGATTCATTAAGCGAAATAGATAAATCAGCTCTTCTCGAATATCTTCGTAAAGAGCATGGCCAAACTCAAGTACCAAAAAACAAAATCACTTTAACGCACAAACAAAATAAAGAGATTAAAAAAACGGATAGCACAGGACGTGCTCGCACCATTCAAGTTGAGGTGCGCAAAAAACGTGTACTCGTAAGACGAGAAGATGGACAACCGGTCGATACCCCTATTGTGGAATCTAAACCTGTTGAAACAGTCGCTCACACTCAAACAAAAACACACGTGCTTGGCGAAGATCAATTATCAATTAGAGAAGACGAAGCTAAGCGACATGCTGCACTTGCAGCAGTTCAAGCCGAAGATGTTAGAAAAAAACAAGAAGTAGTTGCGAAAGCAAATGATGCACCGGCAGCAAAATTAAGCGAAGGCACACTTCATCGTCCCGCTTCTAAAGCAGGTGTTAAAGTTGAAACTAAAGAAAAGCAACTAGATAAGAGTGAAAAAGATTGGTCCGATCGTGAATTTAAAAAACGTACACTCAAAGGACGTGGCGACTCCAGTGCTTCTTCAGGATGGCGCTCACCTAAATCAAGATCAAAATCTCGCGAAGAGAATGAAGAGTCAACTTTTGTAGCACCTACTGAACCGATTATTCGAGACATTCATGTGCCTGAAACAATTTCGGTTGCTGACTTAGCACATAAGATGTCAGTGAAGGCCACTGAGGTCATTAAAGTGCTTATGAATATGGGCATGATGGTCACCATTAATCAAATTTTAGATCAAGACACTGGAATGATTGTGGTAGGTGAAATGGGACATACGCCCGTTGCGGCTTTAGATGATGATCCTGACGCGCTAATCGAGCAAGATTCAAGCATAGAAGCTATATTAGAAACACGACCGCCAGTGGTCACTGTAATGGGTCACGTGGATCACGGTAAAACTTCATTGCTTGATTATATTAGAACCACACGCGTGGCCTCTGGTGAAGCAGGCGGCATTACACAACATATTGGTGCATACCATGTAGAAACACCGCGCGGCATGGTGACTTTTTTAGATACTCCAGGCCATGAGGCTTTCACTGCAATGCGCGCTCGCGGCGCTAAGGCTACTGATATTGTGATTTTAGTAGTGGCAGCAGATGATGGTGTGATGCCACAAACGATTGAAGCAATTCATCATGCAAAAGCAGCCAATGTGCCTCTCGTGGTTGCGATTAATAAAATTGATAAACCTGACGCCTCGCCTGAGCGCGTAAAAATGGAGCTTGTAGCGCAAGAAGTGGTGCCAGAAGATTTTGGTGGTGACACCATGTTTGTGGAAGTTTCAGCAAAATCAGGACAAGGTATCGATAAACTCCTTGAATCTGTGCTGCTTCAAGCCGAAGTGCTTGAATTAAAAGCGTCTAAAAATACGCCTGCCAAGGGTATTGTGATTGAAGGCCGTCTAGATAAAGGCCGAGGCCCTGTAGCCACTGTTCTTATCCAGTCAGGTACTTTAAAACGCGGCGATACATTATTAGCGGGATCAGCTTTTGGTCGCATTCGTGCGATGCTTGATGAAACCGGCAAAGAAATTAAAGAAGCAGGACCTTCTATGCCTGTTGAAGTATTAGGTTTAGCAGATGTGCCGAACGCAGGTGAAGAAGTTGTTGTATTAAATGATGAACGTAAAGCCCGTGAAATTGCTCTATTCCGTCAAGGTAAATTTAGAGATGTGAAATTAGCAAAACAACAAGCTGCAAAACTTGCAAATATATTTGATCAAATGGCTGAGGGTAACGTAAAAGTTTTACCACTCATTATTAAATCTGATGTGCAAGGTTCTTGCGAAGCGTTATCTACATCATTACAAAAATTGTCTACCGACGAAGTTAAAGTGAATGTCATTCATATAGGCGTTGGTGCTGTGACTGAATCTGATGTGAACTTAGCGAGCGCCTCGAAAGCCATTCTCATTGCATTTAATGTAAGAGCGGAAGCAGGTGCGCGTAAATTGATAGATTCACTTGAAGTTGATGTGCACTATTACAGTATTATTTACGAAGCTGTTGATCAAGTGAAAGCAGCCCTTGGTGGATTGTTATCACCTGAGCAAAAAGAGAGCATCATCGGCATGGTAGAAATTCGTGAAGTATTTAAAATTTCTAAAATCGGCTCCATTGCCGGTTGTTATGTTCAAGACGGTGTGATTAGAAGAAGTTCAATGGTACGAATTTTAAGAGACAATGTCGTCATTCATTCAGGCGAACTTGATTCATTAAAACGCTTCAAAGATGATGTGAAAGAAGTTAAAAATAATTTCGAGTGCGGACTCTCTATTAAAAACTTCAATGAAATTGAAGTGGGCGACATGCTCGAAGTGTTTGAAGTCGTTGAGATCGCGCGTAAGCTTTAACCATGGTGAATCGCTCTTATGCAAGAAGTGATCGCATTTCAGAACAAATAAAACGAGAACTCGCAGAGCTTATTCAGTCAGAACTCAAGGATCCTGCTGTGGGAATGTTGACGATCACTGAAGTTCAAGTCACCCCTGACTTACTCCACGCTAAAATATATTTTACTTCTCCTACAAATGACCCCTTAATCATGCAAGGCCTAGATCGCTCGACAGGATATTTACGTGCGCAATTATCAAAACGTATGGCGACACGCGGCATCCCACAACTTCATTTTGTGTACGATACGTCGATTGATGAGGGGATGAAGATTTCACAACTCATTAAAGACGCACTACCTCCTCAGTAATTTATTTTCATGCAAAAGAAGTCTACGAAGCGCGAGATTGATGGCGTTTTTTTACTCAATAAGCCACTTGGATTTTCATCCAATCAAGCCTTAAAAAAAATCCAATGGTTATTTAATGCAAAAAAAGCAGGACACACAGGCACGCTTGATCCTATGGCCTCAGGACTTCTTCCTATTTGCTTAGGTGAGGCTACAAAATTTTCACACCGTCTTCTTAATGCTAACAAAACTTATATCGCAACAATTCAATTCGGCGTGACCACTACGACTGGCGATCAAGAAGGTGAGGTGATTTCAGAAAAAGAGGTTATTTTTAATGAAGTCCAATTGAAAGAAACGCTGCAAAAATTTATAGGCGATATTACACAAATACCCCCGATGTATTCCGCATTGAAATTTGAAGGCAAGCCCCTCTATGAATATGCAAGAAAAGGGATTGAAATTGAACGCAAATCTAGACAAATCACCATCTATGACATCAAGCTTATAAAAGTTAAAGGCAGTGTCACGACTCTTGAAGTTTCCTGCAGCAAGGGGACTTATATTCGTACTTTGGCAGAAGATATTGGGCAAGCACTAGGGTGTGGCGCTCACTTAAAGGGCTTAGAAAGAACCCAAACGGGCAATTTTCAGTTGTCAGATGCCCTCTCGATCGAAGCTCTTGAGGCTATAGCCGTTGCATCTCGAGAAAAAATACTTTTGCCTATCGATGCATTATTAGAAGGGCTATCATCGATTGAGCTGACTTCGACTGAAACAGAAGCGATTAAAAAAGGGCAAAGCATTGATTTTATTAGTAAAAATGAAGAAGAATTACGCTTATATAGCGCTTCAGGTAAGTTTTTAGGGGTGGGCCAGCCCGACCTTCAAGGACACCTGCTTCCTAAGCGCTTAATAGCAAATATATTATAAAAAACATATTGTTAAATCAAAAGAATACAATTAAAATACGCGGTTCTGAATGAGGAGAGAAGATTAAATGGCATCAACAGCAGCTGAAAGAGCCAAAGTTGTAAGTGAATATCAACAGGCAAAGAACGATACAGGATCCCCAGAAGTGCAAGTTGCACTTATCACAAGTCGTATTGGTTATTTAACAGATCATTTCAAAACCAATGCAAAAGACCATCACTCACGTCGTGGACTTTTAGCACTTGTAAGTCAACGCAGAAAATTATTGGATTACCTTAAAGGTAAGAGTTTAGGTCGCTATCAATCATTGATTGAGCGTCTAGGTTTACGTAAATAATTTTTTTAACTATTTAAATTAATTAGTTTAAGAAATTTTTGATTCGTAAGTTTTGAAGCCG
The DNA here is from genome assembly GCF_006364715.1 of Candidatus Methylopumilus planktonicus. Classification (NCBI taxonomy): domain Bacteria; kingdom Pseudomonadati; phylum Pseudomonadota; class Betaproteobacteria; order Nitrosomonadales; family Methylophilaceae; genus Candidatus Methylopumilus; species Candidatus Methylopumilus planktonicus. The sequence continues at coordinate 62,349 of NZ_CP040984.1, forward strand.
ATTGCAACCCTTCTTAAAAAGGAAGATGCCTCGGCTTTTTTATTGGATGTTAAATGTTAGTTAATGTATTCGTTATTAAGAAGTGAATAACGGATGAAAAAAGAAAAGGGTAAATTATGTTTAAAGCAATTAAGAAGAGTATTCAATTTGGTGCACACACCTTAACACTGGAAACAGGCGAGATAGCAAGACAAGCAGATGGCGCAGTATTGGTGAGTTATGGTGATACAGCGGTATTAGTGACAGTCGTAGGCAGACATGATGTTAAAGCAGGACAAGATTTTTTCCCCCTCACAGTTGATTATCAGGAAAAAACATATGCTGCAGGTAAAATTCCTGGCGGTTTTTTCAAACGAGAAGCACGTCCAAGCGAAAAAGAAACACTGACTTCACGTTTAATTGATCGTCCATTACGTCCTTTATTTCCAGAAAGTTTTTACAACGAAATTCAAATCGTGGCGATGGTCGTGTCATCTGATAGTGAAATTGATTCTGATATTCCAGCAATCATTGGCGCTTCAGCAGCATTAGCTATCTCAGGCATTCCTTTCTATGGGCCAATTGGTGCTGCGCGCGTGGGATATATCAACGAAGAGTATGTGACTAATCCAACAGCATCACAATTAAAAGAAAGTGAACTTGATCTTGTTGTTGCGGCAACAGACTCGGCTGTATTAATGGTTGAATCAGAAGCAAAGGAATTACCTGAAAGCGTTATGTTAGGCGCTGTACTTCATGGCCATAAAGAAATGCAAGCTGTGATCAAAATGATTAATGAATTAGCTAAAGAAGTTGGCAAAGAGCCATGGGATTGGGTTGCCCCTGAACCTGATAAAGCGCTCATTAAAAAGATTCATGATTTAGCAGCAAAAGATGTTCACGCTGCATTTCAAATTAAATCAAAAGGCGAGCGCTCAGCTAAGCTAGATGAAATTAAAAATAAAGTATTCGCAGAGCTTATTACTGAAGATACAGATACTGGCGAAACTAATAAAATTAAAAATGAATTTTTTAATTTAGAAGCAAAAACAGTGCGTACACAAATTTTAGATGGAGAGCCACGTATCGACGGACGAGATACTCGCACAGTCAGACCGATTGCGATTAGATCAAGTGTACTTCCTAGAACTCACGGTTCAGCACTTTTCACACGTGGTGAAACGCAAGCACTTGTAGTTGCTACATTAGGCACAGGTCGCGATGAGCAAACGATTGATGCACTTCAAGGTGAGTATTCAGACCGCTTCATGCTTCATTACAATATGCCTCCTTATGCAACAGGTGAAACAGGACGTGTGGGCACACCTAAGCGTCGTGAAATTGGTCATGGTCGATTAGCAAAGCGTGCATTGCTTGCTGTCCTCCCTTCTAAAGAAGATTTTAGCTATACGATGCGTTTAGTTTCTGAAATTACAGAATCAAATGGTTCAAGCTCTATGGCATCTGTATGTGGCGGTTGTTTAGCATTGATGGACGCTGGTGTCCCAATCAAAGCTCACGTGGCAGGTATTGCGATGGGTCTTATTAAAGAAGGCAATCGTGTTGCTGTTTTGACAGATATCTTAGGTGATGAAGATCATTTAGGTGATATGGATTTTAAAGTGGCAGGTACTGAAGATGGTATTACAGCGCTTCAAATGGATATTAAAATTACAGGTATCACCACTGAAATTATGCAAGTGGCATTGAGCCAAGCTAAAGAGGGACGTGAACATATTTTAGCAATCATGAAAAAAGAAATGAAAGGTAGCCGTCAAGAGCTATCTACATTTGCACCAAGAATTATTACTGTGAAAATTCATCCAGATAAAATTCGCGAGGTGATCGGTAAAGGCGGATCAGTGATTAAAGCCTTAACTGAAGAAACCGGCGCTACGATTGATATCGAAGATGACGGTACTATTAAGATTGCTTGTGTGGATGGTCTTCAAGGTGAAGAAGCGAAGCGTCGTATTTTAGAAATCACAGCAGAAATTGAAGTAGGTCAAATCTACGAAGGTACTGTGATTAAGATGTTAGATTTTGGTGCAATTGTATCTCTTCTTCCTGGTAAAGATGGCTTACTCCACATTTCACAAATTGCTCATCAACGTGTGAATGCGGTGACTGACTTCTTGTCTGAAGGACAAAAAGTTAAAGTACAAGTAATTGAAGTGGATGACAAGGGCCGTGTTCGTGTAAGTGCAAAAGCACTGATTGAGCCTCCGGCTGCTGAAGAAAAAGCAGAAAGCAAGAAAGCAGACTAAGTGTCTTAGATTAATTTAAGACAACAAAAAACCCGGGAGATCCCGGGTTTTTTTATTTAAATAAATCAATTAACCTGCCATTTGTTTTTCGCGGATCTCATCAAGTGTTTTGCAATCAATACAGAGTGTTGCAGTGGGACGAGCCTCTAAACGTTTTAGACCAATTTCTTCGCCACAGCCTGTGCAGTATCCATAATCTTGGCTTTCGATATTTCTTAAAGTCTCATCTATTTTTTTGATAAGTTTGCGTTCACGGTCACGATTTCTAAGTTCAAGCGCCATATCCGATTCTTGGCTTGCACGATCGTTTGGATCTGCATGTGAGGTCAGCTCATCTTGCATTGTATGCACTGTGCGATCCATATCATGACTTAATTCTGTTTTCCATTCATTAAGAATGCTGCGGAAATGATTAAGCTGGCTTTTACTCATGTAGCCCTCACCTTTTTTAGCTTCATAAGATCTAAATTGTTTTAGACCCTTTTGAGATGAGCTTTTAACTTTAAGAGGGACAATTTTTGCAGGGACAGGTTTCTTAGATGCAACTTTTTTAACTACAACCATTTTAGGTGCTGGTTTTTTCTTTGCCACAACTTTTTTAACTGGAGCTTTTTTCTTTGCAACGATTTTTTTAGCGACAACCTTTTTAGGAGTCGGCTTTTTCTTTGCCACAACTTTTTTAACTGGAGCTTTTTTCTTTGCAACGATTTTTTTAGCGACAACCTTTTTAGGAGTCGGCTTTTTCTTTGCCACAACTTTTTTAACTGGAGCTTTTTTCTTTGCCACGACTTTTTTAGCTACTTTTTTAACTGCCATTTTTTAATCCTAAAGTAAAAACAAATGCAAATAATCGCGAAAGTTTACACTGATCGACTATGAAAGCAAGATGTAATTGACGTAATTTACGACTATTTATTGGGTGGATAGCTTTTGTGCGAGAAGCGTATTTTCCATTAATGTTGCAACCGTCATAGGTCCGACGCCGCCTGGGACAGGAGTAATAAAACCAGCCCTTGTTTTTGCGATATCAAATTCAATATCACCTATTATTTTTCCGCTCTCAAGCCTATTGATACCAATATCAATTGCAATAGCACCAGGTTTAATCCAGCTTCCTTTAATCATGTCTGGTATGCCAGCCGCTGCCACAACAATGTCCGCCAATTCAATTTTTTGTTGGAGTTTTTGGGTATAGCGATTACATATAGTAACGGTGCAGCCTCCTAAAAGAAGCTCTAAGGCCATAGGGCGGCCAACATGATTTGATGAACCAACCACGATTGCATCAAGCCCTTGGATTGCCAGCTGGGTAGCTTTAATAAGCTTCATGACACCATAGGGAGTGCAAGACCTTAATTGGGGCCGCTTTATTGCTAAAAGGCCAATATTTTTAGGATGAAATCCATCGACATCTTTAAGTGGTGAAATATTTTCAAAAATGACGTCATTATTAATGTGTGAAGGTAAAGGTGACTGAACTAAGATGCCATCAATACTAGTATCATTATTTAATGTTTCAATAAGTGTTAAAAGTTCTTTTTCAGAAGTTTCATTAGGTAAGTCATAAGCAATCGACTTGACGCCAATTTTTTCACAGGCCAAACGTTTATTTTTGACATAGATGGACGACGCAGGATTAGAGCCTATAAGAACGACCGCTAAACTGGGATTGCGAATACCTTTTTTTGATCTCACATCAATTTCTTTTTTGAGATCTTGAAGAAGATTTTCAGCAATCGCTTTACCATCAATTATCTTGGCTGACATGAATTGATCCATCAATAAAAAAATTATCTTAACATATTGAATTTTAAATTTGTTCCATACTTGGTGAATCTTTTGTAAGAAGAAGCATCAAAGAGTATGATTACTATAAATTATTTTTTTAAGAGGAGCTTTAAGATCATGAAGAAAAGTGTTTGGGTAATAATTTCACTAGGATTAATTTTCGGTTTAAATCCACCTATTTTTGCAGACCATCATGATAAGGGCGAGCATTGTAAAATGCATACAAAAAAATCATTTGAAGAAGCCGACAAAGATCGTGATGGAACCCTGGATCGTGAAGAAGCAAAGGTTGTTTGCAAAGAGGATTTCGATCTTATGGATAAAGACCGTGATGGTACATTGTCTAAAGAAGAGCTTAATGCATGTAAGGGTAAAAAAGGTAAATCAGGCCATAAAAAAGCCGCTAAACCAGCGTAAATAGAAGAAATGCCGAGGTCTAAGACGGCGGCTTCATTTGACCTCAGCCCTTAATTAGGCTATATTCTCGCCCTCGGGGTGTAGCGTAGTCTGGTAGCGCGCCTGCTTTGGGAGCAGGATGTCGGGAGTTCGAATCTCTCCACCCCGACCAGATTTAGCATCTTACTTATTATAGAAAAAAAGGATTTTCTGTAACACGCTTTGTGTTGTTAAGCTGCCCGTAGCTCAACTGGATAGAGCACCAACCTTCTAAGTTGGGGGTTACAGGTTCAATTCCTGTCGGGCAGGCCAATTTCTAGTTCATTGGTGGCTGTAGCTCAGTTGGTAGAGTCCAGGATTGTGATTCCTGTTGTCGTGGGTTCGAGCCCCATCAGCCACCCCAATTATTAAGCGTCTATCTAAAAGACGCTTCAATAAAAAAATTTACGTTTTTTAATATTAACTGCTCATCATCTTTTCTAGATGGCTTCTTAAGTCCCAACATACATCGGATATGATCAAGCCCTAAAAATAAGGATAAGAACTGAGAAGCAGAGGAATCTGAATTGGTTATTTTTAAAGATTTTTCTTTTGAACATTGATCTAAATAAACCGCTACTTGTTGATGAATTTCAAGCGGACCTCTTTGATAAAACTCAAGACAAAGCTCAGGATGAATTAAGGCTGATGAGAACATTATTCTATGTGTACCTAAGGTTTCTTCTTTCCTTAAAAGCGTAAGAAATTGTTTAGCAATTTTTAACAAGCCATCTTTTGGATTTCTCGGATCAAGCTCTTCAATATTAAAAGAAAATTCTTCATTAACTTTATCCGTGATCGTAGCTCCAAATAATTTTTCTTTAGATTTGAAGTGACTGTAGATAGTCATTTTAGTAACACCTGAAATTTCAGCTATGTCATCTAGAGTTGTTTTTTCAAATCCATTCTTAGCAAAAAGCATTCTTGCTGTTGAAATAACAGACTTTAATTTCGAAGTGTCAATTGGTCTTCCACGAGTCTTTTTAATCATAGATAATTATTATACTTGACAGTATATTTATTGTAATTATTATAATCGTATTAACTTACTAAAGAAGATAGAAATGGAAAATTCGTACTTAATATTAAAATCAATCCATATTTTTGGTGTTATTTTGCTTATGGGAAATATCATCGTGACTGCTTGGTGGAAATTCAATGCTGACAAAACCAAAGATCCAAGAGTGATTAAGTTTGCTCAGCGACAAGTAACCCTTACAGATTTTGTCTTTACAGCACCTGGAGCTTTACTTGCTGTATTAGCTGGAGATTCAATGTCTTATGGTTTTATGTCTAATACTTGGGATATTCAATGGTTAACTTGGGGACGTTCACTTTTTATAGCTTCTGGTGTGATTTGGGTCACCATCTTAATACCAACCCAGATAAAACAGGCTCGCTTAGCCCGTAATTTTTCTGATACCAAATCAATTCCTACTGAATATTGGAAGTTAAGCAAGCGTTGGAACATATTCGGAGCTTTAGCAGTTATTCTTCCCCTTATTAATATTTATTGGATGGTTTTTAAACCTGTTTAATTAGTAAAAAGTTTTATACTTTAAATAATGGGGTTCGATCCCATAAGGGATCGATAAGGAACGACAACAGCTGTTGTCGTTTTTGTTTTTAAGTTCGCTACAGCTGTAGCGAGTCAAATTTAAGTCAAAAATCAACCTTAAAAGTATAATGTATTATACTTTTCATCACTTAAGTCATTGATTATAATACTAGTAAACAGTATTGTGATTCCTGTTGTCGTGGGTTCGAGCCCCATCAGCCACCCCAGTTTTAAATGCATTGAATCAACAGTTAATTGACGATATAGTCATTTCAACTTTAATTAATGTTTAATGCATTCATGGACGATCAGCAACTTCTTCGATATAGCCGTCATATCTTATTGCCTGATATTGAATATCAGGGGCAAGAAAAACTTCTTAATAGCCATATACTCATTGTAGGTGCAGGTGGTTTAGGTTCACCTATTGCAATCTATTGTGCAGCTGCCGGTGTTGGAAAAATGACGATATGTGATTTTGATGATGTAGATTTAAGTAATCTACAAAGACAAATCATTCATGACACACAATCAGTTGGCATTAATAAAGCCTCTTCTGCAAAACAGTTTATTCAATTACTTAATCCAGATGTAGAAGTGATTGCTGTAACAGAAAAACAAACTGAAGCAAGCATGAAAGTCATTGTAAAAGATGTAGATGTCATTATTGATGGCTCAGATAATTTTACTACACGCTATGCGCTTAATCGAATCGCAGTGTCATTAAAGAAGCCACTAGTTTCAGGTGCTGCAGTGGGTTATGAAGGTCAGATTAGCGTCTTTGATATGAGACATGATAAGAGTCCTTGTTATCACTGTCTATTTCCAGATACAGGCGACCGCAGTGAAACGCGCTGTGCTGATAATGGTGTTTTTTCACCCACAGTGGGCATGATAGGCACTGCTCAAGCTGCCGAAGTCATGAAGATTATTTTAGGCATAGGCGAGTCTTTAGAGGGGCGCTTATTATTGCTTGATGTGAAATCGATGCAATGGAAAAATATTCAACTTAAAAAAGATCCATCTTGCGCTGTTTGTTCTAAGTGATTTTTTATGGCAGACATCTGCCCTGAGGCCTGATATCACTTATCCCTATGTTAAAATGAATCTTTAACGAATCCTCTATGTGCTTTATTCATGGAAAATAATCTCTCTAAACCTTTTAGCCCAAAAGATATTGAAAGTCATTGGTATGATTTTTGGGAATCAAAAGGCTTTTATCAAGCAGGCTTAGATACTAAGCAAAAAAATTCATTTTGTATTTTATTGCCGCCACCCAACGTCACAGGAACGTTGCATATGGGGCATGGATTCAATCAAACACTTATGGATGCATTAACACGCTATCACCGTATGAAGGGCGACAACACGTTATGGCAGCCCGGTACCGATCATGCAGGCATTGCAACACAAATCGTTGTTGAAAGACAGCTGGATAAAGAAGGTATTTCAAGACATAGCCTTGGACGAGAAAAGTTTTTAGAAAAAGTATGGGAGTGGAAAGCCTTCTCAGGCGGCACGATCACAGAGCAGATGCGTAGACTTGGTACTTCACCTGATTGGTCTCGCGAACGTTTCACGATGGATGAAGGTTTATCAAAAACGGTGACAGAAACATTTGTCAGCTTATTTAAAGAAGGACTGATTTATCGCGGTAAACGTCTAGTAAATTGGGACATTCAATTACAGACAGCCGTTTCTGATTTAGAAGTAGTGCAAGAAGAAGAGGATGGATTCTTGTGGCATATTCAATATCCACTCGCATCTGGTGATAACCATTTAACTGTTGCTACCACTCGACCTGAAACAATGCTGGGTGACGTTGCGATTATGGTTCATCCTGAAGATGCACGATATCAAAAACTTGTTGGCCAAATGGTAAAACTTCCTTTATGTGATCGTGAAATTCCAATCATCGCAGATGATTATGTTGATCAAACATTTGGGACGGGCGTTGTTAAAGTAACGCCCGCGCATGACTTCAATGACTATGCTGTAGGGTTGCGACATAAGCTACCTATGATAAGTGTGTTGACGCTCGATGGATATATTAACGAGGCAGCACCTAAGGCCTATCAAGGGCTAGATCGATTTGTTGCACGTAAAAAAATTGTAGAAGATTTAGAGGCTCAAGGATTTCTTGTAAAAACTGAAAAACATAAACTTAAAGTTCCACGAGGTGATCGAACAGATGTGGTGATCGAACCAATGCTGACTGATCAGTGGTTTGTTGCCATGACTAAAAAAAGCCATGATGGAAAAAGTATTACAGAAAAAGCCCTTGATGTTGTGAAGACGGGTGAAATTAAATTCTTTCCAGATAACTGGGTGAATACTTATAACCAGTGGCTGAACAACATTCAAGATTGGTGTATTTCAAGGCAGCTTTGGTGGGGCCATCAAATCCCAGCTTGGTATGGTGATGAAGGTCAGGTGTGGGTTGCGCATAATGAGGAAGAAGTAAAAGCCTTAGCTTTAAAAGATGGCTATCAGGGAAGTTTAAAGCGTGATCCAGATGTTCTAGATACTTGGTACTCATCAGCGCTATGGCCTTTCTCAACTCTTGATTGGACGCCTGATTATCCAAAGGTGTCAAACCCAGCTCTCGATCTCTATTTACCCTCGACGGTATTAGTGACAGGTTTTGATATTATCTTTTTCTGGGTCGCTCGAATGGTCATGATGACTAAACACATTACTGGAAAGATTCCATTTAAGCATGTTTATGTGCATGGACTCATCCGTGATGCAGAAGGCCAGAAGATGAGTAAGTCAAAAGGAAATGTATTGGATCCTATCGATTTGATCGATGGCATTTCACTTGAAGCACTTATTGAAAAAAGAACAACCGGGCTTATGAATCCAAAACAAGCCGAATCAATTACTAAAAAAACACGCAAAGAATTTCCAGAAGGTATCGCCGCTTTTGGCACAGACGCCTTACGTTTTACTTATTCAAGCTTAGCGAGTCCCGGACGTGACATCAAATTTGATCTTCAACGTTGCGAAGGCTATCGAAATTTCTGCAATAAATTATGGAATGCGACACGTTTTGTTCTTATGAACTGCGAAGGTAAAGAAAATGGTTTTGGAGAATGCGTAGAGGGTTATCTTGAATTTTCAAAAGCTGATCGTTGGATTGTGAGCGAATTGCAAGAGAGAGAAGTGGCTATTGAAAAAGCATTTTTAGATTACCGATTTGATTTATTGTCACAAGAGCTTTACCAATTTGTTTGGGATGAATTTTGTGATTGGTATCTTGAGGTTGCTAAAGTTCAATTGCAAATGGGTAGTGAAGGAGAGCAAAGGGCGACACGGCGAACACTTTTACGCGTTCTTGAGATTATTTTGCGATTAATACATCCAGTAATGCCTTTTATTACCGAAGAAATTTGGCAAACGATCGGCCCTATGAATGGAAAAAAAGGCCCTTCGATTATGCTAGAGCCTTATCCTCAAAGTGACAGCAAAAAAATTGACCGAGAAAGTATTCAATGGATGTCTACTTTGAAAGAGATGGTAGATGTGTGCCGAAAACTTCGCGGCGAAATGAATATTTCCCCAGCACAAAAAATTCCACTTGTGATCGCAGGAAATAAAAAGTCACTTCAGCTCTATGCACCCTATCTTAAAGCACTTGCTAAATTAACTGATGTTGAAATTGTGGAAGAGCTTCCAGCAATCGATGCGCCAGTGATGTTAGTGAGAGACTTTAAATTGATGCTTAAGGTTGAAGTAGATGCTGCAGAAGAAAAAGAAAGAATTACAAAAGAGCTTAATCGCATTCAAATTGAAATCCAAAAAGCCAAAGGTAAGCTAGAAAATGCCAGCTTTATAGATAGAGCCCCTGAGGCAGTGGTAGCACTAGAAAAAAAACGCTTAGAAGAGTTCTTAGAGAGCTTTGAAAAGCTTAATGTACAACTAAAAAAGTTAGCTTAAACGACGTTTCTTGATAAAGAAAGTAATGACGCCATCTTCGTCTTGAAGAGATAAAAGTTCATGTCCTGTCTGGAGACAAAATGCATCAAAATCTTTTTTGCTTCCAGGGTCTGTGGCAATAATTTTTAAGACCTCATCAGATTTAATTTCATTTAAACCTTTTTTACATCGCAAGATCGGAAGTGGACATTTAAGTCCTGTTGCGTCAACTTCATAATCATAATGCATATTATTTAAGTGCTGAGAAAGTGAAGCCGGCATTTGCCCAAGCAATAATACCGCCCGCTAAGTTATACACGTCATGATAATCATGTTCAGCTAAATAAGATGCTGCGTGAGCTGAGCGAATGCCGCTATGGCAATAAAAAACAATACTAGATTTTTTGGAAAGTTTACCGAAAGCTTGAGGAAGGCTTGAAAGCGGAATATGTTGCGCACCTTGAATAACGCCTCTTGCAACCTCATCATCATTCCTTACATCAATTAAAACTAAATCATCTTGCTTGAGCATGCTGTGTAAGGTTGCGGCATCAATGGTCATAAAAGCACTCATGAGGATAACAGCTTAAATATTAAAGAATTTTTTGAATGATCAGCGCAATTACATTTGTTGCAGCTAGCGCTTGAAGTCCCCAGAGCGTGAATTTCATCCCCTTCACTCTAAGTTCCATATTAGGTGTTACTTCCAGAAAAGCTTTTGCATAATAAAGTCGGCCCGCAGTAAATACACCACCTAAAAGTAAAACAATCGTCCAATGAATATGGTTGGCTTCAAGGCATCCTAAGAGAATAAGACCTAAAGGAACATATTCCGCAAAGTTTCCGTGCGAACGAATCGCTTGTTGCAAGTCTTCTCGACCGCCATCACCCAAAGACACTTCATTTTGACGTCTTAGGTTAATGACGTTTAATGCTAATTTAACGTATACAAAGGTAAGAATAGCGGCGTAAATAGCAGTAAGTTTTAACATGATGTTTAAATTGAATAATCTAAGATGCACTCATTATAACATCGAGATGAGAGCGATATAAAAGGGCGCTTAGTTAATTTTGAGTGCAATAGCTTCTTGAAGTTTGAGCGACAGGTCTTTTCTTGATTGCGAAGGCTTGACCGGATGCCCAATATGTAAAATGACCTCAATTTGATTGGATTTAGCCACTCGCTTAAAGGATTGAAGTAAAGTCGTTGAACCATGAAAGCTCGTGCGGTTTGTAAGAACTTTATTTTCCTTATATTTGATTGAGAGAGGTAAAAGTAATTTGTCAGACTCAAAGGCTGATTGAAATAAGCTGCTCTTAAAAGGAAGCACTTGGTATCCGTTTGACGTAATGCCTTCAGGGAAAATACATATTGACTGTTTTTCATTTAAAAAGTGATGGTTCATCGCTTGGATGACATCAGGTAAATTTGATTTACGATTACGGTCAACAAAAATGGCACCTGAAATTTTAGCCAGCATCCCAATAATAGGCCATGTTTTGACATCCGATGCTGACACGAATGTGACAGGCTTTAATGAAAAGATCACAGGAATATCTAGCCATGAAATATGATTTGAAACGATAAGATAACTATCTTTACTTAGAAGCATTAAAGCTTCGCCATTGAGTGTAATTTTAATCTTTAAAATACGTAGGAGACGTTTCGCCCAGTATTGAATAAGAAGATGATGGATATTTTTTGGAAGAACAATCATCGCGATACAAAGAATTAGTGCGAGAAGTAAATGAAACGCCATGAAAACAGATTTAAAAATAAAGTTCATAGTGGATTATAAGAGTTCGATGCCATAAGGCTTTAGAATTTTTGCAAAAATATAAAATGTAACTAAAGTAATGACAACAGATATGCCAAGTGTTGACCAAAAACCAAATCGTTTAAGTAAAAAAGGAAATGCTAGGAACATGGGTAACGTAGGTATGACATACCAAAAAGTATACCAAGCATGATTTGCAATTTTAGATTCCGGCTGTTTTTCTAAATATAGCCAAATTAAAGTTAGCACTGTCACAAGAGGAAGCGCTGCGATGAGCCCACCTAAACGATCACTTTTTTTAGCTATCTCAGAAATAAAAACAACCATACCTGAGGTGATTAGAAGCTTAAATAAAATCCACATTACATTTCTTCTTTCATTAATTGAATGTCAGGCTTTTCTTCAGGAAAGGCCTTTAAATAAACTGCCAAGTCTGGATCAAGCGTATTCCAATTGACCAAGCTTGCTACTTTTTTATATATTTCATGCATAAAGCGATTTCTGTGCTTACAGAAATTTGTAAGATGAATGAGTTCATGACCCGTTTCGATTTTAGCAGGATAAGCTGTTTGGCCACTTTGAATTGTTTTGGCACCAATTTTATACGACCAATTAACAGCTTCAATCCATAAGCGAAAGTAGATAAACCAATCTCTAGGGGCGTCATAATCAATGCCAATAAATTTGTTAATCACGTGCCCTTTAAGATCAAAACAAAGCATAAAAGCCACAATCTCTTGAGAAGACTGGTGTCTTAAGACAATAAAGTGCGCTTCTTTTTCGCGAGAAATAAATTCAAAGAATTCGGGTGTTAGCTCTTCAAATTTAGTTTTACCTTTTGAATAAGTTCTTGAGAATAGTCGGTAAAGCTGATGAAGGGTTTGATTGTCAGGCAAATGAACTATGCTGACATCCAAAGGAGCTGGAAGTGCTTTTTTTAGCTTTTTTAGAAATTGGTCTCTTCTAGACGATTTGAGAGAGTTTATATAATCGTCGGTATTTCCGCCTTCAAGTGTTACAAGTGCCGACGGAAAACTTATAAGCGGGAATAATTTTTTAGATTTGGAAATGGTGGCAAGTGTTTGATGGTATATATTTGGAAAGTCTTTCCAAACTAACATAGCTGCTTTGTATTTTTGCGCTTGTTTTTCAGCAGCCTCCTGGACACAGAGAAAAATATCATCCTGTGTTACTGTCTGAGCTTTTAAAATTTTTGGATCAATCCCGATATGCCCCTCATCAGAGCCGGCACTGCCAATAAAAAAAGTACGTTGATATAAGAAAGACGGGATGATTTTGCTGATTAGCTTTACGATTGGCAAAATCATCGGAGGCATCACAAGCTCAATGGGCACATCCTTGACGAAAGCAGGGGCGATGGCAATTGGCTCTCCATTCAAAGAAATCAGACCATAGGTAAAAGTGAATTGCTCTTCTAGGTGAGCACACTCGAGTGATCTGTACCACCACTGACCTTCGTACGGTGCTGGAAAACAACTATCCCAGAGCGCCTGTGGTATTTGCGATTCAGAATTAAGCCATTCAAGAGAGAGCTGTTGTATCATCTATCAGAATTATACTTAAAACGTCGTGATTCTAGACTTATGCAGAAATTTTTATTTTTTTTAATTACACTTTTCTTTAGCGGGTTACTTTTTGCAGTTCATTCAGATTACTGTGTGAACTGTGAACGGGATGAACATGGGCGCATTAAAAGAAGTCTTGAAGCCAAGAAAGCTTTTAAAAAAATACAACCATGTCCATCAACAAGTAAACCTTTTGGAGCTTGTCCCGGTTATATTATTGATCACGTCATTCCTTTAAAGCGAGGTGGCATAGACGCTCCATCAAATATGCAATGGCAGACTGTCGAAGAATCAAAAGAAAAAGACAAATGGGAATAACTTATTATATGAAACGCAATTTCAAGTAATATAATCTATATTATGGGACGACAAATATTTTATATTGATTATCCGCAAGAGCATCAAGGCGATGCATTACATGCTTATCAATGTAAGTTTTGCAAAATAGATACGGTAAAAATTAATGGATTACTTGAAAATCATTTGCCAAATTGTAACTATAGAGTTGAAAAAGAAAAAACGATTACTGAGTAAGTCCTCGACCAATTAAAGCAGCACCAATGACACCAGCTGAATCACCCAGCATGTTTTTAACAATCGGCGTTGAAGGCGTGTCATTAAAAATACGTGCATAAACTTCAACAATACCTTCCTTGTATAAACTTTTTTCATTAGAAAGACCGCCACCTAATACAACAATATCAGGGTCTAAGATATTAATAAGATTAGCTAAGGCTTGACCAAAGCGCGCATAAAAATCTTGTTTAATATTTTTTAGGGCTTCGTCTTTCGATGGGGCATTAAAAAAATCAATCGCTGAGAGTGTCTTTCCTGTTTTATCTTGAATTCTTTTTTCTAAACCACACCCAGATATAAAACTTTCTACACAGCCATTTGCCCCACAATAACAGGGGTAGCCTTGAGGATCAATCACCATATGACCCCATTCACCCGCGATATTTTGTGGCCCCTGTCTAATTTTTCCATCAAATACAATGCCACCGCCACAGCCTGTTCCCATGATGACGCCAAACACAGAGGGATATCCTTTACCTGCTCCCATTAATGCTTCTGCAAGAGCAAAACAATTAGCATCATTTTCAATCACGATGTCATGGACTAGCTTGTCTTCAAGAAGAGATTGAAGTGGCAAGCTGTTTAAGCAAAGTGTATTAGAGTTTTTAAGTAGATGTGTTTTCTTTGAGATCGAGCCAGGCGTTCCTAAGCCTAGTGAATGTGTTTTATTCTGTATAGATATGAGCGCTGTTTTATAGAGCGAATGAATTTGCTTAAAGATATGCTCGCTACCTAAATGGGCTTCTGTGAGTAATCGCTCCCGAAAAATAATCTTGTCCTGACTGTCTAAAACAGCCACTTCAATTTTAGTGCCACCTAAGTCAATACCGATATGATAATTAGATGTCATTTAATTATTTTGAAAATGACGTTTGATATACCAAGCGATGAAAATGATTGCACCACCAGCAATCACATAATGAAATTCGTGAAAGTAAACTTTTAATGAGTCCCAGTGCTCACCAAATACCATGCCTGTGTATGCAAGTGCCCAGCACCAAATAAATGAGCCGACAAATGTGTAGATAATAAACTTAGTCATATTCATACGCGCAATTCCTGCAGGAAGTGCAATAAAAGTTCTTACCGCTGGAAGAAGGCGACCTAAAAAGATAATGATCTCACCATAATTTTTAAACCAATCATCTGCCATCCTTAAATCTTTTTTAGAGATGAGTACGAAACGGCCATATTTTTCAGCAAGCTGTCTGCCACCTGTTTTTCCTACATAGTAAGCAGGTATAGAGCCCAATACACAGCCTAGCGCACCCATTAAGGCGACTACCCAGAGCACCATCTCACCTTTAAAAACAAGATATCCTGCGAAAGGCATAATAATTTCGGAGGGTAATGGAATACAGGCTGACTCAATCGCCATCAGTAATACGATACCCCCATATCCCATAGTGGATATAACACTCATAATCCAAACAGCTAATAATCCAATTAATTTTTCTAGCATCACGCATAACCTAATATAAGCTGATATCGAATTCTATCTTATGTTTCATAAACCTTTAGTGAATCTGCAAATTTTTAATATAATGAATTACACAATTTTTAAAAAAACATATATGAAACATATCACGCTATTATTTTTATTTTTCTTGCTTTCAAGCTGCAGCATGATGACCTATACGAATCAGAGTAAGCTATCAAATACGAGCAAAACTTATATTATTAACTGTGCTTTTTGGGATGCTTGTTATGCAAAAGCAGAAAAGCTATGTTCAAATGGGTATAGCCTTGTAGATAAATCAGCAAGCTTGCCTTACAGTTTAGAAATTTCATGCAAGTAACTGTAAGCTAATAACCTGTTAAATCTATCGTGCATGCAATGAATATCCAAAAGATAAATAAGGTAGCTTGGCACTTTAATCATAGCTATACAAAATTACCCAAAGACTTTTTTGTCGAACAACTCCCAGTAAAAGTATCAAATCCAAAACTTATTTTATTAAACGAGCCTTTATTAAAGGCTTTAGGTTTAGATAAAGAAGCCTTAAGTCCTGAGGCTTGGGGCAATATTTTTTCTGGGAATGAACTTCCTGAAAAAGCACACCCTATTGCAGAAGCATATGCGGGACATCAGTTTGGACACTTTGCGTTATTAGGCGATGGGCGGGCTGTCCTCTTCGGCGAACACATTAACCCGGAGGGAGATCATTTTGATATTCAATTTAAAGGATCAGGGCAAACGCCTTACTCTAGACGTGGTGATGGTCGCGCCGCATTAGGACCTATGTTAAGGGAGTTCATTATAAGTGAGGCGATGAATGCACTGAATATTCCCACCACAAGAAGTTTGGCAGTAGTGACAACAGGGGAAAGTGTTATGCGGGATGAAGTGTTGCCTGGTGCGATACTTACGCGTGTAGCAAAAAGTCATATTCGTGTAGGTACTTTTCAATTCGCATCCACATTAAATGATATCAATAAATTAAAAGCACTCGCTGATTACACGATTGATCGCCACTATCCTGAGTGTAAAGCAAAGGACAATCCCTACCTTGCTTTTTTAAATGCGGTGATTGAAAGACAAGCGTCGCTTATTAGTCAATGGATGCATGTAGGTTTTATTCATGGCGTTATGAATACGGACAATATGTCCATCAGTGGCGAAACGATTGATTATGGGCCTTGCGCGTTTATGGATCGTTATCACCCTGAAACCGTCTTCAGCTCCATTGATCGTCAAGGTCGTTATGCATATTCGAATCAACCACCTATAGCGCAGTGGAATCTAGCAAGATTTGCTGAGACTTTAATTCCGCTTATAGATCATAATGCTGATAAGTCAATTGAATTAGCTTCTCAGTCTGTTAATAATTTTTCAGACCAATTTCAAATAGCATGGTTAAAAGGTATGCGACAAAAGCTAGGTTTATTTAATGAAGAGGCAAGCGACATTGAATTAATCAACGAATTATTAGTGCTTATGCAAAAAAATAAAGCTGACTATACGCTTACATTTAGACATCTTTCATCCGATGCGATTTTAAAGGATGCTATTTTTAAAGATACATCATTTAAAGTTTGGTATAAAAATTGGCTCCATTGCATTCAAAAACAAAAAGAAGGTGAAGAGACATCAAGACTCAAGATGTTAAAATATAATCCAGCAGTCATTCCGCGTAATTATTTAGTAGAGAAAGCTTTGTCCCTGGCAGTGGCTGATCAGGACTACAAGTTTTTAAATGATTTGATTGCAGCGCTTTTGAAACCCTATGAGGACTCGCACGTATTTAGCGAGCCACCTATAGAGGAAGATAAGTCTTATAAAACATTTTGTGGCACTTAAAAAATCACATATGAGGCACTAAGCCTTATGTGTGACGATCGAAACTATTTCTTTTTCGTAGCTTTAGGTGCTTCTTTTACTTTTGAAGGTTTAGCAGACTTTATAAGGAGCGCTTTAAGATCTTCAAGGTCTTTACTTTGAGCCGCTACTTTTTCTTCCAATTCAGACATAACAGCTTTCTTTTGTGCGTCAGCTTTTTCATAGTCAGTTACTTTTTGGTTAAGCGTTGCAATTTGACCATTTAAATTTTTAATTTCTGCAGTTTGTGAGCTCAATTGATCTTCCGCGTTATAAGCGCTATATGAAAAGTAACCCGCTACCGCGATTAAAATTGCAATGATGATGTTTTTAAAAGTGCCAGAGTTTTCCATCTATGATTCCTTCTTGATTATGTTAAATTTAAAAAGTATTCGTTTACATACATACTCTCTTAGGTAGGCATAATATAAGAAAGTTCAGCAATCTCAAAGCGACTGAAAGCTTTTGGGAAAATAGAAAACCCGCTTAAAAGCGGGTTTTCTTTAAAACAAGTAATCAATTATTTTAAAACGATCACTTTTGTAGCTTTTGAACAGAGCTCAACTCTTGATTTATCCACCATACCTACAACATCTTCTGAGCGAAGATTAGCTTGCAAAAGAGCTTTCTCAGCTTCTGTTTGAGCTTTGCAAGCAAGCGCAAAATCCTTATTTCTAACAGCGATGTCGCTTAAATTTTGTAAGCGCACTGCGCGTTCTAATTCATGAAATTTTTCATTGCTTTGAACGAATGTGGACGCAGCCACCGTAGTTGATATTGCTGCAACAGCAGCGACAATAATAAGACTTAAACGTACTGACTTTTTCATTTTTTTATCCTTTTGGGTTGTATTAATTTTGTACACTTTTGATGTACTTGATCATATTAGTCGATAATTGTTAACAAATTATGACATTGGCATAGCTCTAGCACTGCAAGCGAAGTGGAGACTCTTAAATCTATAATGGACCCTTAAGGCCTCACTCAAGATTATTTTTTAAAAAAATTACTATGCTATAAATAAAAAAAGCCAGCGAGCGCTGGCTTTTAAATTTGATCTAAATTATTTAGATTGTGTATTTAGTGCCTTGCTGCAAAGCTCTTGATTGCTCTTATGAATCATGCCAAGCAAGTCTTCAGACTTGGAGTGAACTTTACCTAGATATTCCTCTGCCTCAGTTTGTGATTTACAAGCAAGGACATAATCTTTGTTACCAATAGCGATTAAAGTTAAATTTTGTAGGCGTGAAACAGCCTCTAATTCTTTAATTTTTGTTCTGGCGTTAACATATTTAAATGCGATAGCTGCTGTAGCAACTAATCCAATAAGTGCCACTGCTATTGTTACTTTTGTATTTTTTTTCATTACTTCCCTTAGTTAATGCTTTTTTTAAAATTTGAATGGTGGCCAGGGGCAGAATCGAACTGCCGACACGCGGATTTTCAATCCGCTGCTCTACCGACTGAGCTACCTGGCCATATAGAACCTCACGATAAAACCGTGAAGAAGCGGAATTATAGCAAAAATGCTGACTTTTACCGAGTTTTAGGGGTCAATTTATCCAATTAACGAGACCAATAGAGCGAGCCACTTTGCTGGATGGGAAGGGCAATAAAGAAAATTTATTTTTTTGCAGATTATCTAAATTTAGGGCTAAAATTTACTTTGAAAAATCTTTTTACTTACCAGGATTAATATCATGAGCGTATTAGAAAATTTCAAAAAGTTAAAAGCAGAGGGAAAGAAAATTGTAGTTGTTACTTCTTACGACTACTGGAGCGCAAAGATTCTTAACGAAACCGATGTAAGTGGTATTTTAATTGGCGACTGTTCGTCTATGGTCATGCATGGCCATGGCGACACATTGAGTTCTGATGCAGAAACCATTGCGATGCACACCCGAGCGGTGAGAAAGGGAGCAAAAGACAAATTCCTTATTGCTGCTATGCCTTTCATGAGCAATAGAAAGGGGATGAAGGAGACAATGGATAACGTTGAAATCTTAATCAAGGCTGGAGCCAATGCACTCAAGATAGAGGGTGTTGCTGGAAACGAAGAGCTCTATGCGCATCTATCTCAATCAGGTATTCCTACAATCGGACACATTGGGCTTACACCATCTCACCACAATGCAATCGGTGGATTTAAAGCTCAAGGTAAAACTATTGAAAGTGAGCTTAGTCTCATTGAAGAAGCCAAAAAACTTGATAAGCTTGGATGCATAGCCATCGTTTTAGAGGCTGTCCCACAACACGTAGGTGCCTCGGTTAGAGACGCAGTTTCTATCCCAGTTGTCGGTGTTGGAGCAGGATTAGACGTAGATGGACAAGCACTGGTTTTTCAAGATGTCCTAGGATTCTCTACAGACTTTAAGCCTAAATTCGTAAGAACATACCTGAATGGAGCCGATCTTATCAAAAATGCTATAAATCAGTTTGCAGCTGATGTCCATGCAGGGGCATTCCCATCAGCAATAGAAACCTACGCACCGTCTAAGGAACAGCTACTTAAGAAATAAACAGTTTATTTAAATTAAAACTTACAACAATAGATACTTAACACTTTTTAACATTCTAAAAAGTGTAGGTTTTATTGGGAGTAACGCAATGTGTCAAAGGTATATCTAGTTCAGTTATATTTTCTATGTCACTACACGGCCCAAAAAGGCTGATTCCAATTCTTTTTGCATCATTGTGTAAAGAAGCAAAAAAACGATCGTAAAATCCTTTACCGTAACCTACCCGATAACCTTTAAGATCAAAAGCCAGAAGAGGAGTGATTACAACATCAATGGCATCGTTTTTTTTCCAAATAGGATCAATTGGTTCGGTAATGTTATTTTTTGTTTGTTTTGTTTTGGTATCAGGTCCAAATTCTGCATTTTTTAATGTGCCCTCTTCAAAGTTACTAACAGGCACGACAACATTGATATTATTTTCCCAACAATACTGAATGATTAACATAGTATTTATCTCACCCTTTGAGTAGATGGGTAAAAAACAATGAATACACTCAGGCTTAAATTTTTTAATAAGCTCAATAGTATTTTGGATAAGATGAGATTCTTCTTCTTCAAATACGGCAGCAGGAAGTTCTTGGCGCTTTTTTAAATATGTTTTTCTAACTATATCTTTTTTCATAATAAAAGTTGTCAGGGTAATAAGGAAGTGGTGGTCAGATGGAACCTCACAACAAAATCGTGAAGAAGCGCAAGTATAGCAAAAATAGCTCTTTTTATCTTACTCCAAGCAGGTATTGGTTAATCCAGAGCTCTATAGCGTCTAGTTAAGTGACGCAAAGTGTTGAAGGCTTTATTCGTTATAATTATGATATGAAATCCTATAATATTCTCTTTCTTTGCACCGGCAATTCTGCCCGAAGCATTTTGGCTGAAGCGTTAGTAACAACTTTAAGTGGCGGTAAATTTATTGGTTATTCAGCAGGTTCTAACCCAGCAGGACGAGTGAATCCTTTTGCTTCCGAGTTAGCGATAGAAATGGGTTATCCAAAAGAGAAGTTACGATCCAAGACTTGGGATGAATATAGTTTGCCTGATTCACCACAGATGGATTTGATTATTACGGTATGTGATAACGCAGCTAATGAAGCATGTCCTATTTGGTTAGGTCATCCATCAACAGCGCATTGGGGATTTCCTGATCCTGCGAGCGTTGAAGGAACAGATGCAATTAAACGAGAAGCATTTCAAAAAACATTATTAGGATTAACAAAAAATATTGAAGCACTTATTCATTTACCTATCGACCAACTAGATTTATTATCCTTAAAGAAAGCTATTCAAGACATCCATGATGAATAAAAAATATCTAACAGAATTCTTTGGCACCGCAGCATTATTGTCTGTCATCACAGGCTCAGGTCTTATGGGGCAAGCACTTTCCTCTGGCAATGATGCTGTGACACTGCTTGGTAATAGTATCGCTACCGGGGCTGGCCTTTATGTATTGATTATGATTTTAGGTCCCATTTCAGGAGCGCACTTTAATCCACTAGTCAGTGTGATGGCTTACACCCACAAACAATTAAAACGCAAAGACTTAGTACCTTATATTGCCGCGCAAATCTCAGGCGCAATTTCAGGTGTTTGGATAACACATTTGATGTTTAACTTACCTATCATTCAAACATCAACAAAAATCAGAACTGGATTGGGTATTTGGGTAAGTGAAGTGATAGCAACACTGATATTGCTTACAGTGATTTATCTAGGATTAAAATATGCCAAGAAACAAATTGCAATGATTGTGGCTTTAACAGTGACTGCAGGCTATTGGTTTACTTCATCGACTTTCTTTTGTAATCCAGCTGTGACATTCGCCCGAAGTTTAACAGACACATTTGTAGGTATTGCTCCACAAAATATTTTAGGATTTGTCATTCCGCAAGTTATTGCGCTCATTCTCATACTTCAAATCATTAAAAAATAGTTTTATAAGCTACTTCCGCATATAAATTAGATCTAAAGAGAGGTGAGATGAGCATTATTTTTTGAAAGAGCATTCTAGAACACCTACAACTTCTTCCCCAAGATATACCATCATCGCCCCATTTTCTCTATTAAAAGTATAAGCGTATTTATCATTCCAAAAGCGCATACTTTTCTCGTCAATAGATACTTTAGTTTGGGGGATTTTATTGACTATAACAATTTGCTTTGCTTCATCAAATTGCACTGACAAAGTTCCACCATCAATTGCATTACAAAAACTAGTTTGCATTTCAGCATTTAGCTTAGGCGTAAAGAGAAGTGACAGAAGTAAAGTTAAAAGTTTCATTTTTTATCTTTCATTAAGACTAATAGGCGTTTAGGTAATGGCGGAAAAAAAGCTAGCGGATTGAAGAAATAAAAAAACCGTAAATCCTACCGCTTAAATATTTATAAGGCAGAAGCTTTGTGCGAAACAAACCGTCTTTTAAATAAAGATTGAATGCCCCAGTAAGCCAAAAGATAGCTCATCGTATAAATAAAGCTTTGCGGTAGATATTCCCATCCTGTTTGAATGCTTTGTTTAATAGTCATACCAGGGAATGTACCAGAGAGTAAATTATAAGTTTGCGTTGAAATTACAAATGTTATAAGCGTTGAAATAACACCGAAAGCCACAAACCTTACGAAACTTTTAGTGTTTGCAATACGCGAGCCAAAAAACCACATTATTCCGTAAGAAGGCAATAATCCCCAGTAACCAAAGTTAATATGTATTTGATATGCGCTATTAGTAGATAAAGTTGTAAGATCAATTACAACACTCAATATAAAAAGAGAAATAAACCACCTAGGTTTTTGTAAAAGCATGCCACCAATTAAAAAAAGTGCAAAGCTTGCGTCAGGAAGAGAAAGCGGAGTTAAAAGATGATCTCCCCTAGTAAGGCACATTAGTAAAAATAAGGCAGTAAGGGTGATAGGTTTTCTAGAGTCGAAATTTTTAATTGAAATCATATTTAATCCTAATAGATATTTTATTGTACTTTGATTTCATTGAGGTTCATAGCGTAAATTAATAAAGAAGCTGGCCCCCGCTGTCTGGTAAGCGAAACCTCGAGCGCCATAATCTCCGGTAGCACCTGGCTGCCCATCATAAGCTAAGGCATAATCTTTATTTAATAAATTGTTGATTCTTAGATTAAGTTTCATATCATTATTAATTTTATAGTCTGCAACCAAATTTACAACAGCATACCCAGGAATTTTAATTGGACAGCTAAACTCAAAGGGATCGCAAGCATCATTTTTAGATCCCGATGCATTAATTTCTGTACCCATATTCCATGGACCAGAATAATAATTTAAACCTAGATTGCCATATTGCTGAGATCTTCTTAGCAGTTTTTGATTGGTTACATCATTTTTTGCAGATTGCAAAGTTACATTACCATAAAGTTGAAAATGATCTACAAAAGTTGAGCCATTAAAAGTAATGCCTTCAAATTTTGCTTTTTCAGTGTTTTGAGGAATATAACCTGAATCGAGCTGAATAAAATTATCAATTTTATTTTTGAATATGGTCGCGGAAAACTTATCTTCATCTTTTTGATATCTTAAGCTCGCTTCAATATTTTTTGATTCTTCAGGCTTCAAATTTGGATTGTTAGAACAGCCATAAGAAGAACAAAAATAGAGATCCATAAAATTTGGCGCCCTAAAAGCAGTTCCATAGATCGATGAAATATTCCATTGCTTATTTAGATTATAACCATAACCAATATTACCCGTATTAAATTTGCCATAAGCACTGTTATCATCAACTCTATAATTCAATTGAAGATTATGATTATCTCGATTTAATAAGTAACCGACCAAGTATCCAGAATTATTTCTTTCACTTTTGTCATACTCTAGAGATTTATTTATTGTTTCCCGATTGAAGTCATATCCAAGGAGTAGCGAGCCTAATGACAGAGTTATATTATTAAGCCAAGATAGTTGATTTTGCTTTGAAATATTTGGAGTCCAGCTTACCCCATCATGTCCATTATATTTGTAAATAGATTGGCCAATCTTTAAGTCCGATTGCCAATCATTAGTGACTTTATTACTAAAATTAATACCAGTTGCTTGTGTATCCATTTTATTTTTGTAGTCAATAAATGATGTAGCAAATCGATTATCATATTTATTGTTACCACTACTTTTTATAAAATTTATGCCAATAGAATTATCCTGATTAAATTTATGATTTATGGATCCAGACAAACTTAAATTATTGTATCCATCCTTATCATTGAATATGGGGTCATTGGTTTTAAGTGCAGAAAAACCGTCGGTCGATAAGCTCGAGATATTAATTGCATAATTTGTAGAATCATTGCCAGCTCTTATGCCTGCTTGGGCTGTTTTTGTATCGTATCTGCCATAACCTATAGCGGCATAAGGTTTAAATCCAGACACACCTTTTTTTGTAAAAATTTGAATGACACCCCCTATTGCTCCCGCACCATATAGGCTTGATGATGCACCCCTTACAATTTCAATTTTTTCAATCTGAGAAAGTGGTATGTTCTCAAATGCAGTTAGACCTGAAGTGACTTGATTAACTCTTAAGCCATCAATGAGGACCACAACATGATCTGATTCGCTACCTCGAATATGAAGACTCGAAACTTTGCCTTGTCCGCCAGAATTGTAAATTTCGATACCCGGTTGTCTTTGAAGAAGATCTGTGAGCGATGAAGATCCTGCCCGCTCAATCTCTTCCTCGGTAATTGTAGTTACATCTGCAATGACATTATTTTTTGAAATAGGCGTGCGTGTAGCCGTAACAAAGACATCAGAGGTTTTAAGTGTGGTGTCTGCAAAAACGTTTGCTGTTAAGAGTTGAGTCATTAATAGACTCAATAGAATAATTTTTTTCATAGTATTTCTAAATAATCATGCAACCCCGCATGAGATTAATGAATAGAAATACTTTAGGAGAAAATAAATGTGAAGAGTGCTCACAAATCAAATACCACTCCCCGTAGTATTTCTGTGTGAGTTACTAGGCCGGTCTCCGGACTCGTAAGATTTGATTCATGGCCTTCCCGAAATAAATTCAGTGGCATGTATATATGAATCCACGCTTACTTACCGTTGCGGGGGCAGTATAGGAATTGTTGTTACACTCACCTATTTCCCAGTTTCAATGTTTTCTTAAATGAAGATAAACCTTAAGAAGACATCACCTAACAACTTGAAAACATTGTAGCACATCTTTGGTATACTCAAACTTAACGATTTATAAATTTATTGATTGCAATGCAAAGGATATTTAGTTATGGCAAGAACAGTGAAATGTGTCAAATTAGACAAGGAATTAGATGGTTTAGATTTTCCCCCATACCCAGGCCCTTTGGGCAAACGTATTTTTGAGAGCGTATCTAAAGAGGCATGGGCAGGTTGGCTTAAACACCAAACGATGTTAGTGAACGAGAACCGATTGAGTTTTGTGGATCCGGCAGCGCGTAAATATTTAACCGAACAAACCGAAGCTTATTTTTTTGGTGACGGTGCGGATAATGCGTCGGGATATGTACCACCTAAAAGCTAATTAAAAATGAAGACGTAAAAAAACACTCCCGAGGAAGTGTTTTTTATTTTTTAAATGAATTATTCAGCAATCGTCTTTTTAATCTCTTTGATTGTTGAGTGTCTAATGTCAGCACCCTTCACAGCATACACAATGTGTTCTGAGATATTTTTGCAATGATCACCAATGCGTTCGAGCGCTTTGACTACCACGAGCAACTCTAAAGACACTGAAATAGCTTTTGAATCTTCAAGCATGTATGTGAGAAGCTCTCTAATAGTTGCGCGATACTGATCATCTACCGCCTCATCTTTTTTTGCGATCTCAATTGTTTTGCTAATATCAAGTCGCGCGAATGAGTCTAATACGGTTTTAAGCATCGAATGAACAGCTTCTACCATCAGTTTAATTTCACCGATTTTGATTTTTTTAATATTTGGATTTTCGTTAACGCGAATAGCTGTGCGTGCAATCTTTGTTGCTTCATCACCAATGCGCTCTAAGTCTGTGATGGATTTAAGGATCGAAATGATCATACGAAGGTCTCCTGCTGCAGGCTGCCTTTTCGCAATAATGCGAGATGCATCTTCGTCAATTTCCATTTCAAGACCGTTGACTTTTTCGTCAATTTTAATCACTTTATTCGCTAAGTCGATATCGTCTTTTTTAAGAGACTCAATAGCAGAAAGAATATTCTCTTCGACTAAGCCGCCCATTTTTAAGACCTTCGCTCTTACCGCTTCTAATTCTAGGTCGTACTCTTTATAACTATGTTCTGAAGCCATTTTTAGTAATCCTTATAAACACTTACAATTTCACATCATATATATTATTACTTATATATGACATTTTTAAGACTTATAAGCTTATTTTGTAATAGTTTTAACCCCGTCTTTTGTAGCCAATAATAATATATTAGCTGGGCGAGCTGCAAATAAACCGTTAGTGACGACCCCCACCATTTGATTGATGGTAGCCTCCATCGCGATCGGGTCTTTAATTACAAGACCATGAACATCCAAGATGACGTTTCCATTATCGGTCGTAAAATTTCGTAACTGAGGCTGCCCACCTAATTTGGTGAGTTCTCGAGCCACATAACTTTTAGCCATCGGGAGCACCTCCACAGGCAAAGGAAACTTGCCTAAGACGGGCACATATTTTGTTTCATCACATATACAAATGAAGGTTTTAGCAACTGCCGCAACAATTTTCTCTCGCGTTAAAGCACCACCACCACCTTTGAGCATATGCATATGCTCTGTGATTTCATCCGCACCATCAACATAAATATCCATGCTATTCACACTATTTAAGTCAAAAACCTCAATGCCATGTTTGCGTAAACGATCTGCTGATGCCTCACTACTTGCAACCGCACCATCAATTTTATGTTTTACTTTTGCTAATTCATCGATAAAGAAATTTGCAGTAGAACCAGTCCCTACACCAATGATGCCAGACTTTACATATTCAATCGCGGCCTTTGCAACCTGTTGTTTTAATTCGTCTTGCGTGAATGCCATTTTTACTTAAACCCTTATATTTTATTTATAATGATGCTTTAACATCTACTATACACGCCAGGGCGACTCTTGAAAATTAGCATATGAAGAATGACTACGTAAAACGTATTAATGAGGCGCGTGTATATGACGTGGCAAAGAAAACACCACTTGAATTTCAGACACATCTCTCAAGTCGTTTTCATAATCAGATTTTCTTAAAGCGGGAAGATTTGCAACCTGTCTTTTCATTTAAACTACGCGGCGCCTATAACAAGATGGCGGGCTTATCTAAACCGCAGCTAGACAAGGGCGTTATCACAGCTTCTGCGGGCAATCATGCACAAGGCGTTGCGTTAAGCGCACAAAAACTAGGATGTCGCGCTGTGATCGTCATGCCGACTACAACCCCCCTCATTAAAATTGATGCTGTAAAACATGGTGGCGCTGAAGTGGTGCTATGGGGCGATTCTTATTCAGATGCTTACCATCATGCGCTTGAGATTGAGAAAAAAGAGGGCCTCACTTTTGTGCATCCTTACGATGACCCAGACGTAATTGCAGGGCAGGGAACGATCGCTAAAGAAATTTTAGATGACTTTAAAAAACCGATTCATGCAATTTTTTGCTGTGTTGGCGGCGGCGGCCTTCTTGCAGGCATGGCAGCTTATATCAAAGCGATGCGACCTGAAATTAAAGTGATCGGTGTTGAGGCCAAAGATGCCGAAGCTATGAGCTTATCTTTAAAAGCAGGCAAGCGTGTGGTGCTGGATCAAGTAGGGCTTTTTGCTGATGGCGCAGCTGTGAAAGAAGTAGGCCAAGTGACCTTCCCACTTTGTCAGGCTTACGTCGATGAAATGATTGTGGTGGATAACGATGCCATTTGCGCTGCCATTAAAGATGTTTTTGAGGATACGCGGTCTATTTTAGAACCAGCAGGCGCTTTATCGGTTGCAGGTATGAAAGTTTATATCAAGAAACATAATTTAAAAGATGAGACTTTGGTAGGCATTGCATCGGGCGCTAATATGAATTTTGATCGTTTACGTTTTGTAGCCGAGCGAGCTGAGATTGGTGAAAAAAGAGAAGCTGTGCTTGCAGTCACCATACCTGAAACTCCAGGAGCCTTTAAAAACTTTTGTAGGTTATTAGGCCAGCGCAATATTACTGAATTTAATTATCGTTTTTCAGATCCTAAGCAAGCACATATTTATGTCGGTCTTGCAACCAATGACAAAGACGAGCCATCACAGATTAAAGCTATGCTCGATAAGGAAGGCTTGCCCACTATTGATCTCACAAATAATGAAGTTGCAAAACTTCACCTAAGACACCTGGTAGGCGGACACTCACCCCAAGCTAAGAATGAAATGGTTTTTAGATTTGAATTTCCAGAAAAGCCAGGCGCCCTCATGAAATTTTTAGAAACGATGGGACACAATTGGAATATCAGTTTATTTCATTACCGCAATCATGGTGCTGACTTCGGACGTGTTTTAGTTGGCATGCAAGTGCCGCCCGAAGATGAGATTAATTTTGAAGTCTTTTTGAATCAATTGGGCTATCCCTTCTGGGATGAAACAGATAATCCAGCCTATAAACTTTTCTTAGGCTAATGCTTCGTTATTTTCATGAGGCGTTAAAGGGAGAAATCCCCTGGCAGATTGTGAATAAGTATTTAATAATAAAAAGTAAAATATTTTAGGAGAAACGAATGCAGGTTATAAAATCAGTTGTCGTATTGGGATTACTTATTTCATCTTTGATAGCAAATGCTGAAGATCGAGGTAAGGCTTATGTATCCAATCAAGAAGGCGGTGTCAGTGTTATTAATTTAAACACTATGGAAACAGAAGACTCAATCGATATTCAGGCTAAAAATCCACGTGGTATTGGTATCACGGAAGACGGCCATTATTTAATTACTGCAAATAAAGATGATGAAAATTTGTCTGTGTTCGATTTAAAAACGAATCAATTTGTGAAACATATTTCAGTTGGTAAAAATCCAGAATTTGTTCGTGTATTTAAAGGACAAGTTTTTGTGTCAACCGAGCCAGCGTCGACCGGTAAACCACCTGTGGCCGGCAAAGAAGATGATGATAAAGATGAACCAAAAATCCCTGCGCGTATTGCAGTGGTTGATTTAGTAAAAGGTAAAAAAGTAAGAGATATTATCGGTGGCCCTGAAACAGAAGGTATTGAATTTAGTAAAAGTGGAAAAGAAATTATTGTGACCAACGAGGCTGACAATACAATCACAGTGCATAACTTCAGTAATGGTAAATTATTAAAAACGATTTCAACTAAAAAATACGGAGATCGTCCACGAGGTATTAAAGTGTCGCCGAATGGAAAGTATTATGTGGCTACTCTGGAGTATGGAAATAACTTCATTGTCTTAGACAGTCAATTTAAACATCTTAAAACTGTGGCGACAGGAGAATCGCCATATGGCGTTAGTTTTGATCGAGAAGGTAAGCGTTTATTTGTCGCAACCTCAAAAGCAAAAACATTAGAAGTGTATGACACCGCTAACTTTGAGAAAATTAAGGATATTCCAACGGGGCGACGCTGTTGGCATTTTAGTTTTTCACCAGATGACAAAGATATTTTACTTGCTTGCGGAAAATCTGATGAAGTGCTTGTCATTGACGCAGATAAATTAGAAGTGACTAAGCGGATTCCAAATAAAGAAATTCCGTGGGGTATTGTTGTTTATCCAAAAGCTATGGGTAGTTTAGATACCGTTAAATAAAAAATAGTTTTGTCATTTTTAAAAGCCCAATATGTATTGGGCTTTTTTTATTTCAAATATTTCTCAATAAATGTCCACTCATCTTCTGAAACTGGTGTAATTGAGAGACGATTTCCTTTTTGCAATATGCGCATATTTTCTAGCGCTTTAAACTCCCTTAGTTCTTTTAGACTTAATAAATTTGTTTTTTTAACAAGGGTTACATCTACATTGAGCCAGCGTGGATTTTCAGGTGTGGATTTGGGGTCAAAATACTTATGACCTTTTTGAAATTGAAAACGATCCGGATAAGCTAACTGACTTACCTTAACAACACCGGCAATCCCAGGGACATCACAATTTGAGTGATAAAAAAATGCAAGATCACCCACTTTCATTAAATCTCGCATAAAGTTTCTTGCTTGATAATTTCTAACGCCGTACCAATCAATGGTTTGTTTAGGAAGCTTTGCCAAATCATCTATAGACACATCAGATGGTTCAGATTTCATGAGCCAATAACGCATAGTTTTTTTAAGTCAAATATAAAATTGATAAAAGAGCTGTGTTGATTTTCTTAAGTGTTGCCTAGACCAGCATCCTGAACCAAAGGTTCAAGGGGTAAAAGCCTAAGGTGCATTAGGTGCAATCGCCAAGGGTGTCTTAAAAGAGCACCCAATTTAGATCGCTCACACCGCAACCTGATGAGCTAAAACCGATGCTATAGACTAGTTCAAGGAATTATTAGCCTAAGCAACACTTAAAAAAACAAACATGCTCATCGCAATATTTAGTAGAAGAATAGGCAGATCTTTAGTTTTGTGCAAGCACTTCGTCGATTTGATGTTCAATCGATGAAATTTTATGGCGGAATTGAGATAAGCTTAAATCATCAGAAGGGCTCTGATTAATAAGTTCATTGGTGATATTAAGTGCTGCCATGATGATAATGCGATCGATCCCTACAATAGAGCCTTGAGATTCGATGAGATCAATTTTCTGATTTAAATATTGCACGGAATCTAATAAACTCTTTTCTTGGCCTTCTGGACAAGCAACGATAAATTCACGCGCCATGATAGTGACAGTAATATTTTTTGAGCTCATCGATTATTCTCAGGAAGTTGCTTCATCATTTTTTCGAGACGAAGACTTGCCTCTTTCATATTGGATTGAAGTTTTGTAAGTGTTGCTTCGGTCGTTGCGAGCCGAGTTTCAAGCCCCTTATTTTTTCCCTGAGCAGATTCAATTAAGCTAATGAGTTGCTTAATTTTTTTTTCTAATGCGATGAGTTGTGCTTCCATACCTTCACTATAGTTTAAAGAATTGAAGTGCGTCAATAGCGGACAAATAAATTAAATGCATCACTATTTCTTTTTGGCTCTTGGATGTGCTTTATCGTAAATACTTGCAAGATGCTGAAAGTCTAGATGGGTATAAGCTTGTGTGGTACTGATATTGGCATGACCTAACATTTCTTGAACAGCCCTTAAATCTTGACTGGATTGCAACACGTGTGAGGCAAAACTATGCCTTAATAAATGAGGGTGAACGGTGCTATCAATTCCTTGCTTGATAGCCCACATTTGAATGCGATACTGAATAGCTCGGGCTGACATACGTTTTCCTCGTTCGGTAATAAATAAAGCATCCGCCGATTTATCTTCTGTTTTGATAGCCGCACGTTTTTCAATCCAGCATTGAATGGCATGGATAGCTTTTTGGCCTATGGGGACCATACGCGTTTTATTGCCTTTACCTATGACAGTGATGATGCCTTCTTGAAGATCGAGATCGTTGATATTGACATTCACTACCTCACTTAAACGTAATCCGGATGAATAAAATAATTCTAAAAAGGCTTTATCTCTGAGCCCCAATAATGAGGTGTCATCAATCGAAACGAGTTTAACTATCTGCTCAATCGATAAAGTTTGCGGCAATGTCTTAGCGCTCTTAGGTGCATGAACATCTTTGACGGGATTTTCTTTAAACTGGTGGCGCTCAATTAGGTAATTAAAAAATCCTCGCCATGCGGATAACATACGTGCAATTGATTTGCCATGGAGCCCTTGGCTATTCAGTTTAGCACTTGCACGTCTGATGTCTTGGATAGTGAAGGATTCAAAACGATCATGCTCAATAAGGACTACAAGTTGGGCAAGATCATGCACGTAACTTTTAATTGAGTTGCTGCTAAGACCTTTTTCAAAGGTAAGGTAATCGATATAGCTTTTTTGGAAGTGATTATGTTCCATAAGTTTTAAGTGATCTCAATGTCTCCCTCATAAAGACTGACGGCCGGGCCTTTCATCATTACAGCAGATGAAGATCCTTTCCAATCGATGGATAACGACCCGCCAGGCATATCAACCTTCACTGGTGATATAAGTAAATGACGTTTGATCCCTGATACTGCTGCAGCGCATGCCCCTGTTCCGCAGGCAAGTGTTTCTCCTACACCCCTTTCAAAAACACGCAAACGAATATGATGGGGCGATACAATTTCCATAAATCCAACGTTAACGCGTTTTGGAAAAAGTGCATGTGATTCCAAATAAGCACCTAATGTTTCAACATGAGCTTGAAGGGTGTTTTTTACAGTGATCACTGCGTGAGGATTGCCCATGGATAATACCGCCATATTTATGGTTTCTTTTTGATGAGGTAAATCTATTGAAATGGGATACTCATCCTTTTCGACATCTGAAATAAATGGAATAAGTTTAGTATTAAAAATAGGTTCACCCATATTTACTTCAATCATATGCTCATTATCTTCAGTGAGTTCAATGACCCCCGATTTTGTTTCTACGCGAATGGATTGCTTATGCGTTAAGTGCTTATCTTTTACAAATCGATAAAAACAACGCGCACCATTGCCACATTGCTCAACTTCGCCGCCATCTTGATTAAAAATACGATATTTGAAATCAACGTTTTCGAGTAATGTATTTTCAACAACGAGAAGCTGATCAAACCCAATGCCAAGTTGTCGATGAGATAAGGATCGAATCACATCTTTAGATAGCTTGAATGGTGACTTTGTATGATCGAGCACTATAAAGTCATTACCAATTCCATGCATTTTTGTAAAATGAAGTTTCATACAATGATTGTCTCTTATTTGTTTGGTTTTTTAAATCGCTGATAATTCCAAAGATACTGTGTTGGATATTTTCGAATGAGCATCTCGAGCCGATCATTAATGCCTTGGGGGGAGTGGTCTTGACCTAAGGGCTCAATATAGACGTCATATCCCCGGCCACGCGTAAGTCTATGGCCAAAACCAATGAGAACAGTTGCGTTAGAAGATTCTGCAAGTTTAGAAACAAGCGTCATGGTATAGGCGGGCGTATTAAAAAATTGAGCCCATACGCCCTGGCCTTCATTAGGAACTTGATCAGGCAATACGCCAATTGCTTCGCCCTTTTTTAACGCTTGCATTAATTGCTTAACGCCATGGAGGTTAGCTTCAGCGAGATGAACTTGGGAATGACGTCTTCCAGATAAAACAATATTTGCAAGCCAGTTTAGTTTTGGACGCTTAAATAGAACAGTGATGGGGTGAAAGTGCGCGTAGTACTGAGCAGTAATTTCAAAACAGCCTAAATGAGGCGTTAAAAAAATAATACCCTTTTTCTTTTTGAGAGCAGTTTCAACATGCTGCCATCCGTAACATTGTTTGACCCAGCGAAAATTCTTTTGAGGTGAGTTAAACCAAATTGCAGGGGCTTCCGTAAGACATTTGCCAATTTCTCGGACCGATAATTGTGTAAGTTTTTTTAAATTATTTTCATCGGATGAAATAAAAGCATGTTTTAAATTAGCATCTATTCGCTCTTTAAACCGACGATCAAATTGATAAGCAACAAGACCTAATAACTCCCCTAATCCATGCAAGATAAAGAGAGGTAACTGAAAGAATACAGCAATGAAAAATAAGGATAGTCTTGAAAGCATAATTGTCTTTAAACGCGATATTTTGCTATTCTAAACGCTTTACGTAATTTAGAACTTGGAAAAAACTATGAGCGAGCATCTATTTACTTCGGAATCTGTTTCCGAAGGTCATCCAGATAAAGTAGCTGATCAGATATCCGATGCGATTCTTGATGCTATTTTAGAGCAAGACCCTACTGCTCGTGTTGCAGCTGAAACACTAACAAATACAGGGCTTGTTGTATTAGCAGGTGAGATCACCACGACAGCTAATGTGGATTACATCAAGGTTGCCCGCGATACGATTCGTTACATTGGATATGACAATACGGATTACGGCATTGATTATAAAGGCTGTGCTGTTCTTGTCGCCTATGACAAGCAGTCACCTGATATTGCTCATGGTGTGGATGTCGCTTTAGATGACCCATTAGACCAGGGGGCAGGTGATCAAGGTTTAATGTTTGGTTATGCCTGTGATGAAACAGCGCAGCTGATGCCTATGCCTATTTGGCTATCTCACCGTTTAATGGAAAGACAGTCTTATTTAAGAAAAGATGGCAGACTTCCTTGGCTGCGTCCGGATGCTAAGGCACAAGTCACTTTAAAGTATAAAGACCATAAGCCTCAATCGATTGATACAGTTGTGCTATCAACGCAGCATGACCCAGAGGTGTCACTCGAGACCATTCGCGAATCAGTGATTGAAGAAATTATTAAGCCTATTTTGCCTAAAGAGCTTATGAAAGGCGACATCAAGTATCTTGTAAATCCTACTGGCAGATTTGTCATTGGAGGCCCCCAAGGCGATTGTGGACTTACTGGGCGTAAAATTATTGTAGATACCTACGGCGGTTCTGCACCTCATGGTGGCGGGGCTTTTTCAGGAAAAGATCCGAGCAAAGTTGATCGTTCAGCAGCATACGCTGCACGCTATGTGGCTAAAAATATTGTGGCAGCAGGCTTAGCCTCTCGCTGCTTAGTTCAAATTTCATATGCGATTGGCGTTGCAAGACCGACCTCAGTTATGGTGGAAACTTACGGCACAGGCAAGATTGCAGACGAAAAATTGACCACATTAGTTCTTGAGCATTTTGATTTAAGACCTAAAGGCATTGTGCAAATGCTTGATTTATTACGTCCCATTTATAAGAAAACAGCGGCTTATGGGCATTTTGGCCGTGACGAGCCAGAATTTTCATGGGAAGCAGCAGATAAAGCTCAAATCCTTAAATCAGCAAGTTAATTTCTAGATTTTTTAAGTATTTGAACCATTCGTACTTTTAATTTATAATGCATTCCTTCTGAGGAACGCTGCGAGATTTTTTCATAAAATCCCAGGCTCAGATTACAAGTTTACTTGTAAACGGCGTTCACCAATTTATAACCGTGCCAGTCACGGGATGTTGGTGGATACCGAAACATCCCAGCTGGTCACTTAGCATTCAAAAGGAATTTAAAATGAATACAGTGACTAACCAAAATTTAAATACACAAGACTATCTTATTGCCGATATTAATCAGGCTGACTTTGGCCGAAAAGAAATCGCCATTGCAGAGACTGAAATGCCAGGCCTCATGGCTATTCGTGAAGAATATTCAAAAGTTAAACCATTAAAAGGTGCGCGCATTAGCGGCTCACTCCATATGACGATTCAAACAGCAGTGCTTATTGAAACCCTCAAGGATTTGGGGGCTGAGGTGAGATGGGCATCTTGCAACATCTATTCAACGCAAGACCATGCAGCAGCAGCGATAGCTAAAAGTGGGACGCCTGTTTTTGCTTTTAAAGGTGAAACGCTTGATCAATATTGGGAATATACGCATCGTATTTTTGAATGGAGCGATGGCGGCTATACCAATATGATTCTAGATGATGGTGGCGATGCAACTTTACTTCTTCACTTAGGTACGCGCGCTGAAAAAGATGCTGCATTGATTTCTAAGCCATCAAGCGAAGAGGAAGTTTCACTTTTTAATTCAATCAAGCAACAGTTAGCAATTGACCCTCATTGGTATTCTGAAAGGCTTAAACACATTAAAGGGGTGACTGAAGAGACGACAACAGGCGTTCATCGTTTATATCAAATGCACAAAGAAGGTAAATTGGCTTTCCCTGCAATTAATGTCAATGATTCAGTGACTAAATCTAAATTTGATAATCTTTATGGCTGCCGCGAATCTCTAGTAGACGCTATTAAACGTGCAACGGACGTGATGATTGCAGGTAAGGTAGCTGTTGTGGCTGGATACGGTGATGTAGGCAAAGGTTCAGCACAAGCACTTCGCGCTTTGTCTGCACAAGTATGGGTCACTGAAATTGATCCTATTTGCGCACTTCAAGCTGCAATGGAAGGGTACCGAGTCGTGACCATGGATTATGCTGCTGAACATGCTGACATTTTTGTAACAGCCACAGGTAATTATCATGTAATTACTCGCGACCATATGTCGCGTATGAAACATCAAGCGATCGTTTGTAATATCGGCCACTTTGACAATGAAATTGATGTTGTATCTTTAAACGATTGCACATGGGAAGAAATTAAACCGCAAGTTGACCACGTGATTTTTAAAGACGGTAAAAGAATCATCTTGCTTGCAAAAGGTAGGCTCGTGAATTTAGGATGTGGCACAGGGCATCCAAGTTATGTGATGAGCTCATCTTTCGCGAATCAAACGATTGCTCAGATTGAATTATTTGCGCACTCTGAGAAATATCCAGTCGGTGTATATACCTTACCAAAACATTTGGATGAGAAAGTTGCTCGCTTGCAATTGAAAAAATTAAATGCTCAACTTACAAACTTATCAGAAGAACAGGCTAAGTATATTGGCGTTAAAGAAGAAGGACCTTACAAGCCTGAGCAGTATCGTTATTAATCATGCCTAGGAAAATTTCTTACAGTTTTGAGTTTTTTCCTCCCAGTTCACCGGAAGGTATAAAAAACTCAAAAGATACGCGTCAGCAACTTTCTGCATTTAAGCCCGAATTTTACTCGGTGACATTCGGTGCAGGGGGTTCTACGCGAGATCTGACGCTTGAAACAGTATTAGAAATAAAACAAGAAGGCTTTAATGCGGTACCTCATATTTCAGGTATTTCATCGACAAAAGCAGAAATTAAAACTTTACTCGATCTCTATCAGCAACATGATATTAAGCACCTTGTAGTCTTGAGAGGTGATGTGCCACATGGCGCAGTGTCGAGAGGAGAGTTTAAACATGCTAATGAATTGGTAAGTTTTATTCGACAAGAAACCAATGATTATTTTCATATTGAAGTAGGGGCCTACCCTGAATATCATCCTGAAGCAGTCTCATCACAAACGGACATTCAAAACTTTAAAAATAAAGTGGATGCAGGAGCTAACTCGGCTATCACACAATTCTTTTTCAATGCTGACGCATATTTTAGATTTATGGATGAATGCTTGATTGCAGATATCAACATCCCAATTGTGCCAGGCGTTATGCCAATATATAACATTAAGCAATTGGCTCGCTTCGCGTCTAATTGTGGTGCAGAAATTCCTCGTTGGCTAAGAATTAAATTAGAGAGCTACGGGGACGACTTACCTTCATTAAGATCATACGGCGTAGATGTGGTATCTGAACTTTGTGAAACGTTGATTGAATGGGACGTGCCGAGCTTACATTTTTACACGTTAAATCAAGCAGGCATTATTACCCGCATCATTAAAAATATAGAAGGTACTTAGTGTAAAACTAAGTTGTGATCTTGGTAGATTGCATCTTCTATAAATAAAAAGTCTTTTTCTCGACCTTCATTCCAAAGCGCCATCATTACAATCCAGCGCATTTCCTCGATATTAATATGCTCTTGTTTGAGAGCCATAGCGCGATCAAGGATAATTTCTCGTTCATTTGGGTCAAGCACCTTGGCTTGCTCTAGAAATAATACAAAACCTAAGCTTTCAGCACTGATCTTTTTTTGTTCATTTTCTGAGTACATGCGATAACCTAATGAAGAACAAGCATTATTTTTTACAGGGATAGCATTAGTCATCGCTTTTAGCTGATTAAACCAAGTAAAGGCATTTTCAATATCTTGATTATCAAATCCGGCAGCTTCGAGCTCTGCAGTTATGCTTTTGAAGTCAGGCAAATTTTGGGTGCTCAGATAATTTTCAAACATATAGATAAGCAGTTCTAGCATAAAGATTCCTTTACGATAGTGAATGAAAAATTACTTAGAAGTAAGTGAAGGCTAAATGAACTTGAGTCAGGTAATTGAGCTATTAGCAAAGTATAATATTCTTAATATGTCTAATAAATTTAAGGCGTTTAGACCTTGTAGATAAGTTATCAGCAATAAATAAAATAATCAACATTTATGGCAATTTTAAATATATTAAATTATCCTGACCCAAAACTGCATACTATTGCAAAACCAATCGAGGTTGTGGATAACTCCATTAGGAGGCTTATCGATGATATGGCGGAAACCATGTATTCTGCCCCCGGCATAGGATTAGCCGCAACTCAAGTTGATCGTCATCTTCAATTAATTTTGGTGGATATTTCTGAAACAAAAGATAATTTAAAGATTTTTATTAATCCTAAAATTATTGAATCATCAGGACAGCAAGTATATGAAGAAGGCTGTTTATCAGTGCCTGATGTATTTGAATCAGTGAAGCGTGCCGAACATATTAAAGTTCAAGCGCTTGATCGAGAGGGAAAATCTTTTGAGCTTGAAGCAGACGGTTTGCTGGCTGTCTGTATACAGCATGAAATGGACCATCTTCTAGGTAAGGTATTTGTAGAGTACTTGTCACCATTAAAACGCAATCGCATTAAAATAAAAATGAAAAAACGTGCCAAAGAGCATTTGGTTAATGTTTAATTTAGCGACATCTGTATCGTGAATCACTTGAAAATTATTTTTGCTGGTACACCTGACTTTGCTGTTCCAGCATTGCAGGCTCTTTATGATAAAGATTATAAGGTGGTTGGTGTTTTAACTCAGCCTGACAGGCCATCAGGCCGAGGCTTGAAGCTTCAGCCGAGCCCTGTCAAGCTTAAAGCAAATGAATTAAGCATCCCTGTTTATCAGCCTTCAGAATTAAAAAGCAAACAATCATATGAGGCTTTAGCAGCAATTGATTTCAATATAATGATTGTGGCAGCTTATGGACTTATTATTCCCCAAGCCATTCTAGACCTGCCTTCTTTGGGTTGTTTTAATATACATGCGTCACTATTACCAAGATGGCGAGGTGCCGCTCCAATTCATCGTGCTATTTTGATAGGCGATAAGACAACCGGAGTCACAATTATGCGCGTAGTTCAAAAATTGGACGCGGGCGACATGGTAAAAAAAGCTGAAATTCAAATCAGCGAAAAAGATACAACTGAGCAATTAACAAAAACACTTTCAATATTAGGCGCTAATCTAATGACAGAAGTCATGGATGAATTAATTAAGCAAGGCGAGCTTCAATCTTCACCTCAAAATGAAGTCAATGTAACTTATGCTGAAAAAGTAACTAAAGAAGAGTCAAAAATTAATTGGCATGACTCCGCTTTAGTAATTGCTAGAAAAGTCAGAGCATTTAATTCGTTTCCAGTCGCACAAACAGAATATCGTGAAGCTGTTTGTAAAATTTGGGAGGCTCAAGTTGCTATAGATACTAATGAAGATGCCAATATAGGCCAAATTATAAAGCTTGATGAATTTATTCATGTGAAATGTGGTGAAGGTGTTTTATCAATTAAAGAGCTTCAAATGCCTGGAGGCAAAAGACTTAAAGCCAAAGAGTTCATTTTAGGTCACCGGCCTATACTGGGAGACGTCTTTAAGTCGTAACTATTTTGTATCACTCCCAACTTATTGCAGCGGATTGTGTGTCTGAAGTTATAAAAGGACATAATTTAAATCAAGTTTTTGAAAGACGCTTCGATCATCATCAGAATATTACACCCCAACAAAAATCAGTTGCGATTTTTTTGGCATATGGCGCTATTCGGTTCTTAGGTGAAAATCAATTTTTTATTCAGCAACTTATTAATAAAAAAATAACAAATAAAAAAATTGAAGCTTTACTTTGTGTTGCTTTGTTTCAATTGAATCATGACCAATCCACAGATTTTACAGTGGTTAATGAAGCTGTAGAAGCAGCTAAATTCATTAATAAATCCTGGGCAGGTTCTTTTGTAAATGGAGTGCTAAGAAACTTTATTCGTCAGAAAGAAAAATTACAAACAGAATTAAAAAATGATGAAGCGGCTTTTTATTCATACCCCTCATGGTGGATTAATCTTATTAAAGAAAATTACACCAAGGACTGGGAAAGTATATTGTTGAATGGAAACAAGCATCCACCATTAATATTGAGAATTAACGAACGAAAAACTAACCTTAAGCAATATGAAGAAAAACTTAAGTCCGAAGCGATTTCGTATCGAGTGCTGGGAAATATTGCATTAGAGCTGACTCAGCCTACTGCCGTAGAAAAAATACCCGGATTTATGGATGGCGAAGTTTCTATCCAAGACTTTGGTGCGCAACTTGCCGCAAAACTTTTAGATTTGCAGGATGGCCAGATTTGTCTTGACGCATGCAGTGCGCCTGGAGGAAAAACTGGCCATATGCTAGAAATAGCAGATATTGAATTAGTGTCTATTGACCACCAAAAAGATCGCCTATATAAAGTAAAGGAAAATTTGGAGAGATTGCATCTTCACGCGCATTTAAAATGTTCAGATTTAACAGCAGTAAATACATGGTGGAATGAAAAATTATTTGATCGTATCTTACTAGACGCCCCATGTTCTGCATCCGGCGTAGTAAGGCGTCACGTAGACATTAAATGGTTAAGAAGGCCTCGCGATATTGAAATGTTTGCTAAACAACAAGAGGCTATGCTTGAAGCTATGTGGCAGCTATTAAAAAAGGGTGGTAAATTACTTTACGCGACATGCTCTATCTTTAATGGCGAGAATCAGAAGGTTATTGATCGTTTTATTAAAGAACATATAGACGCAAAAGAAGTAAAATGGTCTGTTGATTCAGAATATAGCAAATATGAGAATCAATTAATACCAAGCGAAAACCATGACGGATTCTTTTATGCATTGCTTGAAAAAAATTAAATTAAGCATTTTCTTTAGCTTTTGGATGATTCTGTTTTTTTCTTCATCTACTATTGCGTCCGATAATAGCTTGATTATCAAAACTGCTGAAATCAATAGCCAATTCGAAGCATATTTTTTAAATGCTGATTTTGATTTATCTTTTAATGATGATTTAGATGAAGCCATAAAAAAAGGTATTCCTATTAATTTTATTATTGAATTTGAGCTAAAAAAGCCCAGAAAATATTGGTTTGATGAGGAAGTCACTAAAAAAACAAAAGAAATTCTATTAACATACCATGCGCTATCCAAACAATTCACTCTCACTGAGTCTGAAAATCGCCTTATTGCTTTTGATAATTTAACTCAGGCAAAAAATGAGCTAAAAAAGATAAAAAATTGGCGTATTTTTGATAAATCACAGATTGATGACACTGAAAAGTACTCGGCTTATCTTCAAGTTAAATTAGATCAGACTAAATTACCAAAACAGCTTCAAGCAGATATAACCAGCAATCAAGAGTGGCAATTAGCTTCTAAACAATTTCAATGGACGTTCGTAAATAAAAAATGAGATATCTGATTGCCATTGCTACTTTAGTTGGTGCGTCACTCTTATTTCTTTTGTCAAAAGCAAGTTCAAGTTCTGAATTTATTTCAGGCAGCTCCTATACAGTTGTTCTTATATTAAGTGGCATTTTTATTTTGACTTTGATTGCAATTATTGCAAATCAGATTAAGAAATTATTTAGAAATGTTAAAAAAGACGTAATGGGAAGTCGTTTATCCATGCGTCTTGTTATTTCCTTTACCCTTATGGCAGTTATACCAGGTTTAATTGTCTATTTAGTTTCAGTTAATTTTCTAACGCGTTCAATTGAGTCATGGTTTAACGTCAAAGTTGAATCAGCCTTAGATGGTGGTTTGAAGCTCGGGCAGAAAGCATTAGACATTATGTTAACTGATCTAGAATTAAAGGCAGGGCGCATGGCATTGACGCTCTCGTCAATGCCTACGACATCTCAATATGCCGCACTTAGTGACCTTCGAGAAAAAACAGGTGTTCAAGACGCCACAATCATTTCTGACCAAGGAAAAATTATTGCTGTGTCAAGCAATGATGCAGAATCATTTTTACCTGCTTTGCCGACATTAATACAATTGAAGCAGGCAGAAAATAATATCTACGGAAAAATCGAGCCGATAAAAAATAAAGGTCTTTATTTGAGAGTTTTGGCACCAATTAATGGAGCTGCAATCTCAAACGAAAGATTAATTTTACAAATTTTACAACCAGTCCCAGACTCTTTGACGACCCTAGCTGAGTCAGTACAGGATGTATTCCAAGACTATCAGAAGCTTTCATATAGTCGAGATTCATTGAAAGTCATTTTTTCGATTACCTTAACGCTTGTACTTATGCTTGCTATTTTGACTGCTGTCGCTATCGGTTTTCTGCTTAGTAGAAAACTATCAGAACCACTTGCACTCCTCGCTGAAGGCACTAAAAAGATTGCAAAAGGAAATTTTAAGACCATGCTTCCTGAAAAGGGTAAAGATGAGTTAGGCGTTCTTGTAAGATCTTTTAATAGCATGACAAGACAGTTAGACCAGGCTACCCAAACATCAGAAAATAACCAAATAAGACTCGAGTCTGCTAGGTCATATCTTGAAACTGTATTAGCTCATTTATCTTCGGGCGTAATCGTTATTAATGATGATATGGAAATCAAATCATTTAATATTGCCGCCTCTAAAATTTTGCAGGTAGATTTATCTAAGAATACAAATCAATTAATAACTTCAATTTCAAATAAAAATAAATTATTAAACAATTTTGTTATGAGCATTCAAGAAGAAATTAAAGCTGCGAGT
Organism: Candidatus Methylopumilus planktonicus; assembly: GCF_006364715.1. Lineage (NCBI taxonomy): Bacteria > Pseudomonadati > Pseudomonadota > Betaproteobacteria > Nitrosomonadales > Methylophilaceae > Candidatus Methylopumilus > Candidatus Methylopumilus planktonicus. The sequence goes on from NZ_CP040984.1 coordinate 104,741, forward strand.
AGTAAGAAGCAATTTGAAATCATAAAGCAGTTTGAAATTAAATATGAAAAAAATAATCAAGTACTTTCGCTACAAATTAATCCCCTACCTCAAAATAAGGTTAAGAACTATGTCTTAATGATAGATGATATAACTATGATGATTCAGGCCCAACGAGATGCAGCATGGTCAGAAGTTGCAAGGAGGCTTGCGCACGAAATTAAAAATCCACTTACACCTATTCAACTTTCAGCAGAAAGAATTAAGCATAAATTAGGCTCTAAATTAAACAAAGAGGACACAGATATTCTAGATAAGGCTGTTTCAACTATTGTTAATCAAGTTGATGCAATGAAAACTATGGTAAATGAGTTTAGCGAATATGCACGGGCCCCTCAGTTGAATCTTGAATTAATAGATATTAACGAAACTATTAAGGAAATTTCTCATTTATTTGAAAATTCAGGGATTAAAATAACAACGACATTATTAAAAGGATTGCCTAAAATAAAAGTAGACGTAAATATGATGAGGCAGGTCCTTATAAATCTGATTCAGAATGCACAAGACGCTATGATAAATAATACAAAAAAGCCGAGTATTAAAATTAACACAAATAAATATAAAAACTATCTTATCTTATCCATTGAGGATAATGGCCCAGGGTTTTCAGCAGATATACTTAAAAAAGCATTTGAGCCATACGTCACGTCCAAGTCGCATGGCACTGGCCTTGGTTTGGCCATAGTGAAAAAAATCATTGAAGAGCATGCAGGCACTATTGTTGTAGAAAATATAAAAAGTGGCGGTGCTAATATCAATATTCAACTGCCGATATCTAAAAGTAAATAATTATGAGTATAAAAAAAATATTAGTAGTTGATGATGAGCTGGGCATAAGAGAATTACTCAGGGATATTCTTATCGATGAGGGCTTTGAAATTTTTGTAGCTGAAAATGCTACAGAAGCTCGCGAGCTTAAAAAAAGTAAAATGCCTGATTTGATCTTACTAGATATATGGATGCCTGATTGTGATGGCATCACACTCCTTAAGGAGTGGGTAAATGAAAAGTTTCTTACCAGTCAAGTTGTTATGATGTCAGGTCATGGAACAATTGATACCGCCTTGGAAGCAACTAAAATCGGTGCTTTTGATTTCCTCGAAAAGCCTATTACACTTCAGAAGCTTTTAAAGACAGTCAATGAAGCTTTAAAGTATGCAAATAATCTTCCAAAAATAGAAATTAACTTACTAAACATTGGCAAGAGTAATGTGATACAAGACCTTAAAAAGAGACTTGATAAACTCGTTTCCTTAAAAACACCACTTCTTCTTGTAGGTCCTCAAGGAGGTTGCGCCAAAATTTGTGCGCAATACTTACATCCAAAAAATCAACCCTGGATTGATGTAAAAGACTTTGAAGTTGTTTCCAATGCGCCGGCTGATCTTCTTGATCAACATAGAGGTGGATCAATCTTTTTAAATGAAATTTCCCATTTGACTAAATCTCAACAAAAAGGCTTAAATTTACTGATTAGCAAAGCGGTTAATTATGATGTAAGAATTGTCTGTGCAACCTCAAAATCACTTACCCAGTCCGAGGATGTTGATTTTGATGAGCGTATTTTAAATGAACTATTACCTGGCTCATTATTACTTCCTTCAATTAATGAGCATAAAGAAGATATTCCAGAATTGGCTTCATCTATTTTGACAATGCATCTCACAAAATCTGATAAATCTGATTATAAAGTTTTTGATGTTGCTGCTTTAAATATGATGCGAGCTATGAATTGGTTAGGCGATATAGAGGAGTTAGAAAGCTTTGTGTTTAATTTAATGCAAACTAGCTTGCTTGAAAAAATTACCGCAGAAGATGTTAAGCGCGTTGCAAATCAATTTAATTTATTACATGATAAAAACAAATCATCAAAAAAAAGTAAAGGTAGTCATGATCAAGGGTTAGATGAAATTTTTAATAAATCACTAAGAGACGCTCGCGATGAGTTTGAAAGAATGTATTTTAAACACCACCTAAATAATGATGATCAGAGCATGGTAAAACTTTCAGAAGTGTCTGGTGTAGAAAGAACCCATCTTTATAGAAAGTTAAAACAGCTAGGAATCAAAGTAAAGTAAATTAAAGTTCTACAATAACGGGTGTATGGTCCGATGGACGTTCTGACTTTCTTGGTTCCTTATCAATTAACGATTGTTTCGTTTTATTTGTTAGATTCTTATTTGTGAGTATGTGATCAATGCGCATACCAAGATTTCTTCTGAATCCAGCCATTCGATAATCCCACCAGCTATATTGAATTTCATTAGGATTCATTGCCCTAAAATTATCTGACAATCCTAAGTCAATAATTTTTTGAAAAGCATCCCTTTCTTTTGGGCTTACAAGAATATTATTCTTCCAGGCCTCTGGATCGTGACAATCGATATCTTGAGGCGCAATGTTAAAATCGCCCGCAATAATAATGTCTGGAAAAGATACCATTTCATTTTTAAGCCATACAGTAAAATGTTTTAACCAGTCGAGCTTATATTGGTATTTGTCTGAATCTACAGATTGCCCATTAGGAACATAAACACAAACTATTCTTATTTTTCCATAGTCCGTATTTACAGTTGCAGCAATCAATCTCTTTTGTTCATCTTCGAAATCGGGCATATTATTTTGAATATCAAAAAGCTCATATTTACTTATAATCGCAACCCCATTATATGTTTTCTGCCCGTTGTGAATAGCGTGATAGCCAAGGGCACTTATTGCATCATGAGGGAATTTAATATTTTCTTGTTTTGTTTCTTGAAGTAGTAGAAGATCAGGCTGCGCTTTTTTAACCCAGTCTTCGACTTGGCCTAGCCTTACAGTTAGAGAATTGACATTCCACGTTGCGAGCTTCATAACATTTAAGCCATACCGCTATGTCTCAGCAAGGCGTCAACAGAGGGCGCACGACCACGAAAAGCAACAAAAGATTCCATAGCGGGCCTAGAGCCACCTTTCGATAAAACCTCTTCTTGAAATTTTTGGCCAGCATTGCTCGACAAAATACCTTCTTCTTCGAATAAACTGAAAGCATCAGAAGCCAAGACTTCAGCCCATTTATAACTGTAGTAACCTGCTGCATACCCGCCAGCAAAAATATGAGAAAAGCTATTAGGAAAACGGTTCCAGGCTGGAGGTCTTACAACGGCAATTTCGTCACGAATAGTTTCGAGTAGTTTTAAGGAGTTAATTTTATTCTGATCGTTATATTGAGTGTGCAATCTTATATCGAATAAAGAAAACTCAATTTGTCTTAAAGTTTGCATGCCTGATTGGAAATTTTTAGCTTCAATCATTTTTTTAAATAAAGCTTCAGGTAGGGGGCTCTTGTTGTCCACATGCTCAGTCATATGTTTTACTACATCCCATTCCCAGCAAAAGTTTTCCATAAATTGACTGGGCAATTCAACAGCATCCCATTCAACACCCTTAATGCCTGAAATACTGTATTCATCTACTTTAGTCAGCATGTGATGAAGTCCATGACCGAATTCATGGAACAGAGTAATGACATCATCATGGGAAAATAAAGCTGGTTTATTTTCAGAAGGGGATGAAAAATTACATGTCAGAAAGGCTACTGGATGTGATGATTCGAAAGAGTTTTTATATCGAGATATAGCTTCATCCATCCATGCCCCGCCTCGTTTATGATTTCGTGCATATAAATCAAAATAAAATTGACCAACTAACTCATCACCATCATTTTTTATAGAATAAAAACTTACATCTTTATGCCAAGTAGGAGCATCTGTTTTAATAATTTTTAATTTAAAGATAGTTTCAACTACTTTAAATAAACCCTTCAGAACGCGATGTTCAGGAAAGTATTGTTTTACTTCGTTCTCCGAAAAACTATATTTGGCCTGGCGAAGTTTTTCAGAAACATAAGCGATATCCCAGGCTTCTAATTTTTCTATACCTAATGTTTTAGAAAAAGCACTAAGCTCCTCCATATCTTTCAAGGCAAAAGGCTTTGCTTTGTTAGCCAAATCCATAAGAAAACTTACAACTTCTTCATTTGATTTCGCCATTTTAGTCACAAGTGACATTTCAGTAAAATGATTGAAGCCAAGTAATTTTGCTGATTCATAACGTAGAGCGAGTATTTCATCTATAAGTTTTGTATTGTCAAACTTAGGGGATGCAAGTTCAGATGCGCGGGTAGCATAACCCCGGTAGAGTTTTTCTCTTAAATTTCTATCCTCAGCATATTGCATCACTGGCAAGTAGGATGGAAAGTGTAGAGTGAGTTTGTAACCTTCTTTTTTATCTTCAATAGCATCACTCTGAGCTTTTTTAATGTTTTCTTCAGGAATGCCCTTAAGATTATCGGCGTCGCCCACAAAAATAGAAAATTCATTGGTAGCATCTAAAATATTTTCTTCGAACTGCGTTGAAAGTTTTGCAAGTTTTTCTTGAATAACCTTAAATCGTGCTTTTTCTAATTCATTAAGCTCTGCACCACCTAATTTAAATTCACGAAGAACATTATCAATAATGCGCTTTTGTGATGGCGTAAGTGATTTGAATATTTCGCCATCTTTAAGAGACTGGTATTTTTTATAAAGCGCTTCGTCTTGAGAAAGATTTGTATAAAACTCAGTCAGCTTTATCAGATTATCGTTGTAGGCTTTTCTTAAATCATCAGAATTGACGACTGCATTAAGATGCTCAATTTGTCCCCATGCTCTTGAAATTTTTTCACTAACCATTTCAATAGGTTCTACAAAATTTTCCCATGAAATAGAGCCGCCCATCACCTTAAGAGAATGAATCAAACTATTCGCTTCTTTGAGAATGCCTTCAATAGCTGGCGAAATATGGCTAGGTTTAATTTGATCGAAAAGGGGAAGGCTATCGCGGAATAATATAGGGTTAGTCATCATCATAAAAAAATTAGTTATCTAGTAAGATTGATTAATCTTCTTTAGTAAAGTTTCAATTTTATCGACTTCGTTTAACTTAAGTAACCTAAGAACAGAAGTTTTCATATTTTTGATCGAGCTATTTAAAACTTGTTGTTTTACACTGAGAATATGTGAGGGGTGCATTGAGAGTTGTTCAACACCCATACCGATCAATAGTTTGGTAAGTTTCGGTTCACCAGCCATTTCACCGCAAATAGCGATAGATTTTTTATATTTATGAGCGGACTTTATTGTAAGAGCAATCAATTTTAAAACAGCAGGATGAAGAGGGTTGTAAAGATGTGACACTGCTTCATCGGTGCGGTCAATCGCAAGCGCATATTGAATTAAATCATTTGTACCGATAGATAAAAAATCGAGTTCTTGAGCAAAAATATCTGCACTGATTGCAGCAGCTGGTATTTCAATCATACCTCCAATAAGAATCTTTTCATTAAACCTTACTTTATCTTTTCTTAAGCTTGCTTTCGCCCTTTCTAGAAGAAGTTTGGTTTGCCGAAGCTCACTGATACTGCTAAGCATAGGAAAAAGAATTTTAATATTTCCAAATTGAGAAGCCCTTAGAATGGCACGAAGTTGCGTTATAAATATTTTGGGTTCGGACAAGCACAATCGAATCGCTCTTAATCCTAACGCTGGATTAGGGCTTATTTTTTTGTTAACTAGTGCTGTTTGTTTATCAGCACCTGAATCTAAAGTACGAATAGTGACAGGCCTTTTACCCATCGCTTCAGCTACTCTCTTATAGGCTTGAAATTGCTCTTCCTCATCTGGCATATCTTGTCTATTCATAAATAAGAACTCTGTTCTAAATAGACCCACCCCGGCAGCACCTGAGGCATTTACAGAGAGAATGTCATTCGGAACTTCAATATTTGCCAAGAGGTTAATTAAAGCTCCATCTTTAGTGATTGATTTTTTTGTCTTAATACGCTGAAGCTTTTCTTGCTCCTCACCCCATGAATCTTGGAGTGTTTTATAGTAGTTTTGAATTTCTTGAGTTGGATTAACAATCACAACACCTTGAGCGCCATCAACAATAATTAAATCGTTATCACGTATTAAAGTCCTAGCATTCTGCAATGCCACAATTGAGGGGATATTTAAACTTCTTGATAAAATTGCAGTATGGGAAGTTATACCACCACCCTCTGTGATAAAGGCTGCGTATTTATGATTCTTAAAGTGAAGCGCATCCGCTGGCGAAATATCATGAGCGACTAAAATTGTTAATTTTTCTTTATTTTTTACAGCAGCTTGATTCGAATGGCCTAAAAGTATTTTAATGACTCTTTCAACAACCTGAATAACATCCTGCCTTCTTTCCCTTAGATATAGATCTTCGATTTGATCAAATTGATTTACTACGCTATCCATTTGCTTTTTGATCGCCCATTCTGCATTACATTTTTCATTCTCAATAATAGTTTTTGGCAATGAAGACAAAGACTTATCTTTTAATATCATTAAGTGTGTATCAATAAATGCACTTAACTCTCCTGGCGAATCAGAGGGTAGTTGGGATTTTATTTTATTGAGATCAATTTTGACGGCAGTAATAGCATCCTCAAATCTTTTGATTTCATGAGGAATATTTTTTATCTCAATATCGTATTGAACAACTTCAAGAAGAGCATTGGAAATCAAATGAGCTTTACCTATAGCGATTCCATTTGAAACACCAGTACCGTGAATGCTAAATGGAGTCATCTTGCTTTATTCTCCCTCACCGAAAAAATCATTGATAAGAGTTACGATAGAATTCAAAGCTTCTTTTTCATCAGGACCTTCTGTCGTGATTATGACATGTGAACCTTGGCTAGCCGCAAGCATCATTACCCCCATAATACTTTTTGCGTTCACTTTTTTATCATTTTTTTCAATCCATATATCTGAGTCAAATTGATTGGCTATCTGCGTAAGTTTTGCAGAGGCTCTTGCATGCAAACCTAGCTTATTAATGATTTTAATAGAAAGTGTTAGCAAGATTGATTGGATTGAATATGAATGATGCCATCTTGAGCGCCTTGGATTGCTTTGGCAATGAGAGCATCGAATGACTCATGGCGATAACTAATGCTGCGGATAAGCATAGATAAATTAACACCCGCAATTGCACTCACTTTTCCTGGCTTAATTATTTTAGTAATAATGTTACAAGGTGTTGCTCCAAATATATCTGTCAAGATTAAAACACCATCACCTTGATCTAAGAGACTAATTCTTTCCGATATTTGCTTAAACATATTTTCATGTTCACAATCATTTTCGATTGAGAGAAATTCTAGAAATAATGGCTGGTCCCCAAGAACATGTGTCGCGCATTCAATGAGAGATTTTCCGAGTTCGCCGTGCGTGATAAGAAGAATGCCAATCATAAGTTCTTTTAATGGTTAATATCTCTGTGACGAATAGTCACTTGAGATTTTGGGTTAGAAAAGTTAGTAAATAATTTATTCGCAATATAAACGGAGCGATGTTTGCCACCAGTACATCCAATAGCTATATTTAGAGAATGTCTTTGTTCTATTTTGAAAGCACTTAGCCATTCCTTTACAAAGTGATTAATGTCTTGAAACATCTTATCAACCTCTTTGAAGTTTTCAAAAAAAACTATAACAGGCTTGTCTATCCCGGTTAAATTTTTTAGATTTGATTCGTAGTGCGGATTAGGAAGACAGCGCACATCAAAGATAAAATCTGCATCAAGTGGGATGCCAAACTTATATCCGAATGAACTAAATTGTAAGGCAAGGCGATCCTCTTTTAGCTGAATTAATTCACTCAATGCTGTCTTCAATGCATTGACCGACATATTGCTAGTATCAATTTTGTAACCAATTTCAGCTAAAGGTGCGAGCATGGAACGCTCTTTTTCTATAGCTTCATCAAGGGATAGCTTTTCATTTGCTAATGGATGTCTCCGCCTAGTTTCGCCAAATCGTCTAACTATAGATTCTGTAGAGGATTCTAAATAAATAAGCTTCGTTTTGATAGATAAAGACTCGATTTCTTTAATAACATGAGGTAATTTTTCAATATCGATACTCCTAATATCAACACTTATAGCAACTTTATCCTGATGCTCATGATTAAGATGTTGAGAAATGCTAGATAAAAGCGTGACTGGTAAATTATCAATACAGTAAAAATTATTGTCTTCTAGAGCGTTTAGGGCAATGCTTTTACCCGAGCCTGACAATCCTGAAATAATAATGACTTCCATAATTAATGATCTAAACTTAATTGAAGATTAAGCTTCTGTGAAAGATTCTTTGTTGCATTAGATCCCTTATTAAGCAATATATAGTTTTTAACTACAGTTTCAATTAAAAGGCTTACATGTCTTGTTTTATCGATAGGGAGGTCTATCTTAGGAACAGTAATATCAAAAAGCTTAAAAGAACCCATATCCATATCTAGTCTCGGGTAGGGCAATTTTTTTTGGAATGATTTCAATTCAACCACTAAAAAAAGCTTTTCTTTTTTGATTATGCTTTTATCACCGAATAATTTTTTAATATCAAGTATGCCTAAGCTACGAACCTCCATTAAATTGGCAAGGAGTGATGGCGCTTGGCCTATGAGTGTATTTTCATCTTGTTTGAAAAATTCTACACTATCGTCAGCAATAAGCTGATTGCCTCTGTAAATTAAATCAAGTGCAACCTCACTTTTACCAATGCCTGATTTGCCAACGATTAAAATACCTTTACCTTTAATTACAACAAAAACACCATGTGCATGTTTTGTAGCTTGAGGGGCTTTAGATTTTAATGGGTTTAAATTAAAATTTTTTGATAAATACATTATTCTATCGACTGGTGTTTTAAGCCGCCTTCAATTCGGTGGTGATCCTTATGCAATTCTTTATATTTAATGACTTGGCGATCTAATTTACTCGATAGTAAATCAATGGCGGTGTACATACTTTCACCTCTGCATTCAGCATGAATATCGCTCTTTGGAAGATGAATAGTAGCCTCTGCAATATGTTCTAGTTTATTCACTGTGAGTGTGACCTTTGCATCAATTACATGATCAAAATGGTGGAAAATTTTAGCTAATTTAGTTTGAATATATTCCTTTAATGACGGAGTGATTTCTAAATGATGGCCAGTTAAATGAATATTCATATTATTTCCTTAAGGTTAGAGTTATAAAATTTTTCTAAGGTTGGTTGGAGCAATATTTAGTATTTCTCTATATTTCGCCACAGTTCTTCGTGCAATATTAATATCCTGATTCTTTAATAATAAAACAATCTCGCTATCTGAAAGTGGTTTTTTTGGATCTTCTTGTTTAATAACTTCTTTAATTTTAGCCCTAATTGCAGTAGATGCAAGTTCATTACCTGAGCTATTGTCAATTGAACTTCCAAAGAAAAATTTGAGCTCATAAATGCCCCGAGGCGTATTAATATATTTGTTTGATGTAACTCTAGAGATGGTGGATTCATGAAGACCAACTTCTTCAGCAATCTCTCTTAAAATAAGAGGCTTCATCATAGATTCACCATAATCTAAAAAATCTTTTTGATGTTTCATGATGGCTTCTGAAACTTTAAGAATTGTGACAAACCGCTGTTGTATGTTTTTCACAATCCATTTTGCTTCTTGTATTTGACTAGATAAATGATGAGCTGAGTCAGCTTGCGAATTTTTGATTAGGTCTCGATAAATATGATTTAAGCGAAGCTTTGGAATTGCTTGTTCGTTTAATGAAACTTGCCAATTAGCCTTTACTTTTTTTACATTAACTTCATGTTGAATGAAGTGATGACTTTCAATGGTAGAAAATATATTTCCAGGTTTTGGGTTAAGACTTTTAATTACCTTCTGAATTTCTCTTAGCACTTCATCTTCACAGCCTAATATTTTTTTTAGCTTAACAAAGTCACGAGAGGCCAGAAGGTTTAGATGAGATTTAATAACTTTAATGGAAAGTATGTGAATCGGACTTTCTTCCTTACTTTCAAGTTGAAGCGTCAAGCATTCAATAAGATCTCTTGCGCCAATTCCAGGTGGCGCTTGTTTTTGAAGTAATTTTAGTAAGGATTCTATTTCTTCAATACTTACTTCATACTCCTTTGGAATACTTGATAAGAAGTAATCTAGAGGCTCTTCCAAATAGCCATCTTCATTGATTGAATCTATTAGAAGAGAAATAATTGCTTGATCCTTCTCGCCAATTGGAATTAAATGAAAAATATCTTCAAGGTATTGTTTTAGAGTTTGTGTCGCAGACTCTCGATACTCATTTGAATCGATATAATTATTATCTTTTGCGTATTCTTCATCCCAATTAATTTCGTGCTCATAAATAGGCTCTTGGATTTCCTGATCGTTTAAAATTTCAAATGAAGTTTCTTCCTGAGGAGTTGTCGCAATATCTTTGCCGTCTTCCTCATCTTCCTCTAGCATTTCAATTAAGGGGTTCTGTTGAATGAGAATTTCAAGTTCTTGATTAAGCTCCACAGATGACATCTGGAGAAGCTTAATAGACTGTTGAAGTTGAGGAGTAAGCGATAAGTGTTGAGACGCTTTAATTTGAAGATTTTGTTTCATCGCTTAAATAGCGCTAATCTAAATAGTTATAGATAAAAATCCTTACCTAAATAAACATCTTTAACATTTTGATCGTTAGCAAGAGTTTTAGGTAGTCCAGATGCAAGAATTTTCCCTTGATTTACAATATACGCGCGATCACAAATGCCTAAAGTTTCACGAACATTATGATCTGTAATGAGAATGCCAATTTTTTGTTCAGCGAGATATTTAATGATTTTTTGAATATCAATGACCGCAATTGGATCAATGCCTGCAAAAGGTTCATCTAATAGAATAAATGCGGGATCAGAGGCAAGGCATCTGGCAATTTCAACACGACGTCTTTCTCCCCCGGAAAGGCTGATTGCAGGATTGTTTCTAATATGACTAATACCTAATTCCTGAAGAAGCACTTCAAGTCTTGCATTCATTTTTTCGCGAGTTAAGTCTTGCAATTCTAAAATAGCTAAAATATTTTCAGCCACCGTCATTTTTCTAAAGATCGAAGGTTCTTGAGGAAGGTAAGAGAGACCTAATTTTGCGCGACTATGAATAGGCATTTTTGATATATTTGCACCATCGAGTGAGATACGTCCTCGATCGCTTGGAATAAGCCCTACGATCATATAAAAACTTGTTGTTTTACCAGCGCCATTGGGCCCTAGCAATCCTACGATTTCACCACTCTTGATAGTTAAAGATACATCTTGAACGACAGTTCTTTTTTTAAAAGTTTTTTTAAGATTTTCAATGACTAATTCACTCATAGCGACTTGTTATTCCTGTGGTTTTTTCTTGGGCTGAATAATTGCACGCGTTCTGCCGCCCGGTACAGTCTCGCCTGCTTTATTTTTAGTGTTACCTGACATTGCTTTTGCAAATTCAGCATTTGCGTCGTACATGATGTAATCACCCTGAACAATATCCCCACCTTTTTTTACCCACGCCTTGCTATATAAATGAACTTTGTCCATACGGCCATCATATTCAATTCTCTGAGCGCTGCCTTCAATATATTCATTTTTACCTTCTTGTTTTTGTTTGAAGGTTGTGGGATTACCAATACTTGTACTATGTTGAAAGCCTTGATTGTCCTCTCGGATGGTAAGTTCATCGGCTTTAATAAGCAGTGTGCCTTGTGTCAAAATGACATTACCAGAATAAACACTTGTGTTCTTCGAGTCATCAGATGTCATTGTGTCAGATTCAAGCTCGATAGGCTTATCTCGGTCTGCCTTTTCTGCAAAGACGTAAGATGAACTGATGCTAAAAATGCATAAGCAAGTAAAGAAAATTTTCAGTGACGATATTGTGAAAAAAGATAAGCGCATTATTTTTTTAATTTTTTATTTTGAGTAATAGGATGCACGTTTAAATTATTTTTTTTAACGGGCTTTTCATAATGCACACGAACTCTCGCTAATAACTTCATTATTCCATTCTTTTTGTCATAATTCATGCCAATTGCATTAACGACTGTTTTGGGGTCTTGAGTGATGCGAACAGGCCTTTTTGTAAATGCTTGGTCTTTGTTTGGCAATATAGTCAATTGATCTGTAAAAAGCTCCATTTTTGGCTTTGTTTCAGTTTCGAGGCGAGCCACTTTTACATTGTCAATTATTTGCACTTCTTCGCCGTCAGTCGAAACAAGACCAATGCCACCTTCAATTTTTGAGCTAGGCACATTATTTTTATATCTAATAAAAAGAGGTTTTTTAAGTCGCGTCGTGTCATCTTGCGGGTAATGGGTCATTTCATTTGCAGATAAAATGAAATGAATAGACCCATTTGATTCAGTTTGCGTTGTTTTGAAATTTGTTAAAAAATAATCGGGGCTGTTGCTTAGTTTATTTCCTCTTTTTTCACTTTCATTTTCAACAGAAACTTGAACCCAGTAAGAAATAAAAGCTAAGATTGCAGCAAAAAAAATAGGAAATAAAACAGAGAAACGATTGATCATTTAAAGTAAGGTGCAACGATTTCATCATAAGTGCCTTGAGCCTTCATAATAAAATCACAGGCCTCTCGAACGGCACCATAGCCGGCAATCTTTTCTGTAACAAAATGCGCAATTTTTTTTACTTCATCGTGACCTGCAGGAACAGAAATAGCGAGACCCGATTGCAACATAGGAGGCAAATCTACAATGTCATCTCCCATAAATGCACATTCTTCAGACCTGAATCCTGTTTTCTTAATGAGATCAGCAAACGCTTCTTTTTTGTCTGAAATGCCTTGGTAAAAGTAATCTACCTCTAAATTTTCAGCGCGAATAAGAACACTATTTGAATTGCGGCCGGTAATAATTGCAAGTTTAACCCCACTTTTTTTAAGTAATCGCATACCTAAACCATCTTGTGTATTAAACATTTTATACTCTTGACCATCATCTCCAATGAATAGCGAACCATCTGTCATTACACCATCAACATCAAAAATCATAAGCTTGATTTTTTGTGCACGTTCTTTAAGGGTTGAATCCATCAAATGACTTTCGCTTTAAAGAGATCATGCATATTAAAAGCACCTACTAATTTATTCTCTCTATTAACTACAAGAATGCCATTAATTTTATTGGAATCCATTAAGTTGATTGCATCAATAATGATTTGATCATCAAATATTGTCTTAGGATTTTTGTTCATAATTTCTCTAATGGACTGTTTTTCGTAATCTATTTTTTTAGAAAGCTGTCTTCTTAAATCGCCATCAGTAAATATGCCAATGGGCTCGGAATGAGCGTTAACTATTGCTGTAAAGCCTAAGCCCTTAAGAGATATCTCAAGCACTGCATCAGAAAGTAATGCATCTTCTTTGATGGAAGGCACTTTATCAACGTCTCTCATAATGTCTCGTACCCGCACAACTTGTCTTTTGCCTAAACTGCCGCCTGGATGTGATCGAGCAAAATCTTCAGCGGTAAATGCTCTTTGATCAAGAACACAAATGGCTAATGCATCTCCTAGAGCAAGAGATGCTGTTGAGCTAGCGGTAGGGGAAAGCCCTAAAGGGCAGGCCTCTTGAGATACATGAGCGCTTAAATGAATTTTGGATTCCCTTGCAAGCTCAGAATCACTATTGCCTGTAATTGAAATAATTTTTGCGCCGATTCTTTTTATGACTGGCAGGATAGATAAAAGCTCATCGCTCTTACCAGAATTTGATAGAAAAATGACTACATCATTAGATGTAATCATGCCTAAATCACCATGACTTGCCTCTGCAGGATGCATAAAGAAGCTTGGGGTGCCAGTGCTTGCGAAAGTAGAGGCTAATTTTCTTCCGATATGCCCCGATTTGCCCATCCCACTCACCACAACTCTGCCATCACAATGTAAAATGAGTTGAACGGCGTTGACGAAATGATCATCAAGCCTATTCGCTAAAGATAAGATTTCTTGTGCTTCAATTTCAAGGACTTGGCGAGCGCGTTCAAGAGTATTTTTTGATGATGTCTTAGTCATAATGACATTGTAGAGGGTAATGGATACTCGTGTAAAAGGGTTTATAAATGCTTTAAGCCTAAAAATTATTGGTTAATCTTGGATAAATGAATGTTTGATTCCCTACCCTTAGTTCTTATTTTACTAATAAGCTCAGTTTTATTAGTTGGCCTATTCCGATACTTGAAATTGCCCGCGATGATTGCCTATTTTGTCGTGGGTATAATTTTAGGACCTCATTTGATTGGGGTGCTTCCTGATTCAGAGTCTAGTCGGCATTTTGCTGAATTCGGTATTGTATTTCTAATGTTCAGTATTGGACTTGAGTTTAGCCTGCCTAAGCTTTACTCGATGAGAAATATCCTTTTTGGTTTAGGTGGTGCACAGGTACTTATTACTTTATTTGCTTCAATTAGTCTTGCGTGGTGGTTTGGACTTCATTTAACTTCAGCTTTTGTCATTGGCAGCGCATTTACTATGTCATCAACAGCTATAGTTTCTAAGATTCTAATGGAGCGTGTTGATTTAAATTCAAGACATGGCCGATTAGCCATTGGTATTCTACTCTTTCAAGATATAGCCGTTATTCCCATTTTAATATTGATTCCAGCACTTGGCGCTTCATCAGGCGATATTGGCAGTATATTTTTGATGTCACTTTTAAAGGCTATTTTTTTATTTTCTATCCTTTTTAAATTTGGTAGGCCTTTAATGAATTCTTGGTTTGCTGTCGTAGCGAACCAAAGGTCGCGTGAATTATTCATCATGAATGTGTTGATGATTACACTTCTATTTTCTTTCGCCACAAAAATGGCTGGATTGTCTTATGGTATTGGAGCATTTTTAGCCGGCATGCTCATTTCTGAAACCCGCTATCGCTATCAAGTTGAATCAGATATTGCGGCTTTTAGAGATATTTTATTAGGCCTTTTCTTTATTAGTATCGGGATGTTACTTAACCTTCACCAAATTGCTTCCAATATCGGCTTTATCGTTTTAATTACCTTAGGGTTTATTTTATTTAAAGCTGTTGTGATTACACTTCTTACGCGATTATTTAATTATGAGATTGGGGTGGGTATTAGAACAGGCCTTATTTTGGCTCAAGCAGGGGAGTTTAGTTTTGTGATTTTAGCCCTTGCTAGAGAAGAGAATGTTATAGGAGCTCATGCATTTCAAATTATTTTGGCTGCATCATTATTTTCAATGATATTAGCCCCCTTTATTATTCAGTATAACGGGCGCATAGCGCGTTATTTATCAAAAAGCTATAACCGTAATAGTTTTGATACAGTTCAAGCGATCCAATCAGTAGGCCGCTCTCTAAAAGACCATGTAATTTTGTGCGGTTATGGAAGAAGCGGACAATATTTAGGCCGCTTTCTAAAAGAAGAAAATATTCCTTTTATTGCGATTGATATCGATCCAACTCGAGTGAATGACGCATCAGCTGGTGGTGAACATGTGATGTATGGCGATGCAAGTAGAAGAGTTGTTCTAGAGGCAGCAGGGATTAAAACAGCTAAAGCACTTGTTATTAGTTATGCTGACTTTAGGGCTTCTATGAAAGTGCTTCATGTGATTCAGGATACATATAAAAATATACCAGTCATTGTAAGGACGCTCGATGACACACATATGGATGAGATCAGAAATGCAGGCGCTAGCGAAGTTGTTCCAGAAATTTTAGAGGGTAGTTTGATGCTGGCCTCGCATGCGCTTGTTGTTTTAGGTGTTCCTTTAAATCGAGTCGTAAAGCGTATCCGATCTTTTAGAGAGGAGCGTTATAAAATGTTTAGAGGTTATTTTGGCGGCATGTCAGATGCAGAAGCTGAAGTAACAGAGCCACAACTAAGGCTTCATGCGATTGAAATTACAAAGAAATCGCATGTCCATTCTTGGAAACTTAATCAAATTCCATTTGCTATGTTAAATGTTGAGCTTAAGTACTTGAGACGTCCGAATATGTTAGAAGATATAGAGCCTAGAGACGACATTGTTTTATCTTCAGGGGATATTCTTATTGTGCTGGGCGTTGCAAATAAACTTAACACTTTAGAAAAATACCTACTGACTGGCAAATAGAGTATGACAAAAAAAGTTGCTGTCATTGGCGGCGGTATCGTCGGCTGTATAACTTCATTTTTTCTTATTAAAAAAGGATATGAAGTCACTTTGATCGATCAGAGCGCTATAGGCCAAGAAGCTTCATGGGCGGGAGCTGGCATTCTTTCGCCTTTACTTCCTTGGAACTATCAAGATAATGTAAATAATCTTTGTTTTGGAAGTGCTGATTTTTATCATTCTCTTTCTGAAACTCTAAAACAAGATACAGGCATTGACCCTGAATGGATTGAGTCAGGTATGTTGGTATACGATGAATATGATAAAGATCTTGGGATGAACTGGTGTCAAAAAAATAATATTGAAATTAAACAAATTCAAATAGAAAAAAAATCATGCTTGCTTTTGCCACATGTTGCTCAAATAAGAAATCCTCGCTTATTAAAAGCCTTAAAAATATATTTAATTAAAAATAATGTTGTAATGATAGAGCATAAAAAAGTTAACCCCATTTCTGATTCAAATAATTTCATTCATCATCTTCAAGTCGAAAATAACATTAATCTAGAAGCAGATTTTTATGTTGTGGCTTCAGGGGCATGGAGCTCGAACGTTCTAAATGAAATTGAGACGCCAAAAATTAGACCTATTAGAGGGCAGCTTATTCAATATCCTGCCATTAAAGAAAAGTTGCCATATATTCTTTATAAGGATGATTTTTACTTGGTGCAAAGACAAGATGGCGTTGTTCTTGGGGGAAGCACAAAAGAAGACGTTGGCTTTGATAAAAGCATTACAGAAGAAGCTAGAAATTCTCTTCAACAGAAAGCTGAATCTTTACTGCCTATTTTAAAAAATTACAAAATTGAAAATCAATGGAGTGGTCTGAGGCCAGGCTCGGATGGCAATGTGCCTATGATAGAAAAGCATCATAAATACAATAATGTGTACTTAAATGTAGGTCACTATCGATATGGATTGACGATGGCTCCAAAAGCAGCAAGAATAATTACTGATTTAATAACTTTAAATGGATAAGCATAATGCGGTTAAATATTTTTACATTTTTACTTCTATTAATCACAAGCTTTAATACTATGGCGATTGAAGAACCAGAATTTATTAGCATTGAAAAAAAAGATGCATTTGAGGTTAGAGAGTACCAGCCAAAATTAATTGCTCAAGTTCTAGTTACAGGGACATTCAATACAGCATCAAGTAAAGGATTTCGTTTGCTGGCTGATTTTATTTTTGGAAATAATAAAACAAATGAAGGATCAAAAAAAATTGACATGACAGCTCCGGTAATTACTCGAGATGCCTCAGAAAAGATTGAAATGACAGCGCCAGTTATTTCTGAAGAAACTGAGAGGGGTTGGTATGTTAGTTTTAATATGCCAAAGCAATTTACGAAAGAGACTCTTCCTATCCCAAATAATCCAGAAGTTAAAATTACCGAAGTGCCTGCAGAAAAATTTGCAGTTATTACATTCTCTGGTTTGGTGCGAGAAAAAAAATATGCTGAGATGTTAAGTTTGCTTAATGAGGAAATGAAAAAAAGAAACTTAGAGCCAAAGGGCTCTCCTATACTAGCTCGCTATAACCCACCTTGGACTCTGCCATTTCTTAGAAGAAATGAATTGATGTTTAGATTTTAAAAAATAATTACTTATTTGGAGTAGAACCTCTATTTCTTCGTTTTAACTGCTTTCTTGGGTTTAACTTTAACCTCTCGCTTATAAAGTCCAGAGCGTCCCCCAGACTTTTCCACTAAGTGGATATTTGAAATGATCATCGTACGGTCTACTGCTTTCACCATGTCATAAATGGTGAGGAGGGTGATGCTAACTGCTGTAAGGGCTTCCATTTCAAGTCCTGTTTGTGCAAAACATTCACAGGAAGATTGACACACAATCGTATTATTTTTTTTATCAATATTAAATTCAATATCAATTTTAGTAAGGTTGATTGAATGACAAAGTGGAATAAGCTCCCAAGTTTTTTTTGCAGCTTGGATGCCTGCAATTTTTGCAGTGTTTAAGACATCACCTTTTTTAATTAAATTAGCTTGAATTAGCTTTAAGGTATCTTTGTTTAGTTGAATTGTGCCTTCGGCTATTGCTTTTCGATGGGTAATTGCTTTATCAGTAATATCTACAAGTTGCGCATCACCTTTTTGATTAATATGAGTTAGTTTTTTCATAAATTTAATTAGTTTATCTTCTCAAACATAGATGTAAGTGATTATTAATCTAGGTATCATACCAATGATGAAATTTAAAATTACATTATTAGCAAGTTTTTTTTGTTGCCTGTCCGTTTTTGCCAATGAACTGCCTGATCTAGGTGACGCATCTCAGCTCATTATATCTGCTAAAGAAGAGCAGGCTATTGCCAAAGCAATTTTAAAGGAAGTGGCAGTTAGCCCTGAAATTGTTCAAGATATTGAGGTGATTGATTATTTGAAAAATTTGGGGGATCGATTAGTCGCATATAGCCCTAACAAAAGACAACAGTTTAATTTCTTTGTAGTTAATGAATCTTCAATTAATGCTTTTGCAATGCTTGGAGGAGTAATTGGCGTTCATACAGGCTTAATTTTGGCTTCAAATAGCGAATCAGAAGTGGCTAGTGTATTGGGCCATGAGATTGCTCACGTGACACAAAGGCATTTGCCAAGAATGATTGCTCAGCAGAAGAATGATTCAATTAAAACTGTATTAGGTATTGCCTTAGCACTTCTTGTCGCAAGAGCCAATCCTCAGCTATCAGCTGGAACTATGACTGCTGCCTCAGCCATGGGAGTGCAAAAACAATTGGACTATACAAGAGAGCATGAAAAAGAAGCAGACCGGGTAGGTTTTCAAATTTTGACTGACGCAGGTTTTGATGGTCGATCAATGGTTTCATTCTTTAATACTCTCCAAAGAGGCTCGCGTTTTTCAGAAGGTGCGGCACCTAGCTTCTTAAGAACCCATCCTATTACAACTGATCGTATAAGCGACATTTCAAACAGAGTCAAAGAAAGTCGTTATAGGCAAATACCTGATAACCCTGATTTTATATTTATCAAATCAAAATTGAGAGCCACAAATGGTACCCCTCAATCAGCGGTAGATACCTTTGAAGGAAGCATTAAAGATAAGCGTTATATGAATGAAGCTGCTGAGCGATATGGACTGGCAATTGCTTATATGAGAAAAAGTGACTTTGTAAGGGCTCGGCAAGAAGTTGAATGGCTAAAAATGAACTCTAAAAAAAATGCGCTGATTGAGACGCTTGCATGTAAATTAGAAGTTTCCACAAATCAACCAACCCAAGCATTAAATCATTATTTAAAAGCGCTAAATATATACCCTAACTATCGAGCTTTAATTTATGGACTAGCAGAACATTACCTAATGGCAAATGAACCTGAAAAATCTGTCAGACTTATTAATGAAAAGCTAAATACTTATCCTGAAGATAGCTATTTCTATGAATTACTTTCGAAGGCTTATGCAAAAGAAGGAAAAGAATTGCTTCAATATCAAGCTCAATCCGAGGCTTACTATCGTAAATTTAATTTACCAAGAGCAATAGAGCAAATGGACTTCGCCGCTAAATCTAAAGACGGTAATTTTTATCAAAAATCGATTGTGGAGTCGCGCTTAAAACAACTTAAATTTGAGAGTAGCTTCGAAGATATTAAAGATAAAAAATAAAAAACATATTTTCTATCTTCTTTAAATCTGAAATATTATTTACTTTGATAAGTAAAATAAATCATATTTATAATAAGAATTGATTTTACATATGTAATTGACCTACCTATAATCATCATTTTTAAACCAACCAAAGAAGGAGAAGGCGATGTCTTCGTTAGTTAATACTGAAGTAAAACCGTTTAAAGCAACAGCATTTCACAATGGTAAGTTCGTTGATGTTACAGAAGCAAATCTTAAAGGTAAATGGTCAGTTGTAATTTTTATGCCAGCTGCATTTACATTCAATTGCCCAACAGAAGTTGAAGATGCTGCTGATCATTATGCAGAATTTCAAAAAGTTGGTGCAGAAGTCTATATCGTGACGACTGACACTCATTTTTCGCATAAAGTTTGGCACGAAACTTCACCAGCAGTTGGTAAGTCAAAATTTCCATTAGTTGGAGATCCTACACATCAATTAACACGTGCATTCGAAGTACATATTGATGAAGAAGGCCTTGCCTTACGTGGTACTTTTATTATCAATCCAAAGGGCGAAATTAAAACCATGGAAGTGCATGACAATGCGATAGCTCGTGATGTCAAAGAAACATTACGTAAACTTAAAGCCGCACAATATGTAGCTAATAATCCAGGCCAAGTATGTCCGGCTAAATGGCAAGAGGGCGCTAAAACAATAGCTCCATCACTAGATCTCGTAGGCAAGATCTAATCACAAAAAAATGAAACCCAGGCCATAAGGGCCTGGGAATTTCATAAACATCTTAGGTAAATAAATGGCTCTCGATATAACAATTAAAAATCAATTACAAGATTACATGACTAGGCTTGTCAATCCGATCAAGCTTTTGGCAAATCTTGACGAGACCGCTTCATCTCAAGAAATGCTCGAGATGTTAGAAGAAGTTGCTTCTTTGTCAGAAAAAATAACTTTAAATAAAGAAACAGATGTTTCTAAAAGAATTCCCTCTTTTGAAGTCAATCGAGAGATTGATGTTACGGGTATAACTTTCGCAGGCATTCCCTCGGGACATGAATTTACGTCATTTGTGTTGGCTTTGCTCCAGGCAGGGGGCCATCCATTAAAGATAGATGCTGAAAAAATAGAGCAAATTAAGAATATTCAAGGCAATTTTCATTTTGAAACATATATTTCATTGAGTTGCCATAATTGTCCTGATGTTGTTCAAGCGCTGAATGCAATGTCTATTATTAATTCAAACATTTCGCACGTCATGATAGATGGCGCATTATTTCAGAAGGAAGTAGAAGATAAACAAATTATGGCTGTACCTACTATCTTTCTTAACGACAAGCCTTTTGGTCAAGGAAGAATGGAGCTTGATGAAATTGTAAATAAGATCGATTCAAGTGCTAGCTTAAAAGAAGCTGAGAAAATTTCCAAAAAAGAGACATACGATATTTTAATTGTTGGCGGTGGTCCAGCTGGAGCTTCAGCTGCTGTATATAGTGCACGAAAAGGCCTTCGAACAGGAATCGTGTCCGAGCGTTTTGGTGGGCAAGTGATGGATACTTTAGGCATAGAAAATTTTATTTCAGTCAAAGCTACAGAAGGGCCAAAATTAGTAACAGCTCTTGAAGAACACGTGAAGGAATACGATGTTGATATTATGAATTTACAGCGTGCAAAGAGTATTCAAAAAAATGATGAAAATGCTTTATTTGAAGTAGAGCTAGAAAATGGTGGAAAGCTTAAAAGCAAATCAGTGATTATTGCAACAGGTGCAAGATGGAGGGAATTAAATGTTCCTGGCGAAAAAGAATTTAAAGGTAAAGGTGTAGCTTATTGCCCACATTGCGATGGACCTTTATTTAAAGGTAAACACGTTGCAGTCATAGGCGGAGGAAACTCTGGCGTTGAGGCTACTATTGATCTTGCAAATATCGTAGGGCATGTCACGCTTTTTGAATTTGCCCCAGAACTCAAAGCTGACGATATCTTACAAAAGAGACTCTATAGCTTGCCAAATGTAGATGTCATATTAAATGCACAAACATTGGAAGTCCTTGGCACTGATAAAGTGAATAGCATGATTTATCTTGATCGAAAAACAAACGAAAAGAAAACGATCTCACTTGAAGGCATTTTTATTCAAATTGGACTTTTGCCAAATACTGACTTTGTAAAAAATACTGTAGATCTCTCTAAGTTTGGAGAAATTATTATTGATAGCCATGGGCAATCTTCATTGAAAGGACTATTCGCAGCCGGGGATGCAACTACCGTGCCTTATAAACAGATTATTATTGCAATGAGCGAGGGCGCTAAAGCTTCTTTAGGAGCTTTTGATTACTTGATTCGCCAATAAGTTTATATCTTATTGGCTGCAATAATTTCTTTAAGCAGCGGAAGAGTAATAGGCCTTTTGTAACTTAAAGACCATTTATCTAAATCCTCTAAAATAGAAAATAAATTTGGCATATCTCTTTTTAGATACCTTAAGCAATAGTCAATAATATCCGTGTTAAGTTTTATACCTCTTTCATCAGCGTGTCTTAGCAGTGCTAACTTTTTTTCTTCGTCTGAAAGAGCTATCACTTCATAAGTTACTCCCCAAGCAAGCCTAGTTGCTAAATCATCTCTTAATTTCATCTGGAGCGGTGAATAAAGGCCTGACACCAACATGTTCTGATGAGATTCTTTGCATCGATTATATGTGTTGAATAATTCAATTTGACCTGAGTCATCAAGCAAATGAACATCATCATGAATCACAAATCCGTGATCAGAAGCAATATGAGCCAAATGAGATTTGCCCGAACCTTCGTTACCCCAAAGATAAATGAATTGAATAGGCAGTTTATGAGAGATGATTTGCTTTAAGGTGTGAATCACTTCGATATTTTGACCAACCACAAAATTTTCAAAAGATTGTTTTGGGGCAGGAGATAGAGCTAATAGCATCTGTTTCATGTCTATGAGAAAGCTTATTTAGGTAAAGATAGCCTTAATTATGCACATCTTTAAAATATATTTCGGTTAAAATTTCAATTATAACGACTAACCCAAAAGTTTAATGAAAGAGAGCTAATCTTTTGAATAAAGATGATACAAGAAAAGATAATCAATCCATCACTTATAGAGATGCAGGGGTAGATATTGAGGCGGGGGATGCGCTTGTTGAAAGAATCAAGCCATTTGCAAAAAAAACTATGCGAGCCGAGGTTTTGGGGGGTATTGGAGGTTTTGGGTCTTTGTTTGAAGTACCTAAAAAATATAAAGAGCCTGTCCTAGTTTCCGGTACAGATGGGGTAGGCACAAAACTTAAATTGGCATTCGAACTAAATAAACATGACACAGTTGGGATTGATTTAGTTGCCATGAGTGTTAACGATATATTAGTGCAAGGCGCTGAACCTTTATTTTTTCTTGATTATTTTGCATGTGGCAAACTTGACGTGGAAACAGCATCGCAGGTTATTAAAGGTATTGCAGATGGCTGTGCTCAGTCTGGATGTGCGCTTGTGGGTGGAGAAACAGCAGAAATGCCAGGCATGTATCCTGAAGGCGAGTATGATTTAGCTGGTTTTGCAGTAGGCGTTGTAGAAAAAAGTGAAATCATTGATGGCAAAACAATTAGATCTGGCGATGCAGTTATTGGCCTTGCATCTAGCGGAGCTCATTCAAACGGATATTCGCTGATTAGGAAAATTATTAGTAATGAAAAGGTTGATTTTTCATCGCCTTTTGATGGAAAAACATTAAGAGATATTGTAATGGAACCCACTAAACTCTATGTCAAATCTATTCTTAAGCTTAAAGAGACAATCAAGATTAAAGGTATGGCCCATATCACGGGCGGAGGCATTACAGAAAATATCCCACGGATTTTAGGGGAAGATTTAATAGCGGAAATTCAATCATCAAGCTGGCCACTGCCAAAACTTTTTCAATGGCTACAAGATAAAGGAAATATTTCTAGTGCAGAACTTTATCGCACATTTAATTGTGGAATAGGTATGGCTATTATTCTTGACCAAAAAGATGTAGCTCGTGCAAAGGAAATCTTAGAAGAATCACATGAGACTGTTTACGAGATAGGTATCATTAGAAAACGTGAAGCTAATGAACATCCTACTATGGTGATTTAATTTAAACATGAAAAGATTATCGCCATTCAAAAAGTGGCTAGCAGTTTTTCTGTACTTATTTGGTACGATAGCTTTCTCAAAAGAACTCCCCAATATTTTAGAGTTGAAATACGAACTCACCCAAAACGGGGAGCCACTCGGTACAGTCATTGAAAAATTTATAATTGATGAGGCAGGTAACTATCATATAGAGAGCATTACAAAAGGGATTGGTCTTTACGCTCTTTTTGGAGATCGCGTATTAATAAGTGAAGGTAAGATTTCATTTGAAGGTTTAAAGCCGAAACGCTTTGAAGTCCATCAAGGAAGTAATGCGAGTAAAAATGCAACCGTAGATTTTGATTGGGATAATCAAATATTAATAACTCGCTATAAAGGTAGTGAAACGAAAGAAAATATAGAAAATAAAACTCAAGATTTGATTAGTTACTTATATCAATTTAATTATGAAAATTTTGACGAATCTATGATTGAGTTTGTAGCAGCTACTGGTAAAAAATATAAAAAATACCAATTCAGGGTTGTGGACAAAAAAGTCGAACTTTCATTAGGTAACGTAAATTTTGAGACCACCTCAATTCAAAGTATCGCCGAAAAAGATGGCAAGCCAGAAACTCAAATATGGTTGAACAATAAGCTTTATAGGCTGCCTATTCGTATTCGCTACCAGGAAAAAAATGGCTCAACATTAGAGCAAAATTTGGTGCAGGCAAATATAGATCTCAATGGACTTTAATCGTATTAAAAAATTACTGAAAAGTAATCATGTAAAATTTTTGTCAGCTATTTTTGTTTCAATTTTAATTCATCTTTTTTTATTAGGCGGTATCGATATATATAACCCATTCTTTTTAAAAGAGTCAGATAGTCTAAATATCGTTATTGTAAGTCATCTTGAAAGCCCTTTAAAAAATGATCAATCAGAAGTAGCTCAAAAGAAATCATCTCCCCCTAAAAAGAGCATTAAGAAAAATAAGGAACTAGATAATAGTTCGATAAAAAAAGAGGAAGGCAAAGAAAATGATTTAGATCATAACCTTCAAGGCAATGATGTAACTCAAATTTCAAATGGAGAGGAAAAAAAAGAAATTCAATATAAAAAAGTGATTATTGATTATCATGTAAGAAGAAGCCTAGATGGCTCAGCTATCGGCGCTGCAAAAACAATTTATTTACTAGATCAGGATAATCGCTACAGCATTAGGAATGAAGTTGAGGCAAAGGGGTTTGTATCTCTTTTTTATTGGAATAAATTAGTACAAACGAGCGATGGGTTTGTCACTTCAGAGGGCTTGAAGCCCCTCAATTATCATTATCAATTTGGCAGCAAAATAGATAATGCTGCAGTATTTGATTGGGAATCTAAAAAAATAATTACAACAACGAATGGAAAAACAAATGAGTTTGAAATGCTAGAAGCTTCGCAAGATATGTTGAGTTTCATGTATCAATTCATGTTTGAACCCCCTTTAACAAAAATGAAACTGTTCATTACAAATGGTAAATCTTATAAGCCATATGATTATGCTTATATTGGAGATGAAATTATCGAAACTGACATTGATAAGATAGAAACTATGCATATAGCAAAATTTAATTACACTAACGAAGAAAGAATTGATCTATGGCTTGCAAAAGATTATAGATTTATTCCGATAAAGATAAGAAAAACAGAAAAAGATGGAAGTATCTTAGATCAATCCGCTAAAAAAATAGAAATTGAAAGTTTAGGCTTATAAATATGTTAAATCTAAATTTGATACAGCACTGTGCAAATATCTTGGGTGAAATATTAGATTTTCATGGCCCTGCAGATATGAAATTGAGTAATTATTATAGGGAACATGGTGAACTTGGCCAAAAAGATAGGGGAGAAATCGCTGAATGTATCTACGGCATCATTAGGCGGCTCAGATTTTTAAAGAAAATAAATGAAGACGATAGTAATTATAAAAAGCTAGTGATTGCTTGGCTAATCAAAACTGAAGGTAGAAGTATTCGTGAACTTGAGCATGGGCTCAGTAAAGATGAAATTGAGTGGGCTAAATCACTAAAATCAAGAGAAACTGAAAACTATACCTGGCCTGAGAAATTAAGCTTGCCAGATTGGCTTTGGGATTTATTGGTTGAACAGTATGGCTTAGAAGAAGCAATAGATCTAGGAAGAAGTTTCCTTGAGCCAGCTAAATTAGATATGAGAGTTAATACAATAAAAATAAGTCGAGATGATCTAGTTGATCAGCTTGCAAAAGAAATAGCCGATATTGAGGTTATGACTTATTCACCATCGGGGATCAGAATTGCGCGGGGAACGTCATTAAGTCGCAATAAATTATTTTTAGAAGGAAAGATTGAAGTTCAAGATGAAAGTAGTCAAATACTAAGTTTCCTGGCAGATGCAAAAAGAGGAATGATGGTTGCAGATTTTTGTGCTGGCGCAGGAGGCAAGAGTTTGGCAATAGGTGCCATTATGAAAAATACGGGACGTATATATGCTTATGATATTTCTGAAAAAAGAATTATTAATTTAGGTAAGCGACTGAAAAAATCTGGATTATCTAACTTATTTGCACAAAAAATTAAAAATGAAAAAGACGCAAAGTTAAAAAAATTACATGGAAAATTTGATCGAGTGCTTGCTGACGTTCCTTGCAGTGGCACTGGAACATTTAGAAGAAATCCAGATTTAAAATGGAAAAATTCTATTCAAGACTTAGACGAGCTTAACATGAAACAGCTAGCCATTCTAGATGAAGCTAAAAAACTAGTAAAAAAAGAAGGCCGATTAATTTATTCCACATGCAGCCTTTTAAAAAGAGAAAATGCGCTTATTATTGAAAGTTTTTTAGAGAAGAATAGAAATTTTAAAATAATTTCAGTTAATGATATTTTGATAAAAAATCAAATACCTCTTTCTACAGGCATTTTTTTGGAGCTGACTCCGAATAATCAGAAAACAGATGGATTTTTTGCGGCAGTATTAGAGCGTATTGATTAAAAAATTAACGTTTATACTTTAATTTTTCAGTGTAAAGTTCTATTTTTTTCCAGTCAAAGTAAGGCCCTGGATCTGTTTTTCGTGATGGCGAGATATCAGAGTGTCCCACAATAGATTCAATCGGGTATTGTTTGACTATGCTTTGAATGAGTTTTTCTAGGCATTTGTACTGCTTAGATTCAAAGCTATCATAGTCGCTCCCTTCCAGTTCAATCCCAATCGAAAAATCATTGCAATTATTAACTTGATTCCAAGTCGACTCACCTGCATGCCACGCGCGATCTAAACATGACACAAATTGAATGAGCACACCATCTCTCCTAATTAGGAAATGAGATGATACTTTTAGGCCTGAGATAGATTTAAAGTATTCGTGACTGTCAGGGTTAAGTTTATTTGTAAATAAATCAATGATATTATTGCCCCCATAAATTCCGGGTGGAAGACTAATGTTATGAATTACAATTAAATTAATATTAGACTTATTCGGTCTATTATCAAAGTTAGGCGATAATATAACCTCTGCTTGTTTTGCAAATCCTGCATCGTTTATCAATAGAGATGAAAGCATTGTTAATTTAAGTAGTATTTAAAATTAAAGGAATGAAATGATTTTCTTACAATTATTTTTAATGTTAATAGTTATTCTAGTCGCAGCTGAGATATTTACCAATGCACTTGAGCATTTAGGGGAAAAATTAAAAATTTCGGAGGGCGTCACAGGATCAATTTTTGCAGCTATAGGAACCGCGCTTCCAGAAACGTTAGTCCCTCTATTAGCACTTTTGTCTTCTCATGGAGACGCCAAGACTAATCACGATGTTGGGGTGGGAGCAATTTTAGGTGCCCCTCTGATGCTCTCTACTTTAACAATGTTTATTATGGCTATTTCTGTAATTGGCCATAGAGGACTTGGAGGACATCTAAAACCTGAAAAAACAGGGTTGATTAGGGATTTAGATTTTTTTATATTCTCATTTATTTTCGCTGGAATAGCCTTATTTATTCCTCATACGTCCGAACTCGCTAGAGGGTTAATAGCATTTTTAATGGTTTTTTCATATTTTATATATATTTTAATGACTATTCGAGCATCAAAAAAACTTGTGAGTGAAGGCCACTCGACTGAAGCATCGAATCCAATGTTTATGGAAAGAATTGGTTTGCCAAATAATTATCTGATTATTTCTATTCAATTACTTATTGGCTTAGCTCTTCTGATATTTGGTGCAAAAGGATTTATTTCTGGCATTGAAGAGACATCATCTATATTGGGAATTTCTGCACTTATTTTGTCGATGTTAATTATTCCAATAGCGACAGAGCTTCCTGAAAAAGTGAATAGTATTTTTTGGATTCGTAAAGGTAAAGATACACTTGCATTTGGTAATATCACTGGCGCGATGGTATTTCAAGGAACACTCCTTCCTGCAATTGGCATAATTTTAACGCCGTGGGAGCCAAGAAAAGAAGTTTATTTATGTATCTTTATAACGCTTCTTTCTTCTTTGTGGATCAGAACTCTGATTCACAAATCTAATATAAAAGTTTGGCATTTAGGCATAAATGGCATCTTTTATTTTATCTACCTATATTTTGCACTGCATTGATTGATTTAGTTTTTTATTTGTGAAAAAAGATAATCCGCCGCTCATTCGAGTTTATGGTTCTTTAATATATGAATTATTCGCTCTAGTACCCATATGGATGGTGGCAGGATTTATTTTTATATATTTCTTTGATGATTTTTTCGGTGCATATCGCAGGTTAATATTTCAGATTTATTTATGGCTTATCTCAGGATTTTATTTAACTTATTGCTGGACCAAATCAGGCCAGACTCTGGCAATGAGAGCATGGAAATTAAAAATAATTTCTAGGCACGGAGCCCTAAGTAATAAATTAGCATGGAAGCGTTATGTTTATGCAACCTTGGGAGTGCTTATGGGAGGCATAGCCTTCATATGGGCACTTACAAATAAGAAACATTTATATCTTCATGATCAAATTTTGAATAATCACTTTATTGATGTTCGGTTTTATAAATCATCATCACACCGATTGAAAAAAAGATAAGCGTAGGAATTACAGCACAAGATAGAGGATGCCAGTCGTTAAGAAGTCCAATATGCCTAAATCCTGAGTTCATGATCTGGTAGAAAATACCAAAAAGAATGCCTAGAAATATCTTTACATTTTTACCGCCAGAGCGTTCTTGAAAAAATCCGAATGGAATTGCAAACAATACCATTGCAATAGATGCTAGTGGATAAATTAATTTTTCCCATAAAGCTATTTCATATCTAGTAACTTTTTGCCTATTATTTTTCAGATATTTAATAAAATGTATAAGGCCCATTGATGACATTTTTTCTGGAGAGATAAGCAGAACATTCATCATTTCAGGTTTTATAAGTGATTTCCAATTTGCACTTTTGAGCGAATTTGTAGAAATCTTATCTTGATTAAAAATTGTTTGATCAACATCCTCAAGCTTCCATTCAGATTCTTTAAAAATACCTTTTTTAGCGTTTGTAATTGTTCTTAGGTGAAAATTATTATCGAATTCGTATATATGTATATTTGATAAGCTTGTATCTGGCAAAACATGCTCAACATTAATAAAGCTATTGCTATCTTTAATCCATAAACCAGATCTAAATTCCTGAGTCACAATAGACTCTTTGGCTGTAATTTTTATTTCTTGCGCTTTTTTTTCTGTAAAAGGAGTCACGAGATCTCCCACCGCAAATGTAAATAAAGTAAAAAATAATCCGGTAAATGAGAGTGTAAGTGCTATGTGCTTTATCGAGTATCCGCTTGAACGTATAACAGTTAATTCAGAATTTTCAGAAAGCTGCCCGATAGCATACATAGATCCAATAAGGACTGCGATAGGGACTATTTCATAAACATGCCCTGGGATACTAAAAACAACATAACTAAAAATACTAAGTAAGCTATACGTTCCCTTTCCTAAATCATTCATTTCTTGAATGAAATCAAAAAAAGATAATATACCTATAAGCCCAATCATGATCCCGAAAATTGGCAAAACAAACTCTAAATTAAGATATCGATACAAAATTCTCATTTTGTATTTAAGATACGTTTTAAGTTAAATAACGGCTGATTGATTGACCGTCTATAAGTAAAATAAATGGCTACAAATAAAAAAATAAGATGAATTGGCCAAAAACCAATTGTTACACTTACTTTTTTAAGAGTGATGAATGTATTCATGATAGCTAAAAGATTATTGTAGATAATAAAAATTAACACAGCAAAAATAATATTAAGAGATCTTCCTGCCCGAGGATTGGTAAAGCTTAAGGGAATAGCTAAGAAAACTAATAGAATGCATGAAATGGGAGCTGCAATCCTCCACTGAAGTTCTAATCGGTCTCCTAGAGTATTAGATTTAATTACATCAGAAAGTTTTTTACTATCAATACTTTCTATATAAGGCTCAACAGGTTGTTGGGCAGTCAAAATGCCATATTGATCAAATTCAGTAGTAGAAAACTCTTTTGTATTTGGAATACCCTCGTACCTTCGACCTTTTTGCAAAATAATATAGTTATCACCTTTGCTTGAAATTTCTCGATGACCATTACTAGCAATCACCACGCCTAATTTATTATTGTGCTTTGTTTGTGCAAAAATATTTTTTACAGAACTTCCTAATTCATCAAAGCTTTCAATATAAAATACTCGATCTAAACTTTTTGATTCTTTAAACGTCCCTGGATTAAGCCTTGACAATTCATCGCGACTTTTTAATTGGCTCTTAAATTGATCGGCAGTTCTGACTGCCCAAGGGTTTAAAAAAAGTGAAAGAAATGCCACCATGAATATTGCCGGCAAAGCAAAAGAAGCAATTGGTTTAATAATCTTTGCGAGACTCAAGCCAGAGCTAAGCCAGATAATCATTTCTTGGTCACGATACCATCGAGAAAGCGTAAGAAGTACTGCTAAGAAAATAGACAGAGACAAAAGAAGGGGGGAATATTTGATAAGATTAAGCCCCAGAATTGTCATGATTGAATCATTCGGGATAGCGCCCTTAGCTGCAAATCTAAGATAAAATGTAATTCTTTGGGCCATTACTATACTCATAAGTACCAAAAGTGCCGTAACTGAATTAACAAGCAGTTCTTTTTTTAACGAGCTTTTAAATAGCATTGATTTTTCCCGTTTTTAAAATTCGAGAATATTTAAGGAATATATATGAAATTTAGCATAAAAACAGATCACCCGGAGAAACAACGATCAGATGTATTAGTCCTCGGAGTTTACGACTCACTTAAGGTTGCATATGACAAACCAATTTTAAGCACATCTACGATTAACTATATTGCTTCTATTTTGAAACATGGTGATATGAGTGGTAAAGCTGGCTCTTCTCTTATTTTATATAATGTGCCTGGAATAAAGATCCCAAAAATACTTTTAATAGGCCTAGGTAAAGAAAAAGAGCTAGATGGGAAAAAATACTGTGCCGCAGTAAGAGCTATGATTTATGCACTTAAGAAAATGGACGTTAAAACAATTTCATCTTATATACAAATTGCTCCAGTTATAGAAAGTGATATTGCTTGGAATATTGAGCACTTTATAAACGAAGTTATGGACGCGAGTTATGAATTCGCTGAGCTCAAAACAATCAATAAAAAAACTAAAAAAACTTTTGATTTTCTTGTGAATGCAGATAAGAAAAATCAAAAAATCGCTGAGGCAGCGCTAAAGAAATCCTTTGCATTAGCAAAAGGGATTGAGCTTACAAAAACGCTTGGCAATCTCCCACCTAACATATGTACACCCACTTATTTGGGCAAAAAAGCTCAAGAAATTGGAAAAGAACATGGCATGAAGATTGATGTTTTAGATCAAAAACAAATTGAAAAATTAAAAATGGGCTCTTTCCTTGGGGTAGCTAAAGGCAGCAGACAGGCCCCAAAATTTATTATACTTCAGCACAATAAAGGTAAAAAAACACAAAAACCCATTATTTTGGTAGGCAAGGGCATTACGTTCGATGCAGGTGGCATATCAATTAAACCTGCGGGTGATATGGATGAAATGAAATACGATATGTGTGGAGCGGCTAGCGTCCTCGGTACCTTTGAGACGATTGGCCTTTTGAATCTCCCCATGAATGTCATTGGAATAATTCCAACATGTGAGAATTTACCTGATGGGTTAGCTTTGAAACCTGGAGATATTTTAACCAGTATGTCAGGCCAAACAATTGAAGTATTAAATACTGACGCTGAAGGAAGATTAATTTTATGCGATGCATTAACTTACGCAGAGAGATTTAATCCAGAGGTCGTAATTGATATTGCAACTCTCACAGGGGCATGTGTGATTGCTCTTGGGCATCACGCTTCAGCCTTGTATAGCAATGACGATAAGTTAGCTAAAGATCTTGAGTCAGCAGGTCAAATATCTATGGATCGTGTATGGCGTATGCCGTTGTGGGAAGACTATCAATCACAACTCGATAGCAACTTTGCAGATATGGCTAATATTGGCGGAAGAGCAGGAGGCAGTATTACTGCGGCTTGCTTCTTGTCTAGATTTGCAAAAAAATATAAATGGGCTCATTTGGATATTGCAGGAACTGCATGGAAATCCGGAAAAGCTAAAGGAGCCACGGGAAGGCCGGTTGGATTATTAACACAATATATTTTAAATAAAATATATTAAACTTTCATGACCTATATAGATTTTTATTTTAATGTAGAAAATAAATTTAATAAAATTCACGAAATCTTAGAAAAAGAAATTTTTCGAAAAAGAAAAATATATATATCAGTAAGTGATTTAAATGGCGCTGAGCTATTAAGCGACTTTCTGTATTCAGCTGCAGTCACTTCATTCCTTCCGCATATGATAGGAAGTTATGAAGAGAGAGCGCCTGTTCATATTGATTGGGAACATAAATCTTTAACTGATGACTTTATGGTTAATTTAAAGTCAGATATTCCACCTTCTTTTTCAAGGTACTTGAGGCTTATTGAGATTGTGTCCAACGACGACGAAGACAAGAAAAAAGCAAGAGATCGTCTAAAGTTTTATCGTGATCGCGGTTACGAGATTAAGCTGATTGATGTTACAAAAGAAATTTAATTAGCGAGTGAGTTCGGAGTATTGAGAAGCGTCTAAAAAAAGCTCTTTGTTATTTATGTCATCTTGAGATGACATTTTACAAATCCAAGTTTCATAGGGCTTGTCGTTAATTGACTCTGGAGATTTTTGTATATTAGGGTTAATTTCCATCATCACACCATTGAGCGGCCCTATTAAATCAGAAGCTGTTTTGACTGACTCAATCGTACCAAAGGCAATATCTCTTGAGATCTGACTTTGTAATTTGGGGAGCTCTACAAAAACGACATCACCTAAAAGATTTTGGGCGAAATCGGTAATACCAATTTCATACGTAGCATCCCCAATGGATTTAATCCAGAGGTGCTCACGTGTATAGATAAGTGTATTTGGAATATTCATAATAAATTAGTTAAAGGCAATTTTATCTTTAAATACATTAAGTTAATGACAAATATGTTTTTTTTGTTTATTATCGCGTAAATTTAGTATGAATAGGAGATTACAGAATGAGAGAACGTATCAGACTTTTTTTCATCCTAAGCATTACTTTTTTTCTTGCATTACCTGCAATCACAGTCCAAGCAAAACCATCAAAAGCAGAGATAGCTCGCATATCTCGAGCAGATACCAAAACCAATAAAGACGGCCTTTTAAGGGTAGCCTCTTCAAACGCTCTTATTGTAAATCAAAATACTGGCGAAGTATTATTTGCTAAAGATACTGACGCTTTAACTTCTATTGCTTCAGTTACTAAGCTTATGACTGCTATGGTAACTTTAGATGCAAATCTTTCTATGGATGAAGAGATTGCCATCACGAATGAAGATGTAGATACGGTAAAAAATTCAAGTTCAAAATTGCCAGTGGGAACAGTCTTGCCCCGCTCAGAATTGCTTAAAATTGCTTTGATTGCTTCTGATAATCGTGCAGCATCCGCTTTGGGTAGAAATTATCCAACAGGAAAAGCTGGTTTCGTAAATGCCATGAATATTAAAGCTTTACAACTTGACATGACGCGCAGTGAATTTGCAGACCCTACAGGGCTTAATAATCATAATATGTCGACAGCTGAAGATCTTGTAAAGATGGTAAAAGCCGCATACCAATACCCTGAAATTCGAGAAATTACAACGACAGCTTCATACGAAGCTTACGTTAAAGGACATCGTGCGCCAGTAAATTTTAATAATACTAATGGACTGATAAGAAAGAGTGACTGGATTATTGGCTTATCAAAAACTGGCTTTATCCAAGAAGCTGGAAGATGCCTAGTCATGCAAGCCATAATAAGTGGACAGCCTATGATTATAGTATTACTTAAATCTTATGGAAGTGCTACTCGAACTGCAGATGCAAATAGAATTCGTAAGTGGATCGAAAAAACCTCTTCAATTTCTCATTTAAATCTATCTAAACAAGACAGCTAAACTTTTTTAGCTTTTACAGCTTTCTTCTTTGCTGCAGGTTTTTTAATAGCTTCTTTTTTCTCAGATGTTTTCTTAACAGTTGTTTTTTTAGCTGCTGTTTTCTTTTTGCCCTTGCTCGAAGCTTCTTTATGAGTAATTAGTATTAGAGCCTCTTCCAAAGTAATTTTTTCGATATCCTGATCTTTTGACAAGGTAACTTTAGTAGATCCTTTTTGAAGGTATATGCCATATCGACCATTAAAAATTTCAACCGAAAGGTTTGCTTCGGGATCGTTACCCAAAATTCTTAAAGGAGCATTTTTAGCAATAGCTTCTGCTATTAACTCAAGGGCTCGATCCAGTGTGATATCAAAAATAGATTCGGATCTTGGAATAGATTTAAATTTGCCATCATAATTTACATAAGGCCCAAAACGTCCAATATTTACAATCACTTTTTTGGCAGTTTCAGGGTGGAGACCTAACTCCTTAGGAAGGGATAGAAGATTTAATGCTATGTCTTCATTTAAATCACTCAATGAAATTTCTTTAGGAACACTAACGCGCTTAGGTTTCTTTTTGCTGTCTTCTTCTTGAACGCCTACTTGAAGATAAGGCCCATAGGGGCCTACCAAAAGAAGAACATCTTTGCCGGTTTCAGGATCTTTGCAAACAAGAACAGGCTCATTCGGAGCGCTTGAGTCACCATTTACATTTCTTGTGTAATCACAATCTGGGTAGCCTGAGCATCCAATGAACTTACCTCTCCTACCAAGTCTAGAGAATAAAGGTTTGCCGCATTTAGGACAGTCTTCATTAATAGCTTCTTGTGTAATTTCAGCTCGATCGATATTTGATTTTTCAATAATTGTTTTATTGAAGTCATCCCAAAAGCTTTTAAGAAGCGGAATCCATTCTTTATTATTCTCTGCAATTTCGTCTAAAGAGCTTTCAAGACCAGCAGTAAAATCATAATCTACATAGCGAGTAAAATGCTCAGTTAAAAATTTATTAACTACACGACCTACATCAGTAGGCATAAATCTTTTTTTATCGAGAATGACATATTCACGATCTTGAAGTGTTGAAATAATACTTGCATAGGTAGAAGGTCTTCCAATGCCATATTCTTCCAACGATTTGACTAGGCTGGCTTCAGAGTATCTGGGCGGTGGCTCAGTGAAATGTTGATCCCCATAAATTTTATCAATAGTTAGAATTTCGCCAGTTTCCAGTGGAGGTAATTTAAGAGAGTCTTCATCTTCATTTGAAGCGTCATCTAAGCTTTCAGTATAGATAGCAATAAATCCTGGGAATATAAGCGTTTGCCCCGTCGCCCTGAATAAATTTGCTTCAGAGCCAATTGCAAGATCAACACTCACTGCATCAAACTTTGCTGGCGTCATTTGGCTAGCTAAAGATCGCTTCCATATCATTTCGTATAACTTAAATTGTTCAGGAGACAATTTACCGATAAGGCTCTGGGGTGTTCGGCTAATATCTGTTGGTCTAATAGCTTCATGTGCCTCTTGCGCATTTTTTGATTTTGTTTTGTAAAAAATAGGCGCTTTAGGTAAATAATCTGCTTCAAAATTTGACTGAATGTATCCTCTAATTTGATTCATCGCTTCATTTGAGAGCGAGAGTGAATCAGTCCTCATGTAAGTAATTAATCCTACGGCACCGCTGCCAGTATCAAGACCTTCATATAGCTGCTGGGCAATTCTCATGGCTCGGCTCGTTGTAAAACCCAGTTTGCGAACTGACTCTTGTTGAAGTGTTGATGTTGAGAATGGGGGCGCAGGGTTGCGCGTTCTTTGTTTTTTTTCAACGCGCGTAACTTTTGTTTTTCCAGCACTTTCTAGAAGTAATTTACCAACAATATTTTCGTGATCTTCTTTTGAAGTAATAGTAAATTGCTCTACTTTTTTATTGTCGAGCTGAACGAGTTTTGCTTGAAATTTATTTTTAGACTTAATAGAATCTAAATGAATCGTCCAATATTCTTGGCTGATAAATTTTTCGATTTCAATTTCTCTTTCAATAATAAGCCTTAATGCTGGGCTCTGAACTCTTCCCGCCGATAATCCTCTTCTGATTTTCTTCCAAAGTAGAGGTGATAAATTGAAACCTACAAGATAGTCGAGCGCTCTTCTAGCTTGCTGAGCGTTGACAAGAGGCATTGATATATCTCGAGGATGTTCAATGGCATACTCAATAGCTGATTTCGTAATTTCCTGAAAAATGACTCTTTTAATTAACTTATCTTTAGTTAATTTTTTTTCATTGAGTATCTCCAGGATATGCCATGAAATAGCTTCTCCTTCTCGGTCAGGATCCGTAGCTAGATAGACTTCATCAGATTTTTTTACGGCCCTTGCGATTTCATCAACATGCCTGGAGTTTCTTTCAATAATTGCATAATTCATTTTGAAATTATTATCTGTTTCAACGGCACCTGTTTTTGGAATAAGGTCACGCACATGGCCATAAGATGCTAAAACTTCGAATTTATTGCCAAGATACTTTTGAAGAGTTTTGGCTTTAGATGGTGATTCAACAATTAAAAGTTTAGACATTAGGGTTTTCTAGATCAAAAATTTGGGTGAATAATAAATTTAAATCTTGATATATACAAGGTGTCTATACTAACTTAGTTAAATAAATTACGTTAATTAAATTTAAATAATGATTTTAAGAAGCAATATTTTCTTTAAAAAAAGCAATATTATTTAAGTCGGTATTAAGATTTCTGATTAAGTCTTCCGTAAAAAGAAGGTCATCCTTTTCTTCTTTGTTGGATTGATTAAGATTTTCGAAGTCATATAGTCGCCGGTCTCCTAAGTGTGAGGGTTCAACATTAGAGATGGCTTTATATATATTGTTAACTCGCCCCGGTTGCTCTTTCTCCCATTCCATCAACATTCCTTTTATTTTTTTCCTTTGAAGATTTTCTTGTGAACCACATAAATTACAAGGAATAATAGGAAAATTCATTCGAGACGCATAGCTTGAGATCTCTTTTTCGGAGCAGTAAGCTAAAGGCCTAATAATAATATTTTTACTATCATTCGAGATTAGCTTAGGTGGCATAGCTTTTAATTTAGAACCAAAAAACATATTAAGAAAAAGTGTCTCAACAATATCATCACGATGATGGCCCAAAGCAATTTTATTAATATTAAGTTCTTTTGCTGTCCTATAAATAATTCCGCGTCTTAAACGAGAACATAAAGAGCAGGTAGTTTTACCACTTGGTATTTTTTCTTTAACGATTGAATAGGTGTCTTCAGTAATAATAAGATGTTCAACGCCTAAATTTTTTAAAAAATTAGGCAATACGTCTGCTGGAAATCCTGGTTGTTTTTGATCTAAATTCATCGCAATAATATCAAAATGAATAGGCGCTCTCTCTTTTAGAGCTAATAAAAACATCAGCAATGAATATGAATCTTTTCCACCGCTCATACATACGAGGACTCGATCATTATTTTCAATCATATTAAAATCAGTTATTGCTTTGCCAGTTAAGCCAATAAGTTTATTGCGCAATTTGAGAAAGTTATTGGTTGCATCAATTGGCACTTGCGTAATCATAGTGAAATAGATCTTCCGCCATCGACAGCTAAAATATGACCTGTAATAAATGGAGCGTCCAGTACTAAAAATTTAACTGCCATTGCAACATCTTCTGGCGTACCCATTTTTTTTAATAGTGTTTGAGAAATAACTCTTTGTTTGTAAATATCGTTAAATTCTTCATTATTTTCAGGCCACAAAACCGGACCAGGAGCAACAGCATTAACCCTTACATCTGGACTTAATTCTTGGGCCAAGGATTTTGTTAATGTAGCAAGGCCTGATTTGGCAATACTATAAATAATATAATTTTTCTTTGGTTTATCTATATGGGTATCTGTAATATTTATAATGCAGCCCTTAGTTTTAATAAGCTGATCTGCTGCAAGTTGAGATAAAAATAAAGGCGCCTTCAAATTGCTACCAATAAGATCATTCCAATTTTTTTCATTCATCTGACCAATTTCGGTGGGGTAATAACTTGAGGCATTATTTATGAGGATATCTAATCTGCCATATGTATTGATTGTTTGCTCGATTAGACTGGGTAATACATTCATATTCACAAGATCAGCTTGAACAATACTTGCGGAATCTTTACGAATTTTATTAAGGTCCTCTTGCAGCTTTTTTGCTTCATCTGCTGAATGACGATAGTGAATCATTAAATCGATATCCGATTCATGAAGTATTTTACAAATTGCCTGCCCAATTCTTTTGGCGCCGCCAGTAACTAGAGCAATTTTTCTATTAGATTTCATAGGTTTATGTATAAATGATTTCACTCTATTATAATCTAATACCTATGCCATCCATGCCTATAGCCTCGGAAATTGAGATTCAATTAAGCGAGCAATTAAAAACAAAAATCATTCAATCTATTCATTCTAATCATGGATGGATAAGCTTTGATCGCTTTATGGAGCTTGCACTTTATGACCCTGAATTCGGTTATTACACTGGAAGTTTAAGAAAGTTTGGTGAAAAAGGTGACTTCGTTACAGCCTCTGAAATATCAAGTTTTTTTGCGAAAACAATTGCTATTCAGTTTAAAGAAATTTTTCGTTCATTAGATAAAAATATAATTGAAATTGGAGCTGGATCAGGCAAGTTTGCTCTTGAAGTGATCCAATCCATGGATAGCGAAAATATCGACCATTATTTTATTTTGGAAATAAGTGATTCATTGAGAAAGCACCAATACGAGCTTTTAATAAAACATTTGCCCCCACATTTGTTCAGCAAGGTGCTTTGGATTGATGAAATTCCCAAAGAATATAAAGGGATTGTTTTCTGTAATGAACTTTTAGATGCATTGCCAGTAGATTTGATAAAAAAAGTGGCAGGTATTTATTATCAAAAAGGGGTTGGTCTAGAAAATGATCTATTTATCTGGAAAGATAAGATCATCAAAGACCTCTCTATTTATGACCACATCAATCTAGAAAGTCTTCCAGACGATTATCTTATAGATGATGCAATTCATATTAAAAGTTGGGTTAATAAAATCAGTGAATCTATTGCCAAAGGCGTTGTAATAATTATTGACTATGGCTTCAATCACAGTGAATATTTTCACGAACAAAGATCTCAAGGAACACTCATGTGCCATTTTAAGCATCATGCTCACGATAATCCTCTTATTCAGGTTGGAATCCAGGATATTACAAGTCATGTTAATTTTAGTTATGTTGCAAGAGAGGCTTCTAACTTCGGGCTTCATATTAATGGCTTTATTTCTCAAGCAAATTTTCTTATTAATTGCGGCATATTAGAGT
Source organism: Candidatus Methylopumilus planktonicus (assembly GCF_006364715.1). Taxonomy (NCBI): domain Bacteria; kingdom Pseudomonadati; phylum Pseudomonadota; class Betaproteobacteria; order Nitrosomonadales; family Methylophilaceae; genus Candidatus Methylopumilus; species Candidatus Methylopumilus planktonicus. Next base: position 144,465 of record NZ_CP040984.1, read on the forward strand.
TGCTTGAAAAAGTAAATATAGAAGATAGCGCTTTATATATGAAATCAGTATCTGAAATTCAAAAACTACTATCCCCTTCAGAAATGGGTGATTTATTCAAAGTCATGACAATGGAAAAGAATATGGATATAAATCTTATAGGGCTTAAAAATAATAATAAAGTCACAAAGTTATGATTAATCAAGATAAAGAGGATATTAAAAGACGGCCTATTAGAAGTTATATTCTAAGGCAAGGAAGAATTACTAAGGCTCAGACAAATGCCATTCATGAAAGCTTTCAAAAATATGCTGTGATTTTTGAAAATAAACTAATCGATTTCAATGCTGTATTTGAAAATAAAAGTAGAGATCTTATATTGGAAATTGGATTCGGTATGGGGGCTTCTACTGCTGAGATTGCAAGGTCTAATTTGAATAAAAATTATATTGCGATTGAAGTCCACTCGCCGGGCGTAGGCAATTTACTTAAGCTAATTCAAGAAAATAATATTTCTAATGTGAAAATTATTCAACATGACGCTGTAGAAGTTCTTAATTCAATGATAAAGAATGACTCCCTAGATGGCATTCATATTTTCTTTCCTGATCCATGGCCTAAAAAAAGACACCAGAAAAGAAGGCTTATACAATTAAATTTACTAAAACTTATCGCACAAAAGATTAAGAAGGGCGGTTATTTGCATATCGCAACAGACTGGGAAGATTATGCTTTTTGGATTATTGATCTTTTGGATAAAGAAGAATTATTGCAAAAGACGTCTGATGATTTTTTCAAAAAACCTGATTACCGTCCTTTAACGAAATATGAAAATCGAGGCATTAAACTAGGCTACAAAGTTTGGGACATGATTTACAGGCGTATTTAACCATTTACCAACGACCGTTTCAACCTCATCAACGCCTTGTTTTTTTAAGCTGGAAAAAAGCTGAACCGTACATTCAATACCAACGGACGCCCCCCACTTTTCATCAATTTCTTTTTGAACGCTACGAAGTATTTTAAGTGAGGCTTCACGAGAAAGTTTGTCTGCTTTAGTTAATAAAATATGAATAGGTTTTTTATTTAACGAAAACCACTCTAACATCTGTTGGTCAAGAGGCGTAAGAGGATGCCTTATGTCCATAACTAAAACAAGGCCAAAAAGACAAGATCGTTCAGACAGATAAGTTGCTAGAATTTTTTGCCAATGATCTTTGATAGCGTGAGGTACTTTGGCATAACCATAACCCGGCAAGTCGACTAGAAAACGATTTTCACCCAGAGAAAAGAAATTAATAAGTTGTGTTCGCCCTGGTTGCTTACTTACAAAAGCAAGACGATTATGATTGGCAAGCGTATTAATAGCGCTAGATTTTCCTGCATTTGATCTTCCAGCAAAAGCAACCTCAATGCCAGTAGGGGGAGGCAAATCACTTAAATGGTGAGCAGATATATAATATGATGCGTTTTGAAAAATAGCCATGCGCTTTACCTAACCTGTTCAATCCAATCAAAATGCTATCACGAGAATGGGATTTTAGATAAAATGAAGGTCTTGAATCTACTTTAAATATGGAGCTTTACGCAATGAGTGGTCGAAATGCTTTTTTTATTATCATCTTGTCTTTTTTAATTTCAAGTACTGCGATTTCAGAAACAATTGCACAGAAAACTCCACCAAAATCGGTTGCAAATGTATGTGCAGCTTGTCATGGGGTCGACGGTAATAGTGCAATTTCAGCTAACCCAAAATTATCTGGGCAGCATCCAGAATATCTTTATAAACAGCTAACTAATTTTAAATCAGGCGCGCGCGCAAATGCTGTCATGTCTGGTATGGCAGGGATGCTATCAGATGCTGATATGCATTTAGTGGCAGAATATTATTCAAAACAAACCTTAAGTTTGGGCCAAGCTAAAACAAATGGTTCAGGATCTCTAGGAGAAAAAATCTACCGAGCTGGTATTCAAGCTAATGCTGTCCCAGCATGTGCCTCATGTCATGGACCAACTGGCGATGGGCTCCCTGTAAAATATCCACGTTTAGGTGGGCAACATACAGAATATGTTTTAAATCAATTAAGACAGTTTAGGTTAGGTGCTCGGGCAAACGATGAAGCAAAAGTTATGCGAACTATTGCAGCAAAGTTAACTGATCAAGAAATGGAAGCAGTAGCTGATTATATTCAGGGCTTAAGATAAGCCCTTCTTATCCTTATTTAATTACTGCAACTTCTCACCAGTTTTCGCAGTCAAAATTCTTCATTCTTAAAAATAAGTTATTTTGAAATCTACAGCATTTAATTCCAGAAAAATAAACCAATTGCTAAGCTCAATGAGCTTTGCAGTCTCGATGCTTGTATTTTTGGGCATCGCATCAATCATAGGCACGATTCTTAAACAGAATGAGCCTTATGAAAATTATATTATTAAATTCGGCCAATTTTGGTTTGTTTTTTTTGAAAAAATTGGTCTCTATGATGTTTACCAAAGCATTTGGTTTTTAACGATCCTTCTTTTTTTGGTCATATCCACAACCCTTTGTGTCACTAAAAATACCCCTATTATTTTTAAAGATTTTTTATTATTTAAAGATTCTTTAGAGGAAAAATCACTTTTATCGTTTACACATCACCTTGTTTTAAAAAATACAAAGAAGGTCAATCTTTCTCGGGTCATTAATTACTTAAAACTAGAGAAATTTAAAGTTAGAGAAAAATCAAAAGACAACGGCGATATTTTGATTGTTGCTAAAAAAGGAGACTTTCAGCGTCTAGGCTATATCTTTACTCATGTTGGCGTAGTTGTAATCTGTTTGGGTGGCTTATTGGATGGTAATTTATTCTTTAAAGCCCAAGAGCTACTAGGTTATAAAAAGATTGAAACGCTTGATATTCCAGCTTCAAAAGTCCCGAAAGTAAGTAGGCTAGATATTACCAATCCCTCTTTTAGAGCAAATATGACTCTAGCCGAAGGATCTTCAGATAACGTAGCTTTTGTAAGAAAGAAGGATGGTTATCTAGTCCAAGACTTGCCTTTTAAGATAACTCTAAAAGATTTTAGAATTGAACATTATTCGACAGGTATGCCAAAGTCATTTGAAAGTGATTTGATTATTTCTGATCCCGAACTTTCTCAAGATATAACAAAGACAATCACTGTTAATCATCCTTTTACCTATAAGGGGATTTCTATATATCAATCAGATTTCCAAGATGGAGGGACAAATCTTGATATTAAATTATGGAATTTATTAAATTCGAATGCCCCGCAAAAAATAAATGCAAAGATTTTTGAGAAAATTAAATTAGATAAAGATCAACTTACCTATGAATTTAATGATTTTAGGAAATTTAATATCTTAAATTTAAAGGAGGGCGTAAAAGAAAAGCCAAGAAACGTTGGGCCGAGCGTTACCTATAAAATCAGAAATAATTCAGGTCAGGCCCGTGAGTATATTTCTTATCAGTTTCCTATGCTCATCGATGACAGATCATTTTTTATTAGTGGGATGAGAGAGACGCCTCAAGAAGAATTTAAATATTTAAAGATACCCGCAGATAAAAAAGGTTCTATTGCAGAATTCATCTCATTCAAAGAAGCCCTTCAAAATAAAATTTTGATTGAAATGGTTGCAAAAAAGATGGCAAATCGATCTGTAAAACCAGATAACAATTCGTCTGTTAAGCAATCTTTCGAAGATAGTGTTAATAAAATTATGACCCTATTTGTTGAGGGAGGTTTTTCGAATATTGCTCAAAATATCGATAACAATATTCCTGCCAATGAAAAAGAAAAAGCAGTGCAGGCTTATTTAAAGATTATAGATATTGCATCAATAGAACTTTATAAAAGTCATTTTAATCTTTCAGATAAAGAGATAGACCAGTCTGCAATTAGGTTTATTCAAGAGGCTTTAAATGCTTATAGTGATATGTTTCTATTTGGTTCACCCTATTATTTTGAGCTCACAAATTATGAGCAAAAAGAGGCAAGTGGACTCCAGCTTACAAAATCTCCTGGGCAGTTTTGGGTTTATCTTGGCTCCCTAAGTTTAGTGCTTGGTATTTTCTCAATGATCTATTTGCATGAAAGAAAATTATGGCTCCTAATCAAAGCTAAAGGAGGGGCTATAATTGCAGTCAGCTCCAACAGAAAAAATATAGATTTTGAACTTGATTACAAAAAAGTTAGTCAAGCAATTAATAAAATTATTCAATAAAAGGTTAGCCATGTTCACTAAATTATTTAAATCATCAAAAATATCATTTGTAATATTAAATGTTTTATATCTTTCCTTGTTATTGGGCGGCGCTTTATATGCATTAAAGACATTTAGTAGCTATATGGATATTTACGAAAAGGCAATTTTACTGAGTAGTGTTGGATTTTTTAGCTGGCTTGGCTGGAATTGGAATCATTTTAAGAAAATTATCATACTAGTATTTGCACTGAGCCTTTTTGCAATCCAACTCTATTTAGGAGTGCTAACAAATAATGAGCATGTCTTTTTATTAAAATATCTGTTGTCGAGTCAATCAGCCATTATGTGGATGAATGTTTTTTTTGTTTTGGCACTGGTGCTTTATTGGCTAGGATTACTTGCAAAAAATAATTTACTCGATGATATTGCATCCTCCTTTACATCTACAGCAGTTTTATTTGGATTCGCAGGACTTTTGGTTAGATGGTACGAGTCTTATTTAATAGGATTAGATATTGGCCATATCCCAATTAGTAACTTATATGAGGTATTTATTTTATTTTGCTTAATCACATCACTTCTTTATCTATTTTATGAAGAAAAATTTAATACTAAAAAATTAGGTGCATTCGTATTGATTGTAATAAACGCTGCTGTAGGATTTATCTTATGGTACACGTTTGATAGGCATGCTGATGGTGTCCAGCCCTTAGTCCCAGCCCTTCAATCTTACTGGATGAAAATACACGTCCCTGCTAATTTTATAGGCTATGGCGCTTTCTCCATAGCAGCAATGGTATCTATAGCCTACTTACTTTCAGCTAAAAAAATATTAGCCTCTTATCTACCAAAGCTAGCTGTTCTTGATGATCTTATTTATAAATCGATCGCAATTGGCTTTATATTTTTTACCGTCGCAACTATATTAGGTGCTATATGGGCAGCAGAAGCTTGGGGCGGTTATTGGTCATGGGATCCTAAAGAAACTTGGGCTTTAATCGTATGGTTAAATTATGCAGCTTGGCTTCATTATAGAATCGTCAAAGGGTTGAGAGGTAATGTCTTAGCTTGGTGGGCACTGATCGGTCTCATTATTACGACCTTCGCTTTTTTAGGTGTCAATATGTTTTTGTCAGGACTGCATTCATACGGAGAGCTCTAATCCCATGTAAAATGGTGATTTTTAGAATTCATATCTAAATATGACCCAAAAAAATATCGTTGAAATTGAAAAATTATCTTTTGGCTACGATAATCGTATGCTTCATAAAGATATCAATATGGTTTTTCCTCGTGGCAAAGTCACAGCTATTATGGGTGGAAGCGGTTGTGGCAAAACGACTATTCTTCGTTTGATAGGTGGTCAAATCAAACCTAAATCTGGCCATGTCAAAGTGGACGACAAGATTGTTCATAAGCAAGATAGGCAAGGCATTTATGAATTGCGAAGAAAAATGGGTATGCTTTTCCAGCACGGCGCACTTTTTACTGACTTGTCTGTATTTGACAATGTGGCATTTCCAATTCGTGAACATACAAAATTACCTGAAAGCATGATTCGCGATTTAGTGCTTATGAAACTTAACGCTGTAGGTCTTCGAGGCGCTCATAAGCTCATGTCCACTGAACTCTCAGGAGGCATGGCAAGACGAGTTGCACTTGCAAGAGCCATTGCATTAGACCCGGATATTATTATGTATGACGAGCCTTTTGCAGGATTAGACCCCATATCTATGGCAGTGATTTGTGACCTTATCAGAACGCTCAATGATGCCCTGGGAGCAACTTCAATTATTGTGACGCATGATGTGGAAGAAGCTTTTTCTTTTGCGGACTATATTTATTTTATTGCAGATGGAGTCGTCGCCGCAGAGGGCACACCGAAAGAACTATCAAAATCTAAACTCCCTTTTGTGCATCAATTTGTTCATGGTGAAAAAGATGGCCCCGTACCATTCCATTACAATGCACCTAGTTACAAAAAAGATATTTACGAGCCTGTTGAATTATGAACCCAATTTTTAAAACTTTAAGCAGTTTAGGCAACCAAGTGACTTCAAGAATTTGGCGTCTTGGTTCTGCCACCCGTTTATTTTTATTAATCTTAATTTATTCAGGCGAAAGTTTTAGACGTATTCATTTAACAATCCGCGAAATTTATTTCACTGGTGTGATGTCTTTAATTATTATTATAGTGTCTGCTTTCTTCGTAGGCATGGTCTTGGGTTTGCAAGGGTATTACACACTTCAAAAATATGGCTCGTCAGAATCTATTGGTGTTTTGGTGGCATTATCGCTTTTAAGGGAGCTAGGCCCCGTTGTAACCGCCCTTTTATTTGCTGGGAGAGCTGGGACTGCAATCACTGCTGAAATTGGATTAATGAAGGCTACCGAGCAATTATCTGCTATGGAAATGATGGCTGTGAGCCCTATTGCTAGAATTATTGGACCAAGATTTTGGGCGGGCGTTATTTCAATGCCTATATTAGCTTCCATTTTTTCAATGGTGGGTGTGATGGGGGGTTATTTAGTTGCAGTGCCAATTATCGGCGTGGATCATGGCGCATTTTGGTCACAAATGAATGTGAATGTTGATTTTAGATTTGATGTGATTAATGGACTGATTAAGAGCTTTGTATTTGGAGTTGCTTGTACGATCATTGCCCTCTATGAAGGCTTCGACGCTCCCCCAACCGCCGAAGGTGTTAGTCGAGCCACTACAAGAACTGTCGTAACTTCTTCGCTAACTGTTTTGGGATTAGATTTTATTTTAACTTCGTTTATGATTGCGCATTAATATAGGACTGGAGCAAATATGGATAAAACAACATTAGATATTTGGGTAGGTTTATTTGTGGCGATTGGCATTGCGGCACTTATGGGTCTCGCTACGAAAGTAGGTAATCTTACAAGCAATACGCTTGGTGAAACCTATGCGGTCACAGCAAATTATGAGAATATTGGAGGCCTTAAACCAAGAGCGCCTGTTAAGAGTTCAGGTGTCGTCGTTGGTAGTATTGATAACATCAAATTTGATACGAAAACTTATCAAGCGGTTGTGACTTTAAAAATAGACAAAAGATATCCGTTTCCTAAAGATACTTTTGCAAATATTTATACATCAGGATTATTAGGTGAGCAATATATTAGTTTGGAAGCTGGAGGTGACGATCAATTTCTGAAAGAGGGAGATCGCATTTCTAAGACTCAAGATGCGGTTGTATTAGAAAAACTCATCAGTCAGTTCTTGTATAATAAAGCCACTGAAGAACCTAAAAAATAACTAAAATTTAAAAGGAATTTTAAACACATGAAAAAGTTTTTATTAGTGATTTTAAGTTTGATGATGTCAATGAGCATATTTGCTGCAGAGGCGCCTGATGTTTTTGTTAAAAAAATAGCCAATGAAGTTTTTGAAATTTTAAAAACGGATAAAGATTTAAGATCTGGCAATAAAGAAAAAGCTTATAAAATTACTGAAGAGAAGATATTACCTTATTTTAATTTTGATCGTATTTCTAAGCTTGTATTAGGTAAAGCCTATCCATCAGCAACAAAAGAAGAGCAAGAAGCCTTTAAAAAAGAATTCAGAACGATGCTTGTAAAAACTTATGGCAGCGCACTATTAAGATTTAAAGATCAGACGCTTAACTATAAGCCAGCGAGATTCGAACCGACAGACGAAGAGGTGTTAATTAAGACAGAGGTGCTGCAGCCAGGCGCCCCTCCTTTGCCTATTGATTATATGCTTGAAAAAGATGGTAATTCATGGAAAGTTTTTGACATTGTTATTGAAGGTGTGAGCTTAGTAACAAATTATCGCGGTCAATTTGGTAATGAAATTAGACAAAATGGCATAGCTTCTCTTATTACAAAACTTGCCGAGAAGAATGCTAATTATGATAAGACCTCTAACAAATGATCGACTTTGATAAAAGCCAATGGAATTTAAGTGGCGATCTTACGATTGAAAAAATACCTACTATTATTGATTTAATTAAAAAACAAAAAACAGATAAAAAAACGACAATTGATTTTTCAAAAGTGACTTCAATTGACACTTCAACCTTAAGTTTAATTTTTGAATTACAACGAGAGGCTAAAAAAAATCAATCACATTTTACTTTCAAGAATTTACCAAAGAATTTAAACAGTCTTGCTAAATTATACGGAGTGGAAGATCTCGTATCTTCCCTCCATTAAACACTTCTTCTTAAATTTCATTTTAAGAAACCTCCAGTATTTATTTCAATGAAAAAAGCCATTATATTTAATAAGGTTAAAAAGAACTTCGGTAAGCTAGAGGCTCTCAAAGGTATCGATTTAGTTATTGAAGAAGGCGAATTTTTTGCGTTGCTGGGGCCAAATGGTGCCGGCAAATCAACGCTCATTAATATTCTGGCAGGTCTCGCAAAACCATCTTCAGGTTCAATCAAAGTTATGGGGCATGACGTCATTCAAGACTATCAAAATGCGAGAAGATCGCTTGGTGTCGTGCCTCAAGAATTAGTATTTGACCCCTTTTTTAATGTACGCGAAATGCTCAGATTTCAAGCTGGCTATTTTGGTAAGGGTCGAGAAAATGATGACTGGATCGATGAAGTAATTGAAGGTCTTGATCTTCAGGAAAAGGCTAATACAAATATGAGAATGCTTTCTGGTGGCATGAAAAGGAGGGCTTTAATTGCGCAAGCACTTGTGCATAAGCCCCCCGTCATTGTCTTAGATGAGCCCACAGCAGGAGTAGACGTAGAGCTTAGAAAAAGGTTATGGCAGTTTATTAAAAAACTGAATCAAAAAGGTCACACTATTGTTCTGACTACACATTATTTAGAAGAGGCTGAGACGTTATGCAGCCGAGTAGCCATGATGGACCAAGGCAAAGTAGTTGCGTTGGATAAAACGAGAAATTTATTAAAGCGCTTTTCAGCAAAAAATTTAAATTTACGTTTAGATCTAAAGAATAAAAAAATCCCAGTAAGCGTTCAAAAGTTCATACAGTCGTCAGATCACAGTTTAATAACTTTCTTACTTGAAGAAATAGCAGAAGTAGAATTTATTATGAGTGAATTAAAAAAATCAAAGATTAAAATATTAGATATGGAGCTTACTAATTCAGATTTAGAAAAAGTCTTCTTGAAACTTACCGGAAGTAAAAGATGATCAATTTTAAAAATGAATTTTTGGGTACGTGGACACTTCTCAAAAAAGAACTATTAAGATTTTGGCGGGTAGTTTTTCAGACAGTGGCAGCCCCAGTTATTACTGCAGTTCTTTACCTACTTATTTTCTCTCACGTCTTAGCAGATCATGTAAAAGTTTACGATAATGTTGAGTACACTGCGTTTCTTATTCCAGGATTGATTATGATGTCCTTATTGCAAAATTCCTTTGCAAATAGCTCATCAAGTCTTATTCAGTCGAAAGTCATGGGAAATATTGTATTTATTTTATTAACACCTATCACCTATCTCCAATTTTTCTTAGCCTTCTTAATAGCATCAATTGTGAGGGGTATTTTCGTAGGCGTTTGTATTTACGCATTTGCTCTTTTATATGTAGATTTACCTATGTTGCACCCATGGATTATTTTTGGATTCGCAATGCTTGGGGGTGCGCTACTAGGAACATTTGGCATCATTACAGGTATATGGGCTCATCGTTTTGACCAGATGGCAGTTTTCCAAAATTTTGTGATCATGCCATTATCTTTTTTATCGGGGGTCTTTTATTCAATTCATTCTTTGCCACCTTTTTGGCAAAAGTTATCCCAACTTAATCCTTTCTTTTATATGATTGATGGTTTCCGATACGGATTTTTTGGGCAGTCCGACGTAGCTCCTTTGTTAAGTTTTTCAATCGTGACCTTCTTTTTCATTGTGTTAGCTTCCGTTACCTTAGGAATGTTAAAATTCGGCTATAAATTAAGAAGCTAAAAGATGACCGCTGACGATATTAAGCAATCGATTATTGAAAAACTTGAATGTGAGTTTATTGAAATTTTAGGTGAGGATGGTGCTCATTTTGAAGGCACGATTGTGAGTCGGTTATTTGAAGGATTAAATCGCGTCAAACAACACCAAATGGTATTTAATGCTTTAGGAGATAAGATGAAAAGTGATATTCATGCTTTATCTATTAAGACCTATACGCTAAATGAGTGGAATCAACTAAAAACATAATTTTGAGGAGTAAGGCATGAGCGCGCAAGATAAGATACAAAAAACGATTAATGAACATGATGTAGTTTTATATATGAAAGGAAGCCCCAAATTTCCTCAGTGCGGATTTTCGAGCCTAGCAACTCAAATTTTAGATGCTTGTGATGCTGATTTTCATGCTATTGACGTACTGCAAGATCCAGAAATAAGAGAAGGTATCAAAGTATTTGCTAATTGGCCAACTATTCCTCAACTTTATATTCATGGAGAATTTATTGGTGGCGCTGACATTATCAAAGAGATGTATGAAACTGGAGAATTAGTAAAGTTATTAAAGGCTAATTCATAACTTGGATAAGTTAGTTATTCAAGGACAGACCCCCCTTCACGGCGAGCTTGAAATATCAGGTGCTAAAAACGCAGCCTTACCTATACTTATTGCATCCCTTCTTACTGAAGACACATTATCGTTAACACATGTACCTCATCTGCAAGATGTTAATACAACTAAGTCTTTACTTAAATATATGGGTGTTGATATCCAGGTTGAAAACGACAAAACTGAATTAACTGCAAAAGAAATTACTAGTAAAAATGCACCTTATGAGCGAGTTAAAACAATGCGCGCTTCTATTCTTGTTTTAGGCCCTTTGCTTGCAAGATTCGGTGAAGCTCGAGTTTCATTACCGGGAGGTTGTGCCATTGGATCTAGGCCTGTTGATATCCATATCAAAGGGCTTCAGGCAATGGGCGCAAAAATAGATATTCATAATGGCTATATTGAGGCTTCGACAAAACATTTACCAAAATCGAAGTTACAAGGCTGTAAATTTTATATGGATATTGTTACTGTTACAGGTACCGAGAATTTAATGATGGCTGCCTCATTAGCTGCAGGGGTCACAATTTTAGAGAATGCTGCTAAGGAACCTGAAGTTGTAGATCTTGGGCAATGCTTAAATAAAATGGGTGCGAAGATTAAAGGTCTAGGGACTGACGTGATTACAATTGAAGGGGTCGACTCGCTTCATAAAGCAAATCATGACGTGATATTTGATAGAATTGAAGCAGGCACATATTTAGCAGCCGTTGCAATGACGGGCGGTGACGTACTTTTAAAAAATGTACAGCATAAATACTTAGATGCAATTACGCTAAAATTAATAGAAACCGGCGTTAAAATTGAATCACATGAAAATTCAATACGCATTAAAAGTGATGGGAAATTAAAAGCGGTAAGCCTAAGAACCGCGCCTTACCCTGCCTTTCCTACGGATATGCAAGCACAAATGATGGCATTAAATACTATTGCAGAAGGTGTATCAGAAGTCACCGAAACTATATTTGAAAATCGTTTTATGCATGTACAAGAGCTTATTCGCATGGGGGCACAAATCGACATTAGAGGAAACACGGCAATCATCCGAGGTAAGGAATATTTAGAGGGAGCTTCCGTGATGGCAACAGATCTAAGGGCCTCAGCAAGCCTGGTTATTGCAAGTTTGGCAGCAAGAGGACAAACTACGATTGAGCGTATTTATCATCTGGATCGTGGGTACGAAAAATTAGAGGATAAATTCAATCAACTAGGCGCCAATATTAAACGGATTCATTAAGATGAAAATTACAATTGCTTTATCTAAAGGAAGAATATTTGAACAAACTATCCCTCTTCTAGAGAGGATAGGGATTACTTGTAATGAGAATCCTGAAACGTCAAGAAAACTTATTTTAGATACCAATCAAAAAAATATAAAACTTATTATTGTAAGAGCTACAGATGTGCCAACTTATGTTGAATATGGTGCAGCTGATATTGGCATTACTGGCAAAGACATTCTTGATGAGTATATGGGCGAAGGACTTTACCAGCCCATTGATCTTAATATTGGACGTTGCAAAATGATGGTTGCAGCTAAACAAGATTTTGATTATGCAGGCGCTATTAAAAAAGGTGTGCGTTTAAAGGTGGCAACAAAATATGTAAAAACGGCCAAAGAGCACTTCGCAAAAAAAGGTATGCATATCGATTTGATTAAACTATATGGCTCAATGGAGCTAGCCCCCCTTGTAGGGCTTGCAGATGTCATTGTTGATTTGGTGAGTACAGGAAAGACATTAAAAGCTAATAATCTTGTTGCTGTTGAAGACATTTGTGATATCAGTTCTCGACTCATCATTAACCAAGCATCTTTAAAATTAAAAAGAGAGCTCTTACAGCCCATTCTTCGACAGTTTGAAAGTGCTCTCAAAGCATAATCGTACCTATGATTCAAATTAAAAAATTAAATACAAAAGATCCAAACTTTAAGGATCAGTTAAATAAGCTCATTTTCTTTGAAGCTGAAGATAACATTCAAATCGAAAAAACTGTCGCAGAAATTTTGAGTGATGTGAAAAAAAGAGGCGACCAAGCTGTGATTGAATATACTAAAAAATTTGATCATGTAGATTTTTCGCGCATGGAAGAGTTTGAAATTTCTAAAGAAGAATTAAATTTCGCTTTGGAAAATTTACCCGTATTGTCCAGAGAAGCTCTTGAGGAGGCTGCTAAGAGAGTTTTTGATTATCACAAAAAACAGTTAATCAGCTCTTGGAGCTTCACTGAAGATGATGAGACGTTACTTGGTCAAAAAGTTACATCATTAGATCGGGTAGGTTTATATGTTCCTGGAGGAAAAGCTGCATACCCTTCATCAGTATTAATGAATGCAATTCCAGCAAAAGTTGCAGGGGTTCAGGAAATTATTATGGTAGTTCCGTCACCTCGCGGAGAAAGAAACCAACTGGTATTAGCAGCTGCAGCACTTGTTAAAGTTGATCGTGTATTTGCAATTGGTGGCGCTCAAGCAATAGGGGCTCTTGCCTATGGTACCCAAACAATTCCCCAAGTCGACAAAATTGTAGGGCCAGGCAATGCTTATGTTGCAGAGGCTAAAAGAAGAGTATTTGGTGTGGTTGGTATTGATATGATTGCAGGGCCTTCTGAAATACTAATTATTGCAGATGAAAAATCTAATCCAGATTGGATTGCTATGGATTTATTTTCTCAAGCAGAACATGATGAGCTTGCACAATCGATTTTAATTAGCCCAAGCGCAGAATTTTTAGCCCAGGTTCAGGAAAGTATTAATAAACTGATTGGAAGTATGCCAAGAAAAAATATTATTGAAACTTCTTTAACAAATAGAGGTGCAATGATCAAAGTAAAAACATTAGAAGAAGCGGCAGAGATTTCAAATTTTATTTCACCCGAACATTTAGAGCTTTCAGTAGAGGATCCAGATACCCTCGTTAATAGTATTAAACATGCCGGTGCTATTTTTATGGGAAGAAATACCTGTGAAGCTGTAGGCGACTATTGTGCTGGACCAAATCATGTTCTACCTACATCAAGAACAGCAAGATTTTCTTCGCCACTTGGTGTTTATGATTTTCAAAAACGTTCAAGCCTAATTAAATTATCTAATCAAGGTGCTCGTAAGCTTGGAAAAATTGCTTCAGTCTTGGCGAATGGTGAAGGACTTCAGGCACACGCAAAATCTGCAGAATATCGTATAGATAATGAGTAAATTTTGGAGCAAGATTGTCCACGGCTTAACACCATATATTCCTGGCGAGCAACCCAAAATTCATAGTCTTGTTAAGTTAAATACGAACGAGAATCCTTATGGGCCGAGTCCAAAAGTTATTGCTGCAATTAAACAGTTTGCAGATGATACTTTAAAGCTTTACCCAGACCCAAATTCAGAAGCACTTAAAAAATCAATTGCTGATTATTTTAAAGTAAAGACTAACAATGTTTTTGTGGGTAATGGTTCGGATGAAGTTTTAGCCATGGCTTTTCAGGCGCTTTTAAAACATAACGCACCTATTTTATTTCCTGACATTACTTATAGTTTTTACCCCGTATACTGCAAGCTTTATGAAATTGACTTCAAGCTCATACCTGTTAATAGTTCGTTTGAGATTGCATTGAATGATTATTTAATACCTAATGGAGGTATTGTTTTTCCAAATCCAAATGCACCTACTGGCATTCCTCTTACTTCAAACCAAATTGAAACGTTTCTTAAAAAAAATAATGACTCTGTAGTTATTGTAGATGAGGCTTATGTCGATTTTGGGACAGAGTCTGTTATTCACCTTACAGAAAAATATAATAATTTATTGGTGACACATTCTTTTTCTAAATCGAGATCATTGGCAGGATTAAGACTTGGTTATGCCATAGGGCATAGAGATCTTATTGAAGCATTGATGAGAGTGAAAGATAGTTTTAACTCTTACCCAATTGACCGATTAGGATTAATTGCAGGCGTTGAATCCTTCAAAGATGATTCATATTTTAAAAATATCTGCCAAAAGGTTATTCATACGAAACTAAATTTTGTAGAGAAATTGACTGGCCTTAATTTTTCAGTACTTCCTTCAGGCGCCAATTTTGTTTTTGCTAAGCATGCTGCTGTAGAAGGAAAAATAATCGTAAGTAAACTAAGAGATCAAGGAATTGTGGTAAGGCGTTTTGATAATCCGATACGAATTTCCTCTTACATTCGATTCACAATTGGTTCTGATGAGGAAATGGATTCATTACTCAAAGCTTTAAAACTTATCCTAAGCGCATGAAATAATTGATGTTAATTACATTTTTAATGAGTTAAAATATCTTATCTACTTTAAGTAAAAAAATATGACAAGATCAGCATCCGTTTCAAGAAATACAAACGAAACTAAAATTGAGGTAAGTATTAATCTTGATGGTCAGGGGAGTGCAAAACTCAATACTGGCATTGGTTTCTTGGATCATATGTTAGACCAAGTGGCGCGTCACGGTATGTTCGACTTAGAAGTCACAGCAAAGGGCGATCTTCATATCGATGCACATCATACTGTTGAAGATGTTGGTATAGTCCTCGGACAGGCTTTCAGTAAAGCAATCGGAGATAAAAAAGGCATTACCAGATATGGGACAGCCATTATTCCGCTAGATGAGGCATTATCTAGAGTTGTGCTTGATATCTCAGGCAGGCCTGGACTTATATTTGATGTCGAATTCAAAAGGGCAGTTATAGGTGAATTTGATGTTGATTTAATACACGAATTTTTTCAAGGATTCGTAAATCATGCAAATATCACGATGCATATCGATAATCTCAAAGGTGATAATTCACATCACCAGGCAGAAACAATATATAAAGCATTTGGAAGGGCCCTTAAAATGGCCGTTTGTATTGACCCAAAAATTTCTGGCATAACCCCCTCAACCAAAGGTAGTCTATAAACCTTTTTTCACCAAAATAATAATGATCGCAATCATTGATTATGGAATGGGAAATTTAAAGTCAGTATTTAATGCCTTTAAACAAGTCTCACCCGAAACTGATATTAAAGTCACAAGCAATCCTGCTGACATTAAAAAAGCACATCATGTTGTTTTTCCTGGTCAAGGTGCTATGCCTGACTGCATAAGAGAGCTTGATGAAAGAAATTTAAGGTCCTCTGTTATAGATGCAGCAAAAACAAAACCTTTTTTAGGAATATGCATTGGTTTGCAGATGCTATTTGATAAAAGTGAAGAAGGTAATACAGATGGCTTAGGATTGTTGAGCGGCACCATTAAGCGATTTAATAATGAAGGTACAGCGGACGAAAGTGGCCATAAGTTAAAAATTCCTCATATGGGGTGGAATGAAGTGTCACAAACAAATGATCATCCTTTATGGCAAAACATTAGTAATAACGATCGATTTTATTTTATTCATAGTTATTATTTAGAATCTAAAGATAAAAATATTGTGTCAGCTGAAACTTTATATGCGCAAAAATTTTGTTGTGCTATTGCTAAAGAAAATATTTTTGCAGTGCAATTTCATCCAGAAAAAAGTTCTACTGCTGGCTTGCAACTTATAAAAAACTTCGTTCAATGGGCGGTATAGGTTTTTAGTTTATGTTAATCATTCCAGCAATTGATCTAAAAGATGGTAAGTGCGTTAGGCTTAAGCAAGGCTTAATGGAAGAATCAACAATCTTTTCAGAAAACCCTGGTGAAGTAGCAAAACAATGGACAGACCTAGGCGCTAGAAGACTGCATCTGGTTGATCTAAATGGTGCTTTTGCAGGCAAGCCAGTGAATGAATCTGCGATTAAAGCAATTGTAAAAGAAGTTGATGGCGCGATTCCAATTCAGTTAGGTGGTGGTATTCGTAATCTCGATACAGTAGAAAAATATCTTAATAGCGGCGTTGATTACATCATCATTGGTACGGCTGCAGTCAAAAATCCTGGCTTCCTGCACGAGGCCTGTTATGCATTTCCTGGACAAATTATTGTCGGGCTTGATGCAAAGGAGGGAGAAGTGGCTATTGATGGGTGGGCTAAATTAACTGGACACAATGTAATTGAACTTGCAAAAAAATTTGAAGGATATGGTGTTGAAGGTATCATTTATACCGATATTGGACGTGATGGTATGTTAAATGGATTAAATATTGAGGCGACCGAAAAATTAGCTGAGGCGCTAACCATTCCTGTCATTGCCAGTGGCGGCGTAACTAATCTAGAAGACATTAGAAACTTATCTTCAATTGCTTATTCGGGGGTCATTGGAGCAATTACAGGCAGAGCCATATACGAGGGCACGCTTGATTTTAAGGCAGCACAAGCACTCGCAGATGAGCTTATTAAATAAATGTCGCTCGCCAAAAGAATTATTCCTTGTCTGGATGTGACTGATGGCAGAGTAGTTAAAGGCATTAATTTCCTTGAGTTACAGGATGCAGGCGACCCCGTAGAGGTTGCAAAAAAATATAACGAACAGGGCGCTGATGAATTAACTTTTTTAGACATCACAGCAAGTTCAGATAATCGAGGTTTAATACTTCATATTATTGAAAACGTTGCAAAAGAAGTTTTTATTCCCCTCACCGTAGGCGGCGGCGTTCGAACTCTAGAAGATGTAAGAAATTTACTCAATGCAGGTGCTGACAAAGTCAGTATAAATACATCAGCAATTATTAATCCAGATATTGTTTATCAAACTTCATCCCGTTTTGGTTCACAGTGTATTGTCGTTGCAATAGACGCAAAGTTAACAGATCAAGGGGGTAAATCTTTTTGGCAAGTATTTACGCATGGAGGCAGAAATGCTACCGGGCTAGATGCAATTGAATGGGCAGTAAAAATGGTCTCATTAGGTGCAGGTGAACTATTAATTACGAGCATGGATCGAGACGGGACAAAAAAAGGTTTTGATCTCGAATTGATTAAGTCAATATCTGATAAAGTGGATGTGCCTATTATTGCTTCCGGAGGCGTTGGTGATTTTCAGCATCTTGTAGATGGTATAAAAATAGGTGGGGCTGATGCAGTCTTAGCAGCAAGTATATTCCACTTCGGTGAATATACAATCGATGAAGCAAAAGCGTTTATGAAGTCTAATCATATAGAGATTCGTCAATGAGCTGGATACATTCAATAAAATGGGACTCCGATGGTCTTGTGCCTGTGATTGCTCAAGACTATAAAACAAATAAAGTGCTTATGTTTGCATGGATGAACCAAGAGGCCTTAGAGCTCACACAAAAAAATAAGAAAGCTTTTTATTGGTCAAGGTCTAGGAAAAAAATTTGGGAAAAAGGCGAAGAATCCGGACATACACAAAATGTTCGCGAAATTAGACTTGATTGCGATGGCGATGTCGTCTTGCTTAAAATTGAGCAAGTTGAAAATATTGCTTGTCATACCGGACGTGAAACTTGTTTCTACCAAAAATTAGATGATAAAGGCATTTGGATAAACGATCATGCCGTGATTAAAGACCCTAAAGATATTTATAAAAAATAAAGATATGAATACTATTTTAAAAAAACTTACCGAAACACTCGAAGCTAGAAAAAAAGATGATCCGACTAAATCATATACAGCTTCTTTATATCGTGACGGGTTAGAAGCTATTTTAAAAAAAGTAAATGAAGAAGCTTTTGAAACAATCATTGCTGCGCGCCAAGGAGACGACAAGGAGCTTATTCATGAAGTCGCTGATCTTTGGTTTCATACTTTAGTATTAATGGCACATAAAAATTTAAGTGCAGAAGATATTTTGAATGAGCTTTCAAGAAGAGAAGGGACTTCAGGTATTGAAGAAAAAGAAAGCCGCTCTTCAAAAGTAAAATAATATGACATGTATTTTTTGTAAAATTATTGACGGCTCAATACCAAGCAAAAAAATATTTGAGAATGATGAATTGATTGCTTTTCATGATGTTCACCCTATCGATAAAGTGCACTTTCTCATTACGCCTAAAAAACATATTGAAAATTTGATAGCCTGCAGTGAAATTGATAAAGACATCATATCGAATATGCTTTTATTAGCGCCTAAGCTAGCAAAAGAGTTAGGATTAAAAGGCTTTCGCACAATGATTAATTCAGGGGCTGAGGGCGGTCAAGAAGTTTTTCATATGCACTTTCATGTTTACGGTGGAAGTTCAAAACTAGTAAAAATTTAATAAGGGGATTGTTATGGGATTTTCAAGCATTACACATTGGCTAATAGTTTTGTTAATTGTCTTCTTAATATTTGGTACAAGTAAATTAAGAAATATTGGAAGCGATTTAGGTGCCGCAATTAAGAACTTTAAAGATGCAGTTAAAAATGAAAATACACCAAAAAATAGAGCATCAACTCGAAAGACTGCAAAAACTCGAGCTAGAAAATAAGCTTTATGTTTGATGTTTCATTTTCAGAGTTAGTCGTTATTTTTTTTGTAGCACTGATAGCTATTGGCCCAGAAAAGCTTCCTAAAGTTGCTAAGGTCCTAGGCAAGCTTACTGGAAGAGCTCAAAATTATATTGGGAAACTTAAAGAAGAGATTGAGCGAGAAGAAAAGTTTAAAGAGCTTCAAAAAATTCAGCGTGAAATTAAAAAAAAGTCGATTAAATCTCGGTGACTCACTTTAAACCTTTTATTCAGCAACTCATTGAATTAAGAAATACTCTGTTTAGAGCTTCAGTTAGCTTTATTATCATTTTTATATGTCTAAGTTTTTACGCAAATGATATCTATAGTTTTTTCTCAGCGCCACTTATTGCTAAATTAACAGACGGTAATAAGTTGGTAAGCACAGGTCTTACCTCAACATTTTTAGTCCCAATCAAAATTACAGCCTTCGTTTCATTTTTGCTCTCACTCCCTTTTATTTTTTATCAGTTTTGGCGTTTTATTTCCCCTGGGCTTTATAAAAAAGAAAAAAAATTAATTTTATTTTCATTCGTGAGTGGTTTCATATTGTTCTTTATTGGAATGACTTTTGCTTATTACCTCATTTTCCCAATTATATTTAATTTCTTTATTCTGATGACGCCCACAAATGTAAGTCTAATGATAGATATTTCAAATTATCTGGATTTAATTTTGTCCTTGCTTATCTCATTTGGATTGGCATTCGAAGTGCCGGTAATTATTATTATATTAGTGACATTAGGATGGGTAAAAGTTAAAACATTGGAAGAAGCAAGACCATATATGATTGTGATTGCCTTTATCGTTAGTGCTATTCTGACGCCACCCGATGTTATCTCACAATTATGCTTAGCAATTCCATTATGGTTTTTATACGAAATAGGCTTATTAGTATCAAAACGAATCAACTTAAAGGCTTGATAAGCTGAAATTTAGTTTTGCCTGCTATTTAGATTTCGAATGAAATTTTGTATAATGCAGCAACTTTTGCAGAGTTCACGTCTCTCAACCATAATAATTTCATAAAAACATACTTACATTAAGATCATGGCAAACCATCAAGACGACAAAATAGACAAAAAGAAAAGAAGTTTTTTAATTGCAGCCACTACTGTAACTGGCGCAATTGGTGCAGGAGCGATTGCCGTTCCATTCTTATCAAGTATGACACCAAGCGAACGCGCTAAAGCTGCCGGAGCACCTGTTGAAGTTGATCTAAGTAAGATTGAAGCAGGGTCTATGATTACGACTGAATGGAGAGGTCAGCCAGTTTGGATTATTAATCGCTCTAAGGCAATGTTAGATGATTTGAAAAAAAACGACCCCAATCTTTCCGACCCTAATCTTGATGTAATATCTCAGCAGCCAAGTTATTGCAAGAATGCGACAAGATCCCTTAAACCTAATTTGCTTGTCCTAGTTGGCATTTGCACTCATTTGGGTTGTTCACCAACTGCAAAATTAGAAACGCAAGGTGATATGGGCGAAAATTGGAGTGGGGGATTTTTCTGCCCATGTCATGGCTCTAGATTTGATTTAGCTGGTCGAGTATATAAGGGGTCTCCAGCGCCAATTAATCTTGTAGTTCCTCCTCATAAATATATCAATGACAGCACCCTATTAATTGGTGAAGACAATAAAGGATAAGGGTTACCTATAAAGTATGAAAAAAGAAATTAAAACAAAAAAATCTGCAGCTGGATTAATGGCTTGGGTAGACGAAAGATTTCCGTTGTCGTCTTTAATCACAAATCATCTTACTGAATATTACGCACCTAAAAACTTTAACTTTTGGTATTTTTTTGGGGCACTTGCTCTTCTTACCCTCATCCTTCAGCTTGTCACTGGACTTTTGTTGACTATGCATTACAAACCTGACGCAGAGCTAGCATTTGCATCAGTCGAATATATCATGCGAGATGTTTCATTTGGATGGTTAATAAGATATATGCACTCTACAGGAGCATCTTTATTTTTTGTCGTTGTGTACATGCACATGTTTAGAGCTTTAATTTATGGTTCTTATAAGAATCCAAGAGAACTTTTGTGGCTCTTTGGGGTAGCTATTTTTCTTTGTTTAATGGGGGAAGCTTTTTTTGGATATCTTCTACCTTGGGGCCAAATGTCATACTGGGGCGCGCAAGTCATTGTAAATCTATTTTCTACTATTCCATTTATAGGTCCAGACTTATCCGAGTGGCTCAGAGGTGATTACTTGGTATCAGATGCAACACTAAATCGTTTTTTTGCTTTTCATGTGATTGCTCTTCCTATAGTGCTATTAGGCCTAGTTTTTTTTCATCTTGTAGCATTGCATGAAGTTGGGTCCAACAATCCCGATGGTATTGACATTAAAAAAAATCTGGATAAAAAAACAGGTATTCCTTTAGATGGAATTCCATTTCATCCTTATTACACAGTCAAAGATCTTATAGGTGTTTCTACTTATTTAATTATCTTTGCCTTAATTGTTTTTTACTTGCCTGAAATGGGAGGATACTTCCTTGAAGCTAATAATTTTATTCCCGCGAATCCCTTAGTTACGCCTGCGCACATTGCTCCAGTTTGGTACTTCACACCTTATTATTCAATTCTTCGTGCGGTTCCACCTATATTGAATTCCCAATTTCCAGGTGTTGCTGCCATGGGGCTGTCTGTAATTATATTTGCATTTTTGCCATGGCTCGATAGAAGCGAGGTCAGATCAATTCGATACAAAGGAATTTTATTTAAACGTTGGATCGCATTATTTGTAACAAGCTTCATTGTTTTGGGTTACCTAGGCACTGAGCCATCAAACGTTTGGGGGCAATTCTCCAGTGCAATACCTTTTATTGGTGGAGTTGATAAAGCTACAATAGCTGCTCGAATCTTTACAGTTACATACTTTGCCTTTTTTATCCTAATGCCTTATTACAGCAAGAGAGATAAAACAAAGCCCGTTCCTTCTAGAGTTAAGTATTGATGAAATCTCTAACTAAATTTTTTTTGATAGGATTATTTTTTTGTGACGTTGGACTCGCAAATGATGGCCCAATTTTAGAAAAAGCACCTATTGATTTAACAGACCAACAATCTCTTCAAAGAGGGGCAAAAACATTTATTAATTATTGTTTGAATTGTCACAGCGCTAATTACATGAGATATAACCGTCTCAATGATATTGGTTTGACTGATAGTTTGATTAAAGAAAATTTACTTTTTACAGCTGAAAAAGTAGGAGAGCCAATGAAAGTCGCAATGAATAGAGACGATGCTAAGGTTTGGTTTGGAGCAAATCCACCGGATCTCTCTGTTGAGGTAAGGGCGAGAGGTTCGGATTGGGTCTACGGCTATCTTCGAGGGTATTATCGAGACCCCACCAGACCAACTGGTTGGAATAACACTGTCTACGAAAAAACAGCTATGCCGCACATTTTGTGGAAGCTGCAGGGGGATCAAAAGCTAGATGAAAAGCATAAAACTTTAGAGATCGTTAAACCAGGCACGCTTTCGGTGAAAGAATATGATGCGTTAATAGGAGACCTTGTAAATTATCTTACGTTCATGTCAGAGCCCTCAAAATTAAAAAGACTCGATATGGGGTATTATGTTTTGATATTCCTCGGCTTGTTATTACTTTTAACAGTCAAACTTAAGAAAGAATTTTGGAAAGACATTAAATAATTATGATGAAATTATATTCAGGATCGATCGATCCTTTTAGCCATCGCTGCAGAATTGTTTTGTTTGAAAAAGGCATGGACTTTGAGGTTGTAGATGTGGATTTGGCTAATAAACCTGAAGATTTAGCTATATTAAGCCCGCATAATTCTGTTCCCGTTTTGGTAGAAAGAGATCTTGTATTAACAGACGCTAATATTATTAATGAATATATTGATGAGCGTTTTCCTCATCCTCAGCTTATGCCAGCAGACCCAGTAATGAGAGCAAGAGCACGTTTATTTTTAAGTGATTTTGAAAAACAATTATTTGTTCATATTCCCGCATTAGAATCTTCTGATGAGACTGCTAAGGAGATTGCAAAAAAACATGTGCGTGATAATTTACTTTTAATCGTCCCCATTTTTTCTAAACAGCAACATTTGTTGAGTGATGAATTTTCGATGTTAGATGTTGCTATTGCTCCCTTATTATGGCGATTGGGCCATTATGGTATTGAGCTTCCAAATCAAGCAGCACCATTGCTCAAGTATGCGGAGAAATTATTCTCAAGACCACTTTATGCTGATGCAATGACACCTTCAGAAAAAGCGATGAGAAAATAATTTAGCATCAATGGCAAAGTCAGCCTCAACTAAACCTTATCTTGTAAGAGCAATTTATGAATGGTGTGTTGCTGAACAATACACACCTTTTTTGCTTGTAAAGATAGATCAAAATACTTTAGCGCCCAGGGCTTTCATTAAAGATGGAAAAATTCTTCTTAATTTAAGCCCTGGTTCTATTAAAGATTTGCTTATGGGGGATGAAGCAATAACCTTTACAGCGAGATTTAATGGCACCCCTGAAAATTTATACCTGCCTATTTCCGCTGTTGAGGGGGTTTACGCTAAAGAAAATGGCGAAGGACTCTTCTTTGAAGCTAAAGAAGATCAAGAATTAGGTTCAACCGAAACAAAAAAATCCCCCAATAAACCTAAATTAACCCTAGTTAAGAACTAAAAAACTAGTTCAAATTTAAATAAATTGGTATAGTAGCGCCTCCTGATAACGCCGGATTAGCTCAGTTGGTAGAGCAGCGCACTTGTAATGCGAAGGTCGTCAGTTCGATTCCGACATCCGGCACCATCTTAGTTTGTATTTATTTCTTATCTATAAGTCCCTCATTAGTTTGACAAAAATCAAAAAAACCAACATAATTTAGGGTTCGGTTTGGAGGGGTGGCCGAGTGGTTAAAGGCGACGGACTGTAAATCCGTTCTCTCTGAGTACGAAGGTTCGAATCCTTCCCCCTCCACCATGAGTAATAGCCTCTTTATGAGGTGACGTGGAGATCAGATCCATGGGTGTGCGGGTGTAGCTCAGCTGGTAGAGCATTAGTTTTCCAAACTAAATGTCGCGAGTTCGAACCTCGTCGCCCGCTCCAGATATATTGAGAATTTGGACACGCCCATGTGGCTCAGTGGTAGAGCACTCCCTTGGTAAGGGAGAGGTCGCGGGTCCGATTCCCGCCATGGGCACCAGTAGGTATTTTTGAAGAATGTAATTAATTAAGGATATAACATTATGGCAAAAGGCAAATTTGAACGTACCAAACCCCATGTGAACGTTGGCACAATTGGTCACGTTGACCATGGTAAGACAACACTTACAGCGGCAATCACAACGATTCTTGCTAAGAAATTTGGCGGAGAAGCTAAGGCTTACGATCAAATTGATGCGGCGCCAGAAGAAAAAGCGCGTGGTATTACAATCAATACAGCACACGTAGAATACGAAACAGCGAATCGCCATTATGCGCACGTTGACTGCCCAGGCCATGCTGACTATGTTAAAAATATGATTACAGGTGCAGCGCAGATGGACGGCGCAATCCTTGTATGTTCAGCAGCTGACGGCCCAATGCCTCAAACACGTGAACATATCCTTTTAGCTCGCCAAGTAGGCGTACCTTACATTGTGGTCTTCTTAAATAAAGCAGACATGGTGGATGACAAAGAATTATTAGAGCTCGTTGAAATGGAAGTACGTGATCTTTTAACGAAGTATGACTTCCCAGGCGACAAAACACCGATCGTCATAGGCTCTGCAAAATTAGCACTCGAAGGTGACCAATCTGAAATTGGTGAGCCATCAATTTTTAAATTAGCTGAAGCACTTGATTCTTATATACCAATGCCAGAACGTGCAATCGACGGTGCATTCTTAATGCCAGTTGAAGATGTGTTCTCAATCTCAGGTCGCGGTACTGTAGTGACTGGTCGTATTGAGCGCGGTATTGTTAAAGTAGGTGATGAAATTGAAATCGTAGGTATTAAACCTACACTCAAAACAACATGTACAGGCGTTGAAATGTTCCGTAAGTTACTTGACCAAGGTCAAGCAGGCGACAACGTAGGTGTGTTGTTACGTGGTACAAAACGTGAAGAAGTTGAACGTGGCCAAGTATTATCTAAAGCAGGTTCAATCACACCACATACAAAATTCGCTGCAGAGATCTATGTGCTTGGTAAAGATGAAGGTGGTCGTCATACACCATTCTTTAATGGCTACCGTCCGCAGTTCTACTTCAGAACAACAGATGTTACAGGCGCTGTTGATTTACCAGCAGGCACAGAAATGGTAATGCCAGGTGACAACGTATCAATCACAGTAACACTCATTGCACCAATCGCGATGGAAGAAGGTTTACGTTTTGCGATTCGTGAAGGTGGCCGCACAGTAGGTGCCGGTGTTGTTGCTAAGGTGATTGAATAGTTTTAAAGATAAATTTTATTTTAGGCCAGTAGCTCAATTGGTAGAGTATCGGTCTCCAAAACCGAGGGTTGGGGGTTCGAGACCCTCCTGGCCTGCCATTAAAAGAAAGAAGTATTAATGACTGATAAGTTAAAAATTGTTTTTTCATTCTTACTTTTTGTAGCGGGAATAGTTGGCTTCTATCTATTAAGTGGTCAAGCTTTAGTGCTAAGAATATTAGCAATTCTTGCTGGACTTGGATTTGCAGGGATAGTTTTTTGGAAAACAGCCCTTGGTCAAAAGACATTTGGATTTATAAATGAATCCATTGTTGAAGCTAAAAGAGTTGTTTGGCCAACAAGAAAAGAAACGATACAAATGACAATTACTGTATTTATTCTAGTTGCTGTGATGGCAGTTTTTTTGGCATTAGTAGATATAAGTTTTTCATTCATGATTAATTGGTTATTGGGACGGGGTTAGTAATGACAATGCGCTGGTATGCTGTCCAAGCTTTTTCTGGATATGAAAAGTTAGTTCAAAAAGGATTATTTGAAAGAATTGAGCGATCAAATCTTCAAAATCTTTTTGGCGAGATTTTAGTGCCTATAGAAGAGGTTATTGAAATGAAAGCTGGCCAAAAAAAATTAAGCGAAAGAAAACTATACCCAGGTTATGTTCTCGTGCAAATGGAAATGAATGATGAGAGCTGGCATTTAGTTAAAAGTACACCAAAGGTAACTGCTTTCATTGGTGGGAGTGCACTAAAACCAACACCGATTAAAGATAAAGAAGTAGAAATTATTTTACAACGTATGGATGAGAGTAAAACTAATCCAACGCAAAAACTTACCTTTGAAAAAGGTGAGTCAATTCGTGTTATTGATGGGCCATTCAAAGAGTTCTCAGGAACAATTGAAGATATTAATTACGAAAAAAGCAAACTTAAAGTATCTGTGGTTATTTTTGGTAGAGCAACACCAGTGGAGCTTGAGTTTGGCCAAGTAGAAAAAGAAGTTTAGTAGTAAAGCAGTAAAAATTAACTAGGGAGCTTTTTTAAAAAAAGCGTTTGCACCTAATTTAGGAGAATGAAATGGCAAAAAAAATCGTTGGCTATATAAAGCTTCAAATTCCAGCCGGCAAAGCGAATCCAAGTCCACCAGTAGGACCTGCGCTGGGCCAAAGAGGCTTAAATATTATGGAGTTTTGTAAAGCATTTAATGCTGCTACACAAACTGTTGAACCCGGACTACCTATTCCTGTGGTAATTACCGCTTTCGCTGACAAGAGTTTTACTTTTGTTATGAAAACGCCACCCGCATCAATTCTAATTAAAAAAGCTGCGAAATTAGAAAAGGGCTCACCAAGACCGCACACAGACAAAGTTGGAAAAATTACTAGAGCGCAAGCTGAAGAAATTGCTAAAACAAAAATGGCAGATCTTACAGCTTCTGATATGGATGCTGCAGTGCGAACAATCGCTGGCAGTGCCCGAAGTATGGGTATAGAAGTGGAGGGTGTATAAAATGCCATTAAATAAAAGAATTACAACATTAAGATCTAAAGTTGATCGTGATAAATCATATCCCGCTCAAGAAGGTCTTCAACTCGTTAAAGAAACAGCAACAGCAAAATTTGATGAATCAGTAGATGCAGTGATTAACTTAGGCATTGATGCTAAAAAATCTGATCAACTCATTCGCGGTGCATTAGTTCTTCCTAACGGCACAGGTAAAACAATACGTGTTGCCGTATTTGCTCAAGGCGCTGCAGCTGAAGCTGCAAAGGCAGCAGGTGCAGATATTGTGGGATTTGATGATCTCGCTGAAAAAATTAAAGGCGGCATGATGGATTTTGACGTTGTCATTGCAACACCGGATGCTATGAAAGTTGTTGGCGCACTAGGACAAGTTTTAGGTCCAAGAGGCTTAATGCCGAATCCAAAAGTAGGAACGGTAACGCCCGATACAGCAGCAGCAGTTAAAAATGCAAAAGGTGGACAAGTTCAATATAGAACTGATAAAGGCGGCATCGTCCATTGCACTATTGGCCGAGCATCTTTCTCTGTTGATCAATTAAAAGGTAATTTAGCGGCATTGATTGATGCAATTAATAAAGCTAAACCACCATCAACAAAAGGTATTTTTGTAAAAAAATTATCAGTGTCTAGCACTATGGGTGCTGGTGTAAGAATCGATTCAACAAGTTTAGTGTAAAGAATTAAAAAAAAGCGAAAGCTTTTTTAAAAAGAACTTTGGGTTCACTGATATGAAAGTATCGGTGAAGCTTTCAAAGACCGTAGGTGCTAACAAGTCTAATTCTAGTGATCATTTGCTAGAGCCTACGCAGATGGCGGTACCCCTAAAGGATAGCATCCTGATAAAGGTCGCCGTAATGTTGGTATTAAGTTTACTTAATACTTAATTTAACGGAAGGAGAAGACCTTGAGTCTTAATCTTGAACAAAAAAAGGCAGTGGTTGCTGAAGTTAATAAGCAAATCGCGGGCGCTCAAGCAGTTGTTTTAGCTGAAAACCGAGGTATTGGTGTTTCTGAGATGACAGCGCTAAGAGTTCAAGCCAGAAAATCAGGAGTATATCTTCGCGTCTTAAAGAACACCTTAGTTCGAAGAGCCGTAGATGGAACTGCATTCTCTGACTTAGCTAATGAAATGGTGGGTCCAATAGTGTATGGCATCTCAACTGATCCAGTTGCAGTTGCTAAAGTACTAAATGATTTTGCCAAGTCAAACGATAAGTTTGTTATCAAATCAGGAGCAATGCCAAATAAGGTAATGAGCGCTTCAAATATTGCAGCATTAGCTTCATTGCCAAGTCGTGAAGAATTACTCGCAAAATTATTGGGAACAATGCAAGCACCGATTGCGAAGTTTGTTCGTACGCTTAATGAGGTACCAACAAAATTTGTTCGTGGTTTAGCAGCAGTTCGTGATCAAAAACCTGCGTAATTTTAACGATTAATTTAAATTTTTTATTAGGAGTATTAAATGGCTATCTCTAAAGCTGAAATTTTAGATGCAGTAAGTGCAATGACAGTTCTTGATTTGTCAGAGCTTATTAAAGATATGGAAGAAAAGTTTGGCGTTTCAGCTACTGCTGCTGCTGTTGCAGCTGCACCTGCTGCAGCTTCTGCTGGCGGCGCTGCTGCTGCAGAACAAACTGAATTTACTGTGATGTTAACTGCTGCAGGCGAGCAAAAAGTAAACGTAATTAAAGCTGTTCGTGAAATCACAGGTCTTGGCTTAAAAGAAGCTAAAGACTTAGTGGATGGCGCACCTAAGCCAATTAAAGAAGGTATTGCAAAAGCTGCAGCTGAAGAAGCACTAGCTAAATTAAAAGAAGCTGGCGCTACAGCAGAACTTAAGTAATGCTAATTAGCATGGCTGACAGCTCGCTGTCAGCCATTGTTTTTTTGTTTTAAATAATTTTTAGGTTAAAACTTATAAAAATTTATAAAACAATATTCTTCGATCTGAAAAGTTTATTGTTTTATAAAAATTACACCAGGAGACGCAATGAGCTATTCCTTTACTGAAAAAAAACGTATTAGAAAAAGTTTTGCTAAAAGAGAGCGTGTGCAAGATATACCATACTTGCTCACCATGCAGCTTGAGTCTTATGCAGCTTTTTTACAGAAGAATACGCATGCCGAACAGAGACTTAGCGAAGGCCTTCAGTCAACATTCAATTCAGTATTTCCTATCACAAGTCATTCCGGTAATGCCCGACTTGATTTTGTAACTTACAATTTAGGCGAGGAAGCGTTTGACGTTAAAGAATGTCAACAGCGCGGCTTAACATATGGTGTTCCATTGAGAGTCAAAGTTCGTTTAACGCTCATGGATAAAGAAGCATCAAAACCAACAGTGAAAGAAATTAAAGAGCAAGAAGTGTACATGGGTGAAATTCCACTTATGACAGACAATGGTTCATTTGTTATTAATGGCACCGAGAGAGTTATCGTATCTCAACTTCATAGAAGCCCTGGTGTATTTTTTGAACATGATCGAGGCAAAACGCACAGTTCTGGAAAGTTATTATTTTCAGCAAGAATCATTCCTTATCGTGGCTCTTGGTTAGATTTCGAATTTGATCCTAAGGATTATTTATATTTCCGTGTGGATCGTCGCAGAAAAATGCCAGTCACAATTTTATTAAAAGCTTTAGGTTATTCACCAGAACAAATTCTAGAAACATACTACGATTTTGATTCATTCCATGTGACTGCTAAATCAATTGATTTTGAATTGGTCCCTGATCGTCTAAGAGGCGAGATTGCTAAGTTTGATATCGCTGATAAAAGAGGAAATGTGATTGTACAAAAAGACAAGCGCATTACTGTCAAGCATATTCGTGAGATGGAAAAAGCAGGCGTAAATAAAATTACAGTAGATAAAGATTTTATTTTGGGCCGCAAGCTTTCAAAAGCAATTGTAGATAAAAATACAGGCGAAGTCATTGCTAGTGCAAATGATGAAATCACAGAGTCAGTATTGGATAAATTTATTGAAGTAGGTGTAGGGCAAATTCATACACTTTATTCAAATGATTTAGATCATGGCGACTATATTTCTCAAACACTTACTTCAGATGAGGTCCCTGATCAATACAGCGCAAAAGTTGCTATTTATCGAATGATGAGACCTGGCGAGCCACCTACTGAAGATGCAGTTGAGGCTTTATTCAAAGGATTATTTTTTAATGAAGACCGATATGATTTATCTAATGTAGGTCGCATGAAATTTAATCGAAGAGCGCATCCAAAAGCATACGAACAACATGCAAACTGGTTGCAAAGATTTTATAAGCGCGTTGGCCCTCAAGGCGAAACTGGTGCAAATATTTTATCGAACGATGATATCTTGGCTGTGATTGGTGTTCTTATTGAATTACGAAATGGTCGAGGTGAAATAGATGATATTGACCATCTTGGTAATCGAAGAATTCGCTCTGTTGGTGAGCTTGTAGAGAATCAATTTAGAACTGGACTTGTTCGAGTGGAGCGAGCAGTTAAAGAAAGATTAAGCCAAGCTGAGGCAGACAATTTGATGCCACATGACTTAATTAATTCAAAACCTATCTCAAGTGCGATTAGAGAATTTTTTGGTTCATCACAATTATCTCAATTCATGGATCAAACTAATCCATTGTCTGAAATTACGCATAAGCGAAGAGTATCAGCCTTAGGCCCTGGAGGTTTAACAAGAGAGCGTGCTGGCTTCGAGGTCCGTGACGTTCATTCGACACATTATGGCCGTGTATGCCCAATTGAAACCCCAGAAGGACCAAACATTGGATTGATTAATTCACTCGCACTTTATGCAAGAACGAATCAATACGGCTTCTTAGAGACACCTTATAGACGTGTTGAAAATGGAAAAGTTACTGCAAAGATAGACTATCTTTCTGCGATTGAAGAAAGTGAATTTGTTATAGCCCAGGCAAATACTGAGCTTGATAATAAAGGACACTTTCAAGACGATTTAATTTCATGCCGTCATCGCAACGAATTTACGATGTCATCTGTAGATCCTATTCAATACATGGACGTAGCGCCTGGTCAGATTGTTTCTGTGGCAGCTGCATTAATTCCATTTTTAGAACACGATGATGCAAACCGTGCGCTTATGGGCGCAAACATGCAACGTCAAGCAGTGCCATGCTTGAGAGCAGAGAAAGCAGTTGTAGGTACAGGCATTGAAAGAACAGTAGCAACTGATTCTGGCACAACAGTTCAAGCTAAGCGTGGTGGAATTGTTGATTATGTAGATTCAAGACGTGTTGTGATTCGCGTGAACGACGATGAAGCTGCTGATGGAGAAGTTGGCGTTGATATTTATAATCTAACTAAATATACAAGATCAAATCAAAATACCAATATTAATCAAAGGCCACTTGTAAGAATTGGCAACAAAATTGCAAGAGGTGATGTGATTGCTGACGGCGCATCAACAGATGTTGGTGAATTAGCGCTTGGTCAAAATATGCTTGTTGGATTTATGCCTTGGAATGGTTATAACTTCGAGGATTCGATTTTAATTTCAGAGCGCGTAGTGGCTGAAGATCGATATACATCAATTCATATCGAAGAATTATCTGTTGTATCTAGAGATACAAAATTAGGCCCAGAAGAAATTACGCGCGACATTTCAAATCTTTCAGAAAGAATGCTTGGAAGGCTTGATGAGTCAGGCATTATTTATATTGGTGCCGAAGTTGAATCAGGCGATGTGCTTGTAGGAAAAGTTACACCAAAAGGCGAGACACAGCTTACACCTGAAGAAAAACTCTTAAGAGCAATTTTTGGTGAAAAAGCTTCTGATGTAAAAGACACAAGTTTGAGAGTGCCATCAGGCATGTCCGGAACAATTATTGATGTTCAAGTGTTTACGAGAGAGGGCATTGATAGAGATTCAAGAGCCGAACAAATTATTGATGATCAATTAAAGCACTTCAAACAAGATCTAGCTGATCAATTAAGAATTGTTGAAGATGATACTTTTGGAAGAATCGAAAGATTACTTACAAGTAAAGTCGCAACTGGCGGCCCAAAAGGCTTGAAAAAAGGCGAAAAAATATCTAAAGATTTTCTAGCCTCAATTAATAGATACGATTGGTTTGATATTCGCTTAGGTAATGATGATGCTTCAAAACAATTAGAAAGTTTGAAAGATAATTTAGCAACTGCTAAAGAACAATTCGACAAACGTTTTGAAGAGAAAAAAAGAAAATTAACACAAGGCGATGAGCTCCCTCCGGGCGTTCAAAAAATGGTTAAGGTTTACTTGGCAGTGAAACGTAGAATTCAGCCTGGCGATAAAATGGCTGGACGTCACGGTAACAAAGGCGTTGTTTCTAAAATTGCTCCTGTAGAAGATATGCCGCATATGGCTGATGGTACACCTTTAGATATTGTGTTAAATCCATTAGGCGTTCCTTCTCGAATGAATATCGGCCAAATTTTAGAAACCCATCTTGGATGGGCAGCTAAAGGCCTAGGTCTTCGTATCGGAGAAATGCTAAGAGAAGAAGTAAAAATTACTGAAGTTCGTAAATTTTTAGATCAAATTTATAACGACGCTTCAGGTAAAAAAGAAGACATTAAGTCATTAAACGATGATGAAGTTGTAGAGCTTGCTGAGCACTTGAAAAATGGCGTTCCATTTGCCACATCAGTTTTCGATGGCGCATCTGAGTCAGACATTCAATATATGTTAGATCTGGCTTACCCAGATAGCGATCCAAAAACCAAACTGTTGCAATTCTCAGCTAACAAAACGCAAGTTAAATTGTTTGATGGCCGCACAGGCGAGGCGTTTGAAAGACCTGTCACAGTAGGTTATATGCATGTACTTAAATTACATCATTTGGTTGATGACAAGATGCACGCACGTTCAACTGGACCTTACTCTCTTGTAACGCAGCAGCCACTTGGCGGTAAAGCGCAATTTGGTGGACAACGTTTTGGTGAGATGGAAGTTTGGGCGCTGGAAGCATACGGTGCTGCTTATACCCTACAAGAAATGTTGACTGTTAAATCAGACGATGTTGCTGGTAGAACTAAAGTATACGAAAACATAGTCAAGGGTGAGCATAAGATTGATGCAGGTATGCCTGAGTCATTCAACGTGTTGGTTAAAGAAATTCGTTCACTCGCTATTGATATTGACCTCGATAGAAACTAAGGAGATCACAGATGAAAGCTTTATTAGACCTATTTAAACAGGTTACACAAGAAGAAGAGTTTGATGCAATTAAGATTGCATTAGCATCTCCAGAAAAAATTCGTTCATGGTCTTATGGTGAAGTTAAAAAGCCAGAAACGATTAATTACAGAACATTTAAGCCTGAAAGAGATGGTTTGTTTTGCGCAAAAATATTTGGACCTATTAAAGATTACGAATGTCTTTGTGGTAAATACAAGCGCCTTAAACATCGCGGTGTCATTTGTGAAAAATGCGGTGTTGAAGTTACTTTATCTAAAGTGCGTCGTGAGCGCATGGGCCATATTGATTTAGCAAGCCCAGTTGCACACATTTGGTTTTTAAAGAGCTTACCAAGTCGTTTAGGTATGGTTCTTGATATTGCTTTAAGAGATATTGAGCGTGTTCTTTATTTCGAAGCATTCATTGTTGTTGATCCTGGCATGACACCTTTAACAAGAGGGCAACTTCTTACTGAAGATGACTATCTTGCAAAAATAGAAGAGTTTGGCGATGAATTCACCGCAGTGATGGGTGCGGAAGCAATTAAAGAATTACTCAAATCACTCGATATCAATAGTGAAATTGAAAAATTAAGAACTGAATTAGCTGAGACAGGCTCGGAAGCAAAAATTAAAAAAATTGCGAAGCGCTTAAAAGTACTTGAAGCATTTCAGAAGTCAGGTATTAAACCTGAATGGATGATTTTAGAAATTCTTCCTGTGTTACCGCCTGAGTTAAGACCATTGGTACCACTTGATGGTGGAAGATTCGCTACATCAGATCTGAATGATTTATATCGCCGAGTGATTAATAGAAATAATCGTTTAAGAAGATTGTTAGATCTTAAGGCGCCAGAAATTATTGTTAGAAATGAAAAGCGTATGTTGCAAGAAGCAGTTGATTCACTTCTTGATAATGGCAGACGTGGCAAGGTTATGACAGGCGCTAACAAGAGACCATTAAAATCTCTCGCCGATATGATTAAAGGTAAGGGTGGCCGATTTAGACAAAATCTTTTAGGTAAGCGTGTTGATTATTCAGGACGTTCAGTGATTGTTGTTGGACCACAATTAAAACTTCACCAGTGTGGTTTGCCGAAGAAAATGGCCCTTGAATTATTTAAACCATTTATTTTCCATAAGCTAGAAGTACTTGGCCTTTCTACAACTATTAAAGCTGCAAAGAAAAAAGTAGAAGAAGAGGGACCAGAAGTATGGGATATTTTAGAGGACGTAATTAGAGAGCATCCTGTTTTATTAAACAGAGCGCCAACATTACATCGTTTAGGTATTCAAGCATTTGAACCTATTTTAATTGAAGGCAAAGCAATTCAATTGCATCCCTTAGTGTGTGCTGCATTTAACGCCGACTTTGACGGTGACCAAATGGCAGTACATGTGCCTTTATCTCTTGAAGCCCAAATGGAAGCAAGAACTTTAATGCTTGCATCTAATAATGTTTTATCTCCAGCTAATGGCGAACCAATTATTGTTCCATCACAAGATATCGTGCTTGGTCTTTATTACATGACGAGAGACAAAATTGCTGCACGCGGTGAAGGTATGAAATTTAGTGATGTAGCAGAAGTTCACCGTGCTTTTGATAGCGGCTTAGTTGATCTTCATGCGCGCGTGACAGTTCGTATTAAAGAAACTGAATTAGGCCTAGATGGCACAACAACAGACAAAATAAATCGATATGAAACTACAGTTGGAAGAGCAATACTTTCTGAAATTCTTCCAGCAGGACTTT
The DNA here is from genome assembly GCF_006364715.1 of Candidatus Methylopumilus planktonicus. NCBI lineage: Bacteria > Pseudomonadati > Pseudomonadota > Betaproteobacteria > Nitrosomonadales > Methylophilaceae > Candidatus Methylopumilus > Candidatus Methylopumilus planktonicus. The sequence goes on from NZ_CP040984.1 coordinate 179,429, forward strand.
CTTTTGATTTAATTAATAAAGCATTAAAGAAAAAAGAAATTTCAAAATTAATTAATGCAGGATTTAGACGTGTCGGTATTAGAGAGACAGTAATTCTTGCAGATAAGCTAATGTATATGGGTTATACCTATGCTACAAAAGCAGGTATCTCAATCAGTATTCATGACATGCTTGTGCCTCCAGAAAAAGAACAACTCATCGAAGCTGCTGAAGCCGAAGTCAAGGAAATTGAAAATCAATACATTTCAGGCCTGGTGACGCAAGGCGAAAGATATAACAAGGTTGTTGATATTTGGGGTCGTGCCGGTGACAAAGTTGCTGATGCAATGATGAAACGTCTTAAAGAAGAGCCTGTTAAAAATGATGCCGGTGAAAATGTAAAAGGCAAAGATGGTAAAGATCTTTACCAAGAATCATTTAATGCAATTTATATGATGGCTGATTCTGGTGCTCGAGGATCTGCGGCTCAAGTAAGGCAGCTTGCCGGTATGCGAGGTTTGATGGCAAGACCTGATGGCTCAATTATTGAGACACCAATTACTGCTAATTTCCGAGACGGCTTAAATGTTCTTCAATATTTTATTTCGACGCACGGCGCACGAAAAGGTCTTGCAGATACAGCATTGAAAACAGCTAACTCAGGATATTTAACTAGACGTTTAGTTGATGTAACTCAAGATCTTGTTGTAACACAACACGATTGTGGTACAGAAGATGGTTTAGTCACGAAAGCGCTTATTAAAGGCGGTGAAGTTGTTGAACCATTAAGTGATCGTATTTTAGGTCGCGTAAATGCTCTCGATATTTACCATCCAGAAACTCAAGAAGTGGTTTATTCGAAAGGAACGCTGCTTGAAGAGGATCATGTTGAGAAAATTGATGCACTTGGTATTGATGAGGTTAAAGTAAGAACCGCACTCACTTGCGAAACACGACATGGTATTTGTTCTCAATGTTATGGTCGCGATTTAGGTCGCGGTAAATTAATTAGTCTCGGGGAGGCTATTGGTGTGATTGCAGCGCAATCTATCGGTGAGCCTGGTACTCAATTAACAATGAGAACATTCCATATTGGTGGCGCAGTTTCTCGAGCCGCATCAGTAAGTCAAGTTGAAAGTAAATCAAACGGAGTTATTCAATTTACATCTACCATGCGTTACGTTACTAATGCTCGAAATGAGCAAGTTGTAATTTCTCGTAATGGTGAATTAATTATTCAAGATGAAAGTGGCCGCGAAAGAGAGCGTCATAAAGTTCCTTATGGTGCAAATCTAGTTGTTCAAGATGGCAAGTCCATTAAAGCAGGCGGTGTTCTTGCAACCTGGGATCCGCATACACGTCCAATTATTTCTGAGTACGCTGGACAAGTTAAATTTGAAAACGTTGAAGAAGGTATTACAGTTGCAAAACAAATTGATGATGTCACAGGCTTATCATCATTGGTTGTAGTTGATCCTAAGCAGCGCGCGGGCCAGTCAAAAGGTTTAAGACCTCAAATTAAAATCTTAGACACTTCTGGAAATGAAGTTAAATTAGCGGGTAGTGATATATCTGTTAACGTAACTTTCCAGCTTGGTTACATTATTACAGTTAAAGATTCTCAAGAGGTAAAAGTGGGTGATGTGATTGCTCGCATTCCGCAAGAGTCCTCTAAAACGAGAGATATAACCGGCGGTCTTCCAAGAGTTGCTGAGTTATTTGAAGCAGGATCTCCAAAAGACGCAGGCATGTTAGCGGAAAGCACAGGTACAGTTTCATTTGGTAAAGATACTAAAGGCAAACAAAGACTTGTGATTACAGATCTTGAAGGCGTTTCAAAAGAGTTCTTAATTCCTAAAGATAAACATGTGACAGCGCACGATGGTCAAGTTGTTACTAAAGGCGAAACTATTGTGGATGGACCTGCAGATCCTCAAGACATTCTTCGCTTGCAAGGTAGGGAATCTTTAGCAAGATATATTATTGATGAAGTTCAAGACGTATATAGATTGCAAGGCGTTAAAATTAATGACAAGCACATCGAAGTAATTGTTAGGCAAATGTTAAGACGTGTTCGTATCACCGATGCAGGCGAAACTTCATTTATTCTGGGTGAGCAAGTCGAAAGAGCAGAATTGTTAACTGAAAATGAATCGGTATTGTCGCAAGACAAAAAACCGGCTGAGTATGAATATGTGCTTTTAGGTATTACTAAAGCATCATTATCTACAGATTCATTTATTTCAGCAGCTTCATTCCAAGAAACAACTCGCGTTCTCACTGAGGCTGCAATTCTTGGTAAGCGTGATGAATTAAGAGGACTTAAAGAGAATGTAATCGTAGGTCGTTTAATTCCTGCAGGCACAGGTTTGGCTTATCATGAAACAAGAAAAGCTGCTGCCGCTGGGGAAAATATGGACCCTGTTGAGGCTCCTCTAGATCAGATCGATGTTCCAATGGAAGAGGCTCAGGTAACTAGCCCTGAAATTGAAGCACCGACTGAATGATAGGTTGACTTTATGCAGGAACCAAAATACAATTTGCGGCTTTTTGGGATCTTCGCGTTTAGCGAAGCGCTCAAATAGTCATTATTAATAGTAAGTTAGAAATTTAAGGATTTAGGCGATGCCAACAATTAATCAGTTAATTCGTAAACCACGAAAAAAAGTAGAAACTAAGAGCAAGGTCCCAGCTCTAGAATCTTCGCCTCAAAAAAGAGGTGTATGTACTCGTGTTTACACAACTACTCCAAAAAAACCAAACTCTGCTTTGCGGAAAGTAGCTAAAGTTCGTTTGACGAATGGTTACGAAGTGATTAGTTACATTGGAGGAGAAGGCCATAATTTACAAGAGCACAGTGTTGTTCTATTAAGAGGCGGACGTGTAAAGGATTTACCAGGCGTTCGTTACCATATGGTTCGGGGTAGCTTGGATACTGCTGGTGTTAAAGATCGTAAACAATCTCGATCTAAATATGGTGCTAAACGACCTAAAGAAGCTTAAATTTTTAGAATACTAAATTAAGGTAAACATAATATGCCAAGACGTAGAGAAGTTCCCAAACGAATTATTCTTCAAGATCCGAAATTCGGAAGCCAGGAGGTTTCTAAATTCGTGAATGTATTAATGACAAGCGGAAAAAAATCCGTTGCTGAAAGATTAATTTATGGCGCATTCGATCAAATTAAAACGAAAACCGGAAAAGATCCTATTGAAGTCTTTTCTCTCGCATTAACAAATTTAAGACCAGTAGTTGAAGTAAAAAGTCGACGTGTAGGTGGGGCTAATTATCAAGTGCCTGTCGAAGTTAGACCATCAAGACGAGTGGCTTTAGCTATGAGATGGTTAAGAGATGCAGCGCGTAAAAGAGGTGAAAAATCAATGGATTTACGTTTAGCGGCTGAAATTGCAGAAGCTTCAGAAAATAAAGGCGCTGCAATGAAAAAACGTGAAGAAGTCCACAGAATGGCAGAAGCTAATAAAGCTTTCTCACATTTCCGTTTCTAAACTTATTTAATTAAAAGGTAATTCTAAAGTGGCTCGTATAACCCCCATTAATCGATATAGAAATATAGGAATTAGTGCTCATATTGATGCAGGTAAAACTACAACAACTGAGCGTATTCTTTTTTACACAGGGGTAAACCATAAGATTGGTGAAGTGCACGATGGTGCCGCAACTATGGATTGGATGGAGCAAGAGCAAGAACGAGGAATTACTATTACTTCAGCCGCAACAACCTGCTTTTGGAAGGGTATGGCAGGTCAATTTGACCAGCATCGAATCAATATTATTGATACCCCAGGACACGTTGACTTCACTATTGAAGTTGAACGATCAATGCGAGTTCTTGATGGCGCTTGTATGGTTTACTGTGCGGTAGGTGGCGTTCAGCCCCAGTCAGAAACGGTATGGCGTCAAGCAAATAAATATAAAGTTCCGCGTCTTGCTTTCGTAAATAAAATGGATAGAGCCGGCGCAAACTTTTTTAAAGTTTACGATCAAATGCGTTTACGTTTAAAAGCTAATCCAATTGCACTTCAAGTTCCTATAGGTGCTGAAGAAAAATTTGAAGGTGTTATTGATCTTATTAAAATGAAAGCTGTTTATTGGGATGAATCATCTCAAGGTATGAAATTTGATTATCGCGATATTCCTGCAGATTTAGTTGACACATGTAAAGAATGGCGCGAAAAAATGCTGGAAGCAGCCGCTGAAGCCAATGAAGAGTTAATGAATAGATATTTGGAAACTGGTGATTTAAGCGAAGAAGATATCAAAAAAGGTTTGCGCATTAGAACGATTAATTTTGAAATCGTACCTATGTTATGCGGATCAGCCTTTAAAAATAAAGGCGTGCAAGCTATGTTGGATGCAGTGATTGAGTATTTACCTGCTCCTACTGATGTTGCAGCGCTGGTATGTGAAGACGCCAAAGGCCAGCCTACAACTCGTAAAGCCTCTGATGATGAGCCTTTCTCAGCGTTAGCATTTAAAATCATGACAGACCCTTTTGTAGGTCAGCTTATTTTCTTCCGCGTATATTCAGGCGTTATCAAATCAGGCGATACAATCTATAACCCAATTAAAGGCCGTAAAGAACGTATTGGCCGTATTCTTCAAATGCACGCAAATCAGCGTGAAGAATTGAAAGAAGTTCGTGCTGGCGATATTGCAGCAGCTGTGGGACTTAAAGAAGCAACAACAGGTGACACTTTATGTGATATCAATAATGAAGTTGTTCTTGAAAGAATGATTTTCCCTGAGCCTGTTATTCACGTTGCAGTTGAACCCAAAACAAAAGCCGATCAAGAGAAAATGGGTATAGCTTTAAATAGACTTGCTCAAGAAGATCCTTCATTTAGAGTTAAGACAGATGAAGAAACAAATCAAACAATTATTTCAGGTATGGGTGAGCTTCACTTAGAAATTCTTGTAGATCGAATGAGAAGAGAATTTGGTGTTGAAGCTAACGTAGGTGCGCCACAAGTGGCTTACAGGGAAGCTATCAAGAAACCGGTTGAAATTGAAGGTAAATTTGTAAAGCAATCTGGAGGTAAGGGTCAATATGGTCATGTATGGCTCAAAATGGAGCCAAATGAACCGGGCAAAGGTTTTGAATTTATTGATGCAATTAAAGGTGGATCAGTGCCTCGTGAGTTCATTCCTGCGGTTGAAAAAGGATTGCGAGAAACACTTCCTGCTGGCGTAGTTGCCGGTTATCCAGTTGTAGACGTTAAAGTAACTCTATTTGATGGTTCATACCATGATGTTGACTCAAATGAAAATGCATTTAAAATGGCAGCCTCGATGGCATTTAAAGACGGAATGCGTAAAGCAGATCCAATCCTTCTTGAACCTATGATGGCAGTTGAGGTAGAAACACCTGAGGATTATTTTGGTGACTTGATGGGCGACCTTTCATCTAGACGTGGCATGATTCAGGGTATGGAAGATAATGCATCTGGCAAAGTTGTTCGAGCTGAAGTTCCATTAGCAGAGATGTTTGGATATTCAACAACCATGCGTTCGCTATCTCAAGGTAGAGCAACATATTCGATGGAATTTAAGCATTACACAGAAGCACCAAGAAACGTAGCAGAAGCAGTCGTTAATAAAAAATAAGTTAAAAATCTGAGGATAACATTATGGCAAAAGGCAAATTTGAACGTACCAAACCCCATGTGAACGTTGGCACAATTGGTCACGTTGACCATGGTAAGACAACACTTACAGCGGCAATCACAACGATTCTTGCTAAGAAATTTGGCGGAGAAGCTAAGGCTTACGATCAAATTGATGCGGCGCCAGAAGAAAAAGCGCGTGGTATTACAATCAATACAGCACACGTAGAATACGAAACAGCGAATCGCCATTATGCGCACGTTGACTGCCCAGGCCATGCTGACTATGTTAAAAATATGATTACAGGTGCAGCGCAGATGGACGGCGCAATCCTTGTATGTTCAGCAGCTGACGGCCCAATGCCTCAAACACGTGAACATATCCTTTTAGCTCGCCAAGTAGGCGTACCTTACATTGTGGTCTTCTTAAATAAAGCAGACATGGTGGATGACAAAGAATTATTAGAGCTCGTTGAAATGGAAGTACGTGATCTTTTAACGAAGTATGACTTCCCAGGCGACAAAACACCGATCGTCATAGGCTCTGCAAAATTAGCACTCGAAGGTGACCAATCTGAAATTGGTGAGCCATCAATTTTTAAATTAGCTGAAGCACTTGATTCTTATATACCAATGCCAGAACGTGCAATCGACGGTGCATTCTTAATGCCAGTTGAAGATGTGTTCTCAATCTCAGGTCGCGGTACTGTAGTGACTGGTCGTATTGAGCGCGGTATTGTTAAAGTAGGTGATGAAATTGAAATCGTAGGTATTAAACCTACACTCAAAACAACATGTACAGGCGTTGAAATGTTCCGTAAGTTACTTGACCAAGGTCAAGCAGGCGACAACGTAGGTGTGTTGTTACGTGGTACAAAACGTGAAGAAGTTGAACGTGGCCAAGTATTATCTAAAGCAGGTTCAATCACACCACATACAAAATTCGCTGCAGAGATCTATGTGCTTGGTAAAGATGAAGGTGGTCGTCATACACCATTCTTTAATGGCTACCGTCCGCAGTTCTACTTCAGAACAACAGATGTTACAGGCGCTGTTGATTTACCAGCAGGCACAGAAATGGTAATGCCAGGTGACAACGTATCAATCACAGTAACACTCATTGCACCAATCGCGATGGAAGAAGGTTTACGTTTTGCGATTCGTGAAGGTGGCCGCACAGTAGGTGCCGGTGTTGTTGCTAAGGTGATTGAATAGTTTTTTAAAATTAATACCGTAAGGTATTCGCTCTTTGGAAAGGTAGTAAAAAATGCAAAGTCAGAAAATTCGTATACGTTTGAAGGCGTTTGATTATCGTTTAATCGATCAATCAGCCAAAGAAATTGTTGAAACAGCAAAAAGAACGGGAGCTGTTGTTAAGGGACCTGTTCCGCTTCCCACTCGAATCGAAAGATTTGATATTTTAAGATCACCGCACGTCAATAAAACGTCGCGCGATCAATTTGAAATAAGAACTCATCAAAGATTGATGGACATTATAGATCCTACAGATAAAACAGTAGATGCTTTAATGAAACTGGATTTGGCTGCTGGAGTTGATGTAGAAATTAAGTTGTAAAATTTTAAAGCGTTAGGTATAATTCTGCGCTCTTTGTAGAAATCGGTCAATTGTAATCGGTTTCGTTTAATAATAATAATTTAAGGATACGATCATGAGCTTAGCGCTTATTGGTCGCAAAGTTGGTATGACAAGGGTATTTACAGAGGATGGCACTAGCATTCCTGTAACAGTTCTTGAAGTCTTACCTAACCGCGTGACACAGATCAAAACAATCGCTTCGGACGGCTACACTAGCCTCCAGTTAGCCTATGGTGCGACAAAAGCTACTAAGCTTGATAAGGCACTTACAGGACATTACGCTAAAGCAGGTGTAACAGCTGGTACTGGCTTACACGAAACTGCAATCAAAGAAGAAGATGTAGCGAATTTCCCTTTAGGGACAAATATCACCGTAGAAAACTTCAAAGAAGGCCAGCTTGTTGATGTAACAGGTACATCAATTGGTAAAGGTTATGCTGGTGTTATTAAAAGACATCATTTCAGATCAAATCGAGCATCACACGGTAACTCAAGATCACATAATGTTCCAGGTTCAATCGGTATGGCTCAAGATCCAGGCCGAGTTTTCCCAGGTAAGCGCATGTCTGGTCATTTGGGCGCTGTGAGAGTTACTACACAGAACTTAGTCATTGTTCGTGTTGACACTACAAAAAATCTAATCCTAATTAGAGGGGCAGTTCCGGGCTCCAAAGGCGGCGATGTTTTAGTTCGCGCAGCTGTGAAAGTGAGCAAATAATGGAATTAAAATTACTCGATAAAAACGGAAAATCCGCTAAGAAAAGCGTCACAGTTTCTGATGCAACATTTGGTCGTGAATTTAATGAGGCTCTTGTTCATCAGTTAGTTGTGGCATACATGGCTAATGCTCGTGTTGCAACTCGCTCACAAAAAACAAGAGGCACTGTAAAACACAGTACTCGCAAACCTTATGCACAAAAAGGTACAGGTAATGCACGTTCTGGCATGACTTCAAGCCCTATATGGCGTGGAGGTGGTAGAACATTTCCAAATTCACCTGATGAAAATTTCTCTCACAAAATGAATCGAAAAGCATATCGCGTTGGTATGAGATCTATTTTGTCTGAATTAGTAAGACAAGAAAGATTAAGTATTGTTGAGGAGTTTAAATTAGAGACCCCAAAGACAAAACAACTTGTCGATAAAATTAAAGATATGGGATATACGCAAGGCGTTTTAGTTTTAACAGATGCATTTGATGAAAATTTATATTTATCATCAAGAAATTTAACTAACGTTATGGTTGTAGAAGCGCAATATGCTGACCCAGTAAGTTTAGTTCAGTTTCCAAATGTTGTGGCCACAGCTGGCGCACTAAAAAAACTTGAGGAGATGCTAGCGTGAGTCAAATAGTTCATACACAAGATCGTATTATTCAGGTTATTTTAGCGCCACAAATTACTGAGAAAGCAACATTCATTGCTGACAAACATAATCAAGTGGCATTTAAAGTAAGAACTGATGCGACTAAATCAGAAATTAAAGCTGCTGTTGAATTAATGTTTAAAGTTGAAGTGAAGGCTGTGACATTACTCAATGTAGGCGGTAAGGTAAAAAGAGCAGGCCGTTCATTTGGTAAAAGAAATGATTGGAAAAAGGCTTATGTAAGTCTTAAGCCAGGCCAAGAGATTAATTTTGCGAGCGGTGAATAAGGATAAAAAATGGCTTTAGTTAAAGTAAAACCAACCTCCCCAGGAAGGCGCGCAGTTGTTAAGGTTGTTAATCCAGACCTACACAAAGGCAAACCCTTCGCACCTTTAGTTGAAAAAAAGAATAAGCATGCCGGAAGAAATAGCCGCGGTGTTATTACAATTCGTCATCATGGTGGCGGTCATAAACAAAATTATCGCATGATTGATTTCAAACGAAATAAAGATGGCATTCCAGCAAAAGTAGAGCATCTTGAATACGATCCAAATAGAACAGCAAATATTGCACTTCTTTTATACGCAGACGGTGAAAGAAGATACATTATTGCTCCCAAAGGTGTGGCTGTTGGTGCCGAGTTAATAAGTGGCTCCGAAGCGCCTGTTAAAAATGGTAATGCTATGCCATTAAGAAATATTCCTGTAGGTAGTACTATCCACTGTATCGAATTACAACCTGGTAAAGGTGCGCAAATAGCGCGCTCTGCTGGAACTTCTGTACAGCTTTTAGCAAGAGAAGGTACATATGCTCAATTAAGACTTCGTTCAGGCGAAGTAAGAAAAGTGCATGTAGATTGCAAAGCAACTTTAGGTGAAGTCGGTAACGAAGAACATTCTCTCAGATCTATTGGTAAAGCAGGTGCTATGAGATGGAGAGGCGTTAGACCAACAGTGCGCGGTGTAGTTATGAATCCTGTTGATCACCCACATGGTGGTGGTGAAGGAAAAACTGCGGCTGGTATGCATCCAGTAAGCCCTTGGGGGACTCCAACTAAAGGCTATCGAACAAGAACAAATAAACGTACTGACAATATGCGCGTCAGTCGTCGTCCAGCGAATAAGAGGTAATAGATATGGCACGTTCAGTTAAAAAAGGACCATTCATTGATGCACATTTGGCTAAGAAAGTTGAGGTTGCCTCTGGTAATCGCGATCGTAAGCCAATTAAAACCTGGTCAAGAAGATCAACGATCTTACCTAACTTTATCGGTCTTACCATTGCAATCCATAATGGAAAACAACATATACCTGTAATGATTACAGAAAATATGATTGGACATAAATTAGGTGAATTCGCATTAACAAGAACCTTTAAAGGTCACGCTGCTGACAGAAAGGTTAAGGTATAAAATGGCTACCGAAGTTTCAGCGATTCTAAAAGGCGTTCGTTTATCTCCTCAGAAAGCAAGATTAGTTGCTGATTTGGTCAGGGGAAAAAAAGTAGATTACGCGCTTAACATTCTTAATTTCAGCCCAAAAAAAGGTGCAGAAATTATTAAGCGAGTCGTAGAGTCTGCAATTGCAAATGCTGAACATAATAATGGGGCTGATATAGATGAATTGTTTATTAAAACAATTTATGTGGATAAAGGCATTATTTTAAAACGTATCCGTGCTCGCGCTAAAGGCCGTGCAGGGAAAATAACAAAACCAACTTGTCACATTAAAGTGACGGTCGGCAACTAAAGAGAAAAAATATGGGTCAAAAAATTCATCCAATTGGTTTCCGCTTAAGTGTTCAAAAAAATTGGACATCACGTTGGTATGCTAATAGTAAAAATTTTCCTGCAATGTTGAACAATGACATTAAGGTACGAGAATTTTTAAACAAAAAATTAGCAAACGCTGCGGTAAGTAAAATTGTTATTGAGCGACCAGCTAAAAATGCAAAGATTACAATTTACTCAGCAAGGCCTGGTATTGTAATTGGGAAAAAAGGTGAAGATATTGAAACATTAAGATCAAGTTTACAGGCGCTTATGGGTGTTCCAGTTCATTTGAATATTGAAGAAGTGCGTAAACCAGAGATCGATGCAACATTAATTGCACAAAGTATTGCCCAGCAATTAGAAAAACGTGTGATGTTTAGACGCGCTATGAAAAGAGCAATGCAGAATGCAATGAGGTTAGGTGCTCAAGGTATCAAAATTATGAGCGCTGGCAGATTAAATGGTATCGAGATTGCAAGAACAGAATGGTATAGAGAAGGCAGAGTGCCTCTTCATACATTAAGAGCTGATATAGATTACGGCGTGGCTGAAGCGAAAACAACCTATGGAATTATTGGCATAAAAGTTTGGGTCTTTAAAGGTGAATTATTCGTAGACAACACAAAAGCAACTTCACAGATATTAGATGCTGTAAATCCAGCAGTTGAAAAAACTGAAGAAGAAAAGAAACTTAGAAAACCAAGAATCAAAAAAGATGAAACAGTAGCAAAAGAACCAGAAAAAAAAGTGAGAAAGTCGAGGGCTAAAGATGTTACAACCGGCTAGACAAAAATTTCGTAAGATGCAAAAAGGCCGAAACAAAGGCATTGCAACAACAGGAAACAAAGTAAGTTTCGGTGATTTCGGTTTGAAAGCTATTGGACGAGGACGTCTAACAGCTCGTCAGATAGAAGCTGCGCGTCGAGTGATGACACGTCACATTAAGCGTGGTGGCCGAGTATGGATTCGTATATTCCCCGATCAACCAATTTCAAAAAAACCTGCTGAAGTTCGTATGGGTAACGGTAAAGGCAGTACCGAATACTACGTAGCTCAAATTCAGCCTGGAAAAATGTTGTATGAGATGGATGGAGTAACTGAAGCACTAGCGAGAGAAGCATTTAAATTAGCAGCAGCTAAGCTTCCAATTGAAACAACCTTTATTACTCGTCATATCGGAGGCTAATATGAAAACAGCTGATTTAAGAAAAAAAACAACCGAAGAATTAGGTACCGAGTTATTAGAGTTAAGAAGAGCTCAGTTCTCATTAAGAATGCAATTGGCAACCCAACAATTAAACAAGGTTGATCAAATTGCGAAAATTAAACGTGATATCGCAAGAGTTAAAACAGTTCTTGGCGAGAAAGTTAAACAGGCTTAAATATGACTGATACAAAAAAAGTTATTAGAACCTTTACGGGCAGAGTTGTTAGCGACAAGATGGATAAGACAGTCACTGTATTGGTTGAAAGAAAAGTAAAGCATCCTTTGATTGGCAAGGTAATTGTTAAGTCAAATAAATTTCATGCACATGATGAAAAAAATGAAAGTAAAGAGGGTGATTTGGTCGTTATTACAGAAAACCGCCCTATTTCAAAAACTAAATCATGGGTCGTTAGTAAAATAGTTACAAAGGCAGTTCAGGTTTAGATATAAGAAGTTGAGAATAAGAAACAAATAGCTTATAATGCGAGACTTTTTTGGGGTTCATAAACTATTAAGTTTATAAGCTAACCCCCCAATACTGACCGTAGTATATCGGCTAATTAAAAAGCTGGCCTTAGTAATAACGGATTAAGTTGGAGATAAACTCATGATTCAAATGCAGTCAAGATTAGAAATTGCTGACAATACTGGCGCACGCTCAGTAATGTGCATTAAGGTATTGGGCGGCTCAAAACGACGTTACGCAAGTATTGGTGACATTATCAAAGTAAGTATTAAAGACGCAGCTCCTAGAGGCAAAGTCAAAAAAGGAGAGGTTTATACCGCAGTTGTTGTGAGAACAGCAAAAGGCGTTAGAAGACCAGATGGTTCTTTAATTAAATTTGATGCAAATGCCGCCGTTCTTTTAAACGCTAAATTAGAACCTATTGGAACACGTATTTTTGGACCTGTAACTCGCGAATTGAGAACAGAACGGTTCATGAAGATTGTTTCATTAGCACCAGAAGTTTTATAGGAGTATACGGATGAATAAAATTCGTAAAGGTGACAAAGTCATTTTAAATACAGGTAAAGACAAAGGCAAACAAGGCGTTGTTTTAAGCGTTCTTAAAACAGGGCATGTTGTGGTTGAAGGTTTAAACATGGTAAAGAAGCACACAAAACCCAATCCTGCTAAAAATATTCAAGGTGGAATCGTCGGCAAAGAAATGCCACTTAATATTTCTAACGTTGCTTTACTTAATAACTTGACTCAAAAGGCTGACAAAGTCGGAATTAAAAAATTAGATGACGGCAAGAAAATCCGTGTTTTTAAATCAAACAACGAAGCAGTTGACGCATAGGAAAAGAAATGGCTCGATTAAAAGAATTTTATAAAACAGAAGTCATTAAAAAAATGACTGACCAATTTGGTTATTCATCACCAATGCAAGTCCCCAGAATTGAAAAAATTACTTTAAATATGGGTGTAGGTGAAGCAGTAGCTGACAAAAAGATCATGGAACACGCTGTAGGTGACATGGAAAAAATTGCTGGGCAAAAAGCTATTGTCACTAAAGCTAAAAAATCAGTGGCAGCATTTAAGATTCGTGACGATTATCCGGTAGGTTGCAAAGTGACTCTTCGAAGAGATCGTATGTATGAATTTTTAGATCGACTTGTCACAGTTGCTATTCCGCGAATTAGAGACTTTAGAGGGATTTCTGCTAGATCATTTGATGGTCGTGGAAATTACAATATGGGTGTTAAAGAGCAGATCATTTTTCCTGAAATTGAATACGATAAAATCGACGCATTAAGAGGGATGAATATCACAATTACAACGACAGCTAAAACTGACGAAGAAGCAAAAGCATTGTTATCTGCGTTTAGTTTTCCATTTAGAAACTAGGTTTAGACTATGGCTAAAATGTGCATGATAGAACGTGAATTAAAACGACGTAATATGGTTGAAAAATTTAAGACCAAACGTGCTGCTTTAAATCAAATTATCTTAGATATAAACGCATCTTCAGAGCAAAAACAAGAAGCGAGACAGAAGTTACAAAGTTTACCCCGTAATTCAAGTCCAGTTAGATTAAGAAATCGTTGTTCTCTAACAGGTCGTCCAAGAGGCGTCTACAGCAAGTTCGGGATTGGTCGAAGTAAATTAAGAGATTTAATGATGCGAGGCGAAGTGCCTGGCGTGATTAAAGCAAGTTGGTAATAGGAGAAAAATAATATGAGTATGAGCGATCCAGTTGCCGATATGTTAACCAGAATTAGGAATGGTCAAGGTACTAATAAAGTATCTATCACCATGCCTGCATCTAAATTAAAAAAAGCTATCGCAAACGTTTTAAAAGATGAAGGCTATATTGAGAATTTTGCTGAACACGAAGTGCAAGGCAAGCCAGTATTAAATATTGAATTGAAATACTACGCCGGCAGACCTGTTATTGAAAAAATTGAAAGAGTAAGTAAGCCAGGTTTACGAGTTTATAAAGCAAGCCAAAGTATTCCAGAAGTAATGAATGGTCTTGGTGTGGCAATCGTGTCAACATCTAAGGGAGTTATGACAGATAGAAAAGCAAAGGCTGCAGGTATTGGCGGCGAAGTGCTTTGCTATGTGGCTTAAGGAGAGAATATATGTCACGTATAGCTAACGCACCCGTAACGATTCCTCCTAAAGTAGAGGTTTCAATTAATGATTTGAATATTTCAATTAGTGGACCGATGGGCAAATTAAATCAGTTCATTACACCTAACGTTAAATTAAATAATGACGGTCAAGTAATTACATTTGCAGCGGCTGACGAATCTCAGCAAGCAAATGCAATGGCTGGCACAATGCGTGCACTTGTTGCAAACATGATGAAAGGTGTTTCTGAAGGATTCGTAAGAAAACTAACTTTAATTGGTGTTGGATATAAAGCTCAGGCGCAAGGTGCAAATCTTAATCTCGATTTAGGTTTTTCACATCCCGTTAATTACAAAATGCCTGAAGGCATTAAAGTTGAAACACCAAGTCAAACTGAAATTATTTTAAAAGGTTCTGATAAGCAATTAATAGGTCAAGTTGCTGCTCAAATTAGAGCGTATCGACCACCAGAGCCATATAAAGGTAAAGGCGTTCGTTATTCAGATGAGAACGTAATTATCAAAGAAACTAAGAAAAAATAAAGGTTGAGATATGTATAATACAAATCCCCGTTTACGTCGCGCCAAGAAGACACGAGCAAAAATCGCCGAGCTTCAAGTGACAAGACTCAGTGTTCACAGAACAAACACAAACATTTACGCCCAAATCATAAGTGCTGGCGAAAATAAAGTTTTAGCAAGTGCCTCTTCACTTGAAGCAGATATTAAAAAAACTTTAAAAAATGGCGGCAATATTGAGGCAGCAGCTCAAATAGGCAAACGTATAGCTGAAAAAGCAAAAAAAATCGGAATTACAAATGTGGCATTTGATAGATCAGGTTATCGCTATCATGGCAGAGTTAAAGCTTTAGCAGATGCTGCTAGAGAAAACGGCTTGTCTTTCTAACCCCAATAATTTAAATAGGTCAAAACATGGCAAAAGATTTAGAAAATCAACAAACGCAAACAGACGGTTTAAGAGAAAAAATGATTGCTGTTAACCGGGTTACTAAAGTAGTTAAGGGCGGCCGAATCATGAGCTTCGCTGCGTTAACTGTTGTAGGTGATGGAGACGGTTCAGTTGGTATGGGAAAAGGAAAAGCAAGAGAAGTGCCTGTGGCCGTTCAAAAAGCAATGGACGAAGCTAGAAGAGGCATGCTCAAAGTAAAACTAAATAATGGCACCTTGCAACATGCAGTCATGGGAGAGCATGGCGCTGCAAAAGTATTCATTCAGCCCGCTTCAGAAGGTACTGGCATTATTGCTGGCGGCGCTATGAGAGCGATTTTCGAAGTAATGGGCATTACTAATGTTTTAGCAAAATGTATTGGATCAACGAATCCATATAATGTTGTCAGAGCAACATTGAATGGACTTGAATCAATGAATACACCGGCTGAAATTGCTGCTAAACGCGGTAAATCAGTAGAAGAAATTAGAGGCTAATCAAATGGCAAAAACAAAAAAAGAAATTACAGCTGGTTTAAAAGTTACATTAATTAAAAGTTTAATTGGTAGAACTGAACCTCATCGGGCAACGGTGAAAGGATTAGGTCTTAGAAGAATACATCATACAGTTGAGTTGCAAGACACTCCTGCGATTCGAGGCATGATTAATGCAGTGAATTACTTACTTAAAGTCGAAAAGATATAAAGAGAAATTATGAAACTAAATACATTAAAACCAGCAGTTGGTTCTAAAAAAGTAGCAAGACGTGTTGGCCGAGGTATTGGTTCCGGTCTTGGAAAAACAGCTGGACGTGGCCATAAGGGACAAAAATCCAGAGCTGGTGGATTCCATAAAGTCGGTTTTGAAGGCGGTCAAATGCCGATTCAAAGACGTCTTCCAAAACGTGGATTTAAATCATTAACGCATAAATTAACTGCACGCGTTAGAACAAATGAACTCAATTTAGTTGAGTCAGACAATATTGATTTGCTCGTATTAAAAGCGGCAAAATTAATTTCTGATAATGCAAAGACAGCAAAAGTATATTTGTCTGGCGAAGTGAAAAGAAAATTAACAATCCAAGGTTTATTGCTAACTAAGGGCGCTCGAGCTGCGATTGAAGCGGCTGGCGGAAAAGTAGTAGAAGTTTGAGAATTTAATTTTGGCTCAAGATAATTTATTAGGTGCTTTAGGTAAGACAAGCGAATTAAAAAATCGCATATTGTTTGTTTTAGGTGCCATTATTGTTTATAGACTTGGCGCTCATATTCCAGTACCTGGGATTGATCCGCTTGAGCTTAAAAAATTATTTGATTCACAAAGCGGTGGCATCTTGGGAATGTTTAATATGTTCTCTGGAGGTGCACTAAGTAGATTCACCTTATTTGCATTAGGGATCATGCCTTACATTTCTGCATCGATCATTATGCAATTATTAACTGTAGTCTCGCCTCAGCTTGAACAGTTAAAAAAAGAAGGCGAAGCAGGTAGAAGATCAATAACAAAATATACGAGATACGGCACAGTGATGTTAGCCGCATTTCAGGCGCTTGGAATCTCTATTGCGCTGGAGTCTCAACCAGGGTTAGTACTTGATCCAGGATTAGCTTTTAGACTCACATCAGTTGTAACTTTAGTCAGTGGAACAATGTTCCTTATGTGGTTAGGCGAGCAAATCACTGAAAGAGGTATTGGTAACGGTATCTCAATTATTATTTTCACAGGTATTGTGGCTGGATTGCCAAGTGCATTGGGAAGCACACTTGAGCTAGCTAGAACGGGTGCATTTTCAATACCATTAGTTTTCTTCTTGTTTGCGGCAACTATTTTAGTAACAGCGCTGGTGGTTTTTGTTGAAAGAGGCCAGAGAAAAATCACTGTTAACTATGCGAAAAGACAAGTTGGCAACAAGTTATATGGGGGCCAAACCTCTCATTTGCCTTTAAAACTAAATATGGCGGGTGTCATCCCACCTATTTTTGCATCAAGCATTATTTTATTTCCAGCGACTTTAGCTGGTTGGTTTGGATCTAGTGAAAAAATGTTGTGGCTTAAGGATGTTGGAGCTGCGATTTCACCAGGACAGCCTATTTATATTTTTCTATTCGCAGTAGCGATAGTGTTTTTCTGCTTTTTTTACACCGCTTTGGTTTTTAATCCAAAGGAGACAGCAGATAATTTGAAAAAAGGCGGTGCGTTTGTTCCTGGTATTAGACCGGGAGAGCAAACAGCAAAATATATCGACCAAATTATGGGTAGATTAACTTTAGTAGGTGCTGTGTATATAACGCTTGTATGTTTATTGCCGGAGTTTCTAATACTTAAGTTTAATGTTCCTTTTTATTTTGGAGGTACATCGTTATTAATTATTGTAGTAGTGACGATGGATTTTATGACCCAGGTTCAATCTCATCTGATGTCATATCAGTATGAGGGATTGCTTAAGAAAGCTAACTTTAAAGGCGGCGCTAATGCGCTTAGATAGCCTTTAATCAATGGCAAAAGAAGATACGATTGAGATGCAGGGGGAGATTATAGAAAATCTTCCAAATGCAACTTTTAGAGTTAAGTTGGAAAATGACCATGTTGTATTGGGTTATATTTCAGGAAAAATGCGTATGAATTATATTCGTATTCTTCCAGGAGATAAGGTGACGGTAGAAATGACACCTTATGATTTAACCAGGGCAAGAATTACGTTCAGGGTTAAATAAGTAATATTTAATTAAAATTTAAGAGGTATAAAAATGAGAGTTCGCGCATCCGTAAAAACATTATGCCGAAACTGTAAAGTTGTTAGAAGAAGAGGTGTTGTGAGAGTAATTTGCTCAGATCCTCGACATAAGCAACGACAAGGATAAGGGTGGGTTGTTAATTGTTAAAAATTCAACAACCTGTTAAAATATAAGGCTTTTTATTTAATTTGCCATTTTTTTTGGAGTAAGTTATGGCTCGTATTGCTGGGGTGAATGTACCCGATCATCAACATGCAGAAATTGCTTTAACAGCAATTTATGGCGTTGGAAGAAACACCGCAAAAAAGATCTGTATTGCGGCAGGAATCATTGCGACTGCTAAATTAAAAGATTTGAACGATGCTGACGTGGAAAAGCTTCGTGATCAAGTTGCGAAAATTAAGGTTGAAGGTGACTTACGAAGAGAAGTCACAATGAACATTAAACGATTGATGGATCTTAGCTGTTACCGAGGCGTAAGACACAGAAGAGGTCTTCCAGTAAGAGGCCAAAGAACTAAAACGAATGCAAGAACAAGAAAAGGCCCTGTTAAAGCAATTAAACAGGCTAAATAAAAAAGGTTTAAGGATTATTTATGGCAACAAAAGCTAATGTTCGTGTAAAAAAGAAAGTTAAGAAAAATGTGGCAGAAGGTATTGCTCACATTCACGCATCTTTCAATAACACAATCATCACAATTACAGACAGACAAGGTAATGCATTATCTTGGGCAACATCTGGCGGTGCTGGATTTAAAGGCTCAAGAAAAAGTACACCTTTTGCAGCGCAGGTTGCAGCTGAGGCAGCAGGTAAAGCGGCTCAAGAGTGCGGTGTAAAAAATCTTGAAGTAAAGATTAAAGGACCAGGTCCTGGAAGAGAATCTGCAGTGCGTGCACTTAATGCCGCAGGATTTAAAATCACGAGCATTCAAGATGTGACACCAGTGCCACACAATGGTTGCCGTCCACCTAAGAAAAGAAGAATTTAATAAGTTGAGCATTGAATTGCTCATTGAAACAGGAGAGTTATTTTGGCAAGAAATCTAGATCCTAAATGTCGTCAATGTAGAAGAGAAGGCGAAAAACTTTTTCTCAAAGGCGAGAAATGTTTTACTGACAAATGCGCTATTGAAAAGCGTAATTTTCCTCCTGGCCAACACGGACAAAGAAGATCGAGCCGCTTATCAGATTACGGCGTTCAATTAAGAGAAAAACAAAAGCTCAGAAGAATCTACGGAATCTTAGAAGCACAGTTTAGAAGTTATTACGCTGAAGCGGATAGAAAAAAAGGCATTACCGGTGAAAATCTTCTACAGCTTTTAGAGTGTAGATTAGATAACGTTGCTTATAGAATGGGTATCGGCGCTTCACGAACAGAAGCAAGACAAATTGTAAGACACAACAGTCTTCTAGTAAATGGCCGAAGAGTGAACATCCCTTCATATCAAGTTAAGCCGGGTGATGTTCTCTCAGTCGCAGAAGCATCTAAGCAACAATTAAGAATTAAAGGTTCAATTGAAGCTGCAGAGCAAAGAGGTTTTCCTGAGTGGATTGAAGTTGACGTAAAAGGTCTTAAGGGCACGTTTAAAAACAAACCGCTACGCGATGATTTACCAGCAACAATTAATGAATCGCTCGTTGTTGAGCTTTATTCGAAATAATTAAATAAGAATTATTGATAAGGATACATAATGCAAAATAGTCCTACAGAATATTTAAAACCAAGAATCGTAAATGTTGAAGTTATAAACCCGGTAAGAGCTCGCGTAACTCTAGAGCCTATGGAAAGAGGTTTTGGCTTTACTTTAGGTAATGCATTAAGACGCGTTTTATTGTCTTCAATTCCTGGCTTCGCAATTACCGAAGTAAAGATTGATGGCGTAGTTCATGAGTATTCAACTTTAGATGGCGTGCAAGAAGACGTGGTTGATATTCTTTTGAATTTAAAAGGTGTTGCATTAAAGCTTCATAATAAATCTGAGACAACTCTCACATTAAACAAAACTACCGAAGGTCCAGTGACAGCTGCTGATTTTGAAACAAATCACGATGCTGAAATTATTAATCCAAATCATTTAATTGCACACCTTACAAAAGGCGGAAAATTAAATTTAGAAGTTAAAGTTGAAATGGGTAGAGGTTATCAACCAGTTCCAGCAAGAAGAAAATCAAATCAGGAAGATAAAACTCTAGGTTTTATTATGGTAGATGCTTCTTTTAGCCCGATCAACAAAGTAAGTTATTTTGTTGAGAGTGCTCGCGTAGAACAAAGAACAGACTTAGACAAATTAATCATGGATGTTGAAACGAACGGCGTTATTGATGCTGAACAAGCAATTAGAGACGCTGCTAGAATTTTAATGGGACAACTTTCTGTATTTGCAAACTTGGAAAGTGCTTTAACTGAAGTTGAAGTGAAGCAAGCACCTCAAGTCGATCCAGTCTTATTAAGACCTGTTGATGATTTAGAGCTCACTGTTAGATCAGCAAACTGTTTAAAAGCAGAAAATATTTATTACATTGGCGATTTAATTCAACGAGGTGAAAATGAGCTTTTAAAGGCTCCAAATCTTGGAAGAAAATCACTTAATGAGATTAAAGATGTTCTCGCTTCTAAAGGCTTAACTTTAGGTATGAAATTAGAGAACTGGCCTCCAGCAGGTTTAGAAAAAGCGTAATCATTAAATAAGAAAAATTTGAGGGTAAGAGTATGCGTCACGCAAATGGTCATAGAAAACTAAATAGAACGAGCAGTCATCGACAAGCAATGTTGAGAAATATGGCTACCTCTTTATTAAAAAATGAGATTATTAAAACTACATTACCAAAAGCTAAAGAGCTTAGAAAAGTAGCCGAACCTCTTATTACATTAGCAAAAAATGCAACTTTATCTAATAGACGTTTAGCCTTTAGCCGTTTAAGAGATAGAGACATTGTGACTAAGTTATTTGCTGAGTTAGGTCCGCGATATAACACAAGAAAAGGTGGCTATTTAAGAATATTGAAGTGCGGCTTCCGAGATGGAGATAATGCGCCTATGGCCTTTGTTGAGCTTGTAGATAGACCTATTGTTGAAGTTGCAGCACCTGCCCCTAAAGAAGAGGTAGTAGCAGAATAAAGTACGATCAGATAAATAAAAAAAAGCCAGCTACTGCTGGCTTTTTTTATTGTCTTTGTTAAAGCTTAAAATTATTTAATTTTTGCTTCTTTATAAACTACATGCTTTCTAACGACAGGATCAAATTTTTTGATTTCCATCTTGTCAGGCATGGTTCGTTTGTTTTTTGTTGTGGTATAGAAATGTCCAGTACCAGCACTAGACTCTAATTTGATTTTTTCACGCATATATATTCCTTAAATTTTCTGGCCAGCTGCACGCATTTTTTTAACAATAACATCAATGCCTAGCTTATCGATTGTTCTAAGCGCTGCATTAGTAATTCTCATTGAAACCCAACGATTCTCAGTTTCAACCCAAAATTTACGGTTTTGTAAATTAGGTAAAAAGCGTCTTTTGGTCTTGTTATTGGCGTGAGATACGTTGTTTCCAGACATTGGTTTTTTGCCGGTTAATTGACATACGCGAGCCATAATTTAAATCCTTTATTTGTTACAATAATTTCGAAAAAGAGTGCTATTAAACCACATAACCCACTGTCTTTTCAAGTGAATTCGTTAGTTTTTACCTGTACTTCCAAAGCCACCTTCACCTCGCTCTGTCTCAGGAAATTCTGCTACAAGGTTAAATTTAGCCTGGATAACCGGTACGATGACCAGTTGCGCGATTCGCTCCATAGGATTAAGCAGGAAAGCGTTCTCGCAACGATTCCAGCAAGAAACTAACAATTGACCTTGGTAATCTGAATCTATCAGACCTACCAAATTACCTAAAACAATGCCATGTTTATGCCCTAAGCCCGATCTAGGAAGAATGAGGGCTGCATAAGCAGGGTCCTTAATAAATATAGAAATACCAGTGGGTATAAGAAAAGTTTCGCCGGGATTAATCGTTTGTACGTGCTCAGTACATGCTCTTAAATCGAGACCTGCTGAACCTGGTGATGCATAATTAGGCAGCATTTCCTCGATACGTTTATCCAAAATTTTAAAGTCAATTATTAGGCTCATGTTATTTGTCCGAATTTATACGATGAGCTATTTCTTTTAAAATAGCTTTTGCTGCAACCATTTTATTTGATTTTGGTAAATCAATAACATCATTTTTGTCAATTATTGAAACTTTAGTATCTTGTAAACCCATAGACTCATGAATTAAATTTGCCACAATTAAATCTAAATTTTTGGTCTTTAGTTTTTTTTGTGCATTTTCAATGAGATTTTCACTTTCTGCAGCAAAACCTACTTTAAAGATTTTATTTTTAGATAATCCTACTTCTTTAAGAATATCGATTGTAGGTTTGAGTTGAAGCGTTATATCTAAATTGTCTTTTTTTAATTTCCCATTGAATTTCTCTTTAGGAGTGTAATCAGAAACAGCCGCAACACTTATAAAAATATCTTGACCATCGATATGCTTAAGGACAGCTTCATGCATCGAATGTGCATTACTTGCATCAATAACATTTATATTTTTTGAAAATTTTTGATTGCCTGACTTAATTACAGTGACTGATGCGCCCATAGATTCTGCAGCATTGGCGACTGCAGAGCCCATGTTGCCCGAGCTAATATTTGTAATTGCTCTCACGTCATCGATCATTTCAATTGTGCCGCCAGAAGTAATTAATATCTTTTTATTTTTGAGGATTTTAGGTGTGAGATGATTTTGAATTGATCTGAATAATTCTTCGGTATCCATCATTCTTCCAAGCCCTATATCACCACAAGCCTGCTCCCCTGAATCGGGACCAAAAAATAACACACCATCTTTTTTCAATTGTGAAGCATTTCGTTGAGTAGCTTCATTGGTCCACATATGAACATTCATGGCAGGAGCAACGGCAATCGGGCAAGTTCTTGCTAAGCATAAGGACGATAAAAGATCGTCAGCAAAACCATGTGCTAATTTTGCTAGGAAGTTAGCGCTGGCAGGCGCAATAACAATGAGATCGTAATCTCTTGATAATTCTATATGCGACATCCCATTATTAGCATTGCTTCTCCATAAACTCGTTAAAACTTCTTTGCCTGATAGAGCCTGAAACGTAAGAGGCGTTATGAAATGACTCGCAGATTCTGTCATAACAATTTGAACGTCAAAATCGTTTTTAACGAGAAGGCGAGTTAATTCAGCTGCTTTGTATGCAGCTATGCCTCCTGTAACGCCGATGATTATTTTATGAGATGCCAAGATAAGATTTACGCAGTCGCGATGAATTTAGTTATTTTAATTTTTATTAATTGCATATAATTAATAGATTGAGTGGGAAGTCAGTATATCAAAGATATATAAGGCAATAAATTAATTTAGATATCAGATCGGACACATTGTGATTAAAAAATACTTTAAAAATATAATTTGGATTCTACTAGCTCTATTAGGGGCTCTCGCATTTTCAACAATTGCACTGAGTCGCAATGAGAGTATCAACGCCGTTTGGTTTATTACGGCTGCTGTATGTATATACATGATTGCTTATAGATTCTATGCAAGCTGGATTGCAGCAAAAGTTCTAGTCATTGACGAGCATAGAAAAACACCAGCTCTAAGACTGCAAAATGACAAAGACTTTATTCCTACAGATAAATGGATTGTATTTGGCCACCATTTTGCCGCGATTGCAGGGCCAGGCCCTTTGGTTGGCCCTACGTTAGCAGCCCAGTTTGGTTATCTTCCTGGCATGTTATGGATATTAATAGGCGCTGTATTAGGAGGTGCTGTTCAAGATATGACCACATTATTTTTTTCGACGAGACGCAACGGAAAAAGTTTAGGACAAATGGCAAGGGATGAAATTGGTGTAATTGGCGGAACTGCTTCATTGATTGGTACATTTTTAATTATGGTTATTTTGATTGCTGTTTTAGGGTTGGTGGTTGTGAATGCCATGAAGCATAGCCCTTGGGCAACATCAACAGTTGCCGCAACAATACCTATCGCAATTTTTATTGGGATTTATTTAAGGTCCATTAGGACAGGCAGAGTCCTTGAGGCCTCATTAATTGGATTCGGATTATTGCTTTTGGCCGTTTTTGCTGGAGGGTTAATTGACCATTCCCAGACGCTACGAACTTATTTTGATCATGATAGTTTGACGTTGGCGTGGGCTATTATTTTTTACGGCTTTGCAGCAGCAGTTCTTCCGGTTTGGCTTTTGTTAGCCCCAAGAGATTATCTATCGACATTTGTAAAATTAGGTACGGTGATTGTTCTAGCGGTTGCAATTATAACCTTACAACCAGAAATCAAAATGCCAGCTCTGACGCAGTTTACAGATGGTACAGGCCCTATTTTTGGCGGCAGTCTATTTCCTTTTGTTTTTATTACCATCGCGTGTGGATCAATTTCTGGATTCCACTCTTTAATCGCTTCAGGCACAACACCTAAACTATTGGACAACGAAAAATATATTCCAATGATTGGATACGGTGCGATGCTTTTAGAATCTTTCGTAGCTATTATGGCCTTAATAGCCGCAACAGTATTGGAACCAGGTATCTTTTTTGCAATTAATAGCCCCGTGGGAGTTGTTGGATCAGAAGCTGTCGATGCCATTCAAAAAATAAACTCATGGGGATTTAAAGTGACAGTTGAGGAAATGGAATTGCTTGCAAAAAATATGGGTGAAACATCACTTTTTGCTAGAACAGGCGGAGCTCCTTCATTAGCGGTGGGTATGGCGAATATATTTGGTAAAGCATTTGGTACAAACTTATTGGCGATGTGGTATCACTTTGCCATCATGTTTGAGGCAATATTTATTCTCACAACTTTAGATGCAGGCACTCGTGTTGGAAGATTTATGTTGCAGGATATGATTGGTAACATTTACCCGAAGTTTGGTCAAACTTCATGGATGCCATCAATTATTTTAAGTAGCGCAATCGTTGTAAGCTGTTGGGGATATTTTTTATACATCGGCGTGATAGACCCTAATGGCGGTGTAAATATTCTGTGGCCTTTATTTGGTATTGCGAATCAAATGTTGGCGGCGATTGCATTATCTGTAGGCACTGGCATTCTTATTAAATCGAACAAATTAAAATACGCTTGGGTCACCGGACTACCTTTAATTTGGTTAATTATTGTGACCACTACTGCTGCTTATCAGAAAATATTTAGTCAAGATATTAGAGTTGGATTTCTGGCAGCAGCTAGAGATCTGACAGATAAAATAAATATAGGGCTCATCGAGGATAGTAAAATTTCCATTACTCATCAGTTAATTTTTAATCAAAAATTAGATGCTTTTATTACTCTATTCTTACTTATTATTTTGTGGACAGTAGTTATTGATATGTTAAGAATTTCATTTTTCAAAAAGAATTAATAAGCCATGCTAAAAGTTATTAAATCAATATATGCATTTCTACGCCGACTATCTGGAGATGACCTCTACGATCTTTATGTGATGAATCATAAGCAGTGTTCAAAGAAACATAAGCTCATGAGTAAACAACAATTTTATAAAGCAACACTTGATAAAAAATGGAGCGGTATAAAACGCTGTTGTTAGCTTTTTTTAAAGAGATAAATACCAGCGATGAGCATAGGAATTGATAGCCATTGACCCATTGAAAGATTAAGGAATAGTAAGCCTAAGAAATGATCAGGCTCTCTTGAAAATTCAACTAAAAATCTAAAAGTTCCGTATAGCATCAAAAAAACAGCAGATATCTGGCCTGTTCTCCTTTTTTGTTTTGAATAAAACCAAAGCGCTATAAACAGAATAAAGCCTTCAAGAAAGCATTCGTATAGTTGAGAAGGGTGTCTTGCCAAGTTGTCTACATTAGGGAAGATCATCCCTAAGAAAAAATGTGTGGGTCTTCCCCATAACTCTGCATTAATAAAATTTCCAATACGACCAAATGCAAGACCTAGAGGAACCAAGGGCGCGATGAAATCTAAAATCGACAGTAAAGATACTTTATATTTTTTGGCTAAAAGTATCATGGCGATAACTACACCTAAAAATCCGCCATGGAATGACATGCCACCTTTCCACAATGCAATGATCTCAATTGGCTGGTTTATATAGTATTGCAATTGATAAAATAAAATATAACCTAATCGCCCACCTACAATAACGCCAATAGCACCATAAAAAAAAGCATCATCTAACATCTTTTGATTCCAAGATAGCCATGGACGCGTCCTGATTTGAACCTTACCTAACTGAAGAAATCCCACAAAAGCCAAAAGATACATAATTCCGTACCAATGAATTTGAAACGGTCCAAGATTAAGTGCTACAGGGTCTATTTGGGGATGAATAAGCATAAGTTTGTTGTAATTATAAGTTAAAATAATTGTTTAAATTGATTGTAATTTTAAGAGGTCATTATGCCCGTATATCGCTCTAAAACGACTACTCATGGCAGAAATCAAGCTGGTGCCCGCGCACTTTGGCGCGCCACAGGCATGAAGGATGGTGATTTTACAAAGCCAATTATTGCAGTTTGTAATTCATTTACACAGTTTGTTCCAGGGCATGTTCATTTAAAAGATATAGGGCAGCTTGTAGCAAGAGAAATTGAAAAACATGGCGGTGTTGCAAAAGAGTTTAATACCATCGCAGTAGATGATGGGATAGCTATGGGGCATGACGGCATGCTATACAGCCTCCCAAGCCGAGATCTAATTGCAGATAGCGTCGAATATATGGTTAATGCTCACTGTGCAGATGCCATTGTTTGTATATCTAATTGCGATAAGATAACGCCCGGCATGCTTATGGCGGCACTAAGAATTAATATTCCCGTGGTCTTTGTTTCAGGCGGCCCTATGGAAGCGGGTAAGGTCAATTGGAACAGTGGAATCAAGAAATTAGATTTAGTAGATGCAATGGTAGCAGGCGCTGATACAAGAGTCTCTGATAAAGAATCCGATGAAATTGAACGATCAGCATGTCCAACATGCGGTTCTTGTTCAGGAATGTTTACAGCAAATTCAATGAACTGTTTAACCGAAGCCTTAGGATTAAGTCTGCCCGGTAATGGAAGTACTTTAGCAACTCATGCAGCTAGAAAAAAATTATTTCAAGAGGCTGGAAGAGTTATTGTTGATTTAGCGAAGCGATATTACGAAGGTGAAGATGAAAGTGCACTGCCCAGAAATATTGCAAGTTTTAAAGCTTTTGAAAATGCTATGACTTTAGATGTGTCTATGGGAGGCTCAACAAATACAGTTCTTCATTTGCTTGCGGCAGCTCATGAGGCTAAAGTAAATTTCACGATGAAAGATATAGATCGTATTTCAAGAAAAGTGCCTTGCTTAGCAAAAGTAGCGCCTGCCACAGATAAGTTCCATATGGAAGATGTTCATAGAGCAGGAGGTGTGATGGGAATTTTAGGAGAGCTTGACCGTGCAACTCTAATTCATAGGGATATTCCTACTATTCACTCTAAAACTTTAGGTGAAGCAATAGATCATTGGGATATTGTGACGACCAAAAATGAGGAAGTAAAAAACTTTTATCGTGCAGCGCCAGGAGGTATACCGACTACGATTGCGTTCAGCCAGAGTATGCTTTATCCAACTTTAGACGACGACAGAACCTCTGGATGTATTCGAAATAAAGAAAACGCCTATAGCCAAGATGGGGGACTTGCAGTACTTTTTGGAAATATTGCACGTAATGGCTGCATTGTTAAAACAGCAGGTGTTGATGAGAGCATTTTGAAATTTAAAGGACGTGCGCGTATTTTTGAATCACAAGACGAGGCAGTTACTGCTATTTTAGGGGACAAGATTATTGCAGGTGATGTAGTTGTTATTACATATGAAGGGCCAAGAGGCGGACCTGGCATGCAAGAAATGCTTTATCCAACCACTTATTTAAAATCAAAAGACCTTGGTAAAGTTTGTGCACTTTTAACTGACGGAAGATTTTCTGGAGGAACTTCTGGATTAAGTATTGGCCATGTCTCTCCTGAAGCTGCTGAGCAAGGGGAAATTGCATTAATTGAAGAAAACGATCAAATTGAAATTGATATTCCAAATAGAACAATTAATTTAATGATTGACGATGTAATCCTTCTTCAAAGAAAAGATAAGATGAATGCTGATGTTAAGAATGCCTGGAAACCTAAACCAAGAATAAGAAAAGTTTCTCAAGCATTAAGAGCTTATGCATTAATGACTACAAGCGCTGATAGAGGAGCTATTCGGGATATTTCAAAGTTAGAGGAAATTTAATTTTTAAAATGATAAGTGAAAAATATATATCAGCTGCTGAAAGCTACAAGATTACACAAAATGAAATTGGGTTAAAATTTATTACGATTGATAATAGGCTTGCCTCAGCCAAGATTGCGCTTCAAGGCGCTCATATTATGCAATGGAAGCCACATGATATAAAAAATGAAGTGCTCTGGCTTTCAAGTAATACGAGATATATGCATGGAAGATCTATTCGAGGTGGCGTACCTATCTGCTGGCCTTGGTTTGGCGCTCACCCTACAGATGGAAGCTTTTGTCCGCATGGATTTGCTAGAGTTATTCCATGGCGTATTAATGAGATTATTGATTTGGAAAACGGAGCTACTAAAGTGACATTTGTAATGCTTCCTACGCCCGAAGTGAATAGACAACTTTCATATCAATTTAATTTAGAATTTTCTATAACGATTGGTAGTTCAATCCATCTTGATCTTAAAACAACAAATTTATCTGAACAACCTTTCTTGATTGGTGAGGGATATCACACTTATTTTCAGATAAGTGATATTGAAAATATTGAAGTGACTGGATTAGAAAATAAAATCTATTCAGACAAAGCGAGGGGATATAAAAAATTCACTCAAGAAGATCAAATTAAATTTGATGCTGAATTTGATAGAGTTTATTTAAATACAAAAGATACATGTGTGATTCATGATAAGGGATTTGATCGAAAAATTATTGTACAAAAAGAAAACAGTGAATCAACAGTCATTTGGACGCCGTGGGATAAAAAAGTTAAAACTATGGTTGATATGGGGACTGAAGATGAATGGAAAAAAATGATCTGTGTGGAAAGTGTTAATGCGCTAGAAAATAGTGTTATGGTCTACCCGAATGAGTCTCATAACCTAATAGCCGAGTATTTAGTTCAAGAATATTAATAGTATAATTTTATTTAAATTGCTTTTAATTCAAATAAAATTAGGAGTATTATAATAATTGTAAAATCAATTTAAGGACGGAAATAATATGAAATCAGTGATTCTAAGTATGGCAGTGGTTAGTATGTTTATAGCAAATCAAGCTCAGGCTGCAGATGCTAAAGCTGCTGAAGCATTAGCTCAAAAAAGCGGATGTTTAGCTTGTCATGCCGTTGAAAAAAAAGTGCTTGGACCATCTTATAAAGATGTTGCAAATAAGTATAAAGGCGACAAAGGTGCTGAAGCAAAATTAGCAGCCAAGGTAAAAGCAGGTGGTAGTGGTGTTTGGGGCCCAGTTCCAATGCCGCCTCACCCACAAGTTAAAGATGAGGATATCAAAACAATCATTTCATGGGTTTTATCACTTTAATTAAGTTTTGAACCTAAATAAAAAACCGGCTTAGGCCGGTTTTTTATTTAGGTGACTATGTTTTATTGAATAAGTAAAATAAAAAACAACTCCAATTAACACCCATATTAAAAATCTTTTCCAAGTTTCAACCGGCAAGAAAAACATTAAAGCACCACATGAAAAAATTCCCAAGAGAGGGATAAGAGGATGCCATTTATTTTTAAAAGTTGCCTTATTATTTTTATGAAGTTTTCGTATAAAAATGACACCCAGTGAAACAATCACAAAGGCAGCTAATGTTCCAATATTCACTATCTCAGCTAAAGTGCCAAGTGGTATAAATCCAGCAATTAATGAGATTAGTAGCCCACAATAAACAATAACTTTTATAGGGGTGTTGGTATTTTTGTTCACTTCACATAAAGAATGAGGAAGTAACCCATCTCTGCTCATTGCAAAAATAATTCTTGTTAAAGCGTAATAAAGAACAAGCATTACGGTTGTGAGTCCAGCAATAACACCAGTAGAAACAACAGCAGAAGCCCATTGAAATCCAATTTTTTGCAGCGCATAAGCAACAGGAGAAGATACATTTAGTTCTTGATATGGAACAACACCTGTAAGCAATAATGAAACGATAATGTATATCACAGTGCAAAAAGCAAGTGAGCCAA
This sequence comes from Candidatus Methylopumilus planktonicus, assembly GCF_006364715.1. NCBI lineage: Bacteria > Pseudomonadati > Pseudomonadota > Betaproteobacteria > Nitrosomonadales > Methylophilaceae > Candidatus Methylopumilus > Candidatus Methylopumilus planktonicus. The sequence continues at coordinate 209,527 of NZ_CP040984.1, forward strand.
TAATACCTTTAGGCAGATCTCTTTGTGGATTGATTGCCTCTTCAGCGGCGGTTGAAACTGCATCAAAACCAACGTATGCAAAAAAAACTAAAGAAGCACCTGCAAGAACACCAACAGTTTTTCCATCAGGTAATGTCGAAAACCAACCATAAGGCATAAAGGGATGCCAGTTAGCCGGATTCACATTGAACATAGCAACTGAGATAAATAGCGTGATGGTTAAAAGTTTTATAAAAACCATCACAGCATTAAATTTAGCACTTTGCTTTGCTCCAATAATAAGCAAGGACATAATTATTAGTATAATGACCATTGCTGGAAGATTAACTATACCGCCTAATGAAGGAGCTTTAGATAATGCTTCTGGAAGGCCTAGACCTATAGCGGTAAGAGCGTTATTGAAATATCCAGACCAGCCATTTGCAACTGCAGCAATAGACATTCCATATTCCATGAGTAGAATCCAACCAATAATCCATGCAAAGAATTCACCAAAAGCAACATAACTATAACCATAGGCGCTTCCACAGCCACCAATCGATGATGAAAGTTCTGCATAAGCCAATGCTGCAAAAGCGCAAGCAAAGCCTGATACTATAAAAGATAAAATAACTGCAGGACCAGCTTGATTAGCAGCCGCAATACCAGTTAAAACAAATATACCTGTTCCAATGATGCACCCTATGCCTAGCAATGTAAGATCTAATGCACTCAGACATTTTTTTAAATGCGCTGGATGTTTATGGTTAATATTTTTTTTTCGAAGAATTTTTTTAAATAGATTATTCATGACTCAGCCAATCTTTATTCGTTAAAAAATATGTATATAATTTTTCTTCTTTGCTACCTGTTTCTGGTTTCCAATCATATTTCCATTGAACCATTGGCGGCATCGACATTAAAATTGACTCAGTTCTACCATTAGATTGCAAACCAAATAAAGTGCCACGATCAAATATTAAATTAAATTCTACATAACGACCACGTCGATACAACTGAAAGTCTCTTTCTTTCTCTGTAAAATGAATATCTTTTCTTCTTTGAAGAATTGGTAGATAAGCATTTAAAAAAACATCACCTACGGATTTGTTTAAATTGAAAGATTTATCAAAACCTAAACTATTAAAATCATCATAAAAAATACCGCCAATCCCTCTAGGCTCTTTGCGATGCTTTAGATAGAAGTATTCATCACAATTCTTTTTAAATTCTGCATAAAGTTTTTTATCGTATGGATCAAGTATAGTTTTCAGTGTTTGGTGAAAATGAACTGCATCTTCGTCGAAGCCATAATAAGGGGTTAAATCCATACCCCCGCCAAACCACCATATATCGTCAAGACCCTCTTTTTTTGCAATAAAAAATCTTACATTCATATGCACCGTCGGGGCATATGGATTTTTAGGGTGCAAGACTAGTGATAACCCCATAGCTTCCCATTTTCTATTCGCTGCTTCTGGATGAGCAGCGCTTGCCGAGCCTGGTAACTTGTCACCTACGACATGCGAGAATCCAACACCAGCTCTTTCAAATATATTTCCATTTTCTAAAAGGCAAGAAGTCCCACCGCCACCTTCTTTTCGTTGCCATGAGTCATTAATAAAATTTTTCCCATCAACAATTTGAAGTGTTTCGACAATATTTGTTTGGAGATTATTAAAGTACTCAAAAACTACATTTGAATTAATCATATTATTTTCTAATTATTTTTTTACTAACAAAATCTTGAATCGTTGTAGGTTTTTTTTCACTACCAATATTCCCATCAATAATCTTCACTTTAGTCCTAAACAAATTTTTACATGCCCTAAGAGTTTTGATGGATTGTTTATGGCTTAAGTTAGCACTTGTCGAGGTGATTGGAAAGTTGATTGAATTTAATAAATTTAAAGTGCTTTTAACTTTAGGGAGTCTTATAGCAATATTATGACTGCCCCCTCTTAACCATGAGGGACAATAATTAGACGAAGGTACTAACCAAGTATGAGGGCCGGGCCATTTATCCATCATTTCTTTTTTTTGTGTCTCTGACAGATCTTTCATATATGCTCGCAAATGATTTATCTTGGAGCTAATTAAAATAAAACCTTTTGATCGAGACCTTTTTTTTAACCATAGAATTTTTTCTACCGCATATTTATTTTTTGGATCACAACCCAATCCATAACAGGACTCAGTGGGATAGGCTATAACACCACCTTGTTTTAGATAACGGATTAAGCGTTGGTTAGTCAATTTAATTATTATTTAATGCTCTGTAACCTATATCTTGTCGATATTGGGCGCCAGTAAATTTAACAGTACTGATAGCCTCATAAGCTTGAATTTGCGCCTCTTTTAAAGAATTACCAAGCGCAGTGACGGCTAAAACTCTTCCGCCTGAAGTTAGAAGTTTATTATCTTTGTATATAGTACCTGCATGAAATATATAGCTATCAGGAATAATGCGATCTTCAATATGAATTTCATCATTTAGCTTTGGAGACTCAGGGTAGCCAGCCGACGCTAAAACAACAGCTAGCGCTGTTCTTGTGTCCCATTCGATTTCTAATGAATCAATTTGTCCGAGAGCTGCCGTGTATAGAATTTCAAACAAATCACTTTTAAGCCTCATGAGAATGGGTTGTGTTTCAGGGTCTCCCATTCGACAATTATATTCTAATGTTTTTACATCACCCTTTTTAGTAATCATGAGACCTGCGTAAAGGAATCCAGTAAATGGAATGCCATCTTTGCCCATGCCATTGATAGTGGGGTAGATAATTTCATCCATGACTTTAGAATAAATTTCTTTAGTAACTATAGGTGCAGGAGAGTATGCTCCCATACCGCCTGTGTTAGGCCCCATATCATGATCTAAAAGTCTTTTATGGTCTTGACTTGTAGCAAGCGGGAGAATTGTTTTGCCATCACATATAACCATAAAGCTAGCTTCTTCACCTTCAAGAAATTCTTCAATTACAATTTTCGCTCCTGCATCTCCAAATTTATTGTCTACAAGCATAAAGTCAATTGCATCATGAGCTTCATCGACTGTCAGCGCAACAATGACACCTTTTCCAGAAGCTAACCCATCCGCTTTAATAACAATGGGCGCACCATGCTCATTAACATAGTGATGCGCTTCATCTGGCATTTTAAATGTTCTATATTTTGCAGTAGGAATGTTGTGCCTATACATGAAATCTTTGGCAAAATCCTTAGAGCTTTCAAGTTGAGCAGCTTTTTGAGTGGGTCCAAAAATATTCAAATTTTTAGATCTGAATAAATCAACAATGCCTTTGGAAAGTGGCAGCTCTGGACCAACAATAGTGAGGTCAATTTTTTCTTTAATTGCAAAATCTGAAAGAAGATTAATATCGGTCAGATCAATATTGTTGAATTTTGGATTGAGGTGCGTTCCGCCATTACCTGGCGCAATAAAAATAGCATTTATTTTTTTGCTATGAGAAAGTTTCCATGCCATTGCATGTTCTCTGCCGCCACTTCCAATGACTAGAACTTTCATAAACTAATGCCTAAAGTGACGATATCCAGTAAATAACATTACAAGACCTAAATCATCAGCTGCAGAGATGACCTCCTCATCTCTTAAGCTTCCGCCTGGCTGAATAACGCAATTTGCACCAGCTGCGGCAATCACATCAATCCCATCTCTAAAGGGAAAGAAAGCGTCTGAAGCGACCACAGAATTTGTTAAATCAAGATTTGCATTCTGTGCTTTTATAGAAGCAATCTTGGTACTATCAACTCTACTCATCTGACCTGCGCCGATACCTATAGTTTGATTGTTTTTACAAAATACAATGGCATTTGATTTAACATACTTAGCAACTCGCCATGCAAAAAGCATGTCAGCTATTTGTTCTTCATTAGGTTTAAGTTTAGAAACTACTTTGCAATGTTTAATATCTATATTGAAATTGTCTGGTGATTGGACAAGTAAGCCACCACCAATTTTTTTCAATTCAAAAGCATTAAAGCTATTATCGAGCGAAACTTTTAATAATCTAATATTTGGTTTTGATTCAAATATTTTAAGTGATTCAGTATCGTAAGATGGGGCGATTACAACTTCGACAAATTGAGAAATAATTTGAGATGCAGTATTTTTGTCTAACGAAACGTTTGAAGCAATAATGCCGCCGAATGCGGATGTTGGATCAGTTAAAAATGCTTTTTTATAAGCATCGAATAAGTCTTTTGAAGATCCGACGCCGCATGGATTAGCATGTTTTACAATCACGCAAGATGGTAGCTCAAAGCTTTTAACACATTCCCAGGCTGTATCCGCATCATTTAGGTTATTGTATGACAGCTCTTTACCCTGTAACTGTTGAAAGCTTGCTAGTGAGCCTTTATTGGATATTTCATCTACATAAAAAGATGCACTTTGATGTGGGTTCTCACCATAACGTAAATCCATTTTTTTGTTAAACGCGAGGTTAAGTTTGTTAGGGTAAGTTATATTTTTATTTATATCCAGTCCGTTAAGATAATTCGAAATAGCTGAATCATATTTTGCAGTATGCTCAAAAGCTTTCTTGGCCAAACTCAATCTCAAATCTAGATCAAGTGACCCATTATTTTGCCTTAAAGCATCTTCAATAAGTTTGTAGTCCGCTGCATCAGTAACAATTGCCACACCATTATAATTTTTTGCTGACGATCGAATCATTGCAGGACCACCGATATCAATATTTTCAATAGCTTCAGAAAGCGGGCAATTTTCTTTAGATATGGTTGTTTCGAATGGATACAAGTTCACTACTACTAAATCGATTAAAGGTATATTCGATTTAGCCATTGTTTGTAGATGGTTTTCGTCATCTCTCTTTCCAAGTATGCCGCCATGTATCTTTGGATGAAGTGTTTTAACTCTACCATCTAACATTTCTGGGAAGCCAGTGTAATCACTTACTTCAATGACAGGAATATTATTATCAGCAAACAATTTTGCTGTACCACCAGTAGATAAAATTTCAACTTTGTATTTAATTAGCGTCTTAGCGAATTCGATAATACCTTTTTTGTCTGAAACGCTTATGAGAGCTCGTTTGATTTCAATCATGACTAAATATCAATCTTATGTTGTTTTAATTTTTTTCTAAGCGTATTTCTATTAAGGCCAAGGATTTCTGCAGCCTTACTTTGATTGCCTTTTGAAATGCCCATGATGTAACTAATGAGTGGCTTCTCTACCATACCAATGACCATATCGTAAACATTCGTTGGGTGTTCGCCGTCTAGATCTTTAAAGTATTGATCTAGAGATTCGTTTACACAATCAGGAATATCTGTCTTCTTTTCCATTAAGCTACCAACATTTCTTCTTCATACTTTATATAAGGAGATTCGATCGAAAGAAAATTAAAATAATCTTCGATAGTTTTAATTTGTGCATCGACTGTTTCAATTGTATTCATATAGTGTCTAAAATTTGCAGAATTTTTTAATCCTTTTGTGTACCAAGAAATATGTTTTCTAGCAATTTTTAATCCTGCATTTTCACCATAAAAGCTATAAAGTTCATTCACATGAGCAATGGTAGTATTTTTGATTTCATCAATAGACGGATTATCTAAATGCATTCCTGTTTTAAGATAGTGATCAATTTCTCTAAAAATCCAAGGCTTGCCCTGAGCTGCTCTACCGATCATTACCCCATCTACACCCGTATAATCTAAAACATATCTAGCTTTTTCCGGTGAAGTGATATCGCCATTGGCGATGACGGGAATCTTTACTGACTGTTTCACTTTGGCAATGGTGTCATATTCAGCTTCACCCATATATAAACAAGCCCTCGTTCTGCCATGAATAGCTAATGCTTTAATGCCAATATCTTCAGCAATTTTTGCAATCTCTATAGCATTACGATTTTGAGTGTCCCAGCCAGTTCTTATTTTTAGTGTGACTGGCACATTTACAGACTTTACAACGGAAGATAATATTTTTTGCACAAGTGGCTCATCTTTAAGAAGCGCTGACCCAGCCATCACGTTACATATTTTTTTTGCAGGACATCCCATGTTGATATCGATAATTTGAGCGCCATGATCCACATTAAATTGAGCAGCCTCCGCCATCATTTTAGGATCAGCACCAGCAATTTGAACTGATATTGGATCTACTTCGCCTTCGTGATTGGCGCGACGAAGTGTTTTTTGGCTGCCATATAGAAGTGAATTTGATGTCACCATTTCACTTACTGCCATGCCAGCACCAAACTTTTTACAAAGTTGGCGGAAAGGGCGATCTGTGACGCCTGCCATGGGGGCGACTACGAGATTATTTTTAATGGAAATGGAGCCTATTTGCACTGTCGTATATTTACTTAGGGAAAGTTGCCTATTTTATAGGCAAATGGCTTTTTATAAAAGTGAAGACTTCAAATTACTTATGCCATTCATAGCCTAAATTAACAATTTTGACTTGTATTTCTAGCATGGCTTCAGCGACTAATTTTGATGGGCCTTTAACACCAAGCTCAATAGTCTTCATAGGTTCTAATTTTGGGAGGCTAAAAAGTTTAATTTCTGGATATTTTTTTACAATCTCATTCATCAAATCAATCAATTTACTTTCACTTACATCATTTATCCAAACCGAAGCTTCAGCAAAGTCATTTTGATTTAATAGTTCTTTATAGTGAGTATTGAGAATCCATTCAACCATTGGCCAGGCCATTTCTGGGAAGCCTGGTAGGAAATGATGACCATTAATTTTAAATCCTGGGATTTTATTAATCTCATTCGGAATCAATAATGCTCCCTTTGGAATATCTGCCATCAAGACTCTTTTAGGATATGCTCCCTCACCAAACTGTTCTTCAATCAGTTTCACAGCTTCATCATTTCTGGTTAAGTGAAGTTCAAAAGCGTCTGCAGCAGCCTGCCTTGTAAAGTCATCTGGTGTTGCACCAATACCACCAAAAGAGAAAACAATAGTATTGGATTTTATTGATTGTCTGATTGATTGAATAATATCTTTCGAATCATCTTGAATGTATTTCACCCAAGACAATGAAAGGCCATATTTTTTTAATGTTTTTTTTAAGTATTCAAAATGTTTATCTTGTCTTTTGCCAGATAAAATCTCATCGCCAATAATTAAAGTACCAAATTCCATTCTAGTGTGCCGTATCCCAATTCAATCCAACGCCGATATCTACGATAAGAGGAATATCAAGATTTGCAACGCCCTCCATTAAGAGAGGTAATTCTTTTCGTAAAATATTGATTTCGTCTTGAGGCACTTCAAACACAAGCTCATCGTGTACCTGCATAATCATTTTTGTTTTTAAGTGTGTGTTTTGAGAAAGCCATTGATCGACTGAAATCATGGCTAACTTAATGAGGTCAGCAGCAGTGCCCTGCATCGGGGCATTAATTGCTGCTCTTTCTGCTGCAGCTCTTCTAATACCATTCGAGCTATTAATTTCTGGAATCCATAATCGTCTGCCAAAAAATGTTTCTACATAACCTTTATCTTTAGCAAATAATTTCGCTTCCTCCATGTAGCGTTTAACGCCAGGGTATCTGGCAAAATAAGTCTCAATATAATTTGAGGCCGCACTGCGCTCAATACCAAGTGATTTTGATAAACCGAATACACTCATGCCATAAATCAAGCCAAAATTAATCACTTTTGCATAGCGCCTTTGTTCTTGGGAAACACTACCTAGGTCGCAACCAAAGATTTCAGCTGCTGTTGATTTATGAATATCTTCATTATTCTTGAAAGCTTCAAGCAATCGTTTATCTTGAGATAAGTGAGCCATGATTCTTAACTCTATTTGAGAATAGTCTGCAGATAGAATGGACGAGCCTTCATTCGCAATAAATGCTTCTCTTATTTTTCTTCCTTCCAGGGTTCGGATTGGGATATTTTGTAAATTAGGATCTGAACTTGCAAGACGCCCTGTAATTGCTACGGCCTGGTTGTAGCTTGTATGAATCCGCCCAGTGTTGGCATTAATCATTTTTGGTAGTTTATCTGTGTAGGTTGATTTAAGCTTAGATAGACTCCGATGTTCGAGTAATAATTTGGGTAAAGGATAATCTAAGGCTAAATCTTGCAATACTTCTTCATCCGTAGAAGGAGCGCCTGAAGGTGTTTTTTTCAAAGATTTAATACCTAGCTTATTAAATAAAATATCTTGTAATTGTTTAGGCGAGGCGAGATTGAAAGGCTGTCCTGCTAATTGATAAGCCTCTTCTTCTAGCAGTAGAATTTTTTTACCAATTTCATGACTTTGTGCATTTAATTTTTTGTCATCTACAAGCACACCGTTTCTTTCGATCTTTAAAAGGACTCCAGCGGCAGGCATTTCAATATTTTCATAAATAAATTTAAGTGACACATCACTTTCAATTGTAGGATTAAAGAATTGATTTAATTGTAAAGTGACGTCCGCATCTTCAGATGAATAATGAGATGCTACATAAATATCAACCTGATTAAATTTAAGTTGATTCACGCCCTTGCCAGCAACATCTTCATAACTGACACAGGTGTGACCTAGATGCCTTAAGCTTAAATTATCCATGCCATGGCTTTGATGACTTTCCGTCACATAGCTTTGTAACATTGTATCGTGCTTAATGCCTTTAAGATGTATGCCGTGATTTAAAAATACATGCGCATCATATTTAATGTTTTGACCAATTTTTTTAATTTTTTCATCTTCTAACATGGGCTTCAGTAAATTTAATATAGTATCAATTGATAACTGTTCGGGAGCTCCAGGATAATCATGCGCTAAAGGAATATAAGCTGCTTCCCCGGCATTTACTGCTATCGATATACCTACAATTTTTGCCTGCATAGTGTCGAGCGAGTTAGTTTCTGTGTCGACACAGACATATTTTTTTTCTTTAATTTTTTCTAGCCATACATGTAATAGATCTTTGTCGAATATTGTGTCGTATTTTATTTTAGAAATAAAATGACTAGGCGATTTGATAGATATTTTTTCTTCACTACTTTTACCTGATAAATTATTCTCAGAGCTACCTTCTTTAATTTCGTTAAGCCAATTCTTAAATTCAAATCTCTGATATAAATTTTCTAAAGTGGATGGGTCTTGCGCTTTAGGTTTGAAATTATCCCAATTTTTGTCGATATCAAGATCACATCGAATCGTAATAAGATCTTTAGCTTTAGGAATCCAATCGAGCGCTTTCCTTAAATTTTCACCGACGACACCTGAGAATTGAGCAGCATTATTTACGATATTGTCGAGTGTTTGATATTCATTAAGCCACTTCAATGCAGTTTTAGGACCCACTTTTTCAACGCCAGGGACGTTATCTGAGGTGTCTCCAATAAGCGTTAAGTAATCTATAATTTGATTAGGCATCAGCCCAAATTTGTTTTTGACACCCTCTATATCAAGTTTTTCATTCGTCATCGTATTAATTAAAGTGACATGTTTATTAACAAGCTGAGCTAAATCCTTATCGCCTGTTGAGACCACGACATTAAATTGATGTTGGGTGGCTTCCTTACATAAGGTACCAATCACATCATCAGCCTCAACACCCTCTTGAATAAGAATCGGCCAGCCCATCGCTGTAATGGCTTCATGAAGCGGCTGAATTTGAGCTCTTAAATCATCAGGCATCGCTGATCGATTAGCCTTATACTCGGGATAAAGATCATTCCTGAAAGTTTTTCCTTTTGCATCAAAAACGCAAACGCTATAATCAGAAGGGAACTCTTTGTGGAGTTTTCGGAGCATATTTAAGACGCCATAAATAGCTCCAGTAGGTTCTTGGCGACTGTTTCTAAGGTCAGGCAATCCATGAAACGCCCGATAAAGATAAGAAGAGCCATCGACCAATAATAGTGTTTTCATTGTTTAACTTTGAAAGTTTTTATGTCAGCAGATAAAAAGATACCTAAATTTAACGGCCCAGAATTGTTTGATGAAACTCATAACGAGAGTGAATCCTGGTATGCATTTGAAATTATGTCAGAATTTGTTGGCGCTACCGAAAAACTTAAAAAAATAACCCCTGCCGTATCCGTGTTTGGAAGTGCTAGGGTTAGCGAAGATCATCCTTATTACAAACTCACCGTTGATATAGCAGAGGCGCTATCCAACTCCGGGTTTAGCGTTATTTCTGGCGGTGGCCCCGGCCTTATGGAAGCTGTTAATAAAGGAGCTTCTTTAGGCAAGGGCCCTAGCATCGGGCTTAATATTAATTTGCCCCACGAACAAAAATCGAACGACTACCAGGATATTTCGATAAATTTTAAATATTTCTTTATGCGTAAAGTGATGTTTATTAAGTACGCTTCAGCTTACGTCGTCTTGCCAGGGGGATTTGGAACGCTTGATGAATTAATGGAAGTGATCACACTTATTCAAACGGGTAAATCAAGAAAAATTCCTATCATTTTAGTAGGAAAGGAGTTCTGGTCTGGCTTACTAGACTGGTTAAAAGACAAAATCGTAAATGAGGGCATGGCTGAATTAAAAGACTTGAATTTGATCCAAATTCTTGAGGGGCCTAAAGAGATTGTGGATGCAATATTTAGCCATTATGAATCGATTGGTTTTACGCTAACGCCCGCAGAGAGAAAAGCTCAGCTTTACTTGTAAATTATCAAATAAACCATACCATCTAAAGGTTTTTTGCTAGAATCTTGTGTATGAAAATACAAAACACAATTAAAGCTTTTTTATTGGCGACTGTCTTCATGAGCTTAAATGTAATGGCTGAAAAAAAACTTGAGCTTTTGGAAGAAGTGAAGCCACCACCAAAGAATTTTGAAAGCGATATTGTGGATGAGCCTCAAATTACCATCACCAAAAAAGGGGCTGATACGGTCGAAGAATACCGTATTAATGGTGAACTTTATATGATGAAAGTAACACCCCCCGCTGGTGGGCCTTCATATTATTTATTGAAGGAAGATCAAGATGGTGGTTGGGCAAAATTTGATGGCCCTAGCCAGCCTCTCAGTGTGCCTAAATGGGTAATATTTAGATTCTAAATTTTTTTGAAAGGGCTTTAAGCCCTTTTTTTTATGTCAGTTTACACATCAGTTAATATAAAAGAATTAAAAATCTGGCTTCAAGATTATGCTTTTGATAATCTCACTGATTATCAAGGTATTAAGTCTGGGATAACGAATACCAACTATTTTTTGATGACGGCGCACGATCGTTTTGTTTTAACGCTCTTCGAAAAAAATACTATAGAAGATCTCCCTTATTTTGTAGATCTGATGTCCCATCTAGCGACACATTCATTTTTATGTCCCAAGCCTATACTTAAAAAAAATGGCATAGCTTTAAGTATTTTAAAAAATAAACCCGCTTTAATCGTGACATGTTTAAAGGGTAAAGAGGTCACTAACCCTGAAGTCAATCATTGTAAAGCTGTCGGTAAAAGTCTCGCAGAGCTTCACGTGAAGTCAGCCAATTTTGTAGCTCAACATCAAAATACAAGAGACCTTAGCTGGATAAAAAAAACGGCTGAAACCTTATTTAATGAGTTACCTCAAGATGAGAGTAAATTATTAAAAGAAGAGATTCTTTACCAAGAAAAGCAAAATTATAAGCTTCCTAAATCTACTATTCATGGAGATCTATTTAAGGACAACGTTCTCTTTTTAAATGATGAGGTATCAGGCTTTATTGACTTTTATTATGCTTGCACAGACTATCTTATTTTAGATGTGGCTATAGCAGTAAATGATTGGTGCGTGAATAGCGATGGTTCTTTTGATGAGTCAAGACTGAATGCTTTCTTAGATGCTTATAAGAAGATAAGATCTTTTAATGATAATGAAGATCGAGCTTGGAATGATGTATTAAGATTAGCGTCTCTTAGATTCTGGGTTTCAAGGCTTAACGATTTCTATCATGCGGAAGAAGGCGAACTCACCTTCATAAAAGACCCTAACCATTTTAAGAAAATTTTAAAGAAACGCATTAGCGGATAAATTTTAAGGTAAATTGATATGAAAAAAATTACATTCCGAGATTCCATTCGCTGGAATAAAGAAAGCTTCAAACTCTTCAAAAAGACACCCAATCAATCATTGATGCTTAGCTTAGCTTACCTTTTTATTTTTATGCTATTGCCTTCAATGCTTATGATTCAAATCTTTTCAATTGCATCTATATTGATTTGGCCAATATTTTTGGTATTCGCAGTTAACTTCTACAAGACTCACGACAAAAATAAGGAAGAAAATTTTTTAGCCGTATTTGAAAAAATTAAACCTAGGCTTGCAACATTGCTAATGCTTGGCCTCATTTGCTTAATTTATGCGGCTATGGTGACGATGGTTTTAAATTCTGAAATGCAGGGCTTTATTAAACTATCAGAGAATAATAATGAGCTTGTGACAGTAATTAATAATTTTGTGCCCATGATTGGAAAATTAATCCTACTCCTTCTGCCGTTACTTATGGCGACTTGGTTCTCGCCAATGTTGATCGTTTATAACAACTATTCACTCTTCAAATCAATTAAATCTAGTATCGCAGGATGCTTAATGTATATTTTTCCTTTAGGTCTTTCATGGCTTATTTTTTCGACAATAGCGATATTATTTATGTTGTCATGTGGGCTATTAATTGGCGCACTCGCTTCACTCTTTCCCGCTATAGGACCTTCATTAATGAGGGCAATTATTTTCTTTGCATTGCTTGTGATCACATCAGTGATGTTTGCATTTCAATATATTAGTTACCGAGATATTTTTAAGTCTGCTAAAAGCTACTAGTGCTTAAAGAGTTTTGCGTATTCCATCGCAAGCCATTTGGTACCTGCTTTAGTAAATTTAATTTGGATTCTTAAATCATCAGCATTACCTTCATAACCTAAAACGGTTCCCTGGCCAAATTTTTCATGCATGACAGATTCACCAATACGCCAAGTATGTTTCTGCTGGGTAGGTTGTGAATAATTTTCTTCAATCTGATCTATATTATTTTTAAAATTGATTGTGTTAATGTTTTTAACAAGACTCTCAGGGATCTCTTCCAGGAATCTTGATGGCATACCATATCTTGTCTGGCCATGAAGCATTCTTGATAATGCATAACTTAGGTATAGTTTTGATCGAGCTCTTGTCACAGCTACATACATAAGCCTTCTCTCCTCCTCAAGCCCTTTGGATTCAAAAAGACTTTGTTCGTGTGGACATAAACCTTCTTCAAGGCCTGAAATAAACACTACGTCAAATTCCAGCCCTTTGGATGAGTGAATCGTCATGAGTTGGATGGCATCTGAACCCTCACTCGCTTGCATATCACCACTTTCTAAAGAGGAATAATTTAAAAAATCCCCAAGCGGATTTGTAGATTCATTATTATCATTATTAAGAAATGTTGCGGCTGCAGAAACCAATTCATTTAAGTTAGAGACTCTATCTAAACCATCTTTTTCATTGGTATAGTGGTCCTTAAGCCCTGACTCATTAATAATGAGATCAATCATTTGTGGAAGCGTTAATCCTTCAAAGCCGCTTTCAATATGTTTGATCAGATGGATAAAATAAGGTAAGCCTTTTTTGATTGTGGGTGTTTGATCTGATGATTTCACCGCAGCATCCCAAAAGCTGCAACTATCCTGTCTAGAAATATCTTGAAGAATTTCTAATGATCTACTTCCAATACCGCGCGTTGGAAAATTTACAATTCTTAAAAATGCACTGTCATCATTTTTATTTGCAATGAGTCTTAAGTAAGCAATCGCATGTTTAATTTCAGCGCGCTCAAAGAAACGTAATCCACCATATACACGATAAGGTAAGTTGGATGAAAAAATATTATGTTCGAGAACACGCGACTGCGCGTTGCTTCTATAAAGAATAGCAATATGATTGAGCGATACACCTTCCCTATGAAGCATTTTGATTTCATCTACAATAAACTTGGCTTCATCAATATCGGTATGGCCTGTATAAATACGAATGGGATCACCCTCTCCGGCGGAAGTCCATAAGTTCTTGCCTAATCTATTTTTGTTATGATCAATGATGGCATTTGCGGTGTTAAGAATGTTACTTTTAGATCTGTAGTTTTGTTCTAGCTTAATAATTTGTTTGACATGGAAATCTCTTTCAAGATCTTTCATATTGCCAACTCTAGCTCCTCTAAAGCTATAGATAGATTGATCATCGTCCCCTACAGCAAATACAAAACTGCTGTTACCTGCAAGAAGTTTTAACCATTTATATTGAAGTTCGCTTGTATCTTGAAACTCATCAATGAGGATATGTTTAAATCGATCTTGATAGTGCTGGCGAATGGCTATATTTTTTTCGAAAAGTTCATAGCACCTTAAAAGCAATTCACCAAAATCAACCAAGCCTTCCTTTTGACATTGTTTTTCATATTCAAGATAGACTTCATTTAATTTTTTTGAATGTGCGTCGTAACTATCTACATGAGCGGCTCTTAAGCCTTCATCTTTGCAACCATTTATATAGTGTTGCACTTGTTTAGGTGCATAAGTTTCAGTATCTACATTCATTACTTTCATCGTTCTTTTAATTAAAGATAACTGATCTTGGCTATCTAATATTTGGAATGTCTCAGGCAAGCCAGCATCTCTTGCATGCGTTTTAAGAAATCGATTACATAAACCATGGAATGTACCTACCCACATACCTCTTGTATTGATGGGAAGCTGCATGGTAATTCTGTGCAGCATTTCTTTTGCAGCTTTATTGGTAAATGTCACAGCGATAAGACCAAAAGGACTCACTACGTTTGTTTGAATAAGCCATGCAATTCTGGAAGTGAGTACTTTAGTTTTGCCGCTGCCTGCACCAGCAAGAATGAGTGCAGATTCATTTTGAAGTGTTACAGCTTCAACTTGTTTCTCATTCAAATCTTTGAATTGATTCTGGTTGGGAAGGGATGCGTTCATGAGGTGTAATGCTATCCTAATTTATTACCAGATAAAAAAAAGATTAAAAAAAAGACCTCCTAAGAGGTCTTTTTTTATTAATACTTTTGAGTTACATCATGCCACCCATGCCACCCATACCACCCATACCACCCATATCACCACCACCCATTGCTGGAGAATCATCTTTAGGAAGATCAGCGATCATACAGTCAGTTGTTAACATAAGACCCGCAACAGATGCTGCATGTTGTAATGCAGAGCGAGTGACTTTAGTAGGATCTAGCACCCCCATCTCAACCATGTCACCATAAGTTTCATTTGCCGCGTTAAATCCGTAGTTGCCTTTACCAGCTACCACATTATTAACTACTACAGACGGTTCTACACCAGCATTAGCAACAATTTGTCTTAAGGGCTCTTCAACAGCACGAAGCACGATACGAACACCAGCTTCTTGATCTGCATTTTCACCTTTAACCTTTGCAATCGCATCACGCGCTCTAATTAAAGCAACGCCACCGCCAGCAACAATACCCTCTTCAACAGCAGCTCTTGTCGCGTGGAGCGCATCTTCAACACGTGCTTTTTTTTCTTTCATTTCAATTTCAGTCGTTGCGCCCACTTTAATTACAGCAACGCCACCTGCAAGTTTTGCAACACGTTCTTGAAGCTTTTCTTTGTCGTAGTCGCTTGTAGCTTCTTCAATTTGTGTTTTGATTTGAGCAATACGTGACTTAATATTTTTCTCATCAGCAGCACCATCAATAATGATAGTGTTTTCTTTACCCACTTCAATTCTTTTCGCTTGACCTAAATCTTCAATCTTAATCGTTTCTAATTTCAAACCTACTTCGTCTGAAATTACTGTAGCACCTGTAAGAATTGCAATATCTTCAAGCATTGCTTTTCTTCTATCACCAAAACCTGGCGCTTTAACAGCGACAGTTTTTAAGATACCGCGAATATTATTTACAACTAAAGTAGCCAGCGCTTCACCTTCAATATCTTCAGCGATAATCAGGAGAGGGCGGCTTGATTTAGCTACTTGTTCAAGCGCAGGAAGAAGATCTCTGATATTAGATATCTTTTTATCATGTAAAAGAATAAAAGGATTATCTAATAATGCAATTTGTCGGTCCGAATTATTAATGAAATAAGGTGATAGATATCCACGATCAAATTGCATACCTTCTACAACATCTAATTCATTTGTTAAGCCTGAACCATCTTCAACTGTGATCACACCTTCTTTGCCTACTTTATCCATCGCGTCTGCAATGATTTGTCCGATAGAGTGATCAGAGTTAGCAGAGATTGAACCCACTTGAGCAATTTCTTTACTTGTTGTGCATGGCTTACTTAATTTTTTAAGCTCAGCAACGCCAGCCTCAACAGCTTTATCGATACCTCTTTTAAGATCCATTGGATTCATACCTGCAGCTACTGATTTCATACCTTCGCGAATAATCGCTTGAGCCAATACTGTTGCCGTAGTTGTGCCATCGCCTGCGATATCAGAAGTTTTAGATGCAACTTCTTTAACCATTTGCGCGCCCATGTTTTCAAATTTATCTTTAAGTTCGATTTCCTTTGCAACTGATACACCATCTTTAGTGATCGTTGGTGCTCCGAATGAACGCTCTAGCACAACATTTCTACCTTTAGGGCCGAGTGTGACTTTAACTGCATTTGCTAAAATATTTACACCGGTAATCATTTTTTGGCGAACGTCGTCACCAAATCTTACGTCTTTTGCTGCCATTTTTTATTTCTCCAAAATATTTACGAATGAATGTTTAAGGCTTTATTCAACAATGCCCATGATGTCTTCTTCACGCATCACAAGTAATTCTTCACCATCAACCTTAACTGCTTGGCCAGCGTATTTTCCAAATAGAACTTTATCGCCCACTTTGACGTCTAGCTTTTTAACACTGCCATCTTCGAGAATTTTTCCATTTCCCACAGCTTGCACTGTGCCTTGGTCTGGTTTTTCTGTTGCGCCGTCAGGTATAACAATGCCTGATGCTGTTGTACGTTCTTCTTCAAGACGCTTTACAATTACGCGATCATGTAAAGGGCGAATTTTCATTTCATATTCTCCTAATAGTGTATTCTTTGAAAGTTAATCAAAATCGAAAACATGAGTGATTAGCACTCAATGTCATAGAGTGCTAATAATAGGGACGAAAGTCTAAAATTTCAAGTGTTATTTCGTTAAATATCTGAATCTAAACATTATTTTTATATGAGCTATTACATAGAAAAGCAAGATTATCGAAGGTTGGGGCAGTCGGATTTGCTTATTTCGCCCATTACTCTGGGCACCATGACTTTTGGCGAGCAAAACACAGAGTCCGAAGCATTTTTACAGCTCGACTGGGCAATATCACATGGCATTAATTTTATTGATACCGCCGAAATGTATCCAGTGCCACCTAAGCCAAATACTTTTACTGTAACAGAGACGATTCTGGGCCATTGGCTCAAAAAACAAAAGAGAGAAGAGATCGTTTTAGCCACCAAAGCTGCGGGACCAAGAAGATCATTAAATTGGATTCGCAATGGACCTAAAGCCTTAGATGAAAAAAATTTACGTGAGGCACTTGAAGGTTCATTAAAAAGACTTCAAACAGATTACATTGACTTATATCAACTTCATTGGCCCGAAAGAAATGTGCCTATGTTTGGCCAATATAAATTTGATCCCAGCGCTGAAATAGAAGAGTCAAAATTAAAAGAATGGGTATCTATTCATGAACAATTAGAAGCCCTTGAAAAGCTTGTGCAAGAAGGCAAGATTAAATACATTGGCATCTCAAATGAGCAATCCTGGGGTGTGATGGAATTTATTCGTATTGCGAGAGAAAAGAAATTACCTCTTATAGTATCAATTCAGAATTGTTATAACCTCATCAACAGAGGAATAGAGTTTGGTATGACGGAAATTTTATACCGAGAAAAGATTGGATTTTTAGCCTATTCCCCCTTGGCATTTGGACATCTCACTGGAAAATATTTAAAAGATATCGACTCTAAAGGGCGCGTGACACTTTTTAAAGGTTTCGCACAAAGATACGACAAGCCCAATGTCTTCCCTGCTGTGAAAGCTTACGAAATATTAGCATCGAAACATGGAATGACGTTGACCGACATGGCCTTAGCATTTGTATACCATCACTGGTTTGTGACATCAACCATTATAGGTGCAACATCGCTTAATCAATTAAGAGAAAATGTTGAAGCGTATAAGAGAAAGCTATCTAAAGAACTTTTAGATGAAATTGAAATCATTCATCTTACTCATATGAACCCAGCACCTTAATCTATGAAAAACCAGTACTACATCGATAGAAGTTTAAAGAGCTTGTGGAATCCATGTACACAAATGAAAATTCAACAGGCGCAATCTATTATCCCGATTAGGCGAGGTGAAGGTGTTTGGCTATACGACTATGATGATAAAAAATATTTAGACGCGATCAGTTCTTGGTGGGTTAATTTATTTGGCCACAACCAAAGTGAGATTAAAAAATTTATCACAGATCAACTCGATCTCGTTGAACACATCATGCTCGCAGGTTTAACTCATGAGCCCGCTATAAATCTCTCTGAAAAATTAAGCACACTTACAAACCTGGGCCATGCTTTTTACGGTAGCGATGGATCTAATGCGATTGAAATTGCTATTAAGATGAGCGTGCATTATTGGAAGAACAAGAGTCAGCCAAGAAAAAATAAAATTATTTATTTGGAGAATAGTTATCACGGTGAAACGCTCGGAGCTCTCTCTGTGACGGACATTAAACTTTTTCGTAAAAATTACGCTTCACTAATTAAAAAAAATAATCTTATCAAGACACCTGACTGGCGATATGCAGATAAAGGTGAGACAGCTGAATCTTATGCATTAAGATGTATTCAAGATTTAGAAATATATCTTCAAGAAAATCACCAATACATAGCTGCTTTTATTCTAGAGCCTCTTGTGCAATGTGCAACAGGAATGGGAATGTATCATTCAGTCTATTTAAGAAAAGCAAGAGAGCTTTGTACGCAATACGAAATTCATCTCATTGACGATGAGATTGCGGTAGGTTTTGGAAGAACAGGGAAAATGTTTGCATTCGAACATGCAAATATAAAACCTGATTTTATTTGCCTCTCAAAAGGATTAACCGGAGGATATCTTCCCTTATCAGCTGTGCTCACAAGGGATGAAATTTATATGGCTTTCTATGAGAATAAGATAGAAAAAGGCTTTCTTCATTCTCATAGTTACACCGGCAATCCTCTTGCTTGCAGTGCTGCATTAGGAACATTAAGTTATTTTGAAGGCCATGATGTAATTAATCAAAATAATAAAACCTCAGCATATATTTCAGAGCGCATGAAGATACTTGCAACATTACCTATTTCTAACGCTAGAAATATAGGCATGATATGGGCGTTTGATCTAGAGGAAGTCACAAAAAAAACACTGAAAAAAATAAGCATGAAAGCGATTAATCGCGGCCTTTTAATAAGACCAATAGGCCAAACTATCTATTTTATGCCCCCCTATGTCATTAATCATGATGAGATTGATTTCATGATTGATACCACTCTTGAAGTTATTGAGTCATCCTTATAAATTGCGAATACTATTTTTTATTTATATCATATGGGTGACTAACGCATTCGCAGATACGGATATTGATGCAATAAATAAGATACTTAATCGTTCCGAGTTATCAAAAACGAATTACACGCTTTACATTAAAAATATTTCGAAACGCAATAAAGTGTTTAGTTATAACGAACAAAAAGCGTTCAACCCGGCTTCCTTAATGAAGCTTGTCACAACCTATACTGGATTGCAGATTTTAGGCCCACAGTTCCAATGGAAGACAGAGGTACTTTACAAAGGTGCCTTAAAAAATAAACATCTTTATGGCAACCTTATTATTAAAGGTTATGGTGACGCTACGCTTACATATTCAGATCTTTCTGAAGTTATCGAAAAAGTTCAGCAAAAAGGTATTCAGCATATTCACGGCAATATTATTATTGAGGAAAGTTTTTTTGGAGAATTACAGAATCAGGATTTTATTGATGATAAGAAGTATCGTGCCTATAACGTAAATCCAAAATCTTTTGTCGTGAATCAAAATACTATCAACTTTAATTTTTCAATTGAAAATGAAAAAATTAATATACAAACTTTCCCTGAGCTTCAAATGCTTAAGGTTATTAACCATTTAAAATTTACCGACCAGGGCTGTAATGCTTGGAAAGATAATCTTGGTTACGAGGTAGAGACAAAATCTAATGTTACGGAGATTATATTTAATGGTCACTACGATAAAGCTTGTGAGAGTAAGGATATTGATTTATCTGTCTTGAGTGCCAATCGCTTATTTAATGGTCTCTTTGAAAAGCTTTGGAAGATCCATGGGGGGAGTATTGAGGGCGAGTTTAAAAATACATATCAAAATACCACAGATGCACTTAAGTTCTATGAGCATCTATCCAGACCCCTAAGTCTTGTCGTAAGAGATATTAATAAATATAGCCAAAATTTATTAGCTAGAAATCTATTGCTTACCATGCTGGCAGAAAATAATGGTAATCCTATAACCGAAAATGAAGCGGGAAGATTCGCCAAAGAATCTTTGATGAAAGAGAAAATGAAACTTGATTCACTCGAAATCGATAACGGCGCGGGACTATCAAGAAAAGCAAAAGTGAGCGCAGAAGATCTGGGCTTCTTGTTAGAAAGAGCATATGACAGTCTTTATATGCCTGAATTTGTAGCATCGCTACCAAATCTAGGCACAGATGGTACCTTGAAGAGTAGAGGAAAAAAATTATCTGTCGCTAAGCATGCTTATTTAAAAACCGGTAGTATTCAAAATGTCAGCGCTATTGCAGGATATATTTTTGATAAAAATAATGATGTGAAAGTTTTTGTATTTATAGCGAATGATCCTAAGGCAAACGAATCATCTAAAATACAAGATGATCTAATTGAATGGACTTATCTTAATTAAACTTGAGGAATGTTAATATGCGATATATGAATGCAGTTAAATTTATCTTAGCTTTTGGAATTATTTTATTTAATATTGATTTAGTTTTTGCTGAATCAAAAATCCCACAAAAGGAACTGAAATTGGAAAAAAATATCACTACATTAGTCATTAAAGATACCACTCTAGGAAATGGACGACAAGCTGAAAAAGGCCTTGCAGTGACTGTTCATTACACCGGCTGGTTATACGACCCTAATCAAAAGGATGGTAAGGGTAAAAAGTTTGATAGTTCATTAGATCGCAATGACCCTTTCGTATTCAATTTAGGTGGTGGTCAGGTAATACGAGGCTGGGATGACGGCGTGGATGGTATGAAAATTCATGGTAAGAGAACACTCATTATTCCTCCAGACATGGGCTATGGTGCTCGAGGCGCAGGTGGAGTGATTCCACCAAATGCCACTTTAATTTTTGATGTTGAGTTGCTCGGAGTTAAATAATGAAAGCCCGGGTTAAGTGGGTTGAGAATGTATGTTTTATAGGAGAGTCCGAGTCAAATCACTCAATGATCTTAGACGGGCCCGAGGAGTTGGGCGGCAGAAAATTAGGTATGCGACCTATGGAAATGCTACTTATTGGTATGGGAGGTTGTACATCATTTGACGTAGTCACTATTCTTAAGAAATCAAGACAAGCTATTAGCGACTGTTATGCTGAAATTGAAGCTACGAGAGCTGAGACAGTGCCAAAAGTATTCACTAGGATCCATATTCATTTTGTGCTAAAAGGTAAGGACTTAGATAAAGATCAGGTAGAGCGTGCGATTAAGTTATCTGCTGAAAAATATTGCTCAGCTTCGATTATGCTATCAAAATCAGTTGAAATTACGCACGATTTTGAAATTAAAGAAGACGCCTAAACGCTAAATTAATTTTTAATAATTTTCAAATCAAGTGGCTCTTCATTTTCCATAATAGAAAGAAGACGATCAACATTTGGATGTTTACCAGGATTCTTTTGTGCATCTTCTGTATGCTCTGAATACAAATCAAGACCTTCAATTGCTGCGTCTAAAGTTATTGCACCAAAAAGTTTCCAAAGATGTTGATAGACTTTAATTGATCCTTGGCTGCCAGGCTTATTTTCGATAGCACCAACTAAAGTATTATTTTTATAAATCTCTATACGATCAATGTGATCTGAGTTGTCTAGCGTTAATAGGATATCGTTAAATTTTTGCATTGATTAAATTTTTGCAGAAAGTGTGGTCATCAATTTTGAGGTTAATGACATTACTTTTTTTATCTTGCGAGGCAAATCAATCCCACCTAACTCTTTTGCCTTGATTGCATGTTGCTCTTCATCATCTGCCATTACTTCTAAAATCTTATTAGTCTTAAGATCATTTTTAGATATCTTATCTAAGTGACCTTTTAAATGCTGAGTGACTTGTCGTTCTGTTTCAGCTAAAAACCCTAAGTTATATTTTTCACCTAACATACTTGCAAAAGAGCCCATTAAAAACGATCCTGTATACCAAATAGGATTAAGAAGGCTTGTTTTGCCACCCAGTTCATGAATTCTAGTATTACACCAATTCAGATGATCAATTTCTTCCTTAGAAGCTTTTTTTAAGGATTCTGCTCCTTCACCACGCGGATTAAAAAGAAGTTGTCCGCTATACAAAGCTTGAGCGCAAACTTCACCTGTATGGTTTACACGCATCAATTCGACCGTGCGTTTTTTTTCGTCAGGGGTTAATTCGGCATCTTCAATGTGAAGATCGGGTCTTGGTCTTGAGCCCTTAGGTTTAGCAAATAGAACCTTCAGGCCCTTATCAAACTCAATGATGAGGTCATCAATCATTTGTTTTGAATAATTTGAAGGCCTTTGAGGATATTCATAGCTTCTTGGAATTGCTTATCCGCTTTACTTGTAGGCTCAATCGGACCTGGTGGTGTTTCGGAAGTTTTCTTTTTCTCTTCTTCAGATTTTTTGACTGGTGGCGCTGAAGGCTTACTGTCTTTATCTTTAGGCGCAGTATTAGCATCAGCATCTTTTGGATTTGAAAGATGGTTTGTGAGATCTGCTTCTTTAGTCATGAATGTAGGATCACTTCCATCATCGACAATGATATCAGGCACAATCCCTTTGGCCTGAATTGATCTGCCCTTGGGTGTAAAGTATCTTGCTGTCGTCATCTTGATCGCCGTACCATTATTCATAGGTAGAATACTCTGCACAGAACCTTTACCAAAACTTTGCATGCCTACGATCAAAGCCCTCTTGTGATCTTGGAGCGCACCCGCCACAATTTCAGATGCAGATGCTGATCCGTTATTCACTAAAACAGCCATGGGAGTTGTTCTAATATCCTCTGGAAAATCTTTGAGGTAATCGTCTTTACCGCCGCCTTTAAGGTAATCTCCTGGAACAGCTGTTAAGTTCATTTTTGAATCTGGTGCACGACCTTCGGTATAAACAACTAAGTCACCTTTAGGTAAAAATGCTGCAGATACACCGACAGCAGCATTTAATAAGCCACCAGGATTATTTCTAAGGTCAAGCAATATACCTTTAAGAGGCGCTTTATTTTGCTGACGAAGGTTTTTTAAGAATTTCGCTAAATCTTCACCAGTATGTTCTTGAAATTGAGCGACGCGAACGTAAGCGTAATTTGGCTCAACAAGCTTTCCTTTAACACTTTGTGACTTGATGATGGCACGAACTAAAGTAAAAGTTAAAGGTTTAGTTTCTCCTTTTCGTAATACAGTGAGAACAATATTGGTACCTGGTTTGCCACGCATTTTTTTAACAGAGTCATTAAGCGTTAAGCCTTTAGTAGAAGTGTCATCTAGTTTCATGATGAGGTCGCCGCTCTTCAAACCAGCTTTATAAGCTGGACTATCTTCGATCGGAGAAATCACTTTTACAAAACCATCTTCCATGCCGACCTCAATACCAAGACCACCAAACTCACCTTGGGTGGCTTGATTTAAGTCCTTAAAATCTTCAGTATTTAGGAAAGAAGAATGAGGATCAAGGCCTGTTAGCATGCCGTTGAGTGCTTCGTTAATAAGCTTCTTATCTTCTACAGGCTCAACGTAGTCAGATTTAATTTTGCCAAAGACTTCGGCAAAAGTTCTAAGCTCATCAATAGGTAAATTATTTTTTTCAGCTTTATCCGCAAAGACGGTTAAATTTAAACTGATCAGAACACCGATAATAGCGCCACAGGCTATAAGGGTAAATTTTTCGAATTTTGAGCGCATGAATGACTTTCGTAATAAGCTATTAAGCAGTAATTATTTAATAATAGAGCATTCTGTCTTTTTGTTTACCTTATATCAATAGGCTTTAATAAATATATTTTAAGAATAACTTTAAACCATGGGAACTAAATCTAAAACATATAAAATCGAGATTCAATTTTGTACGCAATGTGCCTGGCTTCCGTGACCCTCATGGATGATGCAGGAGATATTGACGACTTTTCAAGGTGAAGTTATATCAGTCACATTAACCCCAAAGTCAGGCGGTATTTTTGAAATTTTCTTGGATAAAGAAAAAATCTATTCTAGATCAGACTTCGGAGGATTCCTGGATATTAAGGACGTGAAAAAATTGATTAGGGATAAGATTAGTCCAGGAAAAAACCTAGGTCATACCGATCTTTAGAGTGTTTCTGCTGGATCAACTCTTGTTGCGCCATTAAATCTTTTAAGCCAATAGTTTTTTGTAAGATTTTCGACGCGAATAGTTTTACCTGTGCGTGGCGCATGAATAAATTCATTATTTCCCACATAAATACCTACATGAGAGAACTTAGATTTTCTTGTGTTAAAAAACACAAGGTCCCCTGGTTGTAAGTCTTCAAATTTAATAGTTTCGCCCATCTTACTAAGCGATCTAGCGCTTGGCGGAAGGCTTAAATTTAAAGCTTGTTCAAAGACGTATTTTACAAACTGACTGCAATCAAAACCCGTTTCTGGTTTTGAGCCACCTAACTTATATTTAATACCCGTGAGTTCATAAGCTTTGTCAATGATGAGAGGGATTTTGTTAGCCCATTGCTTATCAGTTGTTGGTGTTAATTCTGAAGGCACCACTATTTCTTGACTGCTTAAATTTATTGAATCAACTTCCGCCCAAGAGGGGCTGGAAAATGAAAGTATTAAAAGGATGAGCAGCGCTTTGAAATTCATAGTTTGAAAATGAGTTAATTTAAGACATTTTACCATTTATAGAGCGTTTGTGAAATCACAGTTTCATCTGCATGAGATAATCATAAAATCATGAATGGACTATTTATCAAACAATTTTTTAGTGAAAAAGGCGAGCTATCTCAAAGCATTAAAGATTATCGTGTGAGACAGGAGCAGGTCGACATCTCAGTATTGATTGATGTAGCGATCACAAATAAAAAAAAATTAATTGTCGAGGCGGGAACAGGTATCGGTAAAACTTTTGCATACCTTGTGCCAGCGTTTTTGTCCGGTGGAAAAATTATTATTTCTACGGCTACCAAAAATCTTCAGGATCAGTTATTCACTAAAGATATTCCTATGATTAGGGATGCATTAAAAGTACCTGTGACCTTAGCCATGCTCAAAGGCCGATCAAATTATCTATGCCATTTGCGATTAGAAAACGCCATGATTGAGGGCGCTTTTATGACCAAAGAAGACGTCACCTATTTACATCTCGTTAACCAGCATGCAAAACACAGTGAAGATGGCGATCGAGCCGAATTAGATACCATTCCGGAAAGCTCTTCTATATGGCCCCAAGTGACCTCTACTAAGGAAAATTGTTTAGGTCAGGATTGCAGTTTTTATAAAGAGTGCTTTGTCATGAATGCGAGAAAAAAAGCATTAACCGCAGACGTTACGATTGTGAACCACCATTTATTTTTTGCCGACCTTAATATGAAAGAAGAAGGTATATCCGAACTTCTTCCAAAAGCTACGACAGTCATTTTTGATGAAGCGCACCAGATACCTGACATTGCTTCTATTTTTTTTGGAAAAAATATTTCAACAGGCCAAATCAGTGAGATTGTTCAAGATGGTTATCAGCTTTATTTAAAATATATGAAAGATATTTCAGATTTTGAACCGATTTTAAATGATCTCGAAAAAGCAAATAAAGATTTTAGACTAGTCTTTCCAAGAGAGTCTAATCGATACCCCTATCAAAAGATTTCTTCTTTTAATCGATTCGAATCTAGCTATCAAGAGCTGAGTGAAAAACTCAAAAAAACGATTGAATTATTAGCGCTCCATAAAGATAGGGATACGGAGATCGAAAAGTATTTTGATAGGACTAATGAAATAGCCTCAAGCTTTGATGGTTGGCTCGAGGATAAAGATAACAACTCAATTAAATGGGTTGAGGTTTATTCGCAGTCCGTTCAACTTAATAATACGCCGTTATCTATTGCTGATATGTTTGCAAAACATATTAATAATGAATCTACTTCATGGATCTTTACATCAGCAACACTTGCTGTAAAAACTAATTTTGATCATTTCAAAAACCAACTAGGTTTAATGAATGCAGATTCAGTCTCTAAAGAGAGCCCATTTAATTACACAGAAAAAGCTTTACTCTTCGTTCCCAAAGCAATGCCGGAGGCCAATCACGAGAACTTTAATTTCGCAGTTGTGAATCAAATTTACCCTTTCATTAAAGCAAGTAAGGGCAGAGCGTTTATCTTATGTACGACATTAAAATCGATGCGGGAAATATTTACACTACTTCAAGACAAAATTGAAACAGATCAATTAGATTATCCAATCTACCTTCAAGGGGATGGCTCAAGAAATCATCTTTTAAATAAGTTTAGAGAACACGGTCACGCTATCCTTATAGGTTCCTTAAGTTTTTGGGAGGGCGTAGATGTAAAGGGCGACGCTTTATCATTGGTGGTAATAGATAAATTACCATTTTTTTCGCCAGAGGATCCCGTTCTTGCTGCGAGAATTGATAAAATCAACCAAAGTGGCAAGAATGCTTTTATGGAATATCAACTGCCTAACGCAGTTATTACTTTAAAACAGGGCGCAGGTCGATTAATAAGGGATGAGTTTGATAAGGGCGTTCTTGTGATATGCGATACAAGGGTTATTGATAAAGCTTATGGAAAAAGAATGTGGCAGAGTTTACCCCCTTTCGCTCGAACGCGAGACGATTTAGAAGTCATCCAGTTTCTAGAAAAAATTTAATTTATGAAAATTTTATCCTTAGATACCTCTACTGAATATATGTCTTTAGGTTTGAAGATTGATGAAGATTTTTATTCTATCAATATCAAGGCTGGGCAGAGTCATTCAGAAATTGTCTTACCAGAAATAAAAAAATTATTAAGCGAACATCAATTAACGACAAAAGATCTTGATGCTATAGCATTTGGTAGAGGGCCAGGCTCATTTACAGGTATAAGAATTGCCTGCGGTATCTCATATGGAATAGGTTATGGTGCGTCGATCCCAGTCATTGGTGTTAATAATCTTTTGGCGCTTGCTGATAGCTCGGGCAAAAATAAAGTGATTAGTAGTATTGATGCCAGAATGGGTGAAATATATTTAGGTGCTTATATAAAAGATAGTGAAACATTTTCAAAACCCATCGTCGAAGGGGTTTATAAGCCCCATGAATTACCTCAGCTTATAGAATCAGGCTGGACCTTGATTGGCAATGCAATCGAAACATATGAAAAAGAAATGAAAGATCATTTTGGCCAACAGATAGATGATCTTATAAACGGCCCATACGAAGTGGTCGAATCTATTTCAAAACTTGCAAAAACTTCCATTAAAAATAAAGCATTCGAGATGATTAATGCCGAGCCTGTTTACTTAAGAAATAAAGTTGCCTTCACCACAGAAGAGCGAAAAGCATTTAATGCAATTCAGTAACTTTAAGGAGCATGATTTAAGTGCAATTGAATTGATTGAAAATGAAGTTCATGCCTACCCTTGGACGCGAGGTAATTTTTTAGATTCAATAAAATCAAGCCACACATGTTTGATGATGAAGCTCAATGAAGAAATTATAGGCTTCTCAGTCATGATGTTTGTATTAGACGAATGTCATCTGCTTAATATGAGTATAAAAAAAAGTATGCAAAAAAAAGGCTATGGGTCACATTTTCTTAAAGAAATGATTCAACGGGCAAGGTTAGCTCATTCGAAAACAATTTATCTTGAAGTGAGGATATCCAATCATGCTGCCATTCATTTATATGACAAATATGGATTTAATGAAATGAGCATCAGAAAAGACTATTATCGTGCTAAAGAGGGGCGGGAAGATGCAGTGTTAATGGGGCTCGTAATTTGATGGATGCTGATTATAAAAAAAGAATCTTAAAAGAGCTTGAATTATTTCCTTTGTGGAAGGAAAAAAACAAGCCCAATAACGAACTTCTTTTAAATACAGATTTAAAGCCTATTGAGGCTGATGTATTTTTTGCATTCAAAATTAATTACACAGAAGGGTCCTTATTACTTTTGAGTCAAAATTTCGCATCGGGAACGAAAGAGATTGCTCAAGACTTGTTTTTAAATATTGCAAAATTTATTTCAACGACGATAGGCATAGACACATTCCAAAAGAGTCATTTATTAACGCTCACTAAAGATCAATTAAGTGAGCTTTGTTTGAAGACCCCCCTAAAGCATGTATTAGCTTTTGGATTAAATAATGATTTGTTTGAAGAATACAAAACAAATGTTTTGATGAATAATGTCACTATGAACATTAAGCATACAGTTGATATTAATCATTTACTGCAAAACCCAAAAGATAAGAAATTGGTTTGGGAAAATATTTTAGATTTAATAAAAGCTTTTTAAATAAGAAAGAACATAAATGCTCGCATCAAAATTTTATATTTCAACCCTAAAAGAGGCGCCTTCAGAAGCTGAGCTTATCAGTCATAAGCTTATGATTCGCGCAGGCTTTATTAAGCGCCTAGGCTCAGGCTTGTATTCTTGGATGCCACTTGGTCTAAAAGTATTAAGAAAAATTGAAGCTATTGTGAGAACTGAAATGAACCAGGCTGGAGCGGTGGAGCTATTAATGCCAGCTATCCAACCATCCGAATTATGGGAAGAGACAGGTCGATGGGAGCTTTTCGGTCCACAGATGTTAAAGATTAAAGATCGCCATGATCGAAATTTTTGTTTTGGACCGACACATGAGGAAGTCATCACAGATATCGCCAGAAAAGAAATTAATAGTTACAAGCAGTTACCTATTAATTTCTACCAGATTCAAATGAAATTTAGAGATGAGATTAGACCTCGTTTCGGTGTGATGCGTGCCCGCGAGTTTCTTATGAAAGACGCCTATTCTTTCCATGCATCAAAAACTTCATTGCAAGAAACCTATGACGCGATGTATCAGGCCTATACCAATATTTTTAATAAGATAGGCCTTCAGTTTAGAGCAGTGAAAGCCGATACCGGAGCTATTGGAGGAGACGGGTCTCATGAGTTTCATGTCTTAGCTGATTCTGGAGAAGATGCGATCGCATATAGCTCGGTATCTAACTACGCCGCTAATATTGAATTAGCAGAGGCTATTCTGCAAGATGATAAAAGACCAGATGCAAAAGAGTCGATGGTTAAATTTGATACGCCGAAACAAACAACATGTGATGACGTAGCAAAGTTAATCGGAGCCTCTATTCAAAAGACAGTCAAAACAATAGCACTCATCAACCAAACCAATGAGGTGAATGAGTTTTTCTTGGTCCTTATCCGTGGCGACCATGAGCTTAATGAGGTTAAATTAACTAAAGTTAAGGGTTTTGAGAATTTCCGTTTTGCAACAGAAGAGGAAGTAAAAGACCACCTTAAATGCCCACCTGGATTCATAGGACCTGTAGGAGTTAAATCTTCTATAAAAATTATGGCAGACAAGTCCGTTAGTATTTTGTCTGATTTTATCTGCGGCGCAAACGAACCTAAGCTTCACTTAAGGGGTGTTAATTTTGTGCGAGATGTCTCAGAGCCAATACTTTATGCGGATTTGAGAAAAGTAGTTGAAGGCGACGTGAGTCCAGACAATCAAGGAACACTTCAAATATGTAGGGGGATTGAAGTGGGGCACATTTTTCAGTTGGGCAATAAGTACTCTAAAGCGATGAAGGCAGAATATTTAGATGAAAATGGCCAGACCCAAACTTTAGAGATGGGTTGCTATGGTATCGGGGTGTCACGCATTGTAGCTGCTGCAATTGAGCAATCTCACGATGACAAGGGTATTGTTTTCCCCATTAATATTGCTCCTTTCGAGGTAGTTATTGCGCCTATAGGTTACGACAAAAGCATTGAAGTTAAAGCTTCGGCACATAAAATTTATGACGCCCTTCGGGCAATAGGAGTGGACGTCTTGCTGGATGATCGAGGAGAACGCCCAGGCATTATGTTTGCCGAGATGGAATTGATAGGCATTCCTTATAGAGTCGTTATTGGTGACCGTAATTTAAAAGAAGGTAAAGTCGAGTTTCAAGGTCGATTGGATCAAGAATCTAAGTTAGTTGATGAATATCAAATAGTTAAAGAAATTAAATCTTTGATAGCCCCCTAAAAATGTAATCAATTTATCTATAAGTATATGATTTAATTGAGATATTTGTGTCAAGCATTTATTACAAAATAATTACAATTAAGGGGTGTATTTATTAAAAAAAAGGTTTAATATTCGGCAAGTAGTTAGTAATCGATGACCTGGAAGACAAGGCCCAATTGAGAACTAAGTGCTCAAGTACTATAGCTCTTTGATGTAAATATACAGTCAACTAACTTAGGAGATGTTATGTCGAAATCATTAGCGTTAGCAATCAGTGTTGGTGTAGTAGCAGGTCTTTGGACTTTCCTCGGAAGTGGGTATCTCAGCTTTGCAAGTATCGCGATTGGTTTTATAGCTTGGGCTGCTTCTGGCCTAGTTGGCAAATCAGACGCAATGCAAAAAACAGTTATCGGAATGACGTTCGGCGCAATTATTGCATCAGTTGCAGTTTATTTAGCGGGTGTTGAGTTGCCGCTTTTAGGCGCAAACATTGCAGTAGGCGTTGGTGTAGCAGCACTCATTCTTGTATTGGTTGCTGATAAGGTGTCTCAAGTTGCTAATGTTGGCGTAAATGTTTTAGGTTTTGCGTCAGCTTTCACACTATCACCAAGCGCAGCTAGTATCGGTGCAATGGATTTATCTAATCCAGTAGCTATTGTTTTAGTCTCTAGTATCTTGGGCGTAGTTGCAGGTAATTTAGCAGGAAGACTTGCGGCTGCAATTAAATAATTGTTTAAATGAAGTAAAAACGCACCCCTTGGGGTGCGTTTTTTTATTTGGAGTTGCTAGAAACTTTAAATCCATAATAGGTTCCGAATTCACCTTCAGATTCGTTATATATAAAGAATAGATTGTTTGTGTAACCAAGACCATTGTAATGATTGTGAGCTCTCAACTTTATATCTTTTGGCAAAGTAGATTTACCAACATATTTGCCCTTAGCATTAAAAATTAATACCGCCTTATGGTCCACGTCTAGAATAGCTAGCTCTTCTCCATCAATGCTCGTTGCCGCAATAAAGTTATCGCTTAAGTCGTCAAATGTGACACCTGCTGATTTAAGATCTAGATTAATTTCCCCTACCTTATTCCCATCATTTGCATCAATAACGATTACTCTGTCACTCCTTTTTTGTTTAGCAAAGTAATGATTCTTTTTGGAGTCAAAAGAAGGCATCGTAGCCGAATCGCCAAACGCTGGATTAAAGCTAGACACTTCTTTAGATGTACCTTTTAAATTACCCTGTGGATCAAGGTCTAGAGAAAATATACCTGTGTTAGGTGCGAAGCCAGCTTCGCTCGAAATATTATAAGTGATGGTTGTAAGCTGGAAGGTTGCTTCATTATAAAAAATGGAGCGATTATCAAACCCTGCTTGTGTCGAAGCCAAGTACTTTCCAGACTGATCATAAGTATGAATAAGCGATTTAGAGATAGGCGCTTCGGTTTCAGAGCCTAAGGGAGCTAGGCCACCATCGGCGATGTAATATTTTTTTTGCCCTGGAATAAAAGCCACCGTCATAGGTCGTGTGGTGGGTTTCTTGGCGAGTGTAATCTTAACTTCTGATTTTGCTTCGGGAAGGACGTCCGCATAAATTACATAATTAAATGTTAAAAAACATAGCGAAATAATAATTTTCATAGATCTATCTTTATAAAGTTGGTTATTAATTTAAGACCGCTCAATAAATGTAGCGTCGCCATAGCTAAAGAAGCGATATTCATTTTTAATAGCGTGCTGATATAGTTTCTTCATGGTATCACTTCCACTAAAAGCCGAGACTAAAATAAATAGGGTGCTTTTAGGTAAATGGAAGTTGGTGAGTAATGCATCCACAATTTTAAATGTATAGCCCGGTTTAATAAAGATAGAAGTTTCTTTAAATCCAGACTGAATCGTTTCCTCAGAAAATTTACTTTCAAGCGCTCTTAAAACAGTGGTACCGATTGCAATTATCCTGCCATTCTTCGACTTGGCGTCATCAATCATTTGAATAGTTTTATCAGGCACATTAAAAGATTCGCTATGCATTTGATGGTGATCCAGATCATTTTCTCTGACAGGTTGAAAAGTGCCAGCGCCAACATGCAGCGTTAGAAAAGTATATTTAATTTTTTTATCATTTAAGGCCTTAAAGATTTCATCTGTAAAATGGAGTCCAGCTGTTGGCGCTGCAACGGCACCGGACTCTTTCGCATAGATCGTTTGGTATCTGTTTTCATCGGATTTATCTGCACTTCTTTCAATGTAAGGGGGTAAGGGGATATGACCATATTTTTCGAGTATGTCGTAACTGGATAAATTTGAATCAAATTCAATATAAAAAAGATCGTTTTCTTTTCTTACAACCTTAACTGATACGTCTTCATTGACCTCAAAGATAGTGCCATCAAATATTTTTTTTGATGTTTTTAAGTGCGCGAGCGCATGATGGTTATTCAAGATACGCTCAATCATGATTTCAACTTTTCCACCTGTGATTTTTTTTCCAAATAACCTCGCTTTAATCACACGTGTATCGTTGAAAATTAAAAGATCATTCGTATTTAATAAATCAACAAAGTCTACAAACTTTTTATCGCTGAATAACTTTGTATTTTTATTTAAAACAAGAAGTCGACTTGAATCCCTTTTTTGAAGAGGGGCTTGGGCAATAAGATGGTGGGGTAGATCAAAATCAAATTCTTCAATTAGCATAGAATATTTATGCGTTTAACATTTTAAGAGGAGTTTTTTAAATGATCTAAATATTGAAATTATTTAATAAGATTTAAAATAAAATTTACTAAAATTGCAAGCGTTAATAGCAAAAGAATAGCCACTAAAAAACCTATAATGAGAAAGTACTTTATTCCATGTTTTTCAACAAAAGCATCATCCTGAGAAAGTTTTCTATTATTTGAGATACCGAAAAAAGCAGATAGGATAGATTTAATGATATTGAGCAAAGTCTTTGTCCTTATATTAAGGTTTAAATTCATTCAATTTTAATATAGTTATCAGATATAAGCCGATATTATCTATAATGATAAGCGTATAAGCCTCTAGAGGCCGGGATGGCGGAATTGGTAGACGCACGGGACTCAAAATCCCGCGCTAGTAATAGCGTGCGAGTTCGATTCTCGCTCCCGGCACCATAAATTATAAATTTTTGGAATTTTTTTCTTTTAAGTACGTCAAGAGAAAATATGATTCAAATCAAAAAATTAAAAAAAGGTAACTTAGACGAATTTATTCTTCGTCCGAACCCATCTATGCCTTGGAAATTGATTAAAAAAATATACCTTTTTTTCTTTATTTTTATCCTCATAATTTCCTCAATACTCTGCTACTTTAGGTTATATCTAGCGATTCCTTTTTACGGCATTGAAGTGCTTTTGCTTGGATATGCCTTATATTTCACTTGTCTTAAAAGTACTTTTTACCAAATTATTAGAATCAGTTCCCGCTTAATTGAAATTAAAACTATCCAAGGAAAAAAAATAATTAAAGAGGAATTTAATCGAGATTGGAGTAAATTTAGACTTGTGACAACATATTTCAATAGGCCTAGCTATATTGTAATAAGTTCTCAGGGGAAAAATACTCGTATCGGAGATTTTCTATGCGAAAGTGAGCGTTTAGAGTTATTTAAAAAAATCTCATGATTACAATTTTTCGTATTGATTTTAAAAAAACCTACTGATAACATGACCTACAGAAAATTTTCAGTAAATATAGAACATTCGACTTTCACGGTAAGGGATATTAAATGCATTTGAATAAAAGTATGGTTAGATTTTTATCGAATTTCACAGTTATCTTGTCGGCATTATTCTTATTAAGCCCCGATGTATTGCATGCTGATTGGGGTATGAATATGACACAAGGAGCAACTCCTATAAGCCACGATGTTTATAATATGCATATGACTTCTCTATATGTTGTTACAGTCATTGGTATTTTAGTTTTTGGTGTGATGTTTTGGTCTATATTCCATCATCGGAAGTCTAAAGGAGTAAAACCAGCAAAATTTTCTCACAGCACAACTGTTGAAATAATTTGGACTCTTATACCTTTTGCTATCATTGTTGCATTAGCAATACCTGCAACTAAACTTCTTGCAAGGATGGACGACACTTCAAAATCTGAAATCACTATTAAAGCAACAGGTTATCAATGGAAATGGAAATACGACTACATAGATGAGGACTTAACTATTTATAGTAATTTGGCTTCTGATAGTGTTGATGCTAGCCAAAAGAATTCAGGTATTGATCCAAAGACTGCTGATAACTACTTACGAAATACTGATACAGCTCTTGTACTGCCTGTTGGTAAAAAAATTAGAATTATGACAACAGCAAGCGATGTTATTCATGCATGGTGGGTGCCTGATTTAGGCTGGAAGAGAGATGCTATTCCAGGATTCATTAATGACAACTGGACGGTAATTAATAAAGAAGGTGTTTATCGTGGCCAGTGCGCTGAAATTTGCGGCAAAGGACATGGATATATGCCTATTGTAGTAAAGGCTGTTCCAGAAAAACAATACTTAGCTTGGGTTCAAGAAACAAAACTTGCATTAAAATCTAAAAAAGATAGTGGCGATAAAGAGCTGTCAATGGATGAGTTAAAATCTAAAGGTGAAGCGGTTTATAAAGCCAATTGTCTAGCTTGTCATCAAGCAAATGGACAAGGTATTAAAGGGGTTTTTCCATCAATTGATGGCAGTCCTCTTGCAAACCTAAAGGAAAATATACCAGCTCATATTCATCAAGTTATCTATGGCAAGGGAAATATGCCAGCTTTTGGCGAGCAACTATCGGACACTGATATTGCCTCAGCAGTTACTTTCACAAGAAATAATTGGGGTAATAAAACAGGCGATATTATTCAGCCTAAAGATGTTGCAGCTGGCAGAAAGAAATAATTTTAAATTTAATTTTTTAATTTAGGAAGATTTAAGAATGAGTACAATAGCACACGCCGATCACGATCATCACGATCATAAGCCCACAGGCATTAAACGTTGGTTATTTTCAACAAACCATAAAGACATAGGTACGATGTACTTAGTTTTTTCATTGATCATGTTCTTTATTGGCGGATCGATGGCAATGGTTATTCGTGCAGAGTTATTTCAACCAGGACTTCAGTTTGTAGACCCACAATTCTACAACTCAATGGTAACTGTGCATGCCCTAGTAATGATTTTCGGAGCTGTGATGCCCGCTGGTGTTGGCCTTGCTAATTGGATGATACCTATTATGATTGGAGCTCCGGACATGGCTCTTCCTCGTATGAATAATATGAGTTTTTGGATTATGCCTTTTGCTTTTGCACTTCTTTTAGGTACTTTATTTATGGAAGGTGGAGCCCCTGCAGGCGGATGGACAATGTATCCACCTCTTGTGCTTCAAACAGGAAAAGCATTTCCGTACTTAATATTTGCAGTTCATTTCCTAGGTATCTCTTCTATCATGGGTGCAATTAATATCATTGCAACAGTCTTTAATATGAGAGCGCCAGGTATGACATTGATGAGATTACCTTTGTTTGTCTGGACTTGGGTGATCACAGCCTTTTTATTAATTGCGTCTATGCCAGTTTTAGCGGGCGCTGTGACAATGCTACTAACAGATAAATATTTTGGTACAAGCTTTTTTAATGCTGCCGGTGGCGGTGACCCAGTATTGTTCCAGCACATTTTCTGGTTCTTCGGACATCCCGAAGTTTATATTTTAGCCCTGCCAGCTTTCGGAATCGTATCTCAAATTATCCCGACTTTTGCTCGTAAGCCACTTTTCGGATATGCATCTATGGTTTACGCAACAGCATCAATTGCAATTCTTTCTTTCTTTGTATGGGCGCATCACATGTTTACAGTTGGGCTTCCTATCAACGGCGAATTATTTTTCATGTACGCAACAATGTTAATTGCTGTTCCTACGGGCGTTAAAGTATTTAACTGGGTAGCAACAATGTGGAAGGGGGCTATGACATTTGAGACCCCTATGCTATTTGCGCTAGCCTTTGTGATTTTATTTACAATCGGAGGCTTCTCAGGTCTTATGCTAGGTATTACGCCAGTTGACTTCCAGTATCATGACACTTACTTTGTTGTAGCTCATTTCCATTACGTCTTACTAACAGGCGCAGTATTTGCCCTTATGGCCTCTGTTTATTATTGGCTTCCTAAATGGACTGGCAATATGTATGACGAGAAATTAGCTAAGGTACATTTCTGGTTATCAACCATTTTTGCAAATGTACTTTTCTTTCCACAGCACTTTTTAGGTTTAGCCGGTATGCCAAGAAGAATTCCAGATTACAGTGTTCAGTTTGCAGATTTTAATATGGTTTCAAGCCTTGGCGGTTTTGCTTACGGCATTTCACAGTTGTTATTTGTATACATAGTTATCAAATGTGTCCTAGGCGGCAAAAAAGCTACAGGCCAAGTTTGGGAAGGCGCACGCGGTTTGGAGTGGACATTGAGCTCACCTCCGCCATACCATTCATTCACTAAGCCACCAAAAGTCACAAAAGCTTTAATGGACTATTGATGGTAAAAAAAGCATTTCAAAATAATAATGAATTAGTTAAAAAAAGAAATAAACGATTAGCATTGATTTTAGGCTTAGTTGCTTTTTCTTTTTACGTAGGGTTTCTTCTAAGCAATATGAAATGATTAAATTTGGCGGCATTAAGCGAACAACTGTTTATTTAACGCTGCTCACAGTTGTAATGTTTGGTTTTGGTTATGCGCTTGTGCCGCTATATGATGTTTTTTGCGAAGTCACCGGATTGAATGGAAAGACAGGACGTATTTATAATGCAGAAGCTTCAAAATTAGTTGTAGATGATCAACGGCTCGTCACCATTCAGTTTGATTCAAATATAAATGGTAATTTAGCTTGGAAATTAAAAGCGGATCAAAAGTTTTTAAAGGTTAATCCCGGTAAATTTTATGTTGTAACCTATACCGTTGAAAATATGATTAATGAAGAAATTATTGGGCAAGCTATACCAAGTGTTACGCCTCAAATTGCCTCACTTTATTTAAAAAAGTCAGAGTGTTTTTGTTTTAGGAATCAAGTATTGAAGCCTGGTGAGAAAAAACAACTTACTGTAAGATTTGAAGTAGATAAAGACATTCCTAAAAATGTGGAATCACTGACTCTTTCATATACTTTTTTTAGAGCTTTGAAAGATGACAAAAAAGCAAGTTAAGTAGCATTAATAAATTAATAATTAAGGAAATATTATGGCAAGTAAAGATATCTATTTTGTTCCTGAATCAAGCAAATGGCCTATAGTAGGTAGCCTTGCTCTGTTTACTCTGTTTGTAGGTTCAGCAATGTTATTAAATCAATCGCCCAATGCAAAATATGTATTTATTGTAGGCATAGCAGCAGTAATTTATATGTTTGCAGGATGGTTTTCAAATGTGATAGCTGAAAGCCTTGCAGGAAAATATAATAAACAAGTAGATATTAGTTTCAGAATGGGTATGGGGTGGTTTATTCTCTCAGAAGTTATGTTTTTTGCAGCTTTTTTTGGCGCTCTATTTTACGCTCGCGTTTTATCTGTGCCTTGGCTTGGTGGAGAAGGTCATGGAGTAGTAACGCACCAGTTTTTATGGCCAGCATTTAAAGCTTCATGGCCTATGTCAGTGATGCCAAATCCAGCCAATTTCACTGTTCATAAAGATACTATCCCGGCATTTGGCTTGCCCGCAGTTAATACCTTGATACTTTTAATAAGTGGGGTGACAGTTACATTTGCTCATTGGGCTTTAAAAAAAGCACAAAGAAATTATCTTAATATCTGGCTTGCTACTACGGTCGCATTAGGTGCATTATTTGTGTACTTGCAAGCAACCGAGTATCACCATGCCTATACCGAATTAAGTTTAAAGCTTAGTTCCGGTATATATGGATCTACATTTTTCTTGCTTACAGGATTCCATGGTTTTCATGTAACGATGGGAGCTGTTATGTTAGCAGTGATTCTATTGAGATCAATTAAAGGACATTTTACAAATCATGATCATTTTGCTTTTGAGGCTGTCGCTTGGTATTGGCACTTTGTGGATGTGGTTTGGCTAGGATTATTTATATTTGTATATTGGCTTTAAGCTAGCAGATTTTAAAAGCGCTATATTGATAGCGCTTTTTTATTTTACATGCCATGAGGGTGAATCAGGCCAGAATAAAATCCATAAAAAAGCAAGAAGAATAAAAGAAGAGAAAGTCCAACTCTAAAGGAAAGTGAAGTTACCATTCTGTTAGAATTCTTTTTTTTATCTTTGATTAGAAAGAAAAGCCCACCCGAAAGGGATAGAAGTATAAATAATAGAATTGCTATTACAAGAATCTTAAATAATAATTCACCGCTCATAAAATAACCTTGCCTTCAATATAATTTTGAAATTTTCAGTCTATAACATCAGTTTTAATTATAAGTTATTACCTAGCCTGGCATTTATTATATTTTTTATTTTTTTTATTAAATTAGGGTTTTGGCAGCTGGATCGTGCCGATCAAAAAAAGATAATTAATATGGCATTTGTCGAAAGACAAAATCAATCGCCAATACAATTAAATAAAGAAACTATCCAAATGCCAATAAAAGATATTATTTGGCATCGCGTTTCTATGAGGGGGGAGTTTTTAAATGATAAGAATATTATTCTAGACAATCAAATTGTTCAAGAAAAAGCAGGTTTTTTAATTTACACCCCTTTTAAGATTTTAGATTCTAATAAAGTTATCTTAATTAATAGGGGTTGGTATCCTCTCAGTAATTCTAGAAAAGATATTCCTAATATACCCCCTATCAAAGAGATACAAACAATTGAAGGTGAAATTAGTCAAATGCCCTCTTCTGGTATTTCACTGGGTAAAGTTATAACTGAAAAATTAGATGAATCGTCTTTTAGGCTTCAGAAGATGGACTATGAGGTTTTAAGTTCTTTAATAAGCAAAGATTTAATGAGATATGTTGTTAAACTCAAAAATCCTATTTTTGATAAGACTTATGTTTTAGACTCAGGTATGCCAGTTCCTGACAGCGATAAAAATTATGGTTATGCATTTCAGTGGTTTGCGATGGCATTTACTCTTTTCATTATTTTTATAAGACTAGGTGTAAAAAAGAAATGAAATTAAGCAATATTTTTAAGTCACGGCTAAAACTAATCGGCATTGTATTGCTATTTTTTATGCCTGTAATTTATGCGTGGTATTTAGTTTTTTTTACAAATTTCAAAATGAATTCAAAGGGAGTCGAGCATGGACTCTTAATTAGTCCAATCATTCAGATTGGTGATTTCAAATTATATGAGCCGATTAGCAGTCAAATGCACGAATTACTCGGCAAATGGACATTAGTTTCATTCGTAGAAAATAAATGTGAAAAGGTGTGTGAATTCCAACTATATGAATTAAGACAAATTTGGCTTGCATTAGGTAAAGATGGCAATAAAATTCAAAGGCTAGCTATAGCCAAAGATAAAAATTTAATTTCGTCCGAACAGATTAAATTGAGCCAAGGCCAGCTTTTGCTTAAAGATGATACTGACTTAAAAGATAGAATAAAGAGTCGCTTTAAATCTTATCCAAACTTTGATAACGAGTCTATTTACCTTATCGATCCTTACGGTAATTTGATGATGCAGTATAAAAAAGGAACAAATCCATCTGGAATAATCAAAGATCTAGAACGATTAATAAGAATTTCAAAATAATTAGGAATTAAGATGCTTTTTCAAAAGAGCATTTAATTTATTAAAATCTAACTCACCTATGACTTTATCAATGATTTTCCCATTTTTATCAATAAGTATTGAAGTTGGCGTAAGGCGAATGTTTTCAAATGATCGTGCAATTTGACCATTAACGTCTAACACAACAGGGAAGGGTATTTTATTTTTTTGCGTAAAGTTTAAGACCTGATTTGGCGGGTCATAACTCATAGATATAGCAATAATTTCTAAACCTTGCCCTTTGAATTGATTGTAAGTAGCAACTAGACCCGGCATTTCTTTGATGCAGCCTGGACAATCGGTTGCCCAAAAGTTAATAATTGTGAAATTATTTTTAACTTGATAAAGCTTGATAGCTTCACCAGTGATTGAAGTAACTGCAATTTCTGGAACTTTTTTATTTGTAGTTAATAACAAAAAAAATAAGACCAGAAGAGTTAATAAAACGAGCAACAGCCAGATAGATTTTTTTGCCATAATTGGGTGAATGTTATAATTCTTGCAAATTAGAGGAATTATTTCCCTTTAGTCTAATCGATATTAATATAAATTTATAGAAATTTAATTATGAATCTTTTTAAAAAAATTACCTTATTTACAACAGTTATGACATTTTGTTTAATTGTTTTAGGGGCCTATGTAAGGCTAGCGGATGCTGGTTTAGGTTGCCCAGACTGGCCAGGCTGTTTTGGAACACTAACTGTTCCAGAAAGCCAACTGGCTATTGAAAAAGCCCAGCATACTTTTCCAGGTCAAGTTATAGAAAATGACAAGGCTTGGAAAGAGATGGTTCATAGATATGTGGCAGGCCTATTGGGGCTTTTAATTTTAACAATTGGGTATTTAGCTTATAAAAATAAAAAATCTCTAAAAGTGAGTATCCTTGCTCCCTTTAGCCTTCTGGGCATTGTATTTTTTCAAGCTATGTTAGGAATGCTTACAGTTACACTCTTACTCAAGCCTATTATTGTAAGTGCCCATTTAATAGGCGGTATGACAACCTTAGCTTTACTTACATATATAAGTTACGAACATTACAACGAAAATTCAAAATTAATTCTAAAGCAAAGCATAATTTTTTATATGGCAAGGTTTGGCTTTATTTTGATTTTTATGCAAATTTTTTTAGGTGGCTGGACTAGCACTAATTATGCTGGTCTCGCTTGCACAGACTTTCCAACCTGCCATGGACAATGGATCCCTGATATGGACTTTAAGAATGCGTTTAATATTTTTAGAGATTTAGGTCAAACTTCTGAAGGGACTCCAATCAGTCTTAACGCTTTACAAGCAATTCAGTGGGTTCACAGAATAGGCGCTATAACTTTAGTTATTTATTTTGGCTATTTATCATATGCATTAATGAAATATAAACAATTGAGATCTGAGGCGATGTTGTTATTAGCTATATTAGCAGCCCAATTTATTATAGGAGTTGCTAACTTGATTCTTCATCTCCCAATGGTTTTAGCTGTTAGTCACAATCTAACAGCAGCTTTACTGGTCGTCATAATAACAATAATAAATGCAAAAATTAAAAAATAATATGCTTTGGCTCCTTAAAAAAAATACTTTGAATCTTCAGATTGATTTAAAGAATTTTTTAGTTCTTTGTAAGTTACGAGTTAATTCTCTTATTGTTTTTACTGCTGTAATTGGAATGTTTTTATCTACCCCCGGTATGGTGCCATTTAATGTATTACTAAGTTCTATTCTTGGCATTGGTTTTGTATCGTGTGCAGCAGCAGCTTTTAATTGCTTAATTGAACAAAAAATAGATGCAGTGATGGCAAGAACAAAAGGAAGGCCTATTGGAACAGGACAATTGTCATCCGAACGTACTGCAGTTTATGCAAGTATTCTGGGGGGTGTTGGATTAGCCATTCTTTATTATTACGTGAACTCCCTAACAATGTGGCTTACTCTTGCAACTTTTTTCTCTTACTCCGTTATTTATACAATTTTTCTCAAGCCTGCTACGCCAATGAATATAGTTATTGGCGGTGCTTCTGGCGCTATGCCACCGATTCTGGGGTGGGCAGCGGTTAATAATACTGTTGGACCGGAAGCACTAATACTATTTTTAATTATTTTCTGTTGGACGCCACCTCATTTTTGGGCATTAGCACTTTATCGGAGAAATGATTACGCAAAAGTAGGCATACCAATGCTGCCTGTCACACACGGCGAATCTTTTACATTGTTACAAATTGTCCTATATACAATCATTTTGATTATTGTGACTATGGCGCCATTTAGTCTTGGCATGAGTGGGCTTATTTATTTAATTT
The DNA here is from genome assembly GCF_006364715.1 of Candidatus Methylopumilus planktonicus. NCBI lineage: Bacteria > Pseudomonadati > Pseudomonadota > Betaproteobacteria > Nitrosomonadales > Methylophilaceae > Candidatus Methylopumilus > Candidatus Methylopumilus planktonicus. Next base: position 252,048 of record NZ_CP040984.1, read on the forward strand.
GTGCCACTATTCTTAATGCTGTTTTCTTGTATTATGTAATTATGCTATTTAAAAATTACTCAGATAAGTTATCCATGAAAACATTTAGATATTCTATTATTTATTTAAGCCTAATTTTTTCTGCGATGTTAATTGACCATTATTTTAAATTTACTCTTTATTAAGATTACAAAAGGATAGTTAAATGAGTTTAGAAAAAGAAACAAATGTTTTATTTGAGTTAATGGCAATTATTGTCGGAGCAGTCGTAGGGGGAATTTTATTCATTTCATTGATAACCTATGATTTTCAGAGTGCCACTAGCTCTAATGTTATGGTGGAAAGTAAAATTAAAGAAAATATTCAGCCAGTTGCAAAGGTAGAATTAGCTCAGGTAGTTGCTCAAGGAGAAGCTTCAGGGGGGAAATCAGGAGAGGAAGTCTACAAAGCTGTTTGTTTAACGTGCCATCAAGCTGGTATATTAAATTCTCCAAAACTTGGTGATGTGCAAACATGGGCTCCAAGAATAGCTCAAGGTTATGAAACACTCGTTCAGCATGCCATTAAAGGAATTCGCTCTATGCCAGCAAAAGGTGGCAATGCATCTTTGTCTGACAATGAAGTGGCTAGTGCAGTCTTATATATGACGAACTCATCAGGTGCTAACTTTAAAAAATAAACATTCATGGCAATTTACGCAATTGGCGATATCCAAGGTTGCTACTATTCTTTTCTAGACCTTCTAAAAATAATTAAATTTAAACGCGGCAGAGATCAACTTTGGCTCGCGGGCGATTTGATTAATCGCGGCAATGGATCGCTGGAAATGTTGAGATGGTGCTATAAAAATAAATCTTCAGTGACCGCTGTTTTAGGCAATCATGATCTTCACGCACTAGCTATAAAATATAAGGTTATTGAGCCAGATGACGAAGATACTTTATCTCGTCTTCTTAAAGCAAAAGACTCAGATTTACTTTTTAAATGGTTGCGATCTCTCCCCTTAGTTCATTACGAAAAAAAACACTTAATGGTTCATGCGGGTGTAATGCCTCAGTGGACCGTTAAGGACACTCTAAAATTCTCAAAAGAAGTAAGCGTGCAACTCCGCAGTAAAAAATATGTAGAATTTTTATCTTCCATATATGGCAATAAGCCGGATAAATGGTCTAGTACCTTAAGTAAGAATGATAAAGCCAGAATTATCATTAATGCGACTACGAGGTTGAGGGCTTTGTCTTCAGATGGAGCTATTGATTTTACCTATAAAGGTGAACTTAAAAATATGCCTAAAAAATTAAAAGCTTGGTTTGATTTTCCTAAAAGAAAAACCAAAGATAATATTATTATTTTTGGTCATTGGTCAGCTTTAGGCCTTGTTACAAGAGGAGATATTTATTCCATTGATACTGGCTGTGTTTGGGGAAGAGCTTTAACAGCTATCAGGCTTGATGATAAGACAGTATTTTCTGTAAAAGCAAACTCAAAAGATATCTAATTAATTATTTTCTTCGATTAATTTTTTTGTATAAAGTTTTTCAATATCGTCACGGGATGGGCGATGATTTTGGCCACCTTGATTTTGAATTTTAATTGCGCCCATCACAGAAGCTAATCGACCAGCAGATTGCCAATCCCATTTCTTAGAAATGCCATAGAGAAGGCCTGCACGATAAGCGTCGCCACATCCTGTAGGATCAATAGTTGATTCAACCTTAATGGGTTCAATCTTATATATTTTATGGCCAGCATAAATGACTGAGCCTTCTGCACCCATAGTCACAATTAATGCTTCTACTTTTCTAGAAATTTCTTCTATAGAAAGGGAGGTTTTTTCAGACAAGAGAGTTGCTTCGTAGTCATTCACTGCAATATATGAAGCGTCATCAATAAACTCTAAAAGCTCTTTGCGATCAAACATTGGCAGCCCCTGTCCAGGGTCAAACATAAAGGGAATATTAAGCGCCTTACATTCTTTGGCGTGATTCATCATGCCATCTTTCCCATCTGGCGCAATGATCGCCAAACATACATCTTTTACTTGTTTAATTTTATTCTGGTGAGATTCCACCATGGCGCCTGGATGAAAAGCTGTAATTTGATTGTCACTTAGATCAGTCGTAATATATGCTTGCGCTGTATAAAGACTCTTAATTTCCTTGATATATGAAGCATCAATTCCATTTTGATTAAGCCAGTCAAAATAAACCGAAAAGTCGCTACCTACTGTTGCCATAATGACTGGATTTTCATCGAGAAGCTTAAGATTGTATGCAATATTTCCTGCAGTACCGCCAAATTCTTTTCTAAGTTCTGGCACATAAAAAGCCACACTTAATTTATGAATGCTTTCAGGTAGGATATGGTTTTTAAATTGGTCCTTGAATACCATAATGGTATCAAAAGCCATGGAGCCGCAGATGAGTATACTCATGCTGGTTTAAATTCGACTAAGTAAATGATGGCAACAAGAGCTATTACAGGCACTTCATTAAACCATCGAAAATAGATATGGCTATGCTTATTTTTATTGTTCTTAAAATCAATAAGATGTTTAAAGCATAGATAGTGATAAGCCAACAATAAGATTACGAGACCTATTTTAATTTGAAGCCATTGTTCAGTTACGCCATAAAGACCCCAAAGCCACCCTCCGAAAAGTATCGTTAAAAAAGCGCCAGGTGTCATGATCCCGAAAAAAAGCTTTCTTTCCATGACTTTGAATCTTTCATGGCTAATTTTATCTTTACTCATGGCGTGGTAAACAAAGAGTCTCGGCAAATAAAAAAGGCCAGCAAACCAAGTCACCATAAATATAATATGAAGAGTTTTTATCCAGAGCATTTTGGGTATATTTGAGAAATTAATCTGAACTTTATTAAAGGTATTGGGTTCATAAATTGGAAAGAAACAGGCCCTTTAAACCGAGTAAATTTAGCTCATATTTTAACTGAATTTTCTGCCTAAAGTTCAATAACCCTTTGGGTTATAACGTTGTTAGCAATTCTGCTCCATGATATGCTCATGCTTAAATTAAATTTATTTAAATGAACGCCCCAATACTCAAATCTATTTTTAAAACGCAACCATTTCCAATCAGTCGATTGCGTGAAATACCCTATAACTATACTTCGTTCTCAGACAGAGAAATCGTCATTCGATTCTTAGGAGAAAATATTTGGAATATCCTGAATGAATTGAGAGACGAAAGAAAGACAGGCCGATCTGCTCGGATGCTTTTCGAGGTGCTCGGTGATTTATGGGTAGTTAATAGAAATCCTTATCTTCAAGATGATCTTTTAGAAAATCCAAAGCGACTTAAAGCATTAGTGGATGCTATGTATCATCGTATCCATTCGATTGGTGAGCGAAGTTCTGGCAATGAGAAAGTCATGGATCTTTCTGAAGCAGCGCATAAGGCAGTTAAGACTTTCGAAAACGATTTCAAGTTGGTCAAAAAATTTAGAAGAAAAATTTTTTCTAAATTAAAAAAAATTACCAAAAAAGATAATATTCAATTTGATGGATTAGCAAGAGTATCTCATGTGACTGATGCAACGGACTGGCGAGTTGAATACCCATTCGTTGTAATTAACCCAGATCGCGAAGAAGAGATGGCGCAAATTGTTAAAGCTTGTATCGACCTTGAGTTAACCATTATTCCTCGAGGGGGAGGTACAGGTTACACCGGCGGTGCTATTCCGCTCACCCCATTCTCAGCAGTCATTAATACCGAAAAACTTGATGATATAAGCAATGTCGAATATCAAAATTTGCCTGGCGTCAGTGAGCGTGTGCCTGTTGTGAGATGCGGTGCAGGGGTTGTTACAAGACGCGCTATGGAAATGGCAACGAGTAGTGGGCTTGAATTTGCTTGCGATCCGACATCAGCAGATGCATCTTGCATTGGTGGAAATATTGCAGTGAATGCTGGTGGAAAGAAAGCAGTACTTTGGGGGACGGCTTTAGATAACCTAGCTTCTTGGAAAATGGTTGACCCTGATGGCAACTGGGTTGAGGTCGAAAGATTAGATCACAATCTTGGCAAAATTCACTATGTAGATTTGGTGCGTTTTAAAATTAGTCGATATAAGCCTGACGGCAAAGAATTAATTGCAGAGCCAGAAGTTTTAGAAATACCTGGGAGTAGTTTTAGAAAAATCGGATTAGGGAAAGATGTAACCGATAAATTTTTGAGTGGACTTCCTGGTGTTCAAAAAGAAGGATGTGATGGACTCATCACATCTGGCACTTTCATTCTTCATAAGATGCCTAAGTACGTTAGAACAGTTTGCTTAGAATTTTTTGGCAACGTCTCCCATGCTGTTCCCGCAATTGTAGAAATCAAGGATTATTTAGATCAATCAGATAGTACGCTCTTGGCTGGATTAGAGCATATGGATGAGCGCTATATTAAAGCTGTTGGGTATAGTACCAAAGCCGCAAGACAAGAACGTCCTCGCATGGTTTTAATCGCAGATATTGCAAGTGATGATGAAGATGCTGTAGGGTTGTCAGCCTCTCAAATTGTACAAATAGCTAATTCAAGAAATGGTGAGGGTTTTATAGCAGTTTCAGCAGATGCTAGAAAACGTTTTTGGCTTGATCGCGCAAGAACAGCTGCGATTGCAAAACATACAAATGCATTTAAGATCAATGAAGATGTTGTGATTCCTCTTCCTAAGCTTGGAGAATACTCCGATGGTATTGAAAGAATTAATATCGAGCTTTCAATTAAAAATAAATTAAAACTTTTAGATGAATTAGAAACTTTCATTGAGCATGATAAATTTATTTATGAAGAAGAAGGATTAAATTCTGATCCAGAATTAACCCAAGTAAAGCAAAAAATGAGTATTGATTTGATCCATGGGTTAAGAGAAAAATGGGGCCAGATGCTGGACAATCTTGATAGCCCTCCTTCAACACTGCTTGAAAGAAATAATGATATTGAAGAGAAATATGAAAGTATATTTAGAGCGCTTCAGTCTTATGAGCTAAGAATTTCTTGGAAAAGAGAACTCAAAGACCCTCTCCATGAAATTTTTTGCGGAAGAGAGTATGAAAGCTTTTTACTAAAACTAGATCAAATTCATAAAAATACCTTAAAGAGTAGGGTGTTTATAGCACTTCATATGCACGCCGGTGATGGTAATGTGCATACCAACATTCCTGTTAATTCTGATGATTATCAAATGATGCAAGAAGCGCGCGAGTCTGTTGTGAGAGTGATGGATCTTGCTAAAAGCCTCAATGGCGTTATTTCTGGCGAACATGGCATTGGTATTACAAAAATGGAATTTTTAGATGAAGGTACAATTCAAGCCTTTGAGAAATATAAAAATAAAGTAGATCCCTTTGGACACTTTAATAAAGGTAAATTGCTTCCAGGATCTGGCTTAGAGAATGCTTATACTCCAAGCTTTGGATTGTTAGAGCAAGAATCTATCATCATGGAACAATCTGCTATTGGGGAAATAGCAGATTCAATCAGTGACTGTTTACGTTGTGGTAAATGTAAGCCTGTATGCACAACACATGTACCTAGATCTAATTTACTTTATAGCCCAAGAAATAAAATTTTAGCGACTTCATTGCTTATAGAAGCATTTTTATATGAAGAACAAACAAGACGTGGTATTTCGATTAAGCATTTCGATGAATTTAATGATGTTGCAGATCATTGTACTGTTTGCCATAAATGCCTTAACCCTTGTCCAGTTGATATTGATTTTGGTGAAGTCTCTATCGCTATGCGAAATTTCTTAAGAGAGCAGGGTAAGCGACACTTTAGCCCAGGCACAGCATTAGCGATGAGCTATCTCAATATGAAAGATCCAGTCACTATTAAAATTATGAGAACTTTAATGGTCGATGTTGGATACAAAGTTCAACAAGCTGGGCATCACTTATTAAAAAAACTCGGCACTATTAATTTTTTCAAAAATAATCCACCTTCAACTAGTGGTAAAGCGCCGATCAAGTCTCAAATTATTCATTTCTTAAATCGACCAATGCCTAAAAATATGCCAACTAAAACCTCTAGAGCGCTTCTTGGCATCGAAGATGATAAAGTCGTTCCGGTCATAAGAAATCTAGAAAAGATTAATGAAGATTCTGACGCAGTTTTTTATTTCCCTGGATGTGGCTCTGAAAGACTTTTCTCACAAGTAGGATTAGCAACTCAAGCGATGTTATATGAGGTTGGCGCAATTACCGTTCTGCCGCCAGGCTACTTATGTTGTGGCTATCCTCAAACCTCTTCTGGTAACCATGATAAAGGTCAAAAAATAACTTCTGATAATCGTGTTCAGTTCCATAGAGTAGCGAATACACTTAATTATCTAGATATTAAAACAGTGATTGTTTCTTGCGGAACTTGTATGGATCAGTTACAAAAATATGAATTTGAAAAAATATTTCCTGGCTGCAGATTATTAGATATTCATGAATATCTCATGGAAAAAGGAGTAAAAATGGAAGGTGTTTCAGGCACTAGATATATGTACCACGATCCTTGCCATAGTCCAATGAAAACATATGCACCTTCTCAAGTTACAAACACATTAATGAATACAAGTGTACCTTTGAATGATCGCTGTTGCGGTGAGTCTGGAACGTTTGCCGTAGGAAGACCAGATATTGCAACGCAAGTTAAAAAGAGAAAACTAGAAGAAATAGAAAAAGGGATTCAAAAAATAGGTATTGACCAGCCAGAATCATTTGGTGAAGTAAAAATTCTTACTTCCTGCCCTTCTTGTTTACAAGGATTGGCGCGTTATGGAGAAGAAACAAATACAACAGCAGACTATATTGTGGTTGAATTAGCCAAGAATTTACTGGGTGCAAATTGGATGCAAAACTTTGTAGAAAGCTCCACCAAAGGCGGCATTGAGAAAATACTTTTGTAGTTTAAATAGGTATGAATAAGCCAGTCGTAACATTTTGAATAATGCGCGTAATACTCCGCTCCGTTTTTTCAGATAATGTAAAAGCTAGAAAATCTGTTCTACCAATAATTTTTCCAAACTCTCTTTCAAAAGATAAATTACTTTCCTTTTCATTTATTTCATTCGCTAGCAAAAAGGATTTACCGGAACTATCTTTAGCGTTGGAGAGTTTCCAAACAGCTGTTTCAATATTACGAGAGGCGTTATACAAAAGCTGGGGGTCAACTGAGTCAAATAAATAAAATTCTTTTTTACCTCCATGGGCTTTGATAAGCATAGTGTAAATACCGACAATAAATGGGAGCACTTTGTCGCCTTTATAGTCTTCGCTAAACGTTAAGTACATAGCATCAGTGCCTTGAGCATTATTAATAGCTTCAAAATTCCAATTGTGATTTCCATTAAATACCCAATTCACCATTTTTTCAGGATCTTCAGACGTGCTTTTTTTTAATTCAGAAGGATTCCTTTTATAAAGCTTAAGCATAAGAGTTTTTAAACTTTGAATATTTTCTCTGATCTCATGGTCAGCCATGCGGTCAAAATCCGATTTACCAAGCTGCCTTATAGACTGCCTATCTGGTTCAACAATTTCTTTTGCATGTGAAATGGGCAGGGATATTGAAAATATTAAACAAAAAAAGAAATAATATAATTTATTCATTTTCTTCTTCATCATTTCTTAAGAGATAGTCTTTCTTGTGGGAAAATAATTTTAAATTGACTGCCTTTCCCTACTTGACTTGTAATTTCTATTTGTGCCTGATGTCGAATACAAACATGTTTTACAATAGATAGCCCTAATCCAGTGCCTCCAGTATTTCTGCCTCGATCACTATTAATTCTATAAAAGCGCTCTGTAAGTCTCGGAATTAGCTTTTGATCAATACCAATACCAGAATCTTGCACTTCAAAATAAGGATTTTGATTCTTCATATCCCATATAACATTAATCGACCCACCTTTTTCGGTATAGCGTATAGCATTGCTTACAAGATTAACAAATGCACTATATATTTCTTTTTCATATCCTAATAAAGAAATATTTTTCTTAATAGACATATTAATTGTATGTAATTTGCCGGATATCAAATCTGAATCCTTCTTCAGGTTCTTGAAGAGATGGAGCATATCTATTTCTTTTTTTTCGGCAGGTGCTGCGTTTGATTCTATCGATGAGAGCTGAAGTAAGTCCTCAACTAGCTTATTCATTCGATCTGATTGTTCAAGCATCATTTGAAGATAAGAGTAGGTTTTTTCATTGAATTCATTTTTCATATCTGAAAGTGTTTCTAAAAATCCAACGATGACCGTTAGTGGCGTTTTTAACTCATGTGAAACGTTCGCAATAAAATCACGCTTAATAGAATCATTTTTTTCAATCTGAGTAATATCCCTACAGATAAGAAGTTTTTGACTCGCACCAAAAGGTACCAGAAGTATTTCGAATGATCTGCTTGTGTTGCGCCAAGAAATTAATTTAAGCGAGTCATTATATGTATTGGAATTGAGATATTCAGTAAAACTAGTTTCGCGCAATAAGTAGTTAATAGGCTGATTAATATCTTTAGATAAACTAATACCAAGCATTTTTTCTGAAGGTTTGTTACACCATTCAATTTCATTATTTTGATTTAGAGCAACAATGCCGTCAGGAATCGCTTCTGCTGCCGTCATAAATCTGCCAAGTGTTGTAGTTAGTTCAGATTTGCTTCTCTTTTGTGTTCTATATTCTCGATAGAGTATGGCAAATATTTCTTCCCAGATACCCGATCCATCAGGGATAGTTGATAGATTTGGATTTTTAAGCCATTTGTTTAGACGGTAAATCCAATAAACATGAGAAAGTAAATAAATGGAGAGGCATAGAATAAAAAACAATGAAGCAACTTCTAAGCTTTGAAATCCCCACACAATAAGAGATAAAAAAGATATAAATAATAAAACCCAAAAAGTATTCCAACGGATATCTTGCAATGTTTTTTCTCGCTAAAAACGTACGAGTATTATAGCGAGTAATGCTTGCAGTGATCTAGGTAAATTCTATTTTGTAGAGAGTCTGTAACCTGAGCCGCGAACAGTTTGGATTAAATTTTCATGCTGAGATTGAGTAAGAATATTTCTCAATCTTCGAATATGAACATCTACCGTTCTATCCTCAATAAAAATTTGACTTCCCCAAACCTTATCCAATAGTTGACTCCTTGAATAAACTCTTTCAGGGTTGCTCATAAAAAAATGAAGCAATCTAAATTCTGTTGGACCCATTTCCAGTGGCTTATTATTTCCGGTAACGCGATGAGAAACAGGATTTAATTCTAGACCATTAATTTTTAATATATCTTCAGTAAGTTCGGGGGCTTTTCTTCTAAGCACAGCCTTGATTCGAGCATTAAGTTCTCTAGGACTAAAAGGCTTTGTAATATAGTCGTCAGCACCAATCTCTAAACCTTTAACTTTATCTAATTCATCACTTCGCGCTGTTAACATAATAATAGGGATTGTTTTGGTTAAAGCATTGCTACGTAATTTTTTTGCAAAATCGATTCCTGACATACCAGGCAACATCCAGTCGAGCAAGATAATATCGGGAAGAGCTTCGTTAATCAGTTTTTCTGCATGTTCAGCACTTATAGCTCTTAGAGGATTATAGCCAGCCTGAGAAATATTAAGTGCCAAAAGCTCAAGAATTGGACTTTCATCTTCAACGATCAGTATATTGGCTTTCATAGTTGCTTATATTAATGGATTGGTTATGATCGTATGACATTTATATGACACTTTAATGACAATATATAGTTTACAAAGAATAAGATGTTTTTTTAAAAATAATTTAATATTGAAATGTTGATTTTCGGGGAGTGTGTATGCCAAGTTTTTTTTCAAAAGAATATATTACTGCTAAGGCTTCTTATAATCGTTGGCTGGTTCCGCCCGCAGCATTAGCTATTCATCTTTCAATTGGTATGGCTTATGGATTCAGTGTTTTTTGGAAGCCTTTAGGGAATGCCTTAATAGGTCAGGATGGCAAGGCTTTAGCTGCATGCTCTGCTGGGGCAGCAACCTTTGCAGATAAACTTCATGGCACACTTCGAGCTTTAACTGCGACTGACTGTAACTGGACTCAATTTGATTTAGGGTGGATGTACACCTTGTTCTTTGTTCTTTTAGGCTGTTCCGCAGCTTTTTGGGGAAGCTGGCTAGAACGAGCGGGCCCCAGAAAAGCCGGGCTTGTTTCTACCTTTTGCTGGTGTGGCGGATTATTGCTTTCCGCTTTTGGCATATATACGCATCAGCTTTGGATGATGTGGCTTGGAAGTGGCGTCATTGGTGGGATAGGTTTAGGCTTAGGATATATTTCTCCCGTCTCTACTCTAATTAAATGGTTTCCGGATAAAAGAGGTATGGCCACTGGCATGGCGATTATGGGCTTTGGAGGAGGCGCCATGATTGGTTCCCCGCTCGCCACAATGCTAATGACAAAATTTTCTACAAATATTAACGGCATGACTCAGCCTGGGATTTGGCAAACATTCGTAGTATTGGCCATTATTTATACTATTTTTATGATTTCAGGCTCTCTAGGCTATAGAGTACCTCCATCAGGATGGAAGCCGGCAGGATGGAATCCACCTAGGAATAAAAATAATAATATGATTTCGGTTAATCATGTGCATTTAAACAAGGCGCATCAAACGCCACAATTTTGGTTTTTGTGGATAGTTCTTTGTATGAATGTGTCAGCAGGTATAGGTATTATTGGAGCAGCAGCGCCAATGCTTCAAGAAACCTTTGGCGGTGCCTTAATTGGCCACTCAGATCTCGGTTTTGCAGATCTTAAAAAAGATGAGTCTTTATTGGCGCTTGCAGCCGCCGTAGGCGCAGGATTTGTAGGGTTAATTTCTTTATTTAATATTTTTGGCCGGTTTTTCTGGGCCAGCATTTCAGATAAATTAGGAAGAAAACTGACTTATATTGTATTTTTTACACTTGGTATCTTGATGTACGTCACCGCATCCTATATGACTGGATCAAAATCATTAGCGCTCTTTGCAGCATGTTTTTGTATTATTGCCTCTATGTACGGTGGGGGGTTTGCAACGATACCAGCTTACTTAGCAGACATGTTTGGAACTCAATTTGTGGGGGCAATTCATGGAAGAATCCTAACGGCTTGGTCAACTGCAGGTATATTGGGCCCAGTGATTGTAAATTATATGCATGATATGAGGGTTGAAGCACAGGTTCCTTTTTCAGAAATTTATGCACCTATTTTTTATATATTAGCGAGCATGCTTGCCATCGGATTTATTGCAAATCTTATGGTGAGACCTATGGACAATAAATTCTTTATGACCGATAAAGAGTTATTGACCGAAAAAAAATTAGCACATGAAAAATTTATTACAACAAAAGAAACTATTGGAAAGGCTGAAAAAACTCCACTAATCACTTTTCTTGCTTGGTCAGCTGTTGGTGTGCCTATATCTTATGGGATATGGAGCACTATACAAAAGGCTTGGATATTGTTTCATTAACTTATATAAAAGCTAAAGATAGCTCTCATATAAGTTAAAATTACTTTTTTATTTAAAAGTAATACTAAAGGACTTAGTGAATTGAGAGAGATTTTGAAAAATTCAAATGGAGAATTATTCTCTATTGGTATTGTGATGTCAGAATTTAACCCGCATGTTGGTGAAGCGCTAGTTAAGGCATGTCATCAAGAGCTTCTTAACCTTGGTGTAAAAGATGAGCTTATCGTATTAGCAAAAGTTCCTGGCGCCCTAGAAAGTCCTTTAGCTCTTAAAAAGATGGCGCAAACAAAAAAATTTGATGCACTTATTGCAATGGGCGCTGTAATAAGGGGCGAGACTTTTCATTTTGAAGTTGTAGCAAACCACTCAGCAAAATCAATTATGGATGTTCAGTTAGAATTTAGTATGCCAATTGTTAATGCAATATTAACCACTGAAAATGATGAGCAGGCTATGGAGAGAGCCTCAGTCAAAGGCAAAGAAGCTGCTCAAGTTGCTATACAAATGATTCATTTATTAAAGTCAGTCTAATGCTAGAAATGCAACCTATTAAAAAGAAAAAGAAGCTTGTCAATAATAGGCGTAAGTCTAGAGAGCTTGTGATGAAAAGTATTTATCGCGGCATCTTAAATCAGTTTGATATTAATCAGATTAAAAAAGACATCAAAGATGACCCTGATTATTTAAAGGCGGATGAAGTTTTTTATCACCATCTTTTTGATGGCATCATGAATAATATGGATCAATTAAATAATGAAATTTCAAGTTTTATTGATCGACCTATTGAAAAGCTAAGCCCTATCGAGCATTCAATTCTGTGTATTTCAGTTTATGAGCTTATGCACGATGTACCAACTCCATATAAAGTGGCTATTAATGAAGGTGTTGAGTTAGCTAAGACCTTTGGTGGAATTGACGGGTATAAATATATCAATGGTGTGCTAGATAAAGTAGCTGATAAAAGAAGACCATTAGAGTTTCTAAAACATTAAAGCTGATACGTTTTGATACCATGCAAATCTAGAGTTAAATAACTCCCCTGTTCATACCAATCACCTAAAACAACGCGTTGCATTTGATGGCCATCAAGATTAATTGAGTGATAGTTTGGTCTATGTGTATGGCCATGAATAAAAAAGTCTGGGTAATTGAATTGAGTTAGGATTCGATTTACTTCTTCAGGATTTGCATCCATGATTTCTTCAGATTTATTTTTTTTATTTAATTCACTTTGCTTTCTAAATTCATTTGCAATGTGGATTCGCTCAGTAAGAGGCTTTTTTAGAAATTCATTTTTCCATGATTCATTTCTAACCTTGTTTTTGAAAGATTGATATTCGATGTCATCAGTACAAAGTGAATCCCCATGACTTAGAAGTATTTTTCTGCCATAAATTTTGATAAGTGTTAGATCTTTTAATAAAAGAGCGCCTGTTTTTTTTTCAAAGACAGGACCAATAAGAAAGTCCCTATTGCCGTGCATTAAAAAAACCTTAATGTGTCGACCTGTTAATGCTTTGATAGCCCTGATTATATTTTCATGCTGCTTTGAATCATCACCTATCCAATATTCAAAAAGATCACCAAGTATGTATAGCGCATCGACTTGATTGGTTATTTTATTTAAAAAATTCAGGAAAGCATCAGAGATGCTTGGACGACTTTCGCACAAGTGTATATCTGATACAAAGATAGTTTGATTAGGCAATATTAATCAATAGTAACATTGAGAATTGTGACTGCCTCTAAAGGAACATCTTGATGGCCGCCCGAATTACCTGTTGCGACTTTTTGAATTTTATCCACAATGTCAGTACCTTCAGTGACTTTTCCAAAAACGCAATAACCCCAGCCATCCTGGCCTGGGTGATTTAAAAAATCATTATTATTTGCATTAATAAAGAATTGGCTCGTGGCCGAATCGGGTATTGAAGTTCTAGCCATGGCAATGGTGTATTTATTATTTTTAAGACCATTATTAGCCTCATTTTTAATTGGTTTTTCAGTGGCTTTCTGTTTCATCGAATCATCAAATCCGCCACCTTGAATCATAAAGCCATCAATAACTCGATGGAAAATAGTGCCATTATAGTAACCATTCTTAGCGTAACTTAAAAAGTTTGCGACAGTAATGGGCGCCTTATCAGCATCAAGTTCTAAAATGATATTGCCGAAATTGGTTGAGAGTGTAATCACTTAAATTCCTTTATAAAATATTAGTTAATATGTTTTGCATTAATAATAATGACAGGCCTAATAGGCACATCAGAGAAGCCTTTAGAATTACCTGTTGGTAGCTGACCAATTTTACGAACGACATTCATACCCTCAGTCACCTTGCCAAAAACACAATAGCCGATAGAGTTTGCCTCAGGACCTGTGTAGTTTAAAAAATTGTTGTCTATCAGATTTACAAAAAATTGAGCAGTTGCAGAGTTAGGATCGTTTGTCCTTGCCATAGCAAGAGTTCCTACGCTATTCAGTAATCCATTATTTGATTCATTAATAATTGGAGGCTGCGTCGCTTTTTCAGACATCTCTCGAGTAAACCCGCCACCTTGGATCATAAAATTACTAATGACCCTATGGAAGATAGTTTCCTTATAAAATCCGTTATTTACATAATATAAAAAATTAGTAACTGTTTTTGGAGCCTTTTCAGGGAAGAGCTCAATCTTGAAGTTGCCTTGATTAGTTTCGAACTCAACAACTGGATTAGCTGCATGGGCTAAGGGTAAAAATAAGAAAAAAACAAAAACTAATTTGATTAAATTAAGTGCCGCCTTCATACATAATTCTCCATTCATTATTTTCATTAATCCAATACTGCCTTTTATTCATTTTGTTGTTAATTACAGGGCTTTTATAATCCTGGACGAAATCCACTAAAACAATTTCATTTTCTGTATTCGGATAATCAAAGAATGAAATTTCAGATAGCTCAACGAGGACCTTTTGCTTTTGAGCCTGAATGATTCTTTTTCTCTCGGCCCATGAGTCATAATCATCTTTTTCGCTAAAAAAGTTTTTTGAATAAAATTTTAGGTAGCTTTCAGTGTCTTGATTTTCCCATTTTTCTCTCCAACTTTCTATAGCACCAACTAGTGAAAGTTTTTTCTCAGTCAAATTGTTATTGCTAGACTCTAAATCTTTTAATGATTGAAAAGAAATAATAATAGGAATTCTGTTGTTATCTAAAACGGAAGATAGCTTCATTAAATCTGGGTTACTCAATACAATACATCCATCACTTGCCAATGGCGTTCTATTATAAGTAGTCTTAGGCGTACCATGGAGCCATATGCCAGAGCCATTTCTTTTATTTTTTCTGTCGATTTCATTTGGGTAACTTAAAGGGTAGGCTGCTTCCCCGTAAAAGTCTGATAATGATTCCCTGATTTTTTTCCCTGTAAAGTAAACGCCTACAGGTGTTTTTTTGTCACCTTCATATTGCTTACCAAATCCATTTTTACCGATGGACACATAATAATCATCTTTATAAGATAGCTTTCCATTAATATTTTCGTATAGGTAAAGTCGAGAACTCCCTGCGTCTACGTAAAAAAGATATTTAACTTTATTATTAAGTTGAGCAAAAATTTTCGGCTCATTCTGTAGATTTAGATTATTAAGGTATCTTTCAATTCTGACTTTTGCTTCATTTTTTAAATTTTCGACCTCTTCTTTTTTTTCACCTTTAGTCTCATCTCCGATACCATTAATTTGCTTTGCATGAGCTAAAAGTAAGTCCCCTTGAATTAGATAGGCTAACTTAAAATTTGGAGTTTGTTTGATAAGGGCGTCAATAGTTTCAAGCGCCATATCTACTTTACCTTCGGAAATTTCTACTAAAGATTTTATAAGCATCTTTTCAGGTGTTTCATATCTTAATTCAGTTACATTCAAATTTTTATTCGAGACAAATATTTCTTCACTTAAGGCTTGGGAGATATTAAAAAGAAGCGCCAGGATTAATAAAAAGTGAAATTCTTTTGTCAGGAATTTTTTGATGAAATTTTTCATCAATTATTGCTTGCCAGAATACTCTTGCTCAATAAACCAGGCTGAACCCTCTTTTCTTAAAATCAGAGTTTTGCTTGATATTTGACTTAATTTATTTGAAGTATATTTTTGTTTAAAAGTCACTTGTGCAAAACTATTGCCTTTACTTGAGATGTTTGTCCCAGAAACTTCAATAGTAATTATGTCCTTACCTATAATTCTATTTCTTCTTGATTCTTGCCAGTCTGAAAAACTCTCTCCTTTAGGTGTTTTGAAGTTAGGAGAATATTTAGCTAGGTAGGAAGTAATGTTTTTTGATGACCAAGCTTCAGCCCATTCTGTAACAAAAGATTCGATTTCAGAGTCACTATTGTTAGCCGTATTATTCTTAGTAGAAGGTATTTCCTGAGGTAAATTTTTTGGTGGCTGTGCATTAGAAGTTGGAGCGGACGGAATTGCCGCCTGAGTTGGCGCTGGTGCAGGCTTCTTGATGACTTCATTAGTAGCTATTTGGACTGGCTGTGAGATAGGTGCAACCGGCACTTTAATATCATTTGCATTAAAGAGTTTTTTTATGAGAGAAAGCTTTGTTTTAGCTTGTACATTTGTCTTATCAATTTCTAAAGCTTTGTTGTAGGCAACTGTTGCGCGTTTAGTATAAAGATCGCCCAAGTTGACATGAGCCGTTGAATAGCTAGGGTGAGTTTTGATGGCTGATTCAAGAGCTTTTTGTGCCTTATCATAGTCGCCTAGTTCAGCATAGAGAACTGCTAGATTATTAAATGGCTCAGGAAGACTAGGATGTTTTTCAGTAAGGTAAGTGAATGCTTGTATAGCTTCGTTGTATTTTCCAAGCTCAGCCTTCACAACGCCTTTAATAAAGATAACCTGAGGGTCATTAGGGTTCGCTTTAAGATATTGGTCAATTTGTTGAGCGGCTTTTTCTTTTTCACCCTTTTCAATTAGCTGCATAATCGATTTGAAATCATCGGCCGCGTAAATTTCATTTGCTATGAAAAATGTAGATAAGGATAAAAGGATAAACAGTAAAAAACCTTTTAAATTCTTAATATTAGAACATTCGTTTTTTTGAGGCATGGTATGATTTACTTAATAAATTTAGCATAATTCTACCAAATAGCACCCTTATCATCTATATGTTATTTATGAATAAGCCCTTCACTATTCCTTTGTTATTATTAAGCTCACAAGCTTATTTGCAATGATTAAAATCTATAACACCCTTTCAAAAAATAAAGAGATTTTTAAACCTATCCAGGAAGGGCAAGTGAATATCTATGTATGTGGAATGACTGTCTATGACTTATGTCATATTGGGCATGCGCGCGTGATGGTTATTTTTGATGTAGTAAGGCGCTGGTTTGATATTTTAGGATATAGCGTGAATTACGTTAGAAATATTACTGATATAGACGACAAGATCATCAATCGCTCCATTCAAAACAATGAGTCTATAGAAAGTCTCACGCAAAGATATATAAGTGAAATGAATGCTGATGCGAAAGCGCTCGGTGTTATGAGCCCTTCAAAAGAGCCAAAAGCAACAGAGCATATTCAAGACATGATTTCTATGATTCAGACATTAATTGAAAAGCATCACGCTTATGTTGCTAAAAACGGAGATGTTTTTTATTCAGTAAGATCTTTTAAGGGGTATGGAAAATTATCGGGCAAATCAATAGAAGATTTGCGCGCGGGCGAGAGGGTAGATATTGACCAAAATAAGCATGATGAACTAGATTTTGTTTTATGGAAGTCCGCAAAACCTAATGAGCCTAGTTGGGATTCGCCTTGGGGTAAGGGAAGACCAGGCTGGCATATTGAATGTTCAGCTATGAGCTCTCATTATCTTGGCCATCATTTTGATATTCATGGAGGCGGGCAAGATCTTCAATTTCCTCATCATGAAAATGAAATAGCTCAATCTGAAGCTGCTCATGATTGCAAGATGGCTAATTATTGGATGCATAACGGTTTTGTGCGAGTTGATGATGAAAAAATGTCAAAGTCTTTAGGAAACTTTTTCACCATTCGGACAGTGCTTGAAAAGTTTGATCCAGAGGTGGTTAGATTTTTTATTTTAAGAGCACATTACCGAAGCCCTCTCAATTATTCAGATATGCATCTTGATGATGCAAAATTAGCATTACAAAGATTATATGTAAGTTTAAGGGGATTTAAGATTGAGCATTCTGATGTGGATTGGAGCCATCCACTCGCGCATAAATTCAAGGAAGCTATGGATGATGACTTTAACACGCCAGAGGCTATCTCTATTTTATTTGATTTAGCAAATGAAATTAATAAAAGTAAATCTGCACCACTTGCTGATTTGCTCAGATCCCTTGCGAAGACAATTGGCCTTCTCGAAAGAGATCCAGAAACCTTTCTGAAAGGTGATGAAAAAATTTCTCTTAATATTGATATGTTAATTTTACAAAGATATGAAGCGAAAACTAACAAAAATTTTAAGGAAGCAGATCGGATTAGATCTTTATTGCTTGAAAGTGGCATTGTATTAGAAGATACCCCTCAAGGGACTATTTGGAGAAAAGAATAAGCTATGCCAGTTAACCTTAAACCACTCACAATTGATTCTATTTCCCCCGTTAAAGGTATATCGCTTGGGACTGCTAAAGCACATATTAAAAAACCTAACCGAAAAGATTTGCTATTAGTCACCATTGCAGAAGGCTCAAAAGTTTCGGGTGTATTTACGCAAAATGCATTTTGTGCGGCGCCTGTAATTCTTTGTAAGGAGCATTTAAAAAATGCATCTGGAATTCGTGCACTCATTATTAATACAGGCTGCGCTAACGCAGGTACTGGAGAAGAGGGTATTTTAAGGGCGAAAGAAACCTGCCAGGCTGTCAGCGAACTTCTGTCGATTAATTCAGAGCAAGTTTTACCATTTTCAACAGGCGTTATTTTAGAAAGCCTACCTATTGATAAAATTAAAAGTGGATTGCCAGATACAGTAAAAAGCTTAGATCCAGCGCATTGGATAGATGCAGCAGAAGCTATCATGACTACAGATATTGCACCAAAAGCGGCATCGAGAAAAATAAAGATTCAAGATAGAGAAATCTTTATTTCCGGTATAAGTAAAGGTTCCGGCATGATTCATCCAAACATGGCAACCATGCTGTCATTTATTACAACAGATGCTTCTATTAATCAAATCTTACTTGATAAACTTCTTAAAGAAGTGACGCAACAATCATTTAATTGCATTACTGTTGATGGCGATACATCTACTAATGATTCATTCATTCTAATTGCTACAGGGCAAGCAGGACATCATGAAATCAGCCAAGAAGACAAAGACTATACGGCTCTTAAGAATGCCATTGGTGAAGTTGCAATTGAATTAGCGCAGGCCATTGTGAGAGATGGTGAAGGTGCTACGAAATTTATTACTATTCAAGTCGAATCAGGTCTTGATGATGCTGAATGTAGAAAAGTAGGCTTTGCAATAGCGCATTCTCCTTTAATTAAGACAGCATTCTTTGCGTCCGATCCCAACTTGGGAAGAATATTAGCTGCCATTGGCTATGCCGGCATAGAATCTCTTGATATCTCAAAAATACAATTGTATTTAGGAAGTATTTTAGTGGCAGAGAAAGGTGGTCGAGCAGCTACCTATTCTGAGGATCAGGGCCAGGAAGTTATGAGGCATCCTGAGATCAGTATGCGAATACTTCTTAATCGAGGTCATGCAAAGGCAACAATATGGACATGTGATTTTTCATATGACTATGTAAAAATAAATGCCGACTATCGCAGTTAAATTGTGAATACTGTTCGCGCAGCTGCAGCTGTTATTCAAAGACATGATGGATTGCTTCTGATGGCCCAAAGACCTCCTGGACGCGGGTGGAGTGGATGGTGGGAATTTCCAGGTGGTAAGATTGAAAAAAATGAATCACCCTTTGAAGCTCTTCAGAGAGAGCTTCAGGAAGAAATTAATATTTCTGCAAATGATGCGACGTTATGGTTTGAACGAAGTTACATCTATCCAGATAAAAAGGTCTATATCTATTTTTTCAAAGTGACTGATTGGACTGGCCAAATCACATCATGTGAGAATCAATTATTGGATTGGCAAGACCCATCTCGTATATCAGTTTCCCCAATATTGCCTACCAATTTATTTGTGCTGAAATCTATTTTACTTCCCCCAATTTATGCGATTACAAACATCGAAGAGATGGGTGAGACATTATTTTTTGAAAGATTAAAAATTAAATTAGAAGAAGGCTTGAAGATGATACAAGTAAGAGAAAATAATTTACCTTATCAAGATCTAAAAAAAATAGCTAAAAAGATCTTAGATCTGGCGAAGCCTTATCAAGCAAAAGTGTTAATTAATGAAAACGAAAATCTCGCATTAGATATTGGGGCCGACGGTGTTCATTATCCATCTCATAGATTAATTAAATTAAAAGACCGGCCAGCCTTTTCATTATGCGGAGCTTCCTGCCACAACATAGAAGAGCTTATGATTGCGCAAGATTTAAATATATCATTTGTTGTATTTTCTCCAGTTCAAAAAACTGAATCACACCCTCTCGCTGAACCGATAGGCTGGGAATTATTTAGTGAATGTACAAGTAAACTAGATATACCAATTTATGCGTTAGGTGGACTTAATCAAGCAAGCTTAAAAAAATCCTGGCAATCTGGGGGACATGGCATTGCAATGAAAACGGCTATTTGGGAATAAAATTATTTAACGGTCGCGTCAATTGATTTATCAAAAGATTGATTTTTTTTATCTTTAAAATGAAATGTAAGTTTAATTTTTTCCCCGGCCTTCAGAGGACCTTTAAAATCCATGAGCATTAAATGACTGCCACCAGATTTAAATTCAAAGAGTTTGTTATGATAGATTTTAATTTCATGAGCCATACGCATTTTCATAATGCCTTTGTCTTGAATGGTATTATGCATCTCAATTGTTTTGATTTTTGGAGAAGTCACCAAAGTCAGTATTAAATCTTCATTACTTAAGAGTGACATATAGGCGACGCTCATGTCATCATTTGCTTCTGCAGAAGCAACCCAAGCATTTTCTACTTTTATATCTGGTGCAGCTAATATTTCTGTCGACATTAGAAATGTAATTACAAATAGAATAAGTTTTAATAATTTCTTAGATTGAGTCTTCATTTAAATCCTCGAGGTTGGTTTCAACAGGAATTTTATAGCCTTCATTGGCCCATTGACCTAAATCTATCAAGCGGCATCGTTCAGAGCAAAAAGGCCTAAAAGCATTAGATAAACTATATTCAACACTATGATTGCATTGGGGGCAGTTTACAAATGTAATCTTTGCACTCATAACCAGCAAATACTGTATTTAAATTCAAGATTTAATTTAACAGGCTCTTTTTTTAATTCTTCATTAAGCTGGTTGAAGAAAACATTGACAGTATATTTATTAGCACTAATTTCAGGATAAATATTTAAAGTCTTTTCAAGCTCAAGTCGGATAAGGTCGAATGTCTTAAGCGGATCAATGGTTTGTTGATGTTTGCCTTCTTTTGCTTTAACTGAATCTACGTGGCATTGATTTCTCAAAATTAATAGAATGATGGAGGCTGCATCTTTAAACACCATGAGAGGTTGCGCCCAGGATTTAAAATCCTCTAATTTAGATTTTCTTGTTTTGTGGGTTGCCCAGTTACGAAAATTTGGAAAATCAACATCTAGAAGCCCACCTGGAGAACTGATCCTTTTTTTTACCTCTTCTAAAAATAAATTGTTATTGAAATTAAAGCCAGGCTTTACATCTATATTTTCTAACTTTTTACGAGCTACTTGTATCTTTAGAATGATTTCTTTAGGATTGAGCTGCCCTTCTTTTAATGCTTGATTCTCTGAGAGGGTTGATTGTTTTTTTTCCTGCCTTTCAAGTTCCTGAAGAAAATCAATTTTTAAATCGGACCTTGATACAAGCTGTACTATTTCAAAAAGTGTATTGAAACAACTAAATTCAAAATAGTCATGTGTATTTTTTAATTGATGTTCAAATTTTTGATAGATCTCTTCAATACGAAGTAATCTTCGAATGCGCTCATTAAGGGGAAACTCAAATGTGATCATATGGGCATTATCGGGTTGATTTTATTTAACGGCAACTAAATTTAAATATTTTTTATGTAATGCTTTAATCGACTCTTCGAGCTTTTCAATTGAACCATCATTAACGACTACATCATCCGCTCTTTCGATGCGGTAATTACGACCAACTTGTTGCTCGATGATTGATTGAATAACAGAGGTGTCAATCCCATCTCTTTTTTTAACACGTTCGATTTGATCGTCTACCTTACAGTCGATAACAAGTGATCTTGAAATAAGGCTTGTGTATTGGTTTGTTTCAAATAGCAGTGGGATATCAATCACAACGTAAGATTCGTTGGATAACACATTTAGTCTTTTCATAACTTCTTCAAGAATTTTTGGATGAAGAATTTTTTCAAGATTTATTTTTTGATCTTTTTCTGAGAAGATAATTTCTCTTAATTTTTTTCGATCCAACCGATTGTCCTTATCGAATATAGCATCTCCAAATACTAATTTAATTTCTTGCATAGCTTGGTGGCTTGAGTCTGTAATTTCTTTTGCAATATTATCGAGATCAATCACTTTAATATTTAAAGATTCAAATATTTTCAGCGCTTCACTTTTACCTGATCCAATGCCGCCAGTCATCCCAATAATAAACATCATGTGCCTTAAACTTTTTTAAATATTATGAATAAATTTACTTGAAATTATAGAATTAATCACCATTAATAGATCATGAATGATTTAAACTATGACTTATGAATGAATTGCAAAATATACCAAACAACTTAACTCCACCAGAAGAGCAATCTGCTTGGGCCGATTTAGTGATTTGTCGAGTAGAGGTTGATTTACCTAATTGGCTTTCACAGCTCGCAGGCGGCAACAATTGGCAAGTTTACTCTGAATCCGAATATGATCACTCCATTAGCTTCCTGTTGCGACAAGGCAAGAAGGAGGCCGAAGTGACTTTGTTTAACAATGGCTATGCGCAAGTTGATCTTAACGGCAAATCGATTTTTGATGGATCCATCACCTCAGGCGCCAATAAATGTGCGCATCTAAGTTATTACCGTGCCGATAATGGCGACCCTATTGTTCTAAATTAGTAATCTCTCGAGGTTACAAATTGTGTGAGCTCTAATAAAGCGTCTTTATACACAGAAGGTGCAATGTGTTGAATAAGCTTTTCAGCTTGTTCTATTTCTTCTTTTGCGAGTTGCCTTACGTAATCGAGCGCCTTAGTTTCTTCAACAGCATTCAAAACACCTTCTAACTCTGTTAACCCGCCATTTTCAATGACAGCTCTAATAATATTTTTTTGTTGGGCATTCCCTTTTTTCATAGCAAATAAAAGAGGTAGGGTAGGCTTACCTTCTGCAAGATCGTCCCCTAGATTTTTACCTATATCGTCAGGGTTGCCTGATAAATCGAGGACATCATCTATAAGCTGAAAAGCAATTCCCATATGTTTACCAAATTGGGCTAGCGCTTTAATATCAGAATCGTGAGCGCCACCGATAATAGCTCCCAGCTCGGCTGCAGATTCAAACAATTTAGCAGTTTTGTAATATACAACTTTTAAGTAATCCTCATCTTTAATAGAGGCGTTATGAATATTTAAAAGTTGCAATACTTCACCTTCTGCAATGGTATTTGTAGTGTTAGCTAATACTTCCATGACTTTCATATGATTGATTTTGACCATCATTTGAAATGCTCTAGAGTAAATAAAATCCCCCACCAAAACACTCGCAGAATTTCCAAAAATGGTATTTGCAGTTTTGTGATTTCTTCTTTTCGTGGATTGGTCTACAACATCATCATGAAGGAGTGTGGCGGTATGAATAAACTCGATCACCGCGGCCAATTCATGATGCTCTTTTTGAATGGGACCAAATAAGCCACCCACTAAAAGTAGAGTGCTGGGCCTCAGTCGTTTCCCGCCTCCTTGAATAATATGTCCTGCAACTTGGTTAACCAGTGGCACTTCAGAATGAAGAGAAGAGCGAATAACCTCATTCACAGCTAATAAATCACTTTTAATTGGGGATAAAATGGCGCTAAGAGTCACAAAAACAAGGCTTAAATGTTGTTAAAGACATATTTTAACATAGCCCTCTTTCCGGGGTTTGTGAGCAAAAAACCCTTATCTTTATCCCTGAAGAGTTTGCTTAACAGGCCTAATTTAAGTATAATTCGCGATTCTTTTAAAGTTGTTAAAGTTTGAGGTTTTATCATGTACGCAGTTATTAAAACAGGTGGTAAGCAATATCGCGTTAATCAAGGCGATAAGCTGAAGATTGAAAAAATAGCAGGTGATGTAGGGGCGAATGTCGTTCTAGATCAAATTTTAACAGTCGTTGATGGTGATAATGTGACTATAGGATCGCCTATTGTAAGAGGCGCTAGCGTTACAGCCACCGTAGTGAGCCACGGACGTCATGATAAAGTGACAATTTTTAAAATGCGCCGTAGAAAACACTACCGCAAATCTCAAGGACATAGACAAAGCTTTACTGAGATTCAAATCGATAAAATATCAGCTAAATAATTTAAGGATTAATCATGGCACATAAAAAAGCAGGCGGAAGTTCAAGAAACGGTCGTGACTCCCAGGCTAAACGTTTAGGCGTAAAGGCTTTCGGTGAGACAGTTGTTTCAGCTGGTAGCATTATTGTTCGCCAACGTGGCACCAAAATGCACCCTGGCGTGAATGTAGGCATGGGCAAAGATCACACTCTTTTTGCAAAGGCTGACGGTAAGGTAACCTTTACCATCAAAGGCGCATTAAAACGTAAAACCGTTAATATTGTTCCAGTCTAAGCAATCCTAAGATTCTTTAAAGCCCTGTCAGTTGATAGGGCTTTTTTATTTGGTAAATTGATAATATGAAATTTATAGACGAAGCAACCATTAAAATTTACGCAGGTGACGGCGGCAATGGCATTGCAACATTTCGTCGTGAAAAATACGAACCTATGGGAGGCCCAAGTGGAGGAGATGGCGGTCGAGGTGGCTCTGTATTTTTTGAAGCAGATCAAAATTTAAATACTCTTGTTGACTATCGCTATACCCGAACCTTAAAAGCACAAAGAGGTGAGAATGGACGCAGTGCGGAATGTTATGGCGCGAAGGGTGAGGATTTAGTATTAAGAGTGCCTGTAGGTACGGTAATTTCAGACAAAGCAACTGGTGAGTCTTATGCGGATTTAAGCCATCATGGGAACAGGGCTCTTTTAGCTAAAGGTGGCAAAGGTGGCCTTGGTAATATTCATTTTAAATCGAGTATTAATCGAGCACCGAGACAATGCACCAAGGGTGAGCCTGGAGAAGAGTTCGAGCTTTATCTTGAACTTAAAGTATTAGCTGATGTGGGTCTCCTGGGCATGCCAAATGCGGGTAAGTCCACCTTTATAAGATCCGTATCCGCCGCAAAACCTAAGGTCGCAGATTATCCTTTTACAACATTGCATCCTAATTTGGGTGTAGTGAGAGTAGGTGAGAATCAAAGTTTTGTGATTGCCGACATTCCCGGGCTTATTGAAGGAGCATCAGAAGGCGCTGGTTTAGGACACCAATTCTTAAGACATCTTGCGAGAACTACACTACTCTTACATTTAGTTGATATTGCACCTTTTGATCCTGCGATCAATCCAGTTGATGAAGCGCGCGCTATTGTGAATGAATTAAAAAAATATGATGAGCTTTTATATCAAAAACCACGCTGGTTGATATTAAATAAAATTGATATGGTGGAAGATGTTGCAGACAAGGTAAAAGCATTTGTGAAATCTTTTGGTTGGACTGGGCCTGTATATTCAATCTCCGCGATTAAGGGAGTTGGCTGTAAAGAGCTTACATATGACATCATGACCTTTATTGAAGAAAATAAAACAATTCAAAATGAAATCGTTATTAGCGAATAGTCATCGCATTATTATTAAAGTGGGCTCTAGCTTAGTCACCAATCATGGTGAAGGGTTAGATCAAAAAGCTATTGCTTCATGGGTAGAGCAGATTTCTCATCTTGTTAAATCAGGTAAAGAAATTGTTTTAGTTTCAAGCGGTGCCGTCGCTGAGGGTATGCAAAGACTTGGTTGGAAAGTAAGACCAACTTTAATTAATGAATTACAAGCGGCAGCAGCTATTGGCCAAATGGGATTGGTTCAAATTTATGAAAAGAATTTTTCACATCACGAATTAAAAGCCGCGCAGATTTTATTAACGCATGACGATCTTGCTGATCGAAAAAGATATCTCAATGCGCGCTCTACATTAAATACACTTTTAGAACTTAAAGTGATCCCAATCATTAATGAAAACGATACTGTTGTGACAGATGAAATTCGTTTTGGTGACAACGATACATTGGCTTCATTAGTCGCTAATCTTATTGAAGCTGACCTCTTAATCATTTTGACAGATCAACCAGGACTATTTTCCGACGATCCAAGAAAAAATAAAGAAGCTAAGCTTATCCATCATGGTATTGCAGGTGACCTATCTCTAGAAGCAATGGCTGGTGGTGTGGGCTCTTCAATTGGTACAGGCGGTATGCTCACTAAAGTTTTAGCAGCTAAACGCGCATCTAGAAGTGGCGCGCATACGATCATTGCATCTGGTAAAGAAGTAAATATTTTAATTCGACTAAATCAAGGTGAAACCATAGGGACTCATCTAGAAAGTAAACAATTAAAAGTTGCAGCAAGAAAACAATGGCTCGCCGATCATTTACAATTAAGAGGTAAGTTGATATTAGATGATGGCGCTGTCGAAGCACTTAAAAAAGAGGGTAAAAGTTTATTACCTATTGGTGTTATTTCGGTTGAAGGAGATTTTGATCGAGGAGAAGTTGTGCTTTGTTTGGATACAAAGGGTGGAGAGATTGCGCGTGGACTTATTAATTATAATGCAGGGGAAACAAAAAAAATTATGGGCAAGTCTACAAATTCGATAGAAAATTTATTAGGTTATATTGATCAACCTTCTTTGATTCATCGAGATAATTTAATTTTACTTTAAGATTTTTAAAGGGAGTTTTGTATGTCAGAAAATAAAAAACTTGTCGCCATTATTATGGGATCTGACAGTGATTGGCCGGTGATGAAATTTGCAGCACAGATGCTTGCAGATTTTGATGTGCCTTACGAAGCTCAAGTCATTTCAGCACATCGAACGCCAGATTTGATGTTTAAATTTGCTGAACATGCCTCACAAGAAGGTTATCAAATTATCATTGCAGGCGCAGGAGGTGCAGCTCATCTGCCTGGTATGGTAGCTTCTAAAACCACATTACCCGTATTGGGCGTACCGATTCCTTCAAAACATCTTCAAGGCCAAGATTCCTTATTATCTATTGTACAAATGCCAAGAGGTATTCCTGTAGCAACTTTTGCTATCGGTGAAGCAGGGGCTGCAAATGCAGGCCTTTTTGCAGTATCTATTTTGGCGCATGAAAATAAAACATTATCTAAAAAGCTTGAAGTGTTTAGAGAGAAGCAAGCTAAAAAAGTTATCGATATGAATTTGTCGGAGAAGCCTTGAGTCAACTAGATCAACCGCTTTTACCTTCAGCTATGCTTGGCATTCTTGGAGGCGGCCAGTTAGGTCGTTTTTTTGTGATTGCAGCCCATGAGATGGGCTTTAAGGTTACTGTATTAGATCCGGATCCAAAAAGTCCTGCAGGAGCTATTGCAGATATTCATTTATGTAAATCTTATGATGATGTTTCGGCATTGGAAGTCATGAGAAACACATGTCAAGGTGTAACCACTGAATTTGAAAATGTTCCTGCAGACAGCATGGAATTCTTATCAAAAAAGATACATGTAAGCCCTTCACCAGAGTCTGTAAGAGTGGCCCAGTATCGCGTTCTTGAAAAAACTTTTTTAAAAGAATCAGGGCTTCCTGTAGGTCCTTTTGAAATCATTCGAGAAGACAAAGATATACCTTCAGATACTTCTTCTATTTATCCTGCTATTTTAAAAGTCGCTCGCTTTGGTTATGACGGCAAAGGTCAAGCAAGAGTTGCTTCACAAAAAGAAGCGATAGTGGCTTTTCATCAATTCTCAAGTCAGGAATGTGTTTTAGAAAAAATGCTTCCTTTAGATATGGAAGTTTCTTTAGTTTTGGCGAGAGATCAATTAGGCCATATGGAGACATTTAGTGTAGCTGAGAATATTCATACTAACGGTATTTTAGATATTTCCATTGTGCCGGCGCGCTCAACACAATTAATTAATGATTTAGTGGATCAACTTGCAAAGCAAGTAGCTCAAGCACTTAATTATGTAGGCGTGTTGGGTGTTGAATTCTTTATTAGCGAGGGTAAGGTTTTTGTAAATGAGATTGCTCCTAGACCGCATAATTCTGGTCATTACACCATTGACGCCTCTGTGACGAATCAATTTGAACAGCAAGTGAGAGTGCTAGCAGGTCTTCCTCTTGGAAACCCTAGACTTCATTCATCCGCTGTCATGGTTAATCTCTTAGGTGATGTCTGGACAAAAAATGGACAAAAAGAACCTGACTGGGGCATGGCCCTTAATGAATCCGGCTTAAAAATGCATCTTTATGGAAAACATGAAGCAAGACCAGGCCGAAAGATGGGCCACTTTACCGTATTAGATAAAAACTTAGATATAGCTTTCCATAAGGCTATAAAGGTAAGAAAGCTTTTGGGGATTGCTTAGATCAAAGAGAGAATCTCTCTTTGAAATTAAGCCATTGATTTGATTGCTGCGTTTAAGCGTTGCTTATGACGTGACGCTTTGTTTTTATGAATAATCTTTTTATCAGCGATACGGTCAATCACTGAAACATTTTCTTGGAAAGATGTTTTTGCAGCTGTTTTATCACCAGTTTGAATTGCTTTTAAAATCTTTTTAATTGCAGTACGCAAAGTTGAACGCAAACTTGCATTGTGAGCTCGTTGCTTCGTTGCTTGGCGGGCACGTTTTCTAGCTTGTGCGGTATTTGCCATGTTTATCCTTTAGTTAATATCTTTTATTACGAAGGCGAGAATTTTAGCGATATTTGAGGTTTTATACAAGATAAAACGCTCATTTTAGCCCTAAATTTCAGTCATATCCCCTTGATGTTCTAAGCTTATCAATATTTTTGTCGGAAACCTTGATAAAACGACCTCCATGTTAAAATCTTTGTAATTTAGTGACACTTAAATAGATAAATTCAATGAATCTTCTTAAAGCACTCGCAACCGTCGGAAGCATGACTTTCGTATCAAGAATTTTAGGTTTTGTGAGGGATAGCTTGATCGCCAAAACCTTTGGCGCGGGTATGGAAACAGATGCTTTTTTTGTGGCTTTCAAAATTCCCAATCTATTAAGGCGCATTTCAGCAGAGGGCGCTTTCTCCCAAGCCTTTGTCCCTATCCTTGCTGAGTATAAAAACAAACGTAGTTATGAGGCGACACACCTCTTGATTAATCACGTATGTTCATTATTAAGTCTTTTTCTAATAGCGATTACATGCATTGGTATTTTTGCGGCACCTTGGCTTGTCTATATTAGTGCGCCAGGTTTTATTGAGCATTCTGAAAAGTTTCAGCTCACTGTTGATTTATTAAGGATCACCTTTCCTTATATCTTTTTTATTTCCTTAGTGTCTATGGCTGGCGGCATTCTGAACACTTTCAATAAATTCTCAGTGCCTGCTTTAACGCCTGTATGGCTTAATTTGTCTTTTATTTTTGCAGCATTATTTTTTGCCGATTATTTTGATCGGCCTATTCTGGTATTAGCTTGGGCTGTATTTGTTGGAGGTGTCCTCCAGTTAATTTTTCAAATTCCCTTTTTAAGAGAAATTGGGTTTATTCCTAAATATCAGTTAGATCTTAAAGATGAAGGTGTGTGGAGGATTATTAAAATCATGGGACCTGCAATCTTTGGGGTATCTATAGCGCAACTATCATTGCTTGTTAATACTATCTTTGCATCCTTTCTTGAGACTGGAAGTGTTTCATGGCTTTATTATGCTGATCGACTCATGGAGTTTCCAGCAGGCGTTTTAGGAGTAGCACTGGGCACGATTTTACTTCCAAGTCTTTCGAAATCTTTTTCAGGCAAAGATCAAAAAGAATACTCAGGCTTACTTGATTGGGGGCTACGACTCACTTTTATTCTTGCAGCGCCTGCGGCTGTTGCATTGGCTGTGTTATCACTCCCTTTAATTGCAACCTTATTTCACTATGGCGCTTTTAATACGCATGACGTTTTGATGACCCAACAAGCTACCATTGCATACAGCTTTGGACTGATGGGCCTCATCATGATTAAAGTATTAGCACCTGGATTTTATGCAAGACAGAATATTAAAACGCCAGTCAAAATTGCACTATTTACTTTATTCTCGACACAGTTCATGAATATGATATTTATTGGGCAGTTTAAACATGCAGGTTTGGCTCTCGCGATTGGTTTAGGAGCGTGCCTAAATGCAAGTCTCCTTTATTATCATTTAAGAAAAGGTAATTATTACAAACCACATGCAGGATGGGGGCAATTTTTAATAAAACTTTTTGTGGCTTTAGTTTTAATGGGCCTCACTTTGTTTTATTTAAAAGGAGATTCAACGCTTTGGCTTGAGTTTTCTATTTCAAAAAGATTGATTTACTTAGTGATGCTCATTCTTGCCGGGTCTGTTGTTTACTTTGGTTCACTATGGATGATGGGATTAAGACTTCAATCATTCATTCGAAGAGCTATTTAAGTTTTTGTGATGCAAGTCTTTCGCCATTTTCCACTAAGTTTAGAAACGCCTATTGGCCTGACTATTGGCAATTTTGATGGTGTTCATATAGGTCATCAAGCGCTTATTCAAAAACTTATACAGGAATCTAAAAGAAGAAAAATTACACCATCGGTGATGACTTTTGAACCGCATCCCAAAGAATTCTTTGTGCCCGAAAACGCACCTACTCGACTTACGAGCTTAAGAGAAAAGCTAGAGTTTTTTTTAAGCTGCGGCGTTCAAAATGTTTTTGTTTGTGCCTTTAATAAAAAATTTGCAAGTATTTCTAGTGAAGTGTTTATGCATCAAATATTAAAAGAGCAATTAAAAACAAAAATCATCATCGTAGGAGATGATTTCCGTTTTGGAGCTCAAAGATTAGCGGGCATAGAAGATTTAAGAAAAAGTGGATTTGAATTATTCGAAATTCCAGAAATTAATGTGAAAGGCAAGCGCGTATCAAGTACATCAATTAGAGAAGCGCTTAATGAGGGCCGTATTAAGTCAGTCACTGCATTCTTAGGAAGGCCTTACACGATTAGTGGAAAAGTGGTTGAAGGTGACAAGCGCGGAAGGCAAATGGGCTTCCCAACTGCTAATATTCATATGAAGCATACGAGACCTGCGCTAACAGGGGTATATGCGGTAAAATTAGGGAATAGAAAAGGCGTTGCTAATCTTGGAATCAGACCTACAGTTGCAGGCATCCCAAAACTTTTACTAGAAGTTCATTTGCTTAATTTCAATGAAGACATTTATGGACAGCATGTTCAGGTTACTTTCATGGAAAAGATTAGAGATGAAATGAAATTTGAAAATATTAATGCACTCATTGAACAAATTAAAAAAGATGTAGTTTATGCAACACGTTATTTTGAAAAATAAAATATATGCCCGAAGAAAATAAATATCAATTAAATTTGCCAGACACGCCATTTCCCATGCGAGGAGATCTTGCTAAAAGAGAGCCTCTTTGGGTAAAGCGCTGGCAGGAACTTAAGCTTTATCAGAAAATTAGACAAAAAAGAAAAGGTGCTAAAAAATTCATTTTGCATGATGGCCCGCCTTATGCAAACGGAGATATTCATATTGGGCATGCTGTTAATAAAATCTTAAAAGATATTATTGTTAAATCTAAAACCTTATCTGGGTTTGATGCGCCTTATGTCCCAGGGTGGGATTGTCATGGACTTCCAATTGAGCTTGTTGTGGAAAAATTGCATGGCAAAAATATTGATCCTAAAAAATTTAGAGAACTCTGTCGCGAATATGCAGCAACGCAAGTTGAAAAACAAAAAAATGATTTTATACGTTTAGGCGTATTAGGGGATTGGAATCAACCCTACCTCACAATGAATTTTCAAACCGAAGCGGATATCATAAGATCGCTCGGACATATTCATCAAAATGGATACCTCTACCAAGGAAGTAAGCCTGTGCATTGGTGTGTTGATTGTGGTTCAGCATTAGCTGAGGCTGAAGTAGAGTATGAAGATAAAACTTCACCTACGATTGATGTGGGGTTTAAAGTTACAGACGGCGATATTTTAAAAAATATATTCAATGCTAAAGAAGTAAAAGATACATTCGCAGTTATTTGGACAACGACACCTTGGACGCTTCCAGCAAACCAGGCCGTATGCGTTCATCCTGAATTAAATTACGGTTTATATAGCACTGAAAAAGGTAATCTTATCCTTGCTGAAGATTTGGCTGAAAAAAATCTTACGCATTATGGCTTTGCATCTTTCAAGAAATTAGCCTCATGTAAAGGTCAAGCTTTAGAGCATCTCCAACTCAGCCACCCGTTTTATAAAAAAAATGTACCTATCATATGTGGCGACCACGTCACTCTAGAAGCTGGAACTGGGCTAGTTCATACAGCCCCTGCACATGGGCTAGAGGACTATGCGGTTGGTATGCAATATCAATTGCCTGTAGATAACCCAGTCAATGAAGAAGGAAAGTTTTATTCCTTTGTGGAGCAGTTTGCAGGTGAAAGTATTTGGGAGGCCAATAAAAAAATTATTGAAACATTAGACGTGAATCAATGCTTATTTGCTTCTAAGAAATTATCACATAGCTACCCACATTGTTGGCGTCATAAAACACCAGTAATTTTCAGAGCTACACGTCAATGGTTTGTTGGCATGAATCAAGAAAATAATAAAAAGACATTACGTGAGAAAGCAAACGAAGCAGTCAGTCATACCACTTTCTATCCTGAATGGGGAAAAGCGCGCTTAGAGGCTATGATTAAAAATCGTCCTGACTGGTGCGTTTCGCGCCAAAGAAATTGGGGCGTTCCTATGCCACTTTTTGTTCATAAAGAAACTTACGAATTACATCCGCGTACCCATGAACTAACTGAATTAGTTGCTAAGGAAGTTGAGAAATCAGGTATCGAAGCTTGGTTTAATTTAGATGCTAAAGCATTACTTGGCGAAGATGCTAATCAATATAAAAAAATAAGCGACACATTAGATGTGTGGTTTGATTCAGGAACGACACATGCTTCTGTTCTAAAAAAACGTGAAGACCTATCTTATCCAGCTGATCTTTATCTAGAGGGTTCAGATCAACATCGGGGTTGGTTCCAATCAAGCTTACTCACAGGCTGTGCAATCGATGGAAGAGCACCTTATGAATCACTTCTAACGCATGGTTTCGTTGTTGATGGCAGTGGTCATAAGATGAGCAAATCTAAGGGCAACGTCGTAGCCCCGCAAAAAGTCATGGATCAATATGGAGCTGATATTTTAAGATTCTGGGTAGCTTCCACCGACTATTCTGGCGAACTTACTATTTCAGATGAAATTTTAAAGCGAGTTGCTGAAGGGTATAGGCGTATACGAAATACCTTACGCTTTTTGCTAGCCAACCTTGGCGACTTTGATGCTAAAAAAGATTTACTTCCTGTAAAGGAATGGCTATCGATAGATCGCTATGCACTGCATTTAACTCATCAGCTTCAAGAACGAATTAAAAAAGACTATGCATCTTATGAGTTTCATTTAGGCATGCAAAAATTTGTAAGTTTTTGCTCTGAGGATTTGGGTGGATTCTATCTTGATATTTTGAAAGATCGTCTTTATACATCAGCCGAAAATTCAAAAGCAAGACGAGCTGCGCAAAGCGCAATCTTCCATATTACACATTCCTTAATGCGATTGATGGCACCTGTTCTAAGCTTTACAGCAGATGAAATTTGGCAGATTCTCATGCCAGAAAGTGATGAATTAGTTTTTATGGATACATGGTATGACCTACCACCTCACGATTTGGACGCAAGGGAATTGCTAGCATGGGAGCATATTATTCATGTACGTGCAATTGCTAATAAAAAAATTGAAGAGTTACGTGAAAAAGGATTAGTAGGCTCTTCACTTCAGGCTGAGATTGATATCTACGCTTCAGGTGAAATTTATGAATCTTTAGAGACGCTTCATGAAGATCTTAAGTTTTCGATGATTACTTCGCATGCAAAACTTCATGAAAGACAAGGTGATCTTCATATTGATGTCTTTGCAAGTGACCATAAAAAATGTGATCGATGCTGGCATTATCGCAAAGAAGTTGGATCGCATCATGAACATCCAACGATTTGCAATCGATGCATCAGTAATCTTTTTGAAAAAGGCGAACTAAGATCGCATGCGTAAATATATTTCGATTGCTTTATCGATTGTTATTCTGGATCTCATATCCAAACAATGGATATTTAATCACTTAGATTTAGGAAACGCTTTAGTGGTGAACTCGTTTCTTAATATTGTACATTTTCAAAATACGGGAGCCGCCTTTAGCTTTTTAAGTGAAGCATCCGGCTGGCAGAGATATTTCTTTATAGGTATTTCATCTGCCGCAATTTTTATCATTACCCGATTAATTCATCAGCGTTTAAAACAGCCACTACTGTGTTTAGCACTTTCTTTTATTCTTGGTGGAGCCGCAGGTAACTTGTGTGACAGAAGCTATTATGGTTTTGTCATAGATTTCATTTATCTTCACTATGAAGGACTTTATTGGCCAGCATTTAATGTGGCAGATAGTTTTATTTCGACCGGTGTCGCTTTAATTCTTTATGATGCATTTAAAAACAAAAAACCTTTATTAAGTTAATCATGCCTGTGAAAAAGAAATTGATTTAAACTGGCAATTCTTGTTAAACTTAAAAAATATGAAAAATGCATACAAAAAAATAGGTAGTTGGATTGCGATTTTTGCAATGCTTTTAACATCCTTTATGCCATTAATTTCACACGCAATTGAGTCACAAAATAATCTTGATAATTTAGAGAAAATTTGTACTTCTCAAGGCGTTAAGTTTGTTTCGACGCAAAATCAGAATCCAGATAAAAATCATGCAAATATTAATTTAACTCATTGTGCTTATTGTTCGACAACCTCAGACAAGAATTATTTACCAGAACGCGATATCCAATTAGGATTGACTTTAATTCCTAGCGCTGCGAAATTTTTCCTAGAATACGAATCCCCAATACTTCAGTCCTACTTTAGATCCTCTCACCCTCCTCAAGCCCCGCCCTCTATTTAATCTATCTAGTAATGCATCATTTGTGCATAAATTTGCACAATTTTTTCTATTTTACGAGATTGATTAAATGCTTATGAGGAAGATTATTCCTGCTATTTTATATTTACTTGTTATGCCGTTAGCTTTTTCTGGAGAGACATCTGATTTAGTGACCGGTACTATTACAGTCAAAGATTCTTTTGTCGATAGCCGTATCATGAAATTTCCAGCTACCGTTGAAACTTATGACAAAAAGCAAATTGAAGAGAGTGTTAACGCTGCAACACCAGCACAGACTTTAAAATACCTACCCAGTATTCAAGTGAGGGAGAGATCTATTGGAGATAGAAACGGTATTATTTCGTCAAGAACTATAGGAAGCATATCTAGCGCACAAAGCATGCTTTATGCAGATGGCGTCCTTTTATCTAATTTACTTGGGAATTCTTTTTCATATCCTCCAAGATGGGGCATGGTAAATCCGGAAGAAATTCAAAGGATAAGTATGATGTATGGTCCTTTTTCTTCACTTTATGCTGGAAATTCAATGGGTGGAGTGATCAATATCGAAACAAGCATGCCTGAAAGATTAGAAGCTCATGCCGGAGTACAAAGTTTTATCCAAAATTTTAAGCTTTATGGCACAGATCAAACCAAGATTGGTAACCGTGAATTTTTTTCTATAGGTAATAAAGTCAATGATTTCAGTTTTTGGGCGAGTATGAATAGACTTGAAAATACGGCACAGCCCCTTGATTTTTCGGTTGCCAATCTCAGTTCAACTGCAGCAGGAGGCGCAACTCTTGTGACAGGCGCTTATCAGGATAAAGGCATTTCAAATCAGGATAGAGTAATTTTTGGTGCAACAGCAATCGATACTTCTATTCAGACAAATGGAAAATTTAAAGGTCAGTATGAATTCTTAAATCAATCTAAGCTCACTTATACGATTGGTTTATGGGATCTTGATAGCAGACAGAATGTACAAAGTTATATTAAGGATAGCGACGGCAATTCAATTTACGGTGGAGATGTGAACTTTAATAATAAAAAATATAGTTTAGCAAGAATGAATCCAGCTCAGGCAGAAGCGTTTCACGTGATGCAATCGATTGATTTTAAATCTAATGATAAAGGTTTTTTTAATTGGCAAATGACACTATCTGATTATAATTACTCTAAGGACTTGAGTAATCGATCAAATTTAACTGGAACCTCTAATACCAATCCTTATATTACAAAAACCGGACAGATCACAGACCTTGCAGGTACGGGTTGGACAGTATTCGATAGTCGCATCACATTGCGTCCAAAAGATCACACCATTGATCTCGGCTACCACTTAGATTACTATCAGCTAAGGCAAATAGTAAATGCATCTATTGATTGGATGGGCTCACAAAAAGGAACTTTTAGTTCCTTATCTTCCGGTAATACAAAAACTCATGCTGTTTATGTTCAAGATAAATGGCAAATAACGCCGTTATGGTCGCTTACATTGGGAGCTCGTCAAGAGCATTATGAAGCTTATGATGGAGTAAACCAAAATACTACTCTTGCTAGGTATGAGGATAGATCAAGAAATACGTTTTCTCCAAAGGTGTCCTTGAGTTTTGAACCTATACCAGCATGGGGGTTTCGAGCCGCCTTTGGTAAGGCATACAGATTTCCAACCGTTACCGAGCTATTCCAACAGCTGACAGTAAGTAATACCATTGTTACGAATAATCCAAATTTAAAACCTGAAGAGATTTATTCTAGTGAAATCACAGCAGAGCGACGCTTTGCAAATGGCCTTGCAAGGGCAAGTCTTTTTAGGGAAGATAGGTATGACGCGTTAATTTCACAAACAAATGTTTCACCCGTTCCACCATTAACAAATTCAACTTCCTATGTTCAGAATGTAGACCATGTCAGAATATATGGCATAGAACTAGCAACCGAATGGAAAAATGCAATGATCCCTAAACTTGATTTGCTAGCTAACGCAACTTTAACTGACTCAGAGATTTTGAAAAATGATGCAGCATCTTCGTATATTAATAAAAAGGTACCCCGCATCCCAAGGCAGCTTTATAAAGCTGTAGCAACTTATAGAGTCAGTGAAGATTTTACAATGAGTTTAGCTGCCAGATATAGCGGACGTCAATTTATAGAATTAAATAATTCAGATATCAATCCAGAGACATATCAAGGCGCTAGCCGATTACTATTTGTAGATGCTAAAGCAAATTATAAATTTAAAGACAGATGGACAGCTTCACTGGGAGCAGATAATATTTTTAATGATCAGGCTTATGTTCATCACCCACTTTCTCAAAGAACAGGCTATGCGCAAATTAAATTTGATTATTAAGTTTTTTAAAAAAATAATATTCTTACTGTTGATTTTATTCTGTGAGACGAGTTTTTCTCATGAGGGTCATAGTCATGGCCCTTCGGTTGTCGCTTCGGTCTCATTTGATAAGTCAGGAACTTTATGGCGAGTGAGAGAGCAGCAGGGATTTGTTATTGTTGACTCATCAAATGATCAAGGACTTAATTTCTCGAAATCTATAAATGTAAATACCGAACTTCAGAAAATAGGAACATCAGGAGACGCAAAACCTAAGATTGCTATTGGCCCTGAGGGGAATATTTATGTCACTTGGACTCAAACGCTCTCAAAGCCTTATACAGGCTATATATGGTTTGCAAGATCAAAAGATCATGGCAAAACTTTTGAATTACCTCAGATTGCTCACCAAGATAAGTCAGAAATTACACATCGTTTTGATGCTATCAATGTAAATAAAGACGGGCGAATTTTTGTAGCATGGGTAGATAAGCGCGATTTAGAAAAAGCCAAACTGCAAAAAAAAGAAAAAGAGTATAAAGGGGCAGCCTTGTATTATGCAGTTTCAGAAAATTTTGGCGAATCATTTAAAATTGAAAGAAAAATTGTTGATAGTAGTTGTGAATGTTGCAGGATTGCTTTAACTAATGATAGTAAAGGAAACGCCATTGCAATGTGGCGACAGCTTTATGATAAAGGCATTAGAGATCATGCAGTAGCTAAGATTGATATGAACGATAATATCGTTCTCAATAGAGCCACTTTCGGTGGTTGGAAAATTGATGCATGCCCTCATCACGGCCCTGCAATATCTAGAGGGGGTGACTGGGGTTATCATATGGCTTGGTTTGATGGGGGAGATAAAGCAGGTTTATTTTATGGACGAATAGATGGAGATGCTTGGGTAAGCTCTCCTGCTAAGAGATTTGGAAATGCTAACTTTCAGGCAGGTCATCCATCACTATTAAGTATCAATGAAAAGGTTTATCTCGCATGGAAAGAGATAAATGAGTCAGGTAATTATATTGTTTTAGCTATTTCAGAGGATGGCGGGAAAAATTGGCTAGAAGCTAAAACAATCAAAAAGACTGAAGGGGCTTCAGACTATCCTGAACTTATTCAATTTAATAACAAAGCCTTTCTGTCTTGGAATACGATTAAAGATGGTTATCAATTAATGGCTCTTGAATAGGCTGTATGAAATTAAAGATTCTTTTGTTCCTTTTGCTTTTTTCTAACTTTTCTTTTGCATATGAATTTATGCCATTCGAGATCAATACACGAAATGTTATTGAGAAAAAATATCTCAACCAGCCCTTAATCATTTCTTTTTGGTCAATTGATTGCCCGTATTGTATAGACGATCTTAAAAAACTCGGCAAAGCTCTTAGTAAAAATAAAAATGTCAAATTAATAACAGTATGTGTAGACGGAAAAGAGTCAGCTAAAAAAGCTGAGAGAATTTTAAATCAGGCCAATCTTCCTAAGCATGAACAATACCAATATGTAGAAGTAGACGAAGATAAGCTTAGGTATAGTATTGATCCAACTTGGTACGGTGAGCTTCCTAGGACATACTTTTATGATAAAGCTCATCAAGTCACTCCTTTAAGTGGAAAAATCTCTAATTCATTTCTTGATGCATGGCTTAATAAATAAATTAATAACATGATCGAAATTCGTCAATTGATCGCCGTATTAAAAGAAACCAATTCAATCTGAAACTGATAATCCTCTTGCTAAGATAAAATTAAAATTGACAGCATTTCAGGTAAACTTAAATCTAATAAAGTTTAAATAAAGTCTTGCTCATGAAACAGGCTAGTCAAACATTGGCGATCCAAACTTCGGGTCGCCATTTTTATGATGTCACTCAAAAAGTTTTGGATTGGGTAGATCAATCAGATTTTAAAGAAGGCTTACTAACTCTCTATGTCCAACATACTTCAGCGAGCCTTCTTATTAACGAAAATTATGATCCCGATGTTTTAGTTGATCTGGAAAGCTTCTTTGAGCGTTTGGTGCCTGATGGGGATCCATTATTTATCCATACAGCAGAAGGCCCAGATGATATGCCAGCGCACATTAGAACTGCTCTAACACAAACAAGTCTTTCGATACCAATTAAGCAAGGTAAAGTTGCCTTAGGACAATGGCAGGGTATTTTTTTGTACGAACATCGTTACCAATCACACGAGCGTCGCATCTTAATGCATGTGATTGGTGAATAAGTTATTTAATTGAAGTCCAGGCAAGGGGGTCAAAAGGTTTACTGAGTTTTCTTAATTCAAAGTAAAGACCATTTGATTCATTGCCACCTGTATTGCCTACTAAAGCAATCACATCGCCACCACGTACAATTTCACCTGTTTTTTTAATCGTCGATTGATTGTTGCCATATAGGCTCATATAGCCTTCGCCATGATCCACAATAATAAGATTACCAAAGCCGCGAAGCCAATCTGCAAAGACAATACGGCCCGTGGCAATAGATTTAACTTCATTACCTTCATTCGATTTGATAAATAAACCTTTCCAGGATAAGCCAGTATCTTCACGCGGTGAACCGAATCGATTAATTACATCTCCCTTAACAGGCAAGCTTAATTTACCACGTAATGTTTCAAATTTTTGACCTGAAAATGTTTCTGTAGGGATGCTCTCATTACGCACAATAGGTGTTTTTGAAGATGGCTTTTCTTCTCGTTTTGAAGGAACAGGCGCTGAAGGTAATCTTGCTAAGCGATCAACAAGGTCTGTTAATCTTTTTTCATCTCGTACTAATTTTTGAATTTCATTGCGTTGCTGATTAATTTTTGAAGACAAGGTTGCAATAAGTTTAGCGCGATCTTTCTTGTGAGATTCGAGTTCAGTTTTCTTTACTTCTTCTTTTTGTTTTAAGCCTGCAATCTCCTTAAGCTTTTGTGCAGTTTCAGCACTATAAGCTTCAATTTTTTTTAAGTTACCTTGCATTTGATAAATACTTTTAGCCCGAGCCTTCGCCACATATGAGTAGTATTGAATATTTCTTGCGACCACACTCGGATTTTCAGATTGGATAATCATTTGTAGATAGCCAGGGTCGCCATGAAGATATTGCTGATAGATTTGTTCACCCAACATTTTTCGCTGGAGATCAACTTGAGATTCTACTGTGTCAGATTGTGATTTAAGCTCTTGAAGCTTAGTGTAATTTTTCTTCTGTTGAACTGATATTTCATAAAGCGAGCGATTCGTATCACTAATTTGTTTTTCACTTTTTTTTAATTGATCGGTCGCATCTTCTTGTGCTTTTTGTGTTCCACTCAATTCTTTTTTAAGTTGGTCAATTTTTTCATGAACGGCATTCAAGTTTTCTTTGGCTGAATCAGCTTTAGTTGCAGATAAAGCTCCATTAGATAAAAATAAAAGCGATATGAAAATGCATTGAACTAAAAAATTTAATGAAATATTTTTTACTTTAATCATTCAATTGGATTAAGTTTTGTCCTGTCATCTCGGATGGTTGTTTTTCACCCATGAGATGGAGCAGGGTGGGGGCAATATCAGACAGTCTTCCGTTGGGTTTAATCGTAGCTTTTCTACCAATATATAGAAAAGGCACCACATTTGTAGTATGTTGGGTATGGACTTGTTTATTTTCATAATCTTCCATGAGTTCTGCATTTCCGTGGTCTGCTGTAATAATGACTTCACCACCTATAGATTCCATAGCAATTACCACTTTACCAATGCATGTGTCGAGCACTTCCATCGCTTTAATTGCAGCATTAAGATTACCTGTGTGGCCTACCATATCAGCATTCGCAAAATTACATATGATGGCGTGATATTTTTTACTTTGAATGGCATACCCTAATTTTTGTGCAACCTCAAACGCACTCATTTCAGGTTGCAAATCATAAGTTGCTACCTGTGGTGATGGCACAAGAATACGATCCTCCCCTTCATAAACAGTTTCATTGCCACCATTAAAGAAAAAAGTAACGTGTGGATATTTTTCTGTTTCCGCAATTCGCAATTGTTTTAAGCCTAATTTTGAAATGTATTCACCAAATGAATTATTCACAGATATTTGTTTAAAGATAACCGATGATTTTTTGTCATTTGGGTCGTATTGAGTCAAAGTGAAATAGTCGCTGATTTTAATTTTCTTTTGACGCTCAAAAGCGTTGAAGTTATCTTGTAAAAGTGCGTCAGTAATTTGTCGTGCACGATCGGATCGATAATTCATGAAGACGACCGCATCGTTATCTTGAATAGTAATAGCTTTTTCATTCTCATCATGAATGGATGTAGGTTTAATAAACTCATCCGTTTCATTTCTTTCGTATCCTTCATGAATCGCATCTGCTGCATTCTTTGAGTGGATAGGAGACCCAAGCGTTAATGCGTTATACGCTAATTCAACACGTGGCCAACGTTTATCGCGGTCCATTGCATAGTATCGACCTGATATAGAGGCAATTTTTCCAACACCTATATCTTTTAAATGAGATTCGAGTTGTTCGATGAAATGCAAAGCACTTTTAGGGGGTGTGTCTCGACCATCTAAAAAAGGGTGAATATAAACATTTTTCAACTCACATTGCTTTGCTATTTTGAGCATGGCATAGAAATGATCTAAATGGCTATGGACGCCACCATCAGAAAAAAGACCTAAAAGATGTAAAGCCTTGCCATTTGCTTTAAGTGATTTAAATGCGCTAATAAGAGATGGGGTTTTAAAAAAATCACCTGACGTAATGCTTGTGTTAATTCTCTCAAGATCTTGCTGAACAATTCGGCCAGCACCTATATTTAGATGGCCGACTTCTGAATTGCCCATTTGTCCTTTAGGTAAGCCCACAAATTCTTCAGAAGCATTAATAAAGCTATGTGCATATTTATCCCACAAACGATTCCAGTGAGGCATCTTTGCATTTTTAATTGCATTATGATCTTCGTCATCTCGATGACCAAAGCCATCCAAGATAATTAGTAACACAGGTTTTTTTAACATAATAGAAGACATGTATATGTGGCTTTAAAGATTAATGAATTATAATGCTTGTCATAGAATTTCACACTCCTTAACATTAGCGCCCTATGAAATCAATCAAGATGTATACCAGTGCTTATTGCCCTTATTGCTCAAATGCTGAAAAGCTTTTGTCCAAGAAGGGTATTACGCAGATTGAAAAAATACGCGTTGACGAAGATTCGACTGTTTTAAAAGAGATGATTGAAAAAACTGGACGTCGCACAGTACCTCAAATTTATATTGGCGACTATCATGTGGGTGGATTTGATGATTTAAGATCTCTAGATTTAGAAGGTAAGCTTGATCCACTTCTTGGGATTTCTTAGAAAGATTAACCCTTATTTTATTTAAATATTCTCGATAAAAAGATAGAATGCAGTATTCGTTTAATTAAATAACAGCGGCTTTAAGGTCGCGTGACTGGAAAATAACATGGCAGAAAAAAAGAAAGCAGCTCCTAAATCAACTAAGGCAGAAAAAAGTGTCAAAATTGACCCTCAGGCAAACGGAAGTGCGCAACCTGGTTTTGCTATCGAAAAACTTTTTCTTAAAGATGTTTCAGTTGAAGTACCTAATTCCCCAGACATATTTACGCAGCGTGAAGCGCCTCAAATTGCAATTGAATTAGGTAATTCAGGCACGCCTCTAGCTGATGGTTATTTTGAAGTTGCTTTAAAAATTACCGTGACATCTAAAATTGCTGATAAAACAGCCTTCCTTATTGAAGTGACACAAGCAGGTATTTTTGCATTGCGAAATATACCAGAAGAAAATCTTGAGATGATTATCGCGATTACTTGCCCTAATATTTTATTCCCATACGCACGCGAAGCTATTTCAGACTTAGTGATTAAGGCTGGTTTTGCGCCTGTTCTTTTAAATCCAATTAATTTTGAAATGCTCTATATGCAACAAAAGCAGCAAGCAGCGGGTAATGCGGTTGATACAAAAAACTAAGTTTTTTTTCCGTTATTTTTTTGTATGGGTTGTGTGTGTTATATCGCAGCCCGCTTATGCCGAATTTCGATCTGTCATATCACCTAAAACCATTCTCTTTGAAGCGCCTTCAGCAACCACTAAAAGAATTTATTTGGTGGGCGAAGGCTATCCC
This sequence comes from Candidatus Methylopumilus planktonicus, assembly GCF_006364715.1. Lineage (NCBI taxonomy): Bacteria > Pseudomonadati > Pseudomonadota > Betaproteobacteria > Nitrosomonadales > Methylophilaceae > Candidatus Methylopumilus > Candidatus Methylopumilus planktonicus. The sequence continues at coordinate 295,373 of NZ_CP040984.1, forward strand.
TTAGAAGTCATTGTGAATTTAGGCGACTGGCTAAAGGTAAGAGATCCTTATGGAACCTTAAGCTGGGCTGAATCAAAAAATTTACAATCCAAAAGAACAGTAATTGTGAAGGTAGATAAAGCAAACATATACAAAGAGCCTGAATCTAAATCAGCGCTTATAGCGACAATCGAAAAAGATGTTGTCATTGAACTTTCAGATCCTCTTATCACCAATGGTTGGATTAAAGTGCGATACCAACAAGATCTTGATGGATACATTCAAACCTCTCAAGTGTGGGGAATTTAATTAATTGAAAATTGCAGTCTTGGGTGCAGGCGCATGGGGGACAGCTTTGGCGATGCAAATCAGTCAAAAGCATCGAGTCACATTGTGGGCTAGAAATGCAGGTCATATCTCTGGGATGCGTAAAGCAAGATCAAACCCGCTTTATTTAGGGGACTTCCCTTTTAACGATCAATTAATGCTTGAAGATAATTTGCGTGAAGCAATTCATGATGCCGAGCTTATTTTGTCGGTCGTGCCCACCTCAGGTTTTAGAGCTATTCTAAAAGAGATAAGATCCTTAAATCATAAAGCCCCTGTCATATGGGCCAATAAAGGCTTGGAAGCAGGGACCGCAAAATTACCTCATGAAGTCGCTATGGAGGAATTAGGTGACCCTAAAAAAACAGGACAGCATTGGGGTGCTTTATCAGGCCCTAGTTTCGCAGCTGAACTCGTGAGATCTCTGCCTACCGCATTGACCTTAGCTGCAACAGACGAAGCATTTACGCAGAGTTTAGCTTCTATTATTCATGGTAATAACTTACGCGTTTATACAAGTCAGGATGTGATTGGTGTATCTATTGGTGGTGCTCTTAAAAATGTGATTGCTATCGCCGCAGGGATTTCAGATGGTATGGGATTTGGCAATAATGCGAGAGCCGCATTAATTACGCGAGGCTTGGCTGAGATCACTCGTTTTGGGATGAGCTTAGGTGGTCAAAAAGATACTTTTATGGGGCTTACAGGTGCGGGTGATTTAATTTTGACTTGCACTGGAGACTACTCACGAAATCGTGAAGTAGGTTTAAGACTTGCAAAAGGCCAAACAATTGATGAAGTTTTGAAAGGGTTGGGTCATGTCGCTGAAGGTGTATACACTGCCAAAGAGGTTGTTAATCGAGCAAAAGCGCTTCATGTCTCTATGCCTATTATGCATGAAGTGAATCAAGTGTTAAGTTTTAGTAAGTCGCCTAAGGAAGCTGTGATCGATTTATTAGGTCGCGAGCAAAAGTCAGAAATACACTAAGTTTAAGCGCCACCTTTAAATCCATTTTGTCGCCAGGCTTCGTAGAGAAGAATTGCGGCTGCATTGGATAAATTTAAGCTCCTGCTACTCTCCGTCATGGGGATCCTGATTTTTTTATTTTCATCAAATTGACTACGAATCGACTCAGGCAAGCCTCGGGTTTCAGGCCCAAATAAAAAGATATCACCCTCTTGATAAGAAACCTCATGGAAGGGCGTTCCACCTTTAGTGGTGACGGCAAATATGCGACTTTCGCTATGAAGCAATTCGAACGCTGAAAAATTTGGATATGTTTTGACTGAGGTGTATTCGTGATAATCAAGACCTGCACGAACAAGCTGCTTGTCATCTAAGCTAAAGCCCAAGGGTTCAATTAAATGAAGTTGAGTGCCTGTATTGGCGCAAAGCCTAATTATATTTCCAGTATTAGGTGGGATTTCAGGTTCAAAAAGGGCGATAGAAAACATAAGATATAACAACTGATTAATTTTTATACAATTGTAACAAATTATAGTAAAATATCTTAACAATTGGTTTTTAATGATATTTTTACAATTAAATCATATAGATAGGGAATTGTCATGATTGAATCGCAGCCCAATATAAGTCAGCAACCTATTCAATTTGAACGAAAAACACCTAAAAAACCAAAACTGCCGCTAAAAGATCGCTGGTCAATTGCTGAAATCGAAGCTTTATACGCTTTATCTTTCAGCGACCTTATGTTTAAAGCCCAAAGCATTCATCGCGAAAATTTTGATCCCAATAAAGTTCAAGTAAGCACGCTGCTGTCCATCAAGACTGGAGGATGTTCAGAGGATTGTGGTTATTGCCCTCAATCTGCCCGCTATGACACCAATGTGGAGAATGAAGCCATGATGCCTATTGATGAGGTGATTAAAGCCGCAAGAGCCGCAAAGGAAGCTGGCGCTAGTCGTTTTTGTATGGGCGCTGCTTGGAGAAGTCCCAAGGATAAAGATTTAAAATCCGTGTTAGAGATGATTCAAGAAGTTAAAAAAATGGGACTTGAAACTTGCGCCACTCTTGGCATGTTAAAAGATGGACAAGCTAACATGCTTAAAGAAGCAGGGCTTGATTATTACAATCACAATTTAGATACTGCGCCTGAATTTTATGGCGATGTGATTTCAACTCGCGTATATCAGGACAGGCTTGATACATTGGATCGCGTTAGAGAAGCTGATCTAAATGTATGTTGCGGTGGAATTGTTGGCATGGGTGAAAGTAGAACTGAGCGAGCAGGATTAATTGCACAGCTCGCCAACATGGAAAAGCAACCTGAGAGTGTGCCAATTAATTTATTAACGCAAGTAGAAGGTACGCCTTTGCATGGAACTGAACCGCTCGACCTCTTTGAATTTGTGAGGACGATTGCTGTTGCAAGAATTACGATGCCAAAAAGCTATGTTCGACTATCTGCAGGAAGACAATCGATGCATGAGGGTATTCAGTCATTAGCTTTTTTAGCGGGTGCTAATTCAATTTTTTATGGTGAAAAGTTATTAACAACTGACAATCCAGATGTAAAAGTTGATCAAGCTTTATTTAGTAAGTTAGGTATTCATCCTATATAAACTTCTGATGCTAGATCAAATTCATCGTGAACTTCAATCCTTAAAAGATAATCATCTTTTTAGAACAAGAAAATTATTAAGCGGAAGATTGGGGTCTAATCTTTTTTTCAATCATCAAAATTATTTAAGTTTCTGTTCGAATGATTATTTAGGCCTTTCACAAAATCAATTTATTCAGGATGCATTGATTGAAGGCATTCATTTATCTGGCAATGGTATGGGAGCCTCTCATCTCATTTCAGGTCATCATGAATTCCATGAAGCATTTGAAAATGCATTTAGTGAAGCGCTTTATTTTGAAAGAGCACTTTTATTTTCATCAGGCTATATGGCAAATATGGGGGTCATCTCAGCATTGGCCGGGAAAGATGACGCTATTTTTTCAGATAAGTTAAATCATGCGTCATTAAATGATGCCGCAATTCTTTCTCGCGCTAGCCATAAAAGATACCGACATAATAATATGAGCCATCTGGAAGAGTTAATTCGAGAATCAAAATCAAAAGTTAAAATCATTGTGACAGATGCTGTTTTTAGTATGGATGGCGATATTGCAGATATTCCTCACTTAATTCAATTATCTGAAGCTTACGATGCTTATCTTTATATTGATGATGCGCATGGTTTTGGCGTATTAGGCAAAGAAGGAAAGGGTGTGCTGCAACATTTTACTGATCTAGAAAAAATTAACACACCATATTCATCAAGACTAATTTATATGGCAACGTTAGGAAAGTCTGCCGGTATTCATGGCGCTGTGGTTGCTTCGTCAAATAGCCTTATTGAATACCTAGTTCAAAAATCAAAACAATATATATACACAACTGCCATACCAGCATTTCTTGCTTTTGGACTTAAAGAGTCATTAAATCAAATTTTAAATGCACATGAAGCTAGGGCGCATGTAAAAGAACTTGCAGCATCTTTTAGAAGTCATATCGAATTAAAGAAGCTGTCTTTAGGTAACTCATTAACACCTATTCAACCTGTAATTGTCGGAAATGAAATTAATGCATTAAGATTAAATAAATGGCTAATAGATAAAGGAATTTATGTGCCGGCGATTAGGCCTCCTTCAGTGCCAAAAGGCACTTCAAGAATGAGAATATCATTTTCAGCATTGCATTCACACGAAGATGTAAAAAAACTAACAAAAAATATCATAGATTTTGAAAGCAATTTGGATGCACATTAAAAAAATAGGCCAAGGAAAAGATCTTGTGCTTATTCATGGCTGGGGCATGCATAGCGGCATATGGGAACCTATTATTGATAGATTTTCAAACCAATACACACTTCATCTTGTAGATATCCCAGGCATGGGAAAAAGTCACGTCATTAATCCTTATGATCTAGATCACGTAACTGAGGAAATAAGTAAAGCCTTACCACCCTCATTTGATATTTTAGGCTGGTCTCTAGGCAGTCTTATTGCAATTAAGATGAGTCTTATGTACCCCAAAAAAATTCACCGTATGGTTTTAGTAGGAGGCACGCCTTGTTTTATTAACCAGACAGATTGGAGTTATGGGGTAGATGTCAGAGACTTTAATAATTTTGCTAATAATCTTTTTAAAAACTACAAGTCGACCATGATAAATTTTTACATACTACAACTCATGCATTCGAAAAATAGCAAGTTGATTATTAAAAAACTTAAAGAAATGGAGGCGGTAGAAAATCCACCTGAAATTAAATCATTACAACTTGGGCTTGATATCTTATTAAATAATGATTTGCGAAATGATATTAATAAAATTAAACATCAAACACTTTTAATCACAGGCGATATGGATCGCTTAACCCCAAAGTCTGCCTCTATGTGGCTTGAAAGTCACTTGAAAGAAAGTCAACTAAAACTTATCAAAGGTGCATCACACATTCCTTTCCTTTCTCATTCGGATGAGTTCTTTAATTACCTGGATCAATTTTTATTAGCAGCCTAATCATGACTAAAGATCATATTAATAAAAAAAGGGCTCAAGCAGCATTTAATAAAGCTTCGGTTTCTTATGAAGAGGCAGCAGTGCTTCAGAAGCATGTCCTAGGAGAAATGTTTCTTAGATTAAAATTACTCAAAATAAATCCAGAAATAATTCTTGATTTAGGCTGCGGGCCGGGCAATGCAGGCCCTGATTTAAAAGCCACCTATAAGCCCCGTGATCTTATTTATTTGGATTTTGCATATGACATGTTAAAAAAGGCAGAACAGAAAAATAAAGATCATTTCTTGAAGTCTTTTTCAAATAAAACCTCACAGCAGTTTATCTGTGCTGATATGGAAGCTATCCCCTTATCAGAAGGCAGTGTCGATATGATTTGGTCGAATTTATCACTTCAATGGTGTAATCATCTAGATCAGGTATTTACTCAGATAGGAAAAATATTAAAGCACAACGGCCTTTTTATATTTAGCACTTTCGGACCAAGCACACTTCATGAATTAAGAGCTTCTCTCGCATCATTTTCCCAGCACTCCCATGTGAATCAATTTATCGATATGCATGATATTGGAGATGCGCTTGTGGGTTGCGGATTTTCTGACCCAGTATTAGATGTGGATCTTTATACACTTACTTACAGTACATTTAAAGACATTATGTATGATCTCAAGCATATTGGTGCTCGCAATGCTCTAGAAGGAAGGGCTAAAGGCATGACAGGAAAAGGCTTTTTGTATCAACTAGAAAAATCATATGAAACTTATAGGGTCGATAAAAAATTACCCGCGAGTTATGAGGTTGTTTACGGACATGCGTGGAAAGTAAACAAGTCGCTTGACGAATCCTCAGTCGTTAAATTTTATCCGAAGCAATAATGTATACATATTTCATCACTGGAACCGACACTAATATTGGAAAAACAGCAATCACTTGTAGTTTGATTGCTAAATTGACTGAAGAGGGATTTTGTGTGGGCGGAATGAAGCCTGTCGCCGCTGGGTGCCATATAGAAAACGGTTATATGATATCTGATGATGTTAAAAAGATTGCTGAGGTGAGCAATGCTGACATAAATATCAACGAAGTTAATCCTTATCAATTTGAAGCCCCAATCGCACCTCATATTAGCTTTCAGAAAAATAAAAAAGAAATTGATATCCATCTAATTAAAAAGTATTTGCGATCATTTGAAAATAAGATGGATTATCTATTTATGGAAGGGGTGGGGGGTTACGCTGTGCCGTTAACAGAGAATTTTTCTACAGCAAATTTGATTGAAGCTCTGAATATACCCATTATTTTAGTTGTAGGTGTAAAGCTGGGCTGTATCAATCATGCTTTATTGACAGTTGAATCAATTCTAAATAAAAAACAAAAACTCTCTGGCTGGGTAGCTAATCGTATTGATGAGCATATGCTTGCTTATGATGATAATGTATCTTTTTTAAAAGAAAATATTAAGGCACCTTGTTTAGGCGAAGTGCCATATCTTAAAAATTTTGATCCTTACACGGCATCAAAATTTATTGATATTGCTAAGCTTAACGATAAAGTTGATTTATATTAATGTAGTCGGCAATTACTTCAGGCACGAGTTGTGAAAGATTCTTATGCAAATGAATTGCGTTTCGAATTTGAGATGATGAAACGTCAATATACTCAAATTGTTTCACCATAATTAAACCATAAGCTGATGTTTCGATATCTTCTATCTTTTGAGTAAGTCTTTTATTCCATTCTTTTTTTAGATCTGGCGTTAATTGATCTGAGTTAATTGGTGATTCTCGTCTCTCAACAATTAATATATGGCAATAATTAAAAAGCTCATTCCATAAATGCCAGGATTCAAGTTTCAGAAAAGCATCACTTCCCATTAAAAAACATAAAGCCTGGTCTTCGTCTTTTTCTTGTGTAAGTCTTTTTAATGTTTCAATTGTATAAGAGGCCTGAAGATCGTTCTGATGTTTTTTAATTTCTCGATCATCGGTCAAAAATCCTGCATAAGGCTTTAAAGCGAGATTAAGCATTTCTAAGCGATGCTTGTTATCTAATACGATATTTTTATGAGGCGCTAGACCGGACGGGATAAAAAGAACTTTTGACAAAGAAGCGAAGCTCTTCCAAGCTTGAGCTAATTTAATATGACCATAATGGATTGGGTCAAATGTACCGCCAAACACACCAATAAGCTTCAAAGACATTCCTTATTTGCGAGTATGACCGTTGCCTAATACAATATATTTTAGCGAAGTGAGCCCTTCAAGACCGACAGGACCTCTTACATGTAATTTATTTGTTGAAATACCTATTTCAGCACCTAGGCCATATTCAAAGCCATCTGCAAATCGAGTTGAAGCGTTTACCATAACACTGCTTGAATCAACTTCTTTCAAGAATTGCATCGCACGCTCATAATTTTCTGTAACTATAGCGTCGGTGTGATGAGAGGAATATTGATTGATATGATGAATAGCTTCATCGATATCAATTACAATCTTGCATGAAATGATTGCATCGAGATATTCAGTATAAAAATCATCCTCACTTGCTTTTTTAATACCCTTTACAAGTTTCAAAGTTTCCTTGCATCCGCGAACCTCAACTTTATGTTGATGCAGCATTTTCACAATTTTAGGCAAGAAATCGCGTGCAATATGCTTCGAAATTAAAAGTGATTCAGTGGTATTGCATGTACCCAATCTCTGAGTTTTAGAATTCTCAATAATTTTGAGCGTCTTATTTAAGTCCGCATCTTTATCCACATAGACGTGACAATTTCCATCTAAATGTTTAATAACAGGAACAGTTGCTTCATCACTAATCATTTTAGTTAAGCTTTTACCGCCTCTTGGGATGATGACATCAATGTAATCATTAAGCTTAATCATGCCTTTGACTATAGATCTATCCGTAGAGTCGATTACCTGAACAGCTTGAATAGAAAGACCAGATTTTTTAAGCGCCTCATGAATAAGGCCGCTTAAAGCAATATTAGAATGAATAGATTCACTACCCCCTCTTAATATAATGGCATTTCCTGACTTAATAGATAAACTCGCCGCATCAATAGTGACATTAGGACGAGATTCATAAATCATACCTATCACGCCAAGAGCAACACGCATTTGACCGACTTGAATACCTGATGGACGTGCATTCAAATGCATAATTTCACCAATAGGATCTCTCAGATCGACAATGTCTTGTATGCCTTTAATCATTGAATCAATGGTTTTACTCGAAATGATTAGGCGATCGATAGAAGCACGATCTAATTTATTTTTTTTCGCCGCCTGTACGTCCTTTTCATTGGCTTTTAAAATGGTTGCGGCTTTTGAATTTAAAAGCTCAATGAGAAAAGTCAAAGCATCATTTTTTTGTTGAGTTGATACTTTAGCCATCAGGAGCGAAGCTTTTTTTGCCTCTAGACCGATATTTTTAAGATATTGATTAGTGTTTGTCATGGATGAATTATACGCGCTAAGAAATTACCTTGTATAGGATCAAATTTTTCGACTTCGAGATGCTATTTTTGCAAGCCCCATACAAAGTCTCACTGTTTCTAACCAGGCGTCGCCTGGGGAAACACCTTTCGATATTTTATCAATTTCAGATAACTTTTGAGTAGCTGCCCTTAAATGCTTAACTGAAAAAAAAGATAGCGATTTTTTAACGTAAGTAAGCTTATCTCCAAATATTCTTGATTTTGTAAGATAGTTTTCTAAAGATTGACCTCTAAAATCAAGCTCTTTTATTTCAAGCATAGGTTTTAATACCCAAGAAAGAGAGCTTGTTATGTTAATTGGATTTTGCCCCTCTTCTTTTAAAAAGTTGAGTGTCGACAAGGTTTTTATCTGGTCACCATTTAATACATATTCAGTGAGTTCAAAAGTATCATAACGAGATACATTGGAAATAGACTGAGACACTTTTTCGTATGAAATAGATTGGTTTGGAAAAAGCAATGCTAATTTATTCAATTCCTGGTCTGCAGCAAGCATATTGCCATGAACAAATTGACTGACAAGCTGAATACTTTCTTCATCTAGGTTTATTGATAATAATAAAGCTCTTTTTTTTAACCAAGAAGGAAGTTCACCCGGCTTAATCTCATCAAGCCTAATCGTGTAAGATTTTTTTTCGAGCTCTTTAAACCATTTCTGCTGCTTAGTTTCCCTGTCTGTTTGGGGTAATTGAACAATTAGTAGGTCGTCTTGAGAAAGATTTTGTAGAATCCCATAAAAGGATTCGCCGCTTTCTGCATTTATTTTTCCTGAGGGAATGACGATTTCAATAATACGCTTTTGGGAAAACAAACCCTGAGCGGAAAGGGACGAAGCACATTGATCCCATTTAAAATAGCGATCAACAGTAAAAGTCAATTTTTCTAGGTAAGAATGTTCTTTGGCAAATTGACGGAGGATGTCGAAAGCTTCTTTTCTTGAGAGAGCTTCATCCCCCAAAAGAAAAAATTTTGATAGCTGATTTTTTTGAAGCTCCTTATGAAGCGCTTCCGAATCAAATGCCGCCATTAATTATTTTTTAATAACTTGAATTTGATTAAATAGATTTGTAATGGCTTCATTACGCATAGCTTCGTTAAGCTGTCTTTCTTCCTCTTCTTTACCAATAAGATTTGAATCACTGTAGGTAAAGTCCTTGCGTGTTTCTATTATGTTTTCTTGGCCCCAAATTTCACTGTCACTAGTTTTAATACGATAACGAACTCTATAAAAAATTTCAAATTCTCGAACAAGACCCTGGCCACTCAAGGAAAGAATTCTTTTTTCACTTTCTTCGCTAAGAAGCTCAACTCTTAATTCTGGATTCTCTGTCGGGGAAACAATAGCTACTTTATTGGTATTTAAGATTTTTTTGAGGTTTTTTGTGAAACTTAATTCTTTACCTTCCAGGCTAATTGTTTTAAATGATATTTCTGTCATGCCTCTCATATGAAACCCGCAACTTGTAATCACAAGAAGGAATAATATAGCTATAAGTTTTTTTTGTATGAAATTCATAATCTATCCTGTGACGATATTAATGAGTTTTTTAGGCACAAATATCAATTTTTTAACTTTACTTTCAGGGTCTATAAATCGCTTAACGTCCTCATTTTCGAGGGCCATGAGCTCAATATCTTTTTGTGTAAGATCAGCCGATACTAGCATATTTCCTCTAAGTTTTCCGTTGACTTGAATCACCATTTCATATTCGTTCTTAATTAATGCGCTTGAGTCAGCTTTAGGCCAAACCTCTTGGTCGATCGCAGTATTAAAAAGATGATCCCATAAGGCATGACAAATATGAGGCACAAAAGGATTGAGTAACAAAATAACATTTTGTATCACTTCTTGTTTGACTGAAACTGTTATAGCATCTTCACCTTCCACTTTTGCAAAGGTATTCATGAGTTCCATCACAGAAGATATGGCTGTATTAAAACTATGTCTTCTTTGAATATCATCTGTAATTTTTTGTATGGTCTGATGTAACTCAAATCTTAAATTTTTTGTTTGAGCAGTGAGCTCTCCTTCTGTATAAGGCGCAATTTTACCTTTGGCATGATGATCATAAACAGCTTTCCAAAGCCGCTTTAAAAAGCGATTCGCTCCCTCAACGCCACTGTCAGACCACTCTAAACTTTGCTCAGGAGGGGCTGCAAACATAATAAAAAGTCTTGCGGTATCAGCACCGAACTGATCAATAAGTGATTGAGGATCTACAGTATTGCCTTTTGATTTTGACATTTTGGTGCCATTTTTTAATACCATACCTTGTGTTAAAAGATTTTTAAATGGCTCTGAATGTTTAATGAGGCCAAGGTCCCTTAAGATCTTATTAAAAAAGCGTGCATATAATAAATGTAATATGGCATGCTCAATACCGCCGATATATTGATCAACAGGCATCCAGTAATTACTTCTTTCATCCACCATAACATTTTGATTGTTATAACTTGGATAGCGAGCAAAGTACCAAGATGACTCTACAAAAGTATCCATCGTATCTGTTTCTCTTTCAGCTGGCTTGCCGCACGAAGGGCAGGTTGTTTTGTAAAAAGATTCATCTTTTTTAATAGGAGATCCAACACCATGCATAACAATGGACTCAGGCAGCACTACGGGTAAATCTTTTTCTGGCACAGGTACTTCGCCACATGAATGACATTTAATAATAGGTATTGGGCATCCCCAATAACGCTGCCTTGAAATTCCCCAGTCACGTAATCTAAACTGCGTTGTTTTTTTACCTTTATTGAGAGAAGTTAGTTTATTAACAATGGCATCAAATGCCTCCTGAAATTCTAAACCATTAAATTCACCCGAATTAATTAACCGCCCATAATCAGTGTAAGCAGCCTCTTCAAGGTTCATTGTTTTTGCATCAATCGGCTCAATAACTTGTTCAATGTTGAGGTTATATTTTTTTGCAAAATGAAAATCTCTTTCATCATGCGCAGGAACTGCCATGACTGCTCCTGAGCCATAACTTATAAGAACATAATTAGCTATCCAAATCGGTACTTCTTTTTGTGTGATAGGGTGAATAGCTCGAAGCCCAGAGTCGATACCTATTTTTTCTGCAGTCGCAAGATCTGCCTCAGCAACGCCGCCTCTTGAACATTCGTTAATGAATGCTTCAATTGTAGGATTATTTTTTTTAATTAATGAAGCAAGGGGATGTTCTGCTGCAATAGCTAAGTAAGTCACACCTAAAAGTGTGTCTGGTCGGGTAGTATAGATTTTAATGTGATCAGCATGATCTTTAATAGAAAATTCAATTTCACAGCCATAACTTTTACCAATCCAATTTCTTTGCATGGTTTTGACTTGCTCTGGCCAGCCTTCAAGACCATCTAAATCCCTTAAAAGCTCATCTGCGTATTCAGTAATTTTCATAAAATATTGAGGAATTTCTTTTTTCTCAACAACAGCGCCAGATCGCCATCCTTTTCCATCAATTACTTGTTCATTAGCAAGGACAGTTTGATCAACTGGATCCCAATTAACTGTAGAAATTTTTTTGTAAATTAATTTCTTTTTAAAGAGTTCAGTAAATAACCATTGCTCCCATTTGTAATATTCTGGTCGACATGTTGCAATTTCTCTTTTCCAGTCAATAGCAAGGCCCAGTTGTTTTAATTGGTGCTTCATGTAATCAATATTGCTATAGGTCCAAGCAGCAGGAGCAGATTTATTTTGTAATGCCGCATTCTCAGCAGGCAAACCAAAAGCATCCCAGCCCATCGGCTGTAATACATTAAAACCAAGCATGCGATGAAAGCGACTTAATACATCGCCGATCGTGTAATTTCTAACGTGCCCCATATGAAGTTTTCCGCTTGGATAAGGGAACATAGAAAGACAATAATATTTTGGTTTTTTAGAGTCTTCTGAAACAGAAAATGTAAGCTCCTTATCCCAATAAGATCGAACTTTTTCTTCAATACTTTTAAAAGGGTAGTTGGATTGCATGTACTAATTAATTTGATCAAAAATTGTTTTTTGGATATCTATAACATCACCGAAGCCGTTAATCTTAATATAGCGAAGCTCTTGATTTTCAGTTGCTGCCCATTTTGAATAATAATCAACAAGTGGCTTCGTTTGGCTGTGATAAACATCAAGACGTTTTAGAATGGTTTCTTTTTTATCATCATCTCTCTGAATAAGAGGCTCACCTGTGATGTCATCCTGATCTTGAATTTTAGGGGGATTATTAAGAATATGATAAATGCGACCTGAAGCAATATGCGTCCTTCGGCCGCTTAACCTATCTACAATAATATTATCTGGCACATCAATTTCAATGACTATATCAATCCTAATGGAAGCCTGTTTCATTGCTTCGGCTTGAGGAATAGTTCTAGGAAAGCCATCTAACAAGAAGCCTTGTTTACAATCGCTATCTTGTATCCGCTCTTTAACTAATTCAATAATAAGTTGATCTGGAACAAGTGCGCCACTATCCATAAATTGTTTGGCTTCAAGACCTAATTTTGTGTTTGCTTTAATAGCAGAACGAAGCATGTCGCCAGTAGATATTTGGGGGATATTAAATTTGTCTTTAAGTATCTGGGCTTGTGTGCCCTTGCCGGCACCCGGCGCTCCTAGTAGAATAATTCTCATGTATCTCTCCTTAAGTCTTAATTATATCAGCCGATGTAGATTTCACATGCCTATTAGCCTGTATAAATTAATCCAGATAATTTGAAATTTTTACGAAATCTGATACTGATAAATTTTCGGCTCTTAACTGCGGATTGATACCTATTTTCTCAAAGTCATTTTCGTTAATAAAGGATTTAAGTGTATTGCGAATAGTCTTTCTTCTTTGGGAAAAAGCTTCCTTAACAATCTTCCCAAACTGATTGATATTGTTAGCTATAAAAGGGTATTGCTCGTAAGGAATGAGCCTTACGAAAGATGATTCAACTTTAGGCTCCGGATCGAATGCCTCTTTCGGCACATGAACCAAATGCTCCATTGAAAAATAATATTGAAGCATCACTGATAGTCTCCCGTAATCGGAAGACGAAGGTGTGGCAATCATACGATCTACTACTTCTTTTTGTAACATAAAATGCAGATCTTTAATAATTACAATATTTTCAATACATTTAAATAGGACAGGCGTTGAAATGTTGTAAGGTAAATTACCTACAACTCTTACTTTTTGGTCGAACTGATGAAAGTTAAAATTTAGAACATCCTCATTGAATATGGTAATTTTTTTTTTTGGGTATTCTTTTTCCATCCAACTTACAATATCTCGATCAAGTTCAATGGCTAACAGATGATTAGATTTCTCGAGAAGTGGTTTTGTAAGCGCCCCAAGGCCAGGGCCTATTTCAATAAGAGCGTCATCTAGAAGAGGGTTGATTGATTGAATGATTGAATGAATAATCGACGCATCTTTGAGAAAATTTTGCCCAAATTTTTTCTTAGCAATATATTTCATACGTGAGATTTTTGAGCCAAATCGATTGCTAAATCAATCGCACTACAAAAGCTATTTGAATCTATGTTGCCTAGTCCAGCTAAATCGATAGCGGTTCCGTGGTCTACTGAGGTTCTAATAATGGGAAGGCCAAGGGTAACATTAACACCTAAGCCAAAATTAGCATGTTTAAAAACTGCGAGACCTTGGTCATGGTACATTGCCAAAAAGCAGTCAGCCTTTTGGATATACTTTTCTGTGAAAAGCGTATCTGCTGGGAGGGGACCCTCAATCAACATCCCTTCCAATTTTAATTTGTTGATGACTGGCGTGAGAATATTAATTTCTTCTAAACCTAAAATGCCATTTTCCCCTGCATGCGGATTAAGACCTGCAACAAAAATTTTAGGGCTATTTATTTTAAATCGATGAATCAAATCGCGATAAATTGTTCTTAGTGTTTGCTCGAGTTTTTCTGATGTGATCAAGCGACTCACTTGTGATAGCGGCACATGTGTTGTCACAAGTGCAACTTTCATAGTTTTAGAAGTTAGCATCATAACTTCATTTTTGGTATCAGTATAATGTGCAATATATTCAGTATGGCCTGTAAAAGGCTGGCTTTCATTGATGATGCTTTTATGAATAGGAGCTGTGACAAGCGCATCAAAAGATTTATTTAAGCAGCCATCTAATGCAAAGTTTAGGACATCAATAACATATTGATTATTTTTAGGATTAAGAAGCCCTGTCTGAATGTTTTCGCAAGCAGGAATATGATGTATGGAAAGTGAATGATCGCCCTTATGCTCTATAGAAGTATTCTCATAAAATGTAATCGATTTATTGAGTTGGGCAGCTCTATCAGCTAACGCATTCTTATCGCCAACCACTGTAATAAATGCAGGAAATTTTTTTGTGCTAAGAAGAACGCAAAGATCAAGCCCAATGCCTGCAGGCTCGCCTGAGCTTATGACGATATGTGGCTTAAAAGCAGTCAAGATATTAAATTAAAAGTTGTCTTCTAAGCGAAGCTCTACAAAAGAGCGGTCTCTTAATTCTTGCAACCAATCCTGGTAAGCCTCTTCAGATTTTCGCATTTTGATTTGTTGTCTCGCTTGAATGCGAACTGTTTCTCTCGACATATCTTGAGATCTTTTTTCAAGGACCTGAATGAGATGCCATCCAAATGGTGTTTTAATAGGGTCGCTGATTTGATTAATATTAAGTTGTTTCATTGTTTTTTCGAATTCAGGCACAGTATCCCCCGGATTGATCCAGCCTAAATCACCACCATTGTTTGACGAAGGGTCTTCCGAATATTGCTTTGCCATATCCTCAAACTTTATACCATTTTCTAATCGCTCTTTAATACCTATCAATTTTTGACGGCCCTCATTTTCAGAGGTAACTTCAGAAAGCTTAATTAAAATATGCCTTACATGTGTTTGCTCTACAAAAAGAGAAGCGCTCGATCCTTTTTTATTAATTAATTTAAGGATATGAAAGCCATTAGGACTTCTTAAAATTGCAGTAAGCGAACCCACTTCTATTTTTTTAAGAGCATCCACAAATAATGTGGGTAAATCTGAAGCTTTTTTCCAACCCAGATTGCCCCCCTCAAGTGCATTAGGTGTTTCTGAAAATGCTGCAGAGACTTGCGTAAAATTCTTACCTGATTGAATTTGTCTAGAAGCTTCTTCCGCCTTATTCTTTAGTTTTTCAAGCTTTTCGGGGGAAACATCCTCAGGCACGCGAATAAGAATATGGGCGACCTCATATTCATCCTGAATTTCTTTTGATTGAGCATTTAAGAAATTATCAATTTCACCATCTGTAATAATAATTTTGCTATCAACTTCACGTTCTTTTAATTGCGCAATAGTGATTTCATTTCTAATTTCTTCTCTAAATTTATAAAAAATAGTACCATCTTTTTCTAGCGTTTTTTTAAAATCAACCACATTAAGCTTATTTTTTTCTGCAATACGCTCAATAGTTTTATCAATCTGGGCGTCGTTTATTTTTAGCCCAGTTTGAAGAGCAAGTTGGATCTGAATGCTGTTAGCAATTAATCTTTCCATTACTTGTTTTCTTAAAACACTTTCAGAAGGAATTTCAATTTTCTGATTTTTTAAGTTGCTAATCACTGAATTGATTTTTTCTTGTAATTCTTTTTCGGTAATAACATCTTGATCAACTACAGCGATAATTCGGTCTAGTTTTTGAATGCTACTTTCTGTTTTTGAATAACCATAAGAGCTAATTGTCATGGCTAAAAGGATGAAAGCTATTTGGAAAAAAGATATTAATTTTTTAAGTTGCATCTTAAGATTAGTTAAAGTTTGCCTGACGATTAACATCGGGAATTTCATTCACAGTCCTAACACCCGGAACATTCCTATTTAATAAGTAATTAAGTTTATTTGGATCTGAACCGATAGCGCCAAGACCATTCAGTTCGATCTGCATGAAAAGCGTGTAATTCGGAACAGGGCTTGTTGGCAAAGATAATCTGTCGAAAACTGTTCTAGCAACCCAACAGCCACCATCATATTCGAGACCTCCGAGTACTTCAATAGGTTGTGATGTTTTTAAGTCGTAATTAAATCTTCCTATTGAATAAAAGCGGTTGCCTAATGGCCACTGGCCTGCTAAATTAATAGTTTCTAGATCATCTCTTCCTGAAATGATGTTATCAATCATTCGATAACTTAAGTTAAGCATCTTACCTGGTTCAGGATTGTATCTAGAGGCAAAAGTGCTTCTTAGAATCTTTGTATCTGAAGGATCATATTGAATCATCCCATCGATATTTAATGAATTTGTAAATTTTGCAGCGGCCCCTAAAAATAAATCTGAATTTGTTTTTTTTGCATTAATATTACTGCCAAAAATTTTTCGCTCTTCAAAATAAAATCTTTGTGCAATCACCCCAGATAGCCTTTCTGTGCCATTGCTATCGATAAGCTTTGAAGTCAAGGCTGCCGTAAGTTGATTTGCATCATTAATTCTATCTTGACCGTTAAATTGGTTTTCACTAAAGAGTGTTAGCATATTTAAATCGGAAAGGCCCGTGTCAAACAAAGGCAAGGTAGACTGATTTTTGTAGGGGATATTCACATAAAATAACCTGGGTTCCAAAGTATTTGTATGTTTTTGATTGAAGAGATTAATAGATCGGTCAAAATACATACCGCTATCAACTGAAAAAATCGGGGTTACAATATCTTTACTTTCGGAAAGGGTTGAGCCATTTAAATTATTCAGATTATAAGATCGAATGTTAGTTGAAATTTTTGGTTTTATGAAGCCATAAGTTTCAGTAAGGGGAATAGTAACGCTTGGTGTTATACTAAAACGACTTCCTGTGACGCCTAAATCATCTTGAAATGTAAATTTGTTGTCTCTATCAAAATAAGTCCATTGAGACTTTAGGTCAAGAGTAAAGCTTTCATATTCTTTTTTAGCGGAAATTTTCAGTTGGGGCAATCTTTGATATGGAGATCTAGAACTGTCAGTTAATAATGTTTGGAATTTCTCAGTTAGAAAGTTAAGTTTCCATATATCACCCGAATAATCAATACCTGCTCTTTGAGGCAAGTTGACAACACTCGTCGTTGTAATCATGGTTGCTAAATCAGAAAAGTAATTATCATCAGATACTTTTTGAAAGTCATAATATCCTGACCAGCCATTACCAAATTTGTGCCTATGTTTTAAACTTAGAGAATACCGATTATCTTGACCACTAGATTCGTCATGACTCATAAACTGAACATGGTTTCTTCCAGAATAATTCTCTTCTAAATACCGGAATTCTCCATCAGCTAAAGGACCTCTTTTGCCTAAATATCTTGCGGTTAAAGTCGCGTCCATATTAGGGGAAATATTAAAGTAATAAGGAATTTGGAAATCAAAACCACTTTTTGTTGTCGTTCCAAAGGTCGAGGATAGAAACCCAGATTTTCTATTTTTATTTAAAGAAAAATTAATATAGGGCGTATATAAAACAGGGAGACCTTTAAATTCAACAACGGCATGAGATGCATTTATACTATCTGTTTTGGAATCCACTTGCATATCGCTAGATTTTAAATACCAGTCATTTGAATCGGCTTCGCAGGTTGTAATCCTAGCTGATTGCAGGCGTTTTTTGTTTTCACCTTCAAAAAAGATAGCTTTGGCGTCACCCCGAAAGTCATAGGATCTCTCAGTAACAACAACACCTTTTCTAATTGAGGATTTTTCTTGTTTTTTATCTGGCGTAAAATTAAATGAAGCATCATCCATTTGCCCAGTTTCATCGCTTAATTTAAGGCTGAGTTTTGAGCCTCTTAGAGACATATTTTCTAAAGCAATATTTGTAATGCCTGATGTAATGATTTTTTCTGAAATTTCATCATATTCAATCACCTCGGCTTTAATCGTTTTATTCCCTTTTTTGAGAATGGCATTACCTTTAGCCTTCATCTTTCTATCAAGCAGAGTTTCAAGGCTATCACCTTCAATCTCAATTGAGCCTTCAGAGATTTCCGAGGATTGCTTTTGCGTCGTCAAATCTTCAGCTGACGATAGCTGAGGAAGAAGAAAAAACACTAGCCATAGCGGTGAGATTGTTTTTCTAAACATGGAATTTTGCTGAAGGAGCAAGTAGGGGGTGCTATAGTTTTAATTTTGAATATTTCATAAACGTTAAAATCTCATATTTTAGATATTTTATCAACTTAAATTTATTAATAATCAGGTAGTTATATAACTTACTTCATTAAGCTAATTGCTTAAAACGTACAATTTTTTTAAAAATTTATAGGTATTTTTTATTGTGACTCGCGAAATTCAGATTGCTACGTGGTTAAATAATGTACTTAAAAATCAAGAGTATACGATAAATCCTGCTTCTTCAGACGCTAGTTTTCGTCGTTATTTCCGTATTGTTTCAAATAATCAGTCTTATATCTTAATGGACGCCCCTCCTGATAAAGAAAATTCAAAGCCCTTTGTTGATATAGCAAATATTCTTTTTAAGGCAGGATTAAATGTGCCTAAGATTCATGAGGCAGACATGAAAGAAGGCTTTTTGTTATTGTCAGATTTAGGCAGTGACACTTACCTTGAAGAGCTCAATCATGAAAATGCATCATCGCTTTATAAAGATGCTTACTTAGCGCTTATTAAAATACAAAAAAATGCTGATACTTCATCACTTAAACTCTATGAGGATTCGTTGTTGATGCAAGAGCTTCGATTATTTCCTGATTGGTATGTAAAACTGCATAAATCTTATGAAATGAATGATTCGGAAAAAAACATTCTTAACTTAACTTTTGATTTACTTATCAAGAATATTCGGTCTCATACAGAAGTTTTTGTGCATAGAGATTTTCATTCGAGAAACTTGATGTTTTGTAATGGAGAACAGGGTGAAAATCCAGGCATTTTAGATTTTCAAGATGCAGTGAAGGGATCTATTGTTTATGATCTCGTTTCTCTATTTAAAGACGCTTACATTGTTTGGGAAGAAGAACAGATTATAGATTGGCTAATTCGATACTGGGAATCGGCAAAGAAAAATGGGCTTAAAGTTCAGGAGGATTTCGCAGAGTTTTATAGAGATTTTGAGTGGATGGGTGTTCAAAGGCATTTAAAAGTATTAGGTATTTTTGCTCGCTTAAATTACAGAGATCATAAAGCAAATTATTTAAACGATTTGCCTACCGTTGAAAATTATTTACGAAAAGCCTGCGAACGCTACAGGGAATTGCGCCCTCTATTAAACATGATTAACAAATTAAGTTTGACATAACCTTATGAAAGCTATGATTCTAGCAGCGGGCAAGGGCGAAAGAATGCGCCCTTTGACTGATGAAATACCAAAGCCATTATTAGAAGTAGCTGGTAAGCCATTAATAGTTTGGCATATAGAAAAATTAGCCAAGGCTCATTTTAAAGAAGTGGTCATTAATCATGCATATTTAGGTGAAATGATTGAAGCATATCTTGGCAATGGTTCAAAATGGGGCCTTAAGATTCAATATTCTAGAGAAGGTAGTCCATTAGAAACAGCAGGAGGGATAAAAAAAGCACTATCGTTTTTGGGCGATGAGCCTTTTTTAGTGGTTAATGCAGACATATTTACTGACCTAGATTACATTACATTAAAAAATATGAACTTAGATAATTTTAAAGGTCACTTAGTTATGGTTAAAAATCCACCACACCACATAAAAGGGGATTTTGTTTTAAAACATAACAAGATTGAACTGGAGGGAAGTAATAAATTAACTTTCTCCGGCTTAGCTATTTATCGACCAGAAATCTTTGAAGAAATCAATATGGAGTCTGTTGCGAAGTTAGCGCCTATACTCAAGAAATTAATTGATGCGGGATGTATTTGTGGTGAGCAGTATCATGGGCTTTGGTTTGATATAGGCACACCAAAGAGACTGGAAGAAATTAATTTCTTTTTAAAAAATAATAATTTCACAAGCTAGATTAAATATGAGCAATAAAGATTATAAAGAATTTAAAAAAAGGAGAGATGCTCTAGCCAATAAAATTGGTGATGGCATAGCTATCATTTTTAATGCTAGTGAAACCATTAGAAATCGAGACAGTCATTACCCTTATCGATCTGATAGCTATTTCCATTATTTCTCAGGATTTAATGAGCCGCAATCTGCGCTAGTTATTTTGGGCGGAAAATCCCCAAAAACGATTCTATTTTGTCGTAACAAAAACATTGATATGGAAATCTGGAACGGTTTCATATATGGACCTAAAGAAGCGAAAGAACTTTTTCTATTTGATGAAGCTTACGATATCAACTTACTTGATGAGATTGTTTTAAAAGAAATTCCAGGACACCAAAAAATATATCATCGAATAGGTCAAGATGTTTTGATTGATCAAAAAATTAATGATTGGATAAAACAATTAAAAGAAAAAGGTAGGGCTGGAGTTCGAGCGCCCCATGAAATTCAGGATATTAGTTATATAGCAGATGAAATGCGACTTATAAAAAGTGATTTTGAAATTGACATGATGCGACGTTCAGCAAAGATTGCATCTTTAGCCCACAATCGCGCAATGAAATTTGTAAAGCCTCATATGTATGAATATGAACTTGAGGCTGAAATTATGCATGAATTCATGTCTCAAGGAATTCGTTCGCCAGCATATCAATCCATTATTGCCGCTGGGGGAAATGCATGCACATTGCATTATATTAGTAATAACTCTGAGATTAAAGATGGTGATCTTATCTTAATAGATGCAGGATGTGAGTTAGAAGGGTATGCATCCGACATAACAAGAACGTTTCCTGCAAATGGAAAATATACAAAAATACAAACAGATTTTTATCAAATGGTATTAGATGCTCAAAGTGCGGCCTTAAAAATGATATCTCCGAAACATCACTGGAATGAGCCTCATGATGCAGCTTTATCAGTTCTAATTGATGGGTTTAGAGACTTTGGTTTATGCCAGGGAAGCCGCGAAGAAATTTATGAAACAGGGGCTTATAAAGAATTCTATATGCATAGAACAGGTCACTGGCTAGGCCTTGATGTCCATGATGCGGGTGAATATAAAAATGTTTCAAAAGAATGGAAACAGCTAACACCGGGTATGACATTAACTGTGGAGCCGGGATGCTATATTCGGCCTTCTTCAAAAGTACCCAAGGAATTTTGGAATATTGGTATCAGAATTGAAGACGACGTTTTGGTGACGCAAGATGGGCATGAAGTACTTACTAAAGACAGTCCAAAAACAATAGAATCTATTGAAGCATTGATGGCAAAATGAAAAAGCCAGAATACCTCATTGTGGGGGCTGGTCCGGTTGGCCTAATTTTCTCTTTATTACTAGCAAAGCAAAATAAAAAATCGCATCTTTTAGAGTTAAGAAAAAAAAATGATGCAGGTTCAGATAATCGAGCATTAGCTCTCTCATATGGAACAAAACTCGCTCTTGAAAATCTTGGGATATGGACAATATTAGAAAAAAAGATTACTCCAATTCAAAGCATTCACACAAGTCAAAAAAATAGCTTTGGACGTACCTTACTATCTGCAGAGGAATATAATTTGCCGGCATTGGGTTATGTTGTCTCTTATGGAGATTTATCAAAAGCTCTTAAAGAAGAAATTAATCAATCCTCATTAGTAAAAATTAGTTATGAATTTGAAGTCTCAGCTATCGAAAATAAAGAAGATAAATCTATTTTGTATGGCCGCACTAAAAATTCACCTCTCGAAACGCCACTTTTAATACTGGCTGATGGCGGAAAAAATAATACTGATTTAATTCAAAATCTTAAAAGAAAAGAAACTAGTTATAACCATACTGCGCTTGTTACAAAAGTGACTTCAGAAATTCCACCTGAAAGTGTTGCCTATGAGAGATTTACGTCTATGGGCCCTATTGCGCTTTTGCCAAATGGGCCTAAAGAATTTTCATTGGTATGGACAGGAAAAGATTCAGACATTCAAGAGCTAGCCAAGACTAAAAAAAATGTATTTTTAGAAAAATTGCATGAGCACTTTGGAGATAGAGTTGGAAAATTTATCGATTGTGAGAAGTTTATTACCTTCCCATTAAGAAAAATTGTTCTTGCAGACTTCCCGAAATCCCACATAGCAGTCATCGGTAATTCTGCACAAACAATGCATCCAGTTGCTGGACAAGGTTTTAATACTGGAGTCAGAGATGCTCATGCATTATCGAAATTAATGAATGAATCAGAGTCGGCTTATATAGGGTCTGAATCATTTGTAAATCAATATTATAATTCTAGAAAGTCAGAGACAAAAAAGACGCTTTTTTTTACGGATTCTTTAGTAAATATTTTTTCAAATGACTTGGTTGGTCTATCCATAACAAGGGGATTTGGCTTATCCCTTTTGGATAACTTTAGGCCTATCAAAAAATTTTTAGTCAATAAAATGAGCTTTGGAAAATGATTCAACCATCGAGTGATGTATTGATTTTAGGCTCAGGCATTGTGGGTATGGCCTCTTTAATCGCTTTAGATAAATATGATATCAAGACAACGCTTTTATCAGAGGTAACAGCCCTTCACAAAAAAGAAGTTGACCCTAGATTTTATGCAATTACGCCAGGTGTTAAAACATGGCTAGAAAAAAATGGCGTATGGGCTTTTTTGCCGGAAAAAGAAGTGTTTTCAGTGCGATCTATTATTGTTTACTCAGATAAGGAACATTCATCTTTAAAATTTAATAATGATGATGTAGAGATGAATGAACTTGCATTTATTGTGAATCATGATGAGCTTGAAAAAGCATTTATTTATCGAGTAAGCGACATAAACCATGAGAAAATTAAAACAGACAAGGTTGAGTCTTTAAGTGCAGGAGCGAAAGATATAAATATCACTTATGCGAATGACAATATACGCCAATTTAAATTGATCATTGGCGCTGACGGATCGAATTCTTGGCTTCGTAGCCAGTCATCTATAAATTTCAGGAATAAAGATTTTGGTCAGACAGCAATAGTGTTTAATATTAAAACTTTAAAAGCACATCAAGGATGCGCTTATCAAAAATTTATGTATCACGGTATATTGGCATTACTTCCTATATATTTAGATGAATTTTCGGTTGTATATTCTTTAAATAATGAGATGCTTAAAGAATATAAAAGCTTTACCGATACTAAATTCATTCAAATGTTAAAAAATGAAATAGGTGAAGTATTCGGAGATATTTCCTTAACAACAAATCGCCAATACTTCCCTTTAAACATGAAGATTAATGAATCATTAATTTCAGATCGTATTTTACTTGTAGGAGATGCAGCACACCAGGTCCATCCGCTTGCAGGTCAGGGTTTAAATTTAGGTTTAAGAGATGTAATAGAAATTGATAAATTATTAAGCTCAAATAAAAAATATCATCATGATCTTGGATTAAAGACTTTTCTTAAAAAATATAATCGCAATAGAAAGACTGATATATTAACCTTGAGCTATTTAACAGATAAGTTAAGCTCTCTTTTTACATCTAAAAATCATATTGTGGATTTTGTAATTAATTTTGGACTTAATAAAATTGATCAAAATCAGCTAATTAAAAAAATTCTTATAAAAAAAGCAATTCATTAAATGACGACTTTTAAAAAAATTACAGCACTTCTTTTATCTTTACCTTCTTTTTATTTGATGGCAGATGAAGCCAATTTAAAAAAGATGATTGAAGCTTCTTACCCAAAATACAAGGTTGAGAGTATCAAGAAAACTTCTTACAGTGGACTCTACGAAGTTTTTATGGGCGGTCAAATTGTTTATACAGATGAAAAATTTTCATTTCTTATTGCAGAGGGCCGTATTGTTGACCCAAAAACAAAGAAGGATTTAACGGGAGAGCGCCTCGAAGATTTAACTAAAATCGATTTTTCATCACTACCTCTTGCCTCAGCGATTAAAACTATCAAAGGTGATGGGTCTAGAAAATTAGTTGTTTTTTCAGATGTTGATTGCCCTTTTTGTAAAAGGCTTGAGCAGAATGAATTTAAACATTTAAATAATATTACAATTTATACATTTCTCTTTCCAATTGAAAAGTTGCATCCAGATGCTAAGAATAAATCAAGACTTATTTGGTGCGCTAAAGACCGCTCAAAAGCCTGGCTTGATTGGTCGTTAAATGAAGCGCTGCCTTCCGGCAAAGCAAATTGTGAAGCACCTACAGAGCAAGTGCTGGAATTAGGCTCAAAGTTAGGGATCACATCTACGCCGACCCTTATTTTTTCTGATGGCAAGCGAATGTTAGGTGCTCAGCCTTATAAAGAGATAGAAAAAGTGTTAAACAGCATTAAATTAGAAGGTCTTTTAGGCAACAAATAGCTTGACATTTATTCCTAAACAACGTAAAAAAGCTCCCAGGTGTTTGGTTTCGAGTTTTATTTAGCTAGCTTTAATTATATTTAAGTAGTGCTTTAGTTCTTGATTCAAACTTTTGGGGGGCCTCCCTTGTTTAAAGTTAAGGATTTATGAAATGGCAACAGGTACAGTAAAGTGGTTTAATGATTCAAAAGGTTTTGGTTTTATTACTCCTGATGATGGTGGTGATGATTTATTCGCTCACTTCTCAGCAATCGTAGATACAGGATATAAGAGTCTTAAAGAAGGTCAAAGAGTAACTTTTGACGTTACAGACGGACCAAAAGGCAAGCAAGCTTCAAATATAAATAAAGCCTAGTTTCAAATTAAATAAATAAGCCCGCGAAAGCGGGCTTTTTTTTACATATAACTTATGATGGCGTCAGCAAAGCTATCTGTGGATAGCGCATCTACATTATTTAATTGCGATGAAAAATCTTGAGTGACTTTTTGAGCTAGTAATGTTTTTCTAAATGCTGATAAGAGGATGCCAGCAGCTTCCGACCATCCCATATGTCTTAACATCATTTCAGCCGACAGAATAAGAGAGCTAGGGTTGGCGATTTTTTTACCCGCAATGCTTGGAGCGGAGCCATGAGTCGCTTCAAAAATAACAGTCGAATCTGATAAATTAGCACCTGGTGCAATACCAATACCTCCAACTTGAGCAGCTAATGCATCTGAAATATAGTCTCCGTTAAGATTAAGCGTGGCTACAACATCATATTCGCTGGGGTGCAGTAAAATTTCCTGTAAAAAGGCATCTGCAATACAATCTTTGATAATGAGGCCGTTATCACATTTAAAACTAGTTTTTCCTTCAATAGCTTTAGCACCAAACTCATCTCGGGCTAGCTCATATCCCCATTCTTTAAACCCACCTTCAGTAAATTTCATAATATTGCCTTTGTGGACCAGTGTCACCGATCTTTTTTTATGCTCAATAGCATATTCAATCGCTTTTCTTATCAGCCTTTGGCTGCCTTCTTTGGAAACAGGTTTAATACCTATAGCAGTTGATTCGGGGAAGCGAATTTTATTTTTAATACCCAACTCTGAAATCATTTGAATAATTTTCTTGGATTCCTCGGAGTATGCTTGCCATTCAATCCCTGCATAAATATCCTCTGTATTTTCTCTAAAAATAACCATATTAGTTTTTTCAGGGTTTTTTAGAGGGCTTGGCACACCATCAAAGTACTCAATAGGTCTTAAACAGACGTATAGATCTAATTCTTGTCTCATTGCTACATTAAGAGATCTAATACCTCCGCTCACGGGCGTCGTGAGTGGACCTTTAATGGATATAACATACTCTTTCATAACATCAAGAGTTTCTTGAGGTAGCCACGTATCTTTGTCGTATGTTTTTGTAGCTTTTTCTCCCGCATAAATTTCCATCCAAGCAATTTCCTTTGCTCCACCATAAGCTTTTAAGACGGCATGATTGACGACTTTAAGCATTGCCGGTGTAATGTCTTCACCAATGCCATCGCCTTGAATAAATGGGATAATGGGACGGTCTGGAACATTCAAAGTTAAGTTTGAATTGACTGTAATTTTAGATGCATTTTTTGGGAAATTAATTTTACTAAGCATTCATACTCACTTTTATTTTAATGAAAATATTATTTAATAAGCCTTATGGTGTGGTTTGTCAGTTTAGTAAGCATGACAACCATAAAACCTTAAAAGATTTTATTCCAATACCTAATGTTTATCCTGCAGGTAGGCTTGACACTGATAGTGAAGGTTTAATTATTCTAACTGATGATGGGATATTTCAACATCAAATTAGTGATCCAAAATACAAAATGCAAAAAACTTATTGGGCTCAGGTTGAGGGCACTCCAAAAGAGAGTGATTTAGGGGAATTAAGACAAGGCGTTGATTTAGGAGAATTTAAAACATTACCCGCAGAGGTAAAAATGATAGATGAACCTAAAATATTATGGGAAAGAATACCGCCAATTAGAGAGAGAAAAATGATTGCCACAACCTGGCTTGAAATTAAAATATCAGAAGGTAAAAATCGCCAAGTAAGAAGAATGACTGGAAAAATTGGATACCCCACCCTAAGATTAATTCGTTTTGCGATTGGAGCTTATAATTTAGATGAATTAGATCTTGGTGCCTATAAAATTCTCCATGATTAAAAAATTATTTTTGATTCATAGCTTAAGGATTGGGATTAAAGGAGTGCTACCCCGTTAATAAGCAACCGATTATGATAAAATTTAGCTACATTTATTCGAAGCATATCTATGTCAGGTAATACTCTAGGTACTTTATTTACACTTACTTCTTTTGGTGAATCACATGGTGCAGCTATAGGCGGTATTGTGGACGGCTGTCCGCCAGGGTTGGATTTGTCGGAAGAAGATTTGCAAATAGACTTGGATAGAAGAAAACCTGGCACCTCAAAGCATGTGACTCAACGCAAGGAAGAAGATAAGGTTGAGATTTTATCTGGTGTATTTGAAGGTAAAACAACAGGCGCACCTATCGGGTTTATTATTCGCAATACAGATCAACGAAGTCAAGACTATTCAAAAATTAAAGATGTATTCCGCCCCGGACATGCAGACTATACATACGCCCACAAATATGGAATAAGAGACTATAGGGGTGGCGGAAGATCAAGCGCTAGGGAGACCGCTGTTAGAGTTGCTGCAGGCGCTATTGCAAAAAAATGGTTACTTAAGAAATATGGAACTACAATCCGAGCATACTTGAGTCAAATGGGCGCCATTCAAATAGCATTTAAAAACTGGGAAGATGTAAATAAAAATCCATTTTTTTGCCCTAATCAAGATCAGGTAATTGAGCTAGAAGAATATTTAGATGGCATTCGTGCCGACAGAGATTCGGTAGGTGCAAAAATTACTGTGGTTGCTGAGAATGTGCCTGTGGGATTTGGTGAGCCTATTTTTGGAAGATTAGACGCTGAAATTGCTCATGCAATGATGGGTATTAATGCTGTAAAAGGCGTTGATATTGGCAAAGGCTTCGGTTCTATCATTCAAAAAGGCAGTGAGCATGGCGACGAACTGACCCCACAAGGTTTTTTGACAAATAATGCAGGCGGTATTTTAGGGGGCATTTCGACAGGTCAGCCTATTATTGCTCATGTGGCATTTAAGCCAACCTCAAGCATTCCTCAAGATCGAAAATCAATCAACACAAAAGGCGAAGCCGTTCTGATGCAAACAACAGGCCGTCATGACCCTTGTGTTGCTATAAGAGCGACGCCTATTGTTGAAGCTATGTTAGCTTTGGTTATTATGGATCAAGCATTAAGACATCGAGCACAAAACGCGGATGTAATTGTGCATACACCTAAAATTTAGTGAGTTCTAGCCATAATCTACATTGGCGTTTATCGCGTTTTTATTTCTTTTATTATTTCTTCGTAGGTTCTTTTGTCCCTTATTGGGGAATTTATCTACAATCAGAAAATTTTTCACCTTCTAGCATTGGCATTCTTCTCTCTTTATTCCAAATCAGTCGCATCGTTGCCCCTAATTTTTGGGGGTGGATAGCGGACCATACAGGTCATCGAGTTAAATGGATAAAGCTGACATCATTTCTAGGCCTCATAGGGTTTATAGGTATTTTTTGGGCAAAGGGTTTTTTTTGGATCTTTTTAGTAATGTTAGCATTAAGTTTATTTACGAGTTCAACATTACCTCTTGCGGAATCTTTAACTCTCGCACATTTAGCAACTACAGATGGGCATTACAGCAGAATAAGATTATGGGGATCAATCGGATTTATTGTGGCGTCATTATTCTTAGGCTATTTAATAGATCTTCAAGGAATTAATATTTTATTGTGGGTTTTACTCATAACTCAAGCCATTATATTTTTCTTATCAAATACAATCCCTGAAGCTAAGGAAATTCACCACAAAAAAAACGATTTATCTATTTGGAAGATTATCAAAACACCATCTGTAGTAGCGCTTTTAATCGGATGCACTTTAATGGTTTCAGCTCACGGAGTGCTTTATAATTTTTATTCAATCTACCTAAAAGAGCATGGATATAGCAGTGCTACGATAGGATGGCTGTGGACAGTTGGTGTTATCTGTGAAATTTTTATTTTTATGTTGATGCCAAAAATTTTACGTCAGTACTCACTTAAAACAATTTTATTAATAAGTTTATTTTTAGGTGTGATTCGATTTATTCTCATAGGAGCTTCTCCTGATCAGTTCTATTTATTACTCATAGCACAAATGTTTCATGCTGCAACCTTTGGAAGTTTTCACGCAGCCTCAATTGAGGTTATTGCTTACTTTTTTAAAGGGCGAAATCAGTCAAGGGGACAAGCAATTTATAATAGTGTAGCTTATGGAATTGGAGGAACTATTGGGGGTTTAGGTGGTGGTTATTTAATACAATATCTTGGCGGTCAGCTTGGGTTTATGATCGCTGCTATATCACCACTCATTGGATTTATAGTGATTTGGTATGGGTTAAAATTAGAAATTAAAGGCAATAAAATATTTGGCTAAGACTAGCCCTCAATCAATGCGTAAGCTGAATGATTATGAATAGATTCGAAGTTTTCAGACTCCACTACAAAGTGATTGATTCTTTTTTCTAGTTTTAATTGAGCCGCAACGTCTCTTACCATATCCTCTACAAATTTAGGATTGTCGTAAGCTTTCTCAGTCACATATTTTTCATCAGGTCTTTTTAGTAGACCGTAAAGCTCAGATGATGCCTGTTTTTCAATAAGCTCAATTAATTCTTCTACCCAAATAAATTTATTAATTTCAGCCGTAACTGTCACGTGAGATCTTTGATTGTGCGCCCCATAATCTGAAATTTTCTTTGAGCATGGACAAAGGCTCGTAACCGGAACTACAACTTTGATTGTATTTTTGAATTTTCCATCAACAATTTTTCCAATAAAACTTACTTCATAATCTAAAAGACTTTTAACACCGGAAACAGGTGCAGTTTTATTAATGAAATATGGAAATGTCATTTCAACATCACAAGATTTTGATTCAAGTCGCTTAATCATTTCTCTTAAGATATTTTCAAAAGACTCAACAGAGATTTCTCGCTCATTCATGTTTAAGATTTCGACAAATCTAGACATATGAGTACCTTTAAAATTATGCGGCAAATATACATACATATTGAATGTTGCAATTGTATGTTGAGCGCCGCCCGTTTTATCTTTTACGAGTACGGGGTGCTTTATAGATTTAATGCCAACTTTATCAATATCCAAACTCCTTAAATCAGTGGAGCTTTGAACATCTTCAATCGGGCAGATGTGATCGCTTGTTGTCATAATAAAGAATTAAATTTTAATACTTGAGTGTAGCACTAGGTTAATTTTTTCTCAATTGATTTAATGATAGATGCTGCATCTAACCCATATTTTTTTCGTAACTGTTCCTGGCTGCCTTGCTCGACAAACTCATCAGGTATGCCAATGCGAAGCGATTGACATTTTAAACCATACTCACTGATGATTTCTAAAACAGCTGATCCAGCGCCACCTGATATTGCGTTTTCTTCCAAGGTTACAAGAAGTTTATGTGAGGAGCCCAAATCTCTAATCAATTTGATATCAAGAGGTTTGATGAATCTCATATTAATCACAGTGGCATTGATCTTTTCTCCAGCCTTTAGAGCTTCATCTAAAGTATTTCCAAAAGCGAGTAGGGCAATCTTATTACCTTTTCTAATAAGCTCGGCTTTGCCGATTGGAATAGCAACCATCATAGATTTAATTGATGATCCTGGTCCTGAACCTCTTGGGTAGCGAACTGCTGAAATTCCTTTAAACTTAAATCCGGTATAGAGCATTTGGCGACATTCATTTTCGTTGCTTGGTGCCATAATGACAATATTTGGAATGCATCTTAAAAATGACAAATCAAAACTTCCTGAATGTGTAGGCCCATCCTGCCCAACAATTCCAGCTCTATCGATAGCAAGTAGCATTGGAATGTTTTGCAATGCGACATCATGTATTAATTGATCATAAGCCCTTTGAAGGAAAGTCGAGTAAATAGCAATTACAGGTTTGTAATTTTCACGAGCAAGTCCAGCAGCAAAAGTGATCGCATGCTGTTCGGCGATACCTACATCAAAAAAACGGTCCGGAAATTTTTCAGAAAATTTATTTAGACCGGAACCGTCTGACATAGCAGGAGTGATTGCACATAGCTTTTTATCAGTCCCAGCCATGTCAACAATCCAGTCCCCAAACACATCAGTATAAGTAGCTTTTTTTGTTTTTAATGGCTGAGCGCCGTCATTCATGTTGAATTGACCTACACCATGAAATTTATTGGGATCAATCTCTGCAGGCTCATAACCAAAGCCTTTTTGTGTTGCCACATGAAGAAACTGTGGTCCTCGAAGTTCCTTAAGATTGCTTAGTGTATCAATCAGCGCATTGAGATCGTGCCCATCAATAGGGCCAATATAATTAAAACCAAACTCCTCAAATAAAGTTCCTGGAATTACCATGCCTTTCATATGTTCTTCAGCTCGCTTTGCAAATTCAAGCATGGGAGGTATGACTGATAAAACAGCTTTACTTGAACGCTTGATGCTTCCATATAGATTGCCTGACATAAGCTTTGCAAGGTAATTATTAAGCGCACCTACGTTTTTAGAAATTGACATATCATTGTCATTTAAAATAACCAAGATATTATTGCTTGAGTCACCAGCATTATTAAGGCCTTCAAAAGCCATCCCCGCAGTCATGGCGCCATCGCCAATAATTGCAATTGCCTTATGTTCTAAATTTTTCTTTTTGAGAGCTTCGGCCATACCTAGAGCAGCTGAAATTGAGGTGCTTGAGTGACCAGTTCCAAAAATATCATAATCACTTTCTAATATTTTTGGGAAACCTGAAATTCCACCTAAAGCTCTTAAAGTGCCCATTTTCTTTTTTCTACCAGTCAGAATTTTATGTGGGTAAGTTTGATGTCCAACATCCCATATAAATTTATCTTGAGGGCAATCGAAAACATAATGGAGTGCTACAGTAAGTTCTATAACACCCAGATTTGATGAAAGATGGCCACCTGTTTTTGAAACGCTTTCGATAATAAAATTTCTTATCTCGTCACATAGTATAACAAGCTCGCTACGACTGAGTTTTTTTAAATCTTTTGGTGAGTTGATTTTATCAAGGAGATTCATGTCAGTGTGATCGTGTCATTATTAATTCAGCCATGCTAGCCAAATAATATGCTTTATCCCCGAAAGGTTTAATTACAGTTAAAGCTTCTTCATAATATGTAGCGGCTAATTCTTTTGATTTAGTAATACCTAGTAAAGATAGAAAAGTAGCTTTATTATATTTTTCATCCTTGCCAGGTGTTTTACCTAGAACTTCTTGGCTTGCCTCTTTATCAAGAATATCATCTTTAATTTGGAACATAAGACCAATTGATTTTGAATAAGTATCTATTATATCTAGCGTTTTTTTATCATAATTATTAGAAGCCAGCACTGCCATCAAACATGCACCATTAATAAGAGCCCCAGTTTTAAATTGATGCATCACTTTAAGCTTATCTAGTGAGATTTTTTTGTTGGTATTATCAATATCTAACGCCTGGCCTTTTGCCATACCTTCAATACCAATAGCATTAGCAAGTATGTGAATGATCTGTAGTTGATTTTTAGGGTTAATCTGAAGAGATGGCGAAGATAGAAGAGAAAAAGCGATTGACTGTAATGAGTCTCCAACAAGAAGCGCAGTGCTTTCGCTAAATTTTTTATGACAAGACAATTTTCCCCTTCTCAAATCATCGTTATCCATGCAAGGCATATCATCATGTACTAAAGAGTATGCATGTATAAACTCTACGGCACATATAATATTTTCAATTGCAATTGGCGGCGCCTCAACAATTTCTGCGATCGCAAGAACAAGCAATGAGCGCATTCTTTTCCCGCCATTTAGAACGCTATATTTTATAGCCTCATTTAAATGAGTTTCATCGCTAGCTTTAGGTAAGTTTTTTTCAAGCACAGATTCAACAAATGCTTGTTTTTGAAAAAGCCAGTCATGAAAGTCATTCATTGGTAGGTTTGAATTTTTCGAGGGTGTTCTCTGTAGAAAGCACCAAAACTTTTTGCTCGATTTCTTTTAGTGAGTCTTGGCATAATTTAAGAAGAAGCATTCCTTTTTCGTAAGATTTGATCGAATCTTCTAATGCCATATCACCTTGTTCCATTTTTGAAACAATAGACTCAAGCTCTTTAAGATTTGCTTCGAGTGAATTTTTATCCATAAAATTTATCTTTATTTGAATGATTGGTTGAAGAAAATTGATAAATCATCTATCTCTTTTTCACATACTTCATGCCCCATAGGGTACTTTTCAAAGTTCGCAAAATTAAACTTTGCCATTAGTTTTTTAAAGGAAGAATCAGCAATTTCTATATCTATAACATTATCATATAGGCCGTGAGCCATAAAGATTGGTATCTTAATTAAATCATTTTTTATGGACCTTATAAGCTTGTCTTTCAAAGGAAGATAACCAGACAAAGCTGCAATGCCTCCTAATTTTTTATGGTATTTTAATCCTAAGTAAAAACTCATTACAGCCCCTTGAGAAAAGCCTCCAATAATAATTTTTTCGGAAGGGATACCAAGGGAAATTTGCTCTTCAATCAACTTTTGAATGATTAAACTTGATCTTTGCATACCCAATTCATCTTCATCTTTGTCTAAAGACAGATCATACAAATCATACCAAGCTCTCATTTCCATGCCTTGGTTGATTGTGACTGGCTGGTAGGGAGCATGGGGCAAGATAAATCGAATTTTATTGAATTGCGATCTTCCGAAGATGCTTTTGAAATCAAATCCATCAGCTCCAAGACCATGAAGAAATATGACTGAGCCTATGGGCGGTTCAATGGTGTCAATAATAATGGGTGTCATAAATAAAAAAAGCAGAATTAAATTCTGCTTTTTAATACCTAAATTACTTTATTTCGTTTCAGCTAATTTTTTAAGTGCTGGAAGTGCTACATCATACATTTCATTCACAGCTTTCAATGCTGTCTCGTCATCTTGGCCAGCTGGAATCGGTGGATTGAGTTTGTAAACTCTATAAAAACGTCCTACCCATGTTACAGAAGATTCATTAGGGCTAGGACCCTTTGCTACAACAATAAATGAATTATAGTCTGCCACAGGGACTGCCCCTTCTAAAATTTCATATTTTAACTTCATAGCTTCTTCATCGATACCTTTAAGCCTTTCAACTACCTTACCCCCAGATTTTAGTGTAAGCGTTCTTAGGGTATCCTCGCCCTTTTTTTCTAATTTGCTATCAGTTACAAGAGGCTGCCATTTTTGAAAACTACCAAAATCTTTAATGATTGCCCAAACTTTATCAGGCGATGCATTGATTTTGATTGTTTTTTCAACTTTTTGAGGTGATGGGCCGTGAGCAAATACATTCATTGATACAAACAAAAGGAAGATACTAATAATAATTTTTTTCATGTGAATAGAGCCTTTGGTGTTTAATAAGCTTGATAATTATAAATTGTTTTTATATATAACATTAGTCAATTTTGATAAATTGACCAAAAGATCGGCTTTGCTTGCCTGTTTTGATTTCATAGAGATATTCTTGTTTTGCCAAGTCAATGATCGAAATAGAGTCGCTTCTCCAATTAGAAGTGATTAAAATATTATCTCTTTCATCAATATCAATACCCTCTGGATTACCACCCACTTTGATTTTTTTAATTTCTTTTTTCATCTTAAGATCAACAACACTTATATTGTCATCTTGAGTATTTGTAACAAAGGCAAATTGGTTTTTTACGTCGGATACCACTCCATAAGGATGATCTCCAACCTTAATAGTTTCCGAAGCAAATGATTGGATATTCACTACAGATAATGAGTCATCTAAAACATTAACAACAAAAAGTAAGTTTTTGCTGACAAATAAGCCATAAGGATGATTGCCTACCTTAATTTTCTTAACGAGAGCCAAATCAGATTGACCATATATCTCGACAGTATTCTCATCACGATTAGAAATAAAAAGATACTTTCCCTCAGTATCACAAATCATGCCAGATGGAGATTTACCAACTACTATTTTTTTAATGACTGTTAAAGATTTTGTTTCTATTATAAAAACTTCACTATTAAACCAATCGCTCACATAGATGAAGTCTTCATTTGTGGACTTGGTAATTCCAACTGGCGTTCCACCAGTCTGTATTGTTTTAATAATTCGATTATGTTGAAGATCTAAAACATTTACGGAGGCATCATGAGTATTTGTAATAAAGGCATAGGATTGCTTTAGAGAAATAGCAACTCCTACAGGGCCTTTGCCTACAGGAATTTCTTGAATAATTTTTTTCTCTTTTATATTAACAATACTTACTGTATCAGAGCCTTGGTTGGTAATATAAGCAATAGGCGAAGTTGAGCAAGCACAAAGTAATAAACATAGAGCAAGTGAAATAAGATTTTTAAAATTCATAATTAAAGTTTTTTCTTAATAGATTCTAGCTTTAATTCTGGCTTTTATTTAAACTAAATCTATGGAAAAATTAAAGAAAAGCTTAAGGTGGTTTCATGATTGATAAAGATGGTTATCGGCCAAATGTTGGTATTGTCATTTGTAATGTCGAGAATCAAGTTTTCTGGGCGAAGCGCACACAAGAGAATGCATGGCAATTTCCTCAGGGCGGTATTCAAAAAGGCGAGGCGCCAGAAGAGGCTATGTATAGAGAGCTTATGGAAGAGGTTGGTTTAAAACCGCACCATGTAGAAATACTTGGCCGAACAAAAGACTGGTTAAAGTATGAAGTGCCCTCACAATGGCTTCGAAGAGATTTTAGAGGGGTCTATAAAGGCCAAAAACAAATATGGTATCTCTTGAGAATGAAGGGGGAAGATACTGATATCTTTTTGAGGAACACTAAAAAGCCGGAGTTTGATGCATGGCGCTGGCATGATTACTGGATGCCT
Source organism: Candidatus Methylopumilus planktonicus (assembly GCF_006364715.1). NCBI lineage: Bacteria > Pseudomonadati > Pseudomonadota > Betaproteobacteria > Nitrosomonadales > Methylophilaceae > Candidatus Methylopumilus > Candidatus Methylopumilus planktonicus. The sequence goes on from NZ_CP040984.1 coordinate 331,067, forward strand.
CTTAATGAGGTGATTGAATTTAAAAGAGATGTTTATCGGCTTGCATTAAACGAACTTCGTTTGTTTATAGATAATTAGTCTATTTTTTTAATTCAGCAATAATTGTTTCGCCATTAAAAACTGTGTCGCCCAAAGTAACTTTTATCTTTGAATTGATAGGTAAATATAAGTCAACACGCGAGCCAAATCTTATGAAGCCATACCTTTCACCGACCTCTAACGCATCACCTTTATTTACATAGCATAAAATTCTTCTCGCAATTAAGCCAGCAATTTGAACGCAAGTAATATCAAAACCTTCTTTAGTTTTTAAGTGAAGTGCACATCTTTCGTTCTCCAAAGAAGCTTTTGACATAGCTGCATTTAGAAATTTTCCAGGAAAATACCATTTATTCATAATAATTGATTTAATCGGACTTTTGTTTGAGTGGACATTAAAGACATTCATAAAGACACTCACTTTAATTGCTCGCCTATTAAGATAATCGTCTTTACATTTTTCAATCACAATCACCTTGCCATCAGCTGCTGATACCACCAAATTTTTCTTGGAGGGCGTGCTTCTTTTTGGATCTCTAAAAAATTGTAGAATAAATAAAGAGATTATCCAAAGAGGAATTGACCACAAAGCACATATTTTAAATACGATAGCTGATACGGCAATAGATGCTATTAGAAATGGCCAACCTTCTTTTGCAATGATAGGGTAAGCTTTTTTTACCATAGAGCTAGTTTTTGCTTTGATCAACAAGCTTATTCTTGGCGATCCAAGGCATCATTGATCTAAGTTGTGAGCCAACTTTTTCAATAGGGTGTTCAGCATTGAGTCTTCGTCTTGCGGTCATTTCTGGATAGTTTGTTTTTCCTTCAAGGATAAAACGTTTCGCATACTCTCCATTTTGAATATTTTTTAAAGCTTCTTTCATGGCTAACTTGGCCTCATTACCAATAACTTTAGGGCCGGTTACGTACTCTCCGAATTCAGCATTATTTGAGATAGAGTAGTTCATATTAGCAATACCGCCTTCATACATTAAATCTACAATAAGTTTAAGCTCATGTAAGCACTCAAAATAAGCCATTTCTGGGGCGTAACCTGCTTCAGTTAATGTTTCAAAACCTGCTTTGACAAGTTCAACTGCGCCACCGCATAAAACAGCCTGTTCACCAAATAAGTCAGTTTCAGTTTCTTCACGGAAATCTGTTTCAATGACCCCACCTTTTGTGCCACCATTTGCCGCTGCATATGAAAGAGCAATTTCTTTTGCTTTGCCAGATTTGTTTTGGTAAATCGCAATTAATGAAGGTACGCCACCACCTTTTAGATATTCTGAGCGCACTGTGTGGCCAGGACCTTTTGGTGCAATCATAATGACATCAAGATCATCCCTCGGAATAATTTGGTTATAGTGAATATTAAATCCATGGGCAAAAGCAAGCACAGCATTTTTTTTCAAGAATGGTGCAACTTCTTGATGAAAAATCTGAGGCATTGTTTCATCAGGGATTAATAGCATGACGACATCAGCATTTTTGACGGCTTCATTAATTTCTAAAACGTTATGTCCTGCACTTTTGGCTTTATCCCATGATGCGCCACCTTTTCTAAGAGCAACAGTGACGTTGACGCCTGATTCTTTAAGATTGGCTGCATGAGCGTGGCCCTGTGAGCCATAACCAACAATAACAACATTTAATTTTTTAATTAAATTTAAATCAGCATCTTTATCGTAGTAAACCTTCATAATAACCTTTCAGTTTTAATTTATACTTTTAAAATTCTATCACCGCGTCCAATTCCTGACGCACCAGTTCTAACTGTTTCTAAAATAGCCGCCTTATCAATGCTTTCAATATAAGCGTCTAATTTGCTAGACGATCCTGTTAACTCAATAGTAAATGAGCTATCAGAAACATCGATAATTCGTCCTCTGAAAATATCACACATTCTTTTCATCTCATCTCGGTACTGAGCATTTGCTTTAACTTTAACTATCATTAGTTCTCGCTCAATAAATTTGCCATCATTTAAATCTAGGACCTTTACAACATCAATTAATTTATTAAGTTGCTTAATGATTTGTTCAATAATTTCATCCGTGCCAGAAGTGACAATGGTCATTCTTGAGAGCGTTGCATCTTCAGTAGGCGCAACAGTCAAAGATTCAATGTTGTAACCCCTTGCAGAGAATAACCCGGAAACTCTCGATAAAGCACCAGATTCATTTTCCATCAAGAGAGAAATAATATGTCTCATTTATAGATCCTCAGCTGTAATCATTTCTGACAAGCCTTTTCCATTAGGAATCATTGGAAATACATTTTCTTTTTGATCCGTAATGAAGTCCATAAAGACCAAGCGCTCTTTTAGTTTTTTACTAAAAGCTTCTTTGAGAGCTGGCTCAATATCGCTTGGGTTCTCGATTTTCATTCCAACGTGACCATAAGCTTCAGCTAATTTCACAAAATCAGGCAATGCTTCCATATAGGATTCCGCATAACGATTTCCATAAAAAAATTCTTGCCATTGTCTTACCATCCCCATGTATCTATTATTGAGATTAATAATCTTGATAGGTAAATGGAATTGCTTGCAGGTAGATAGTTCTTGAATACACATTTGTATGGAAGCTTCACCAGTCACACAAGCAACCATCGCATCAGGATGAGCTAATTGAGTGCCCATCGCATAGGGTAATCCCACGCCCATGGTTCCCAGGCCACCAGAATTAATCCATCTTCTAGGCTTATCAAATGGATAGTATTGTGCTGCCCACATTTGGTGCTGACCTACATCAGAAGTAATAAAGGCATCTCCTTTTGTTACCTGATGTAAGGTTTGAACAACAAATTGAGGTTTAATGAGTTTTTTATCGTTTTTAAAACTTAAGCAATTTGTCGATCTCCATTGGTCAATTTCTTTCAACCAATGCTTAAGCGATATATTTTGCTTTGTTTTTTCTTTAGATAAAAGATCATTAAGTTCAGTAAGCACTGAAACGACATGACCTACGATAGGTATATCAATCTTTACTCTTTTAGAAATAGATGATGGATCAATATCAATGTGAATGATTGTTTTCGGTTTGGATAAGAAATGCTCTGGATTACCAATCACTCTGTCGTCAAAGCGAGCACCAACAGCCAACAATACATCACATTCTTGCATAGCCATATTAGCCTCATAGGTACCATGCATGCCTAACATGCCTAGAAACTGCTTATCACTTGCAGGAAAACCACCCAAGCCCATAAGCGTGCTTGTAATAGGAGCCCCAATAGTACGAACAAATTTAGTTAATTGTGAAGAGGCATCGCCCAATACAACGCCACCACCTGAGTAGATCATTGGTTTTTTTGCGCTCAAAAGAAGTGACAATGCTTTTTTAATTTGGCCGCTATGACCCTTAATAATAGGGTTATATGATCTTAAATGAACCGATTTAGGATAGCTAAACTCATATTTTTCGGCTGTGATGTCTTTTGGAATATCAACCAAAACAGGCCCAGGTCTTCCGCTTGACGCAACATAGAAAGCTTTCTTAATTGTAGATGCAATATCTTTAACGTCCTTAACTAAGAAATTATGTTTTACACATGGACGCGTAATACCTATCGTATCACATTCCTGAAAGGCATCTTGCCCAATGGCGTAAGTTGGAACCTGACCACTAATGATCACCATGGGAATGGAATCCATGTAGGCGGTAGCAATACCTGTTACAGCATTGGTCGCTCCCGGGCCTGAGGTTACAAGAGCAACGCCAACTTTTCCAGTAGATCTTGAATAGGCGTCAGCTGCATGAACAGCTGCTTGTTCGTGACGAACTAGAACATGCTTAAATTTATTTTGCTTAAAAACAGCATCATAAATATTAAGGACGGCGCCACCAGGATAACCAAAAACGAATTTGACTTTTTCCTCGTGAAGGCAGCGAATAACAATTTCTGCTCCAGAAATGTGATTTGAGTTCATAGGATTCTTGATTGTAATTAATGAGATAGCTATAAACCCTCAACATTAACGCTTTAAGCGTATTTGGTCAAGTTTAGAGACTTTTAAAAGTCTCAATTTTCATAGATAAATCAATTGCCTTGATATTTTTTGTGAGCGCTCCTAGAGAGATTCTATTTACGCCCGTCAGTGCAATTTTTTTAACATTTTTTAGCGTAATATTTCCAGACGCCTCAAGAGTCGCTATATTTTTATTAAGAAGTACAGCTTTTTTAAGATCTTTAATATTAAAGTTATCTAATAATATATTTCTAAAGCCTAGCTCAATAAATTTTTTAAACTGATCAAGATTTTCAACTTCAATTTGAATATCTTTACTTTTGGAGTATTTCAAAGCGAGCGAAAGTAAATCATCAACTTTTTTAGCGGATGTAATATGGTTTTCTTTGATAAGTATTTGATCAAAAAGTCCGATGCGTTGATTATTACCGCCCCCAATAGCGACAGCATATTTTTGCGCAATTCTTAACCCTGGGATTGTTTTCCTTGTATCAAAGATACCTGTGTGAGTATTTGCGATAGCTTTGACATATTGATGTGTAATCGTGGATGTGGAAGATAAGGTTTGTAAGAAATTAAGTGCTACTCTTTCTCCGCTGAGGATTGATTTTGCACTGCCGTAAACTTCACAAAGCCTCTGATTTTTTTTTACAATCTCACCTTCTTTAACAAGCCACTTTATTTTTATTTTTGGATCTAGTATTAAAAAAGTAGCGTTAAACCAAGGAATACCAGCAATTAAAGCCGATTCTTTGGCTTTAACATAAGCTACTGCAGTTGATTTTGCTTCGATAAGTTGAGCAGATAAATCAATATTGCCTATATCTTCTTGGATCGCCATTTTGACATTTGTTTGAATGGCTTCAATCAAAGTTTTCTTATTTATTTTTGATCTTTGCATAATCTAGAAGCTTAACAAATTATAATAAATTTGGTTTTTTTAATTGAGAGAAAAATGAAGCTTTTTTATTCAAATAATAGCCCTTACGCTAGAAAAATAAGAATTTTAATTGATGAGAAAAAAGTTCCAGTGACTTTGGAGAAGGTTGTGCTTGCTGATAAAAATTGTACGATTCATGAATACAATCCTTTAGCTAAAGTACCTATATTGGTTATAAACGATATATCAATTTTTGATTCACCGGTAATAGCTGAGTATGTTGACTATAAGAGTGGTCCGCTTTATTTAATTCCCAGTGATTTTGATAAAAAAATATTAGTCAAAAGATGGGAAGCTCTAGCAGATGGATTATGCGACGCATCAGTAGCAATCATGCTGGAAAAGCGTAGACCGATTTCACAACAAAATACTGATGTATTTGAAAAGCAAATGAGAAAAATAAAGTTAAGTCTTCAAAGGCTTAATGAAGAAATAGAAGATAAAGAATACTATTTAGAGGGTACATTTTCGTATGCTGATATAGCCGTCGGATGTGCTTTGGGGTACGTTAAATTAAGATATCCTGAAATTGACTTTAAGAATGAATATCTAAATCTATATCATTTGCATGAAGAGCTTATGAAGCGACAATCTTTTCAGGCAACGGCACCTGAGCCTTATCTATAGCGCATTCAATAATAGCCCCACCTAAACATACATTGCTTTCGTAAACAACCACAGATTGCCCGGGAGTAATGGCCCATTGTTTTTGCCCAAAAAATATTTCCACCGAATCATCTTTTATCATATCGATTTCACAAGGGGCATCAGATTCCCGGTATCTTGTTTTGGCTCCATATACCCAATGTTTTTCTGGTAGAGCCCCATGTATCCAATGGGGTTTCTTTGCAATTAATCCATCTTTAAATAAAAGGGGATGGGCGTGTCCTTGAGCAACAATGAGTATATTTTCTTTAATACTTTTTTCAGCTACAAACCAAGGCTCACCATTGCTCGTTTTTGAGCCACCGATACCAAGCCCCTGTCTTTGGCCGAGCGTGTAAAACATAAGACCTATATGCTCTCCTAATATCTTTCCGTGCTCATCTTTAATAGGACCTGGAGAATTTTCTATATATTTATTTAAAAATTCTGTAAAGGGTCTTTCGCCAATAAAACATATACCTGTAGAGTCTTTTTTATCACTGTTATGTAAACCTTCTTTTTTAGCAATCTCTCTTACATCTTTTTTAAGGAGATTACCTAGGGGAAATAAAGACTTTGAGAGCTGATGTTGATTGAGACGATATAAGAAATAACTTTGATCTTTTGTTGAGTCGTCTGCTTTAAGAAGACTATATAAGCCGTCTGCTTCTTTAATTTGTGCGTAATGACCGGTTGCAATCTTATCGGCACCCATTGAAATTGCATGATTTAAAAAGGCATTAAATTTAATTTCAGAATTACATAAAATATCTGGATTCGGAGTTTTACCACTTTTAATTTCATTAATAAATTCAGAAAATACCTTTTCCTTATATTCTTTACTAAAATTTACTACTTCAATATCAATACCAATTTTATCGGCAACAGATACTGCATCCAGAAGATCTTGTTTGCTTGAGCAATACTCATCATCATCATCATCTTCCCAATTTTTCATGAAGAGACCAACGACTTTATAACCTTGGTTTTTTAAGAGCAAGGCAGCCACTGAAGAGTCAACACCGCCTGATAAACCTACAATGACTGTACTATTATTCATTTAATTAATTAAATTCTGAGCCAATTTTTTTTGATTTTTCATAGGCAGCTCGTGAAGCCTTTAAAAGTGTTTCATTTAATTTATTTGATTCGAGTTGTTTCAAGCCCTCTTCTGTAGTGCCGCCTTTTGAAGCGACAGATGCTATAAGATTTTGAAGGTCATTTAATTGATCTGAAGCTAAATGAGCTGCGCCGAGTAAAGTTTTACCACATAATTTTTCGGCCTCACTTCTCGACAAACCTAATTCAATAGCTGATTCGATAAATGCATTGAGGAAATAGAATATATAAGCTGGCCCACTTCCTGAGATAGCTGTAACGGCATCCATCTTAGACTCATCTTCTAGCCAAATAAACTCTCCAATAGCGCCCGCAATTTCTTCAACAGCTACCTTGTTATTTGTATCCAAGGCTTCTTGAGTAAAAAGAGCCGTTACTCCAAGCTGGATTTGAGCGCACATATTAGGCATAGATCTCACAATATTTTTATGCCCACTTGTCCACTTCTCAATAGATTCTATTTGAATACCTGCCGCGATAGATAGAATAAGTTGATTCGAAATTTCACTGGAAATTGATTTAAGAAGTGATTCAGCTTGCTGAGGCTTAACGGCAAGTACAATAATTTCATTGCCATTTATCTTTTTAAACTCCGCCTCCGTAGAAACTTTAAATTTATTTTCAAGAGCTAATCTTTTTTCTCTACTAGATTCAATCACCCGAATAAGTTCAGGGTTATGGCCTTTATTTAATAAGCCGCTAATTATAGCCCCGGCCATATTTCCCCCGCCTAAAAAACAAATATTCAATTATCGTCCCCTTGAGTTTTTATTGCTCTCGCCCCAAAAATAGCGGTACCAATCCTAACAAGATTTGAACCATGCTCAATAGCTGGTTTGAAGTCATTCGACATACCCATAGACAATGTATCAACAGTATCAATTTGATTTTTTAATTTAGCATAAAGTACATGCATGGATTTAAATTCATCAATGACTTTTTCGCGGTCTTCCGTATTGGAGGGTATAGACATAATACCTCTTAGTTTAAGTTTAGGAAGTTCTTTGAGCGCGCTAATAAGGTCTATTAAATGTGATTGTGCATCATCGATCGCGATGCCGCTCTTAGTATCCTCACCGCTTGAATTAATTTGAATACAGATATTTAAAGGGGTGGCGCTTGAAGGTCTTAAGTCATTAAGTAGTTTCATAACTTTTAATCTATCTACGCTATGAACCCAATCGAAGTTTTCTGCAATAAGCTTGCATTTATTGCTTTGAATGGGCCCTAAAAAATGCCACTGAATTGCAAAATTTTCTAAATGTAATTTTTTGTTGAGGGCTTCTTGAAGATAGTTTTCCCCGAAATTTATGATACCAGCATCAAACGCTTCAATAATTTTATCAAAAGAGTGACCTTTGCTTACAGCTACCAAAGTAACTTTCTCGGGAAAGTTATTAAAAGCAGAAGCCTCTAAAATGTTTTGATTGATTTGAGAAACGTTTTGAGAAATTGTAGTCATTATTTAAATAAAAAAACCAAGCAAATTGAAGTTTGCTTGGTTTTAGTTTGTTTAGCAACAAAGAACTTGCTAATAAAAACGGGACATAGAGTCCCGTTATATTTATTTTTTAGCTGCTGGTTTTCTTTTAGCTGCTGGTTTTTTCTTAGCTGCTGGTTTTCTTTTAGCTGCTGGTTTTTTCTTAGCTGCTGGTTTTCTTTTAGCTGCTGGTTTTTTCTTAGCTGCTGGTTTTCTTTTAGCTGCTGGTTTTTTCTTAGCTGCTGGTTTTTTCTTAGCTGCTGGTTTTCTTTTAGCTGCTGGTTTTTTCTTAGCGCTAACTGATGTTGAAGGTTTAGAAATTGTTGCTGGAAGAGTGCTATTAGTTTCTACTGGTTTTGAAGAACCAAAAATTGCTGAAATTAATTTTTTGATCATTTAATACTCCAAAGAATAAAAAAAATTTTTTTTACTGCAAATGCAAATGTAAATATGGACTTGTTTTTCAACCTAGTCAAGTTTTTATTGCAATTATTTTCATATTACTTTTCACGACGAATTTATTCTTTATATTTAATTTTTTACAATTACTGAGGAGCCAGTAAATACAATATTGCCATTAAAAATAGTGCTCGATACTTTTCCAGTAAGATTTTGATTAAAAAATGGTGTATTTTTACCTTCACTGATTAAAGATTTTGAATTTATTTCCCATGAATGCTCAGGGTCAAATATACAAATATCTGCATCCGAATTTACCGAGAGACTACCCTTATTAATTTCCAAAATACCTGAAGGCTGATTAGTTATTTTATTGATTAGCAAGCCCAAGTCTATTTTATAGTCCTCAGATAGCTTGTATACGAGCGGCATCAGGAGCTCTACGCTTGATGCGCCATGTTCAGACTCTGCAAAAGGTTTCAATTTATTATCTTCATTTACCGGTGAATGATCTGAACATATTGCATCAATTGTGCCATCAACAATTGAATCAATAATCTTTATTCGATCAGATTCTCTTCTCAAAGGAGGCTTTAAAAAACAGTTAGTGTTAAAGAAGCCAATATCATTATCTGTAAGAAAAATTTGATGAATAGAAACATCACAAGTCACTTTGACACCATTTTTTTTAGCTATTTTTACTAAATTTAATCCATCAGCAGTTGATATTTTATTTAAATGAACCTTTGTCTTGGTTAAATGAGCAATTTCCAGAATTTTATTGATGGCAGTAGTTTCACTTATGCTTTGAATACCTTTTAATCCTAGTCGAGTTGAGATTTCACCCGCATTTATAATGCCTTTTTCTGATAAATAAGCATCCTCTGCTCTTAAAAATGCTTTTAAATTGAATGTTGAGAGGTATTGAAAAGACCTGTACAAAACTTCTGTGTCTTGAATTGGTTTTTCTGCCTGAGAAAATCCAATACACCCAGATTCGTATAAATCATTTATTTCAGTTAATAATTTCCCACTTAATTTTTGAGTGAGCGCTCCAAGGGGATATACATTGCCTAACTTAAGCGCCTCTGATTTGTTCTTTAACATTTTCACAAGGCCTGGCTCATCCAGAATTGGTGTTGTGTCTGGAGGGCACACCATGCCAGTGACTCCGCCAGCATTTGCTGCTTTCATTTCACTTTCTAAGGTGGACTTATATTGGTTACCTGGCTCTCTTAAATTCAATTGAAGGTCAATAATGCCTGGCATAACTATTTTGTTTGAGGCATCAATTATCTGTTTTGCTTTCTTTGAGTCTAAATTCTTATTTAGTTCTGCAATTTTTCCATCTACAACGAATATATCTAATATTGCATCTATATTATTTTTTGGGTCAACCACTCGACCATTTTTAATTAAAATGCTCATGAATGTTGCCCCGCTAAAATTGCCATCACGGCCATTCTTACGGCTATTCCAAAAGTCACCTGAGGGAGAATGACAGATTGTTCGCTGTCAGCTACGGCTGAATCGATTTCTACTCCTCTATTCATTGGTCCGGGGTGCATAACTATTGCATCTTTTTTTGCTAAATCTAATCGCACTTGATTTAATCCATAAGTTTTAAAGTACTCTTCTTGAGAAGGGAGCATGATTCCATCCATTCTTTCATTTTGAATCCTTAGCATCATAATGACATCTACATCCTTAAGTCCCTTATCGATATCATAGAAAACATGCACTCCTAGCTTTTCAATTTCATCAGGAAGTAATGTTTTGGGAGCAATCACTCTAATTTCAGGAACGCCAAGTATATTTAATGCATGAATATTAGATCGTGCAACCCTAGAATTTAGAATATCTCCCACGATAGCCACTTTTAAATTATTAAAGTTTGTTTTGTATTTTCTTATAGTAAAAGCGTCTAGAAGGCCTTGAGTGGGGTGAGAGTGATTTCCGTCACCTGCATTGATAATATGAATATTTGGCTTTACATGAGAGGCAATAAAATGAGCAGCACCTGATGACGAATGCCTTACAACAAAAATATCTGCATTCATGGCAATCAAATTATTGATTGTATCCAAAACAGTTTCACCTTTAGATTGAGACGAGGTAGCGACATTTAGATTAATAACATCGGCAGAAAGTCTCTTGGCGGCAATCTCGAAAGTAGTTCTAGTTCTTGTGCTATTTTCAAAGAAAACATTACATACTGTTTTACCTCTTAAAATAGGAACTTTTTTAACATCTCTCTCGCCTATTTTTAAGAATGATTCTGCTGTATCTAATATTTGAATAATTTTTTCTTTGGACAGGCCTTCAATGGATAAAAGATGATTTAAATTACCTTTATTGTTTAGCTGAGGATTAAACATGAGATTCTTTCAAATGAAAGGTAAATTTTTTATTCTCATCTAATACAAGCTCTAAATGTTGATTTTTAGAAAGGCTAATTTTTTCGATACAAATCTGCGGCGAAATAGGAAGCTCTTGCTCGTTTCTGTCAATTAAAACAGCCAATGTAATTTTATCAGGTCTTCCATAATCAAAAATTTCATTCATGGCAGCCCTAACAGTTCTTCCTGAAGAAAATACATCATCAATAAGAATAATATGCTTGCCATTAATTTCCGTATCGATTTTTGAAGGCTTGTTTTTTATTTTTAAGCCGCGACTTGAAAAATCATCCCTATAGAAAGACGTATCAATTGAGCCTGTTGCAACAGCACTTCCCAAGCTAGGCAAAATCTTTTGAAGAATAAGTTCTCCACCTCGCTGGACGCCAATGAGAACAGTGTTCTCATCAATCATCTCATTGATTTTATTTTTTAGGCTTTCTATAAGGTTTTCTGCGTTAGGTAGGTTCATTTTTTAACTTAAATTTGATCAAGATAAGATTGTAAAATAATTTTGGCAGCTATTTGGTCAATTAATAGTTTCTTTTTCTTTAAATCAATTTTTTTATCTTTAAGTTCATGATTAGCTTCAATTGAAGTATAGCGTTCATCAATAAGATGAGTGGGGAGCGAATATTTTTGCTCTAGTTGCTTGGCGAATTTTTTAGATAAATTAGTGACTTTATGTTCAGAACCATCCACATTAAATGGAACTCCAACAACTATAGATACCGGCCTCCATTCATCCATAATTTTTTGAATAGCTTCAAATGTTTGGTTATTAGTTGAAGATTCGATTGTTATTAAAGCCTGAGCTGTCTTGGAAATATTGTTTCCAATTGCAACCCCTATGCGTCTTTGTCCAAAATCAAATCCTATGATATTTCCTTCTCTTTGCTTACCAGGTGCTTGATGATTTTCGATATTTAACATGGCAATTTTATCGAGCTTAATTCTAGATTCAAGCTAATAAGGGAAGTTTTTTTCGAAAAAAAAACTGACATGAAGTCAGTTTGACAGTGCGCTTTAAAATTATTTTTTCTATAATTTTTCAATGTCATTATTCTAACATAATTTAATAATGGCACATATTAATTTTCTAAATAACCTGTAATTTCAAGCCCAAAACCAATCATGCTCGGCATTTTTCTTGGGGCAGATAGCAGCTTCATTTTTCTAACTCCTAAATCTACTAATATTTGAGAGCCAATCCCGTAATTTCTCAGATCATTACTGCTCTTAAGCGGCAGAGTGTTTTCTGTTTTTAAAATATTTAGGAGATCGTTGGTGTTTGTATTGTGGTTTATAAAGATCAATACACCGCCATCCTCACTTATTTTTTTGATTGCCTTCAATGCATTCCATGAATGCTTTTTATCTTCTATATCTAAAAGGTCTATCACCGATAAAGGCTCATGAACTCTCACAATAGTTTCTTTATCTTTTTGAATTTCACCTTTTACAAGGGCAATATGAGTTTCTTCTAAGATTTTGTCTTTATACAAAATTAATTTCATTTCGCCATAAGGCGTTAAGATATTTTTTTCGATTAATTTTTCAATTAATTTTTCATTTTTTCTTCGGTATTCGATAAGATCTGCAATTGTTCCAATCTTAATATTATGCTGCTCTGAAAATTTAATTAAATCTGGAAGTCGCGCCATATTTCCATCTTCATTAAGAATTTCACATATCACTGATGCTGATTCAAGACCTGCAAGATGCGCAAGATCACATCCAGCTTCAGTATGTCCAGCCCTGACAAGCACACCACCTTTTTTGGATATTAATGGGAATATATGACCGGGCCTTACAATACTTTTTGAAGTGGCATTTTTATGAATTGCAGCTTTAATTGTTGTGGCTCTGTCATTTGCTGAAATTCCAGTAGTGACGCCTTCAGCAGCTTCAATAGACACCGTAAAGTTAGTCCCTAAGCGAGTTTCATTTTCTTGAACCATGAGAGGCAATTCGAGTATTTTGCATTTCTCTTCTGTCAGCGTTAGACAAATAAGGCCGCGCCCGAATTTAGACATAAAATTAATATGATCTGAATTAGCAAATTCTGCCGCAAGAACGAGATCACCTTCATTTTCTCTATTTTCCTCATCCACAAGGATAACCATTTTGCCTTGTTTTATATCTTCAATAATTTCAACTATCGGACGGATCATCTATTCTTTATTTTCTTTTGAGAATGTTTTCAAGGTATCTAGCAATCAAGTCTACTTCAATATTAATTTGGCTGCCCTTGGTTAGGCTTCCTAAATTAGTTTCCTTCAGGGTAAAAGGAATGATATTTACTTTAAAATTATCACTTTTGACTGAATTTACAGTAAGACTTACGCCATTTATCGCAATAGATCCCTTTTCAGCAATAAATTTCATTAGTTTTTTAGGAGGTTTGATTTCTAGAATCCAACATTGACTAGTAGTTTTGATACTGGCAATTTTTGCTATGCCATCAATATGACCTGTTACAAAATGACCGCCTACTTTTCCATTGTATAAAACTGCACTCTCTAAATTTACTAGAGATTTTTCAGAAAAAGATATAGTTCTGCTTAACGTTTCTGCGGACACATGAAATATAAATTGATTTTTTTGTTTTTTCTGAATGGTAAGGCATACCCCATTGATAGATATGCTATCTCCCAAGTTGCTTGCCTTAATTTTATTGGCCTCATAGGCGACAGTAATGCGGGCATCTTTTTTTAAAGATTCAATTTTTTTTATTAAGCCGATGGATTGAATTATGCCTGTAAACATAGGGTGATTTTATCAGATTAGAATGTATATCCCTGATAAAATAAACCAAATGTCTTTACTTAACAAATACCTGCCTTTTGAAGTTTGGATTGCTTATAGATATATAAAGTTTAAGCAAAAAAATAGCTTCATATCTTTTATTTCAATGACAAGTATGGTTGGAATAGCTCTTGGAGTTTCAGCACTCATTATTATTCTATCTGTTATGAATGGTTTTCAGGATGAACTTCGAACGCGAATTCTAGGAGTGGCTTCTCATATTGAAATTACAAGCTCAAATAATACATTGACACATTGGGAAGATTTAGCAAAAAAACTTCATGAATCTCCTGATGTAGTAGGGTCAGCACCTTATTTAGATGGCCAGGGCATGTTAGTTAGTGAATTCGGAAGTCAGGGAATCATGCTTCGAGGGATTTCATCAGAACTTGAAGGTAATGTTGATAACCTGGAAAAGAAAGTTAAGGTTGGTAAGCTATCTGATTTAAAACCTAATGCATTTAATTTGATTTTAGGGATAGATGCTGCAAAGCAACTAGGTATTGTCATTGGAGATAAAGTTAATATTTTAATTCCGCAAGGCTCTTATACGCCCGCAGGCACATTTCCTAGAATGCGACAATTTAATGTTGCAGGTATTTTTGAAATTGGAATGTATGAATATGATTCCGGTATGGCGTTAATGAATATAGAAGACGCTCAGAAATTCTTTCAAATGAACGATGCTGTTTCAGGGGTTAGGGTAAAGACTGATGATCTTTTTTTGGCGCCTTTAGTGGCAAAAAGACTATCAGAAAGCCTGTCGGAATCAGGTGTTTTTTATGTCAGCGATTGGACAAAAAAGCATGCGAATTTTTTCGCAGCTGTTCAAATGGAAAAAAGAGTGATGTTTATAATTCTGATGCTAATCATTGCGGTTGCGGCATTTAATATTGTTTCTACCTTGGTGATGGCGGTAACTGATAAAAGATCAGACATTGCAATTCTTAAAACATACGGAGCAAAACCTAAAAGTATCCTATATATATTTATCATTCAGGGTTCTTTGATAGGCTTAATCGGAACTATCAGCGGGGTATTTTTGGGAACTGTTGTTGCATTAAATATTCATTCGATCGTGCCTTTTATTGAGCATTTATTCAACGTTCAATTCTTATCCAAGGACATTTATTATATTTCTGAAGTGCCTTCCAAGCTCTTATATAGCGATGTAAGTGCTATAGCCTTTATCTCGATTTTGTTATCTATTGTTGCCACAATTTATCCAAGCATAAAAGCTTCTAACACTTCACCTGCTGAGGCGTTAAAGCATGACTAAAAAATTACTTATAGCTTGTAAAGACTTATCTAAGACATTTCCTAGTCTAGATGAAGAAATTATTAAAAAGTTAAATCTTAATATCAAAGAAGGTGATCATACAGCTATTGTTGGCGTCTCTGGGTCTGGCAAAAGCACACTTCTTCATCTCATGGCTGGTCTTGAAAAGGCCTCATCTGGACAGATAGAAATTTTAGATCAAGATATCTCATTTTTAAATCAAGATGAATTGGGAGTTTTGAGAAATACACATTTAGGCTTTGTGTATCAATTTCATCATTTGCTCAGTGATTTTAATGCCATAGAAAATGTTGCAATGCCGTTATTAATTAGAAGGTATGGATACAAACAGGCTTTTAGGGAGGCTGGGGCACTATTAAAAAAAATAGGTTTAAGTAAAAGGCTGACTCATAAACCATCCGAATTATCTGGGGGCGAAAGGCAGAGAGTGGCAATCGCGAGATCACTAATTACCAAGCCAAAGTGCATTCTTGCAGATGAGCCCACAGGAAATTTAGATGGAAAAACAGCACATTTTGTATTTGATTTATTGCTTGATTTAGCAAAAGAGAATCGTTCAACTCTTGTCCTAGTAACTCATGATATTCAGCTAGCATCAAAATTAAAGTTTCAATATAAATTAAATCAAGGAAAGCTTAAAAAGACATAAGTTGATTTAAGCAATTATCCAAATATTAAGATAGAATAATGCTCATCAAACATTTGGAGAATTAGATATGTGGGAAATTATCTTAGCCGCTGGATGGCCGATTTGGCCCCTCATTTTTGCATCAATCATTGCTCTAGCTATTATTGGCGAGCGATTTTGGTCATTAAGAGTTGAAATTATTGCCCCAAGCGATCTTCTCCCTGAGGTTCAGAACTTATTGAATCAAGGCACCATAAAAAAAGATGTCATTGCAAAAATTAAAGAGCATTCTCTTTTAGGTGAAATTTTTGCAAGCGCTCTTGTCAATTCAAATACATCCGCAGCTCATATTAAAGAAGCTATAGAAGAGTCAGGCAGATCAGTGAGCTACAAGCTTGAAAAATACCTATCAACACTTGGTACAATTGCGGCAGTTGCTCCTCTTTTGGGGCTCTTGGGCACGGTAATAGGTATGGTTGATCTTTTTAGTTCATTCACAAATAGTGGCCATGATGTGGCTATATTTGCAAGAGGCATTTCAGTGGCCCTGTATAATACGGCAGCAGGTATTGTTGTGGCAGTTCCAGCTATGATTTTTTATCGCTTTTTTAGATCTAAAGTAGATGATTTAATCTTTGATATGGAGCAACAAGCTCTTAAGCTGATTGAATCTATGGGCGTTCGTAAATAAATAATTAGGATTGCATATGAATTTTCAACGGGGAAAAAAACACGAAGAGATGGAATTAAACTTAGTTCCTTTAATCGATGTTTTATTAGTTATTATTATTTTCCTTGTTGTAAGCACAACCTTCTCTAGGTTTAGTGAATTAAAAATTAATCTTCCTACTGCTGAAGCTAATAGCCCCGATAAGAAACCTAACGTTATTAACGTGTCTATTTCAGCTGAAGGCGTCTACGCCATAAATGACAATCCCCTTCCTAATAAAAGCCTCGAGTCTATCATTGCGGCCTTAAAAAATTCGTCAAAAGGTGAAAAAGAAATTCCGGTAATTATTAGTGCAGATGCAAAATGTGAGCATCAGTCCGTCATTAACGTCATGGAAGCCTCAAGACAGGCAGGGTTAACCCATATTACATTCTCAACAAAAGTTAACTAAACTTTAAAAAGTTAATTTTTCTTGGCCTAATGGCAAAAAATATTAAAAAAATAAGTGAATTTCAGCCAATTAATTTTAGATATGTTTATAAAAGACTATTTAAATATACTTGGCAACATAAGTTTATTCTATCTTTAAGTTTAGCTTCGTTGATTGTGCTGTCATTAACTAATACAGCATTTCTTGCTATGATTAAAAAAATTACTGACCAGGGATTTGGGTCGGAAATTACAGACAAACAATCTTCCCTAGCCTTGCTTCTTCTTTTGATTATATCGATAAGAGCCTTGTCAGGATTATTTTCAACTTATTTTATTAAGTCAACTTCATTAAAGGTTGTTGAAAGTCTTAGATCTGATCTTTTCAAGAGGATTATGATGTTGCCCATGAATTTTTTTGACAAAAACTCATCAAGTCATATTGTTTCTAAAATAAATAGTGATGTTCAACAGCTCTCAAATGTTATTACAGAGATAGGGTTTAATCTCATAAAGGACGGGATAAGTTTTATTGGGATAGTTTGTTATATGATTTATTTGGACTGGAAACTTACACTAGTATTTTTATTGTTAGCTCCAATCTTGGCTTATTACCTTCAAATAATGTCTCCAAGGCTTAGAGCTGCAGGAACGATTTCGCAGAATGCAAATGGGGAGTTAATCATGGCATCTGATGAGGCTATAGCTGCACAAAGAATCGTTAAAATATTTGGAACAGGCCAATACGAAGTTAGTCGATTAAATAGAATTTCAGAAAAAATAAGGAAAATCCAAGCAAAACTTATAAGAATTGCAGCTTTAAATTCTTTTACAGTAGAAATTTTAGCGGGCATTGCATTATCGGGAATTGCCTTTTATTCCTTTGGTAAATTTTCTGCAGGACAATTTGCAGCGTTCTTTGCAGCTTTATTGATGGTCATTGCCCCAATTAAAAGCTTAACTTCAATAAATGACAAAATTCAAATTGCTATAGCAGCTGCTAAAAGTGTATTTGGACTGATGGATGAACCCTCAGAGATTGATCGTGGTTCAAAATTAATTAATCGGGCAAAAGGGCATATAAAAATATCTGACTTAACATTTAAATACCAAAATAGTAAGCACAATATTCTCGAAGGCATCAATCTGATTATTAAGCCTGGCGATAAAGTAGCGCTTGTTGGTAAGTCAGGCGGAGGAAAAACAACACTCATTAATTTATTGCCAAGATTTTATCAAATTGATCAAGGCAAAATTTTTCTAGATGGTATTAATATTAATGATTTAAAGTTAAAAAATCTGCGCAATCAGTTTTCATTGGTAAGCCAAGATACAATTTTATTTAATGACACAATAATGAACAATATAGCTTATGGCAATTTAGAAAGACCAGTAAGTGAAGAGGAAGTTAAAAAAGCTGCTATCGCAGCAAATGCTTGGGAATTTATTGATCCCCTTCCGAATAAACTAGACCATGAAATCGGCGATAGGGGGGTTAGACTATCTGGAGGGCAAAGACAAAGAATTTCAATTGCCCGTGCAATTTTAAAAAATGCACCAATACTTCTTCTTGACGAAGCAACTTCAGCACTTGATTCTCACTCAGAAAAATATATTCAGTCTGCCTTGGATAATCTAATGAAAAATAGAACAACTATAGTCATAGCACATAGATTGTCTACAATTTTAAATGCTGATCGAATTGTTGTAATTGAGAAATCCAAAGTTATTGATGTTGGAACACATGCAGAATTAATTAGGCGATGCAAACATTATTCAACCTTGTACAAAAAAGGTCTGAAATAGCATTTTGATAGCATACAAGGCTCTCTCTAAGCTTCATTACTCAAAAAGCTTAGCTTCTTTATTTCTTCTGCCGTTATCAGCAATTTATCTCCTAATATCTTTTGCTAGAAAATATCTTTATCGATTTAATCTTTTAAAGTCTTTTAAGATACAGGTCCCTGTGATTGTTATTGGAAACATAACTTCAGGCGGTACCGGTAAAACTCCTTTAGTGATTCATCTCGCAAATGAATTGAAGAAAAATGGATACCATCCTGGAATCATAAGCAGGGGATATGGCTCTAAAAGAAATGGTGTATGTGAGGTAAATCAAAAAAGTGATGTGGAAAATATTGGTGATGAACCAATTTTGATTCATAAACATACCCATCTACCAGTTTTTATTGCAAAAGACAGGGTATTGGCTGCAAAAGCACTTATTAAAAAATATAAAAAAATAGATGTTATTTTATCTGATGATGGAATGCAGCATTATCGTCTAAAGCGTGATATAGAAATTTTAGTCATAGATGGGACTAGAAGATTTGGGAATGGGTATCTTCTTCCAGCAGGGCCATTAAGGGAGTCTAAGCGAAAAGTAAAAGCTGTAGATGCTATCGTCTGTAATGAAAAAAAAGTGATAGATGGTAGCTATCTCATGAAATATAAGAGTTATTACCTAATTAATCTAAAAACCAAGAAAAAAATTCCATTAAATAAGGTGCGCTTAAACAACCTTCATGCACTAGCTGGCATTGGGAACCCAGATCGTTTTTTTAATTACCTAAAGGCATTAGGTTTGGTATTTGATAGCTCTCCTTATAAAGATCATTATCGTTTTACAAAAAAAGATTTTAAAACGATGAGTGATAAGAATATTATAATGACTGAGAAAGACGCTATTAAATGCGAAAAGTTTGCTAGGGATAATTTTTGGTATTTGCCAGTTGTTACTGAAATTGACTCAAAATTTACTGATCTTATTTTGAATAAAATGAAAAATATAGCCCATGGATAAAAATCTATTAAAAATTTTAGTTTGCCCAGTTACTAAGGGGCCATTAATCTATAAAAAAGAACAAAATGAGCTTATATCAAAGTCCGCTAAACTTGCTTATCCGATTAAAGATGGTATTCCAATTTTACTGGAGAGTGAGGCGAGAGCAATCAAGAGTGACGAAGATTATTCATGACATTTAAAATTATTATTCCAGCGAGATACCAGAGTAGCCGACTAGAGGGGAAGCCTCTTTTGAATATCGCTGGCATTCCCATGGTGATTCATGTTGTAAAGCAATCATTAAAAAGCAAGGCTAATGAGGCTGTGGTTGCAACTGACGATCAAAGGATTTTTGATGCTGTTGAAAAGTTTGGGTATAAAGCAATCATGACTAATATTAATCATAAATCTGGCACTGATCGATTAGCAGAGGTTGTTAATTTGATGCATTGGTCAGATAACGAGATTGTTGTTAATGTTCAGGGAGATGAGCCGCTTATTGATCCATTATTAATTAATCAAGTTGCAGAATATTTAGATTATCAAAAAGAAGTATTTGTTTCTACAGCGTGCCATTCTATCTTAGATTACAATGATTTTATAAATCCAAGTAATGTCAAAGTCGTACTTGATAGAAATTCACAAGCCTTATATTTTAGTCGAGCGCCTATTCCCTTTCCGAGAGATGAGTTTACTCAAAAGATAATTGGAAGAAAAGGATTCTATAAACATATTGGAATCTATGCTTATCGTGCTAAGTTTCTAAAAGACTTTAATAGAATAGGGGAAGCTGAATTGGAGGACATTGAAAAGTTGGAGCAGCTTAGAATTCTATATGCAGGTTACAAGATTGGTGTTGTTCAATCAAATGACACGCCCTCGGCTGGAGTTGATACCCCCGAAGATCTTGAAAGGGTAAGAAAGCTTTTTTCTAATTAAATAGCAGATTCACCCGTTTCACTAGTTCTAATCCTCACTACCTCTTCAATATTACTTACAAAAATTTTCCCATCACCAATTTTCCCGGTATGTGCTGCTGTAGATATTGCTTCAATGACTTTTTTAACCATTTTGTCTGAAACAATAATGTCTAATTTAATTTTGGGTAGAAAGTCAATTACATACTCTGCACCCCTATAGAGTTCAGTGTGGCCTTTTTGTCTTCCAAACCCTTTAACTTCCGTTGCTGTAATCCCATTTATACCAATTTCAGAAAGAGCCTCTCTTACTTCGTCTAATTTAAATGGTTTAATTACTGCCTCAATTTTTTTCATCTAATTTCCTTCTTCATATACATTAATGTTTAAAGGTTATGGGGTATCTTCTGTCTTTACCAAACGCCCTATGCGTAATTTTCGGCCCTATGGGACTTTGAGCTCTTTTAAATTCGTTATTATTGATTAACTTTACAACGCGATTCACATTTTTACTAGAAAAACCTTCTTTTACAATCGACGCTATATCTAGATCTTTTTCAATATAAAGCTCAATTATCTTATCAAGAATTTCATATTTAGGGAGGCTATTCTGATCAAGCTGGTCATACCTTAATTCAGCTGTAGGCGGTCTTTTAATGATTTCATTTGGAATGATGTTTGATATTGAATTTCTATAATGTGCTAATTTATAAACCCATGTTTTTGGGACGTCTTTAAGAAGTGCAAAACCTCCTACCATATCTCCATAAAGGGTTGTATAGCCTACAGCAGTTTCACTTTTATTACTTGTTGATATTACAAGCCCACTAAATTTATTAGACAAAGCCATTAATAAAACACCCCTGATGCGAGCCTGTAAATTTTCTTCAGTTGTATCAAAAGGCTTATTTTTAAATTCGCTTGATAATGTTTTTCTAAAAAGTTTAAAAATAGATTGAATATCTATTTCTTTGTAATTGACACCTGTATTTTTAATCATTTTGCGAGATTCAATAATGCTTATTTTTGCGGTAAATTCCGAAGGCATCATGACAGCAGTAATATCTCTTTTGTCAAATACGTCATTTGCTAGCGCTAGAACCAAAGCAGAATCTATACCACCAGATAGACCTATAAATATGCTTTTAAAGTTATTCTTAACTACATAATCTCTAAGTCCTAATTTAAGCGCCTCATATAAATGTGCTTCCTTGTTATAAAAAGTATTATTAATGTTTGCTTTTAAAAAAACATCAATAATCGCTGTTTCTTCTTTAAAAAATGATAACTGATGAGTAAGCTTCGCTTGTTTGTTAACAACAAAAGAGCCGCCATCAAATATGAGCTCATCTTGACCTCCAATTGCATTGAGGTAGATCACAGTAGATTTTGTTTCCTTAGCTAGCTTAGTAATGACTTTTACTCGAGCATCATATTTTTCTATTTCATAAGGGGACGCATTAACTACAATAATGACATCAACTAATTTTTTCTTAAGTAATTTGCTTGGGGAAAGACTCCAAGCATCTTCGCAAATAAGAAGACCAATCTTTAAACTCTTATGTTTAAAAATAAATTCTTTTTCACCCGGCTCAAAATATCTATTTTCATCAAATACACCATAATTTGGCAGAATTTTTTTAAAATAGGTACCTTGAATTTTTCCATTAAAAAGTAATGATGCTGCATTGTATATTTTGCCGCCTTTTTTTAATGGGTGCCCAACAATTACTTTTATAGAAGGTAAGGCTTGCGCAATCCTCGTCAGTGATTTTGAACATGCTTTAAGAAAATCTTCTCTTAAGACAAGATCTTCAGGTGGGTAGCCGCACAAAGAGAGTTCAGGAGTAATAAGTAATTCAGCCCCGTTTTCAGCAGCTTCTGTGGCTCGCTTAATAATAAGAATACTGTTGTTTTCAATATCACCAACAAACGAATTTATTTGTGCTAGAGCTATTTTCATAGTTTTAGTAACTGCCACCCGCATTTTTAATAAGGTCAACAATTTCTGTATTTTTAGCTTTGAGCGCATATACAAGAGCTGTTAAACCGTAGCGATCTTTTGCTTTTAAATTAACTTTTGATTCAATAAAAAGTTGAATCATTTCCTTAGATTTATTTGCTACAGCATAGTGAATTATAGGCGTGCCATCGGAGTCTTTTCGGTCAATATTAGCGCCATTTACTATAAGAAGTTTTGAAACTGCCAAATGATTTTTTTTCGTGGCCCAAGTGAGTGCTGTCCAATTAAAGTGATCTTCATAATCAATTTTTACACCACGCTTTATAAAAAGACTTACTGCATCTGCGTTACCCTCTCTTGAAGCATACATAAGAGGGCTGCATTTGTATTTGTCTACGATATTTGGATCAGCACCATGGTCAAGTAGTGTTTGAATTGTTTTTATATCACCGTTTTTAGAGGCATACATTAAAACAGTTTGACCAGCATCGTTAGTGTTATTAGGATCAATGCCGCGTTTGATTAATAGATCTACGATATTATGAAATCCTGATATCGCAGCTAGCCCATAAGCACTCCATCCGTCATTGTCTCTTATTTTTGGATCTGCTCCATTATCTAAAAGTAACTGAGCTGATCGTATATAATTTTTCTTTGCAGCAAACATTAATGCAGTCCAGCCGTTACTTTCAGTTGCATTCACTGATGCGCCTTTTTTAATTAAGAGTGCCACAATCTTATCCATATCTTTTCTTGCTGCATACATAAGAGCTGTGACGCCATCTCCATCTTTAGTGTTTGGATTTCCACCACTTTCCAAAATAGCGCTTACTGTCTCAAGGTCGCCTTTTGATGCTGCTGTTAAAAGGTAATTTACTGACTCTTCCGCATTCGCTATTAAGGCAAAAAAAGAAGTGATTAGAAAAAAGGTGAGAAGAGTTTTTTTATACAATTTTTATTTTTTTAATAATGCTTGCATAGTAAGCCCCATGTCCGCAGGAGACTTAGACATGCTCACACCGGCTTTTTCTAGCGCTTTAATTTTATCTATTGCAAGACCAGAACCTTGAGAAATGATAGCACCCGCATGACCCATTCTTTTTCCTTCAGGGGCTGTAATGCCAGCAATATAAGCTGCAATAGGTTTTTTTATGTGTTGTTTGATATATTCAGCAGCATGTTCTTCATCTGAACCACCAATTTCACCAACTAATATAATGCCCTGAGTATTTTTATCTTCTTCAAACATTTGTAAGCATTCAATAAAATTGAGTCCTTTGATGGGATCGCCACCAATGCCAACACATGTGCTTTGACCTAATCCAAGCATTGTTGTTTGTTGAACAGCTTCGTAAGTTAATGTGCCTGATTTTGAAATAATGCCAATGGATCCAGGCAAGTGAATGCTTCCAGGCATAATCCCAATCTTACATTCGCCTGGTGTTATAACGCCAGGACAATTAGGGCCAATTAGTTTAGATTGGTTTGCGCGAATAGCCGCCTTCACATTTATCATATCTTGTATTGGAATACCTTCTGTAATACATACAATAATTTCAATACCTTCTTCAGAGGCTTCGATAATTGAATCTGCAGCGAAAGCGGGAGGAACGTAGATGACTGATGCATTGGCTCCAGTTGTTTTAATAGCATCTCTCACTGTATTAAATACAGGTAAATTAAGATGTAATGTCCCACCTTTGCCAGGTGTAACCCCGCCGACTAATTTTGTACCATAGGTAATTGCTTGCTCTGAGTGAAAAGTACCTTGTTTGCCAGTAAAGCCTTGGCAAATAAGCCTGGTAGATTTATTAATGAGAATAGACATTTTATTTTTTGATGAGACTAGTTGCGATCGTTGCCGCTTCGGTAAGCGTGTTTGCGGCCTTAATATTTAAACCGCTTGTTTGTAAAAGTTTTTTACCTAAATCTACATTAGTGCCCTCTAATCTTACGACAATAGGAATTTTGATACCAACCTCTTTGATTGCAGCGATAATTCCTTCAGCAATAATATCGCATCGCATAATGCCACCAAAAATATTTACCAAGACAACCTGTACATTTTTATCATCAAGAATAATTTTAAAAGCTTTGGCAACTGTTTCAGAAGTAGCTCCACCACCCACATCTAAAAAGTTTGCAGGTTCGCCACCGTAGAGTTTGATAAGATCCATCGTAGCCATAGCAAGACCTGCGCCATTGACCATGCAACCAATATTGCCATTAAGTGCAATGTAATTAAGTCCAGCATCAAAAGCTTCGGCTTCTTTAGAGTCGTTTTGAGACCAATCACGGAGATCAGCTAATGTTCTTTGTTTGTAAAGAGCATTGTCATCGACATTTATTTTACAGTCGAGAGCAATAATTTTTTTATGAGAATTGATAACGAGCGGATTAATTTCTAATAAGGCTAAATTATTTTCAATAAAAGCTTTAAAAGTACTTCTAGCAAATCTAACGAAATCATTCGTCATTTCATTAGGCAAACCTAATGCAAAGGCAATGTTTCTAGATTGATAATCCATGAGGCCATTAATTGGACTACATGTTTCTCTGATAATTTTGTCAGGGTTATTTTTAGATATTTCCTCAATTTCCATACCGCCTGCAGAAGATGCAATAACGACGATCATTTCTGACTGTCTATCAACTAATATAGAAAAATATAATTCTTTTTCGATGTCACATGACTCTTCTATAAGAAGAGCATTAACAGGTTGGCCATCTGGTTTATTCTGATAAGTAACAAGTTTTTTATGGAGAAGGGAATTTACAGCCTCAACTGCTTCTTTTTTAGAAGTTACAATCTTAATGCCACCTGCTTTACCTCTGCCGCCCGCATGAATTTGGGCTTTAATAACATAAGAAGAAGATTCAAGTTGGGCTATCGATTGATCCACCTCCTCTAAAGACTTAATTGCAATGCCTTTTGGCACAGAAATGCCGTATTTTGCAATTAATTGTTTGGCCTGATATTCGTGGAGATTCATGTTAAAAAAGGAGCTAAATAAGCATTATTTTCTACGAATTTAGATAAACATGCCAGTTAAGAATTATATTTTAATAGCAATGTTAGAATTATTAATTTGTAGGCTTATATCACTTATAAACACCATGAAATTATTACTCCAGTCTTCATATAGTCTCCAAAGTCATTTAACAGAAATCTCTGAAATTTTAGGCCAAGTGACAGCTTCTCCTTATTCGCTTATCAATGATAATACTGCCATATATGAGATTGAATCTGACTTGCCAGTTGATTTAAAAAAACAGCTTCATCTTAAGCAAGTAGATTTTGCAGTTTTAGATAATTACAGAGCTTTAAGTGAATTTAGCCTATGCGTGATGGATATGGATTCAACACTCATCTCAATTGAATGTATTGATGAAATTGCAGATATGTGCGGCAAAAAACAAGATGTAGCTTTAATTACTAAAAGTGCCATGATGGGCGAAATTGATTTTTCACAAAGCCTAATCAAGCGCGTTTCTTTATTGGAAGGACTTGGAGAGGAGATGCTCTTCAAAGTGATAGAAGAAAGATTAAAGTTTAATGATGGCACTCAGGCATGGATTGAGGCTTGTCGCAAAAATAATGTGACAACAGTCCTTGTATCAGGCGGCTTTGATTATTTTGCAGATTATGTGAAGAATAAATTAGGGATTGATATTGCTATATCTAATCAACTTGAAATTAAAGACAAGAGACTGACTGGTAGATTATTAGGTCGAATTGTCAATGATGAAGTAAAAGCTCAAGCTGTAAGAGATTTTCAAGCAAAACTCAGCATCGACAAATCAAATACAATCGTGATTGGTGATGGGGCGAATGATTTAAAGATGTTAGCAGAAGCCCAATACAGTATTGCGTATCACGCCAAGCCTATTGTGCAAGAAAAAGCGCGATTTAAATTAAATCACTCAGACTTTAAAGGTGTATTAAATCTTTTTAAGGTTTAAATAAGCTCTTCTTTTAAGAAGCCTGCTCTGTAACGCGCTTCTTTATTTAATTTTTGGTAATTCAATTTAATATCATAAGACACCAGCAATTTTTTATACGTTTCATGTGGGTTTAGATTTTGAGATTCACATGCCCAACGATACCAAATATTTCCGATAGATACATGATGAATTTCTTCTTCATAAATAGTTTGTAGAATAGATGCAATGTCATCATCTTTTTGCTGCTTAAATTTTTCGATAATTGGGGGAGTCACATCTAGACCTCTTGCTTCCATTGTTTTTGGAATGAGTGCTAATCGATGAATTAAGTCGTGACTTGTTCGATCAGCCATTTCCCAAAGACTGTTGTGTGCGTTGAAGCTGCCATAGCTTAAACCAAATTTTTTAAGATAGTCATTAAGTAAGTTGAAGTGCGTATGTTCTTCGTAAGCAATTTGAAGCCAGTCACTATAGAATTGATCTGGAAGATCTTTAAAGCGCCAAATAATATCAAGCGCTAAATTAATCGCATTAAATTCAATATGAGCTAATGCATGAATGAATATTAATTTTCCATGCTCAGTAGAGGCAGATCTTTTTTCAACAAGTCTTGGAGGAACAATTTGAGGTTTTAAGGGTGCGCCTGGTAAATGGAAGCTATTTTGAATGTCAGCTTTTGAATCAATTGCCACTTGATAAGACTTAAAAGATTCGTATATATCTTTAACTCGATTTAATTTTTCATTTAAATCATTTATAGCAAGAGCCTTTAGGCAATTAGCTCTTAACTCCATAGCCAAATCAATTATTGAATTGGAACGAGGGTTACGGAACCAGCTGTCATGTCCGGAGTGATAATTGATTTTTTATCATAAGAAAGTGCTATGTCAGCAGCAGCTGTAAAACCTTCCTTATGTAATGTGACCTTGTTATGCTGTAATTTAAAAATCTTTCCGTTTTTCCAGTCACTAATAAAGAAACTATCCCCAGATTTAATTAAACCATCTCCGCCACCAAAGCCTTCAGCAACTTTCAAGATGGATTTTGTTTTCAAATTGATTTTATATAGAATGCCGCTTGCAAAATCTACTTCGTATAGATCATTTTTAACAACTAAAAGGCCATTCGGCGCTAAAATTTCAGGCGAATCTTCATTGAGGATTACAGTAACTTTTTTATCTTTGGCAATTTTAAAAATGGCGCCACCTGTTTTAAGGTTGCCGCTATCACTTACATATAAATTACCAGATTCATCTGAAGTAATATCATTAAAAAAGACAGGCGTTTGTGGAAATGCCATCGTACTTCCAAATACTGCCCATTTTCCATCGGGTTCAACCTTCAAAACTCTATTCTTATCTGTGACATATAGAGACTTACCAATAAAAGTTAAGCCTTTAGGATCGTCCATACCACTTGCAAATGTTGAAAGTTTGCCATCAATTGAAATACGCGTAATTTTTCCATCACTATCCTTATTAAATTCACCAATCTCAGAGACATAAATATTTCCCTTAGCATCTTGAACTGCTGACTCAGGACTTGTAAACCCTGAGATTACATTCAGTGAATCATGTGCTTTTGAAGGGACAGTAAAAAGGGTAAATAATAATATTAAAAATACACGCAAATTTTTCATAGTTTAATTAAGAGGCCTTAATGACTAAAGACACTTATCTTCGCAACCTTCTTCACTCACACCTAAAGAAAGAAGTAGGTCGACCATTTTTTGATCACCCTTTTCTTGTTTCACCACACGGATAATAGATACACCACCATTCATTTTTTTATTAAGATCAGCGCCCTTGGATGCAAGGTATTTAACGATCTCAGTTCTACCGTCAAAAGCAGCATGATGAAATGCATTCATTTTAGTAATTGGATGAGTGTAATTAAGATCAGCGCCATGCTCTGCTAAATATTTGAGCACTTGAAATTGACCTTTAGCAGCTGCCATAAGAAGGGGGCTCCATGCAAAGTAAGTTGCATTGATATCTACTTTTTTTACTTCAACATATTTTTTAACGATAGATAGTTTGCCTTCATTCACTGCGCCTGAAAATTCGATTCCTTCTGCATCTGTTAATGCAAAAAGTTGCATTGAAAAAGTGAGTAAAATTAGTGTAAGTGTTGTTTTTAGAAATTTATTCATATTAAGTGACTCTTTCATTTAGTTAAAAAATTGGTAAGCATTTGCAAACATTTTATACCATGGCGCTAATTCGTTCCACGTTTCAGGATGCCAAGAATTTTGTGTTACCTTAAAAACTCTCTCAGGATGAGGCATCATAATTGAAAACCGTCCATTGTCAGAAGTAAATCCAGTAATTCCTTCAGGAGACCCGTTTGGATTCATAGGGTAGGTAGAAGTTCCCTTTTGGTAGTTATCAACATAGCGAAGTGTTGCAAGTTGATGATTTAAAACATCATTCATTTGAGTCTGGTTTTGATATTCTGTATAGCCCTCACCGTGAGCCACCGCAATTGGAAGTATGGAGCCGTCCATCCCGGTAAAAAATACAGAATTAGACTTAAGAATTTCAACTGATACAAACCTTGCTTCAAATTGTTCAGATCTGTTTTTTACAAAGTGTGGCCATAATGTTGAGCCAGGAATAATTTCTTTAAGGTTACTCATCATTTGGCAGCCATTACAAATACCTAGTGCAATCGTGTCTGACCTTGAGAAAAAAGCAGCAAAAGCGTCACGTGTTTTTGAATTGAATAGAATTGATTTAGCCCAGCCTTCACCTGCACCTAATACATCGCCATATGAAAAACCGCCGCAAGCAACTAGCGCTGAAAAATCAGTTAAACTTTTTTGACCTTGAATAATGTCTGACATATGCACGTCATGCGCTTCAAATCCTGCAGTAGAGAAAGCTGCTGCCATTTCAACATGGCCATTTACACCTTGCTCTCTTAGGATGGCAATTTTAGGTTTCGTCTTTTTAATTGCAAAAGACTGGGGAATTTCAAAATCAAATTGTGGGTTAATACCTGGATCAAGATCATCTGAAATTTGTGAAAACTCTTCTAAGGCGCACTCTGGATTATCTCTCATAGATTGCATCTTGAAAGATGTTTCGCTCCAGGCGCTTTGTAAGTTTGATCTTGTCTCTTTGAGGACAGTTTCATTTTTATGTTTAATATGAATTGTTTGATTGGGACTGATAGACCCAATGAGGAAAGTGTGGTGGTTTAGCGCCTCGTGAATTTTTATGAGCGTGCTAGAAATATGCTCTTTTTGAACTTGAATGACAGCACCCAGCTCTTCGTTAAATAAAATTGCTTTAATATCATCACCGCAATGAGTCAAATCAATATCCAAACCGCAGCGACCTGCAAAGGCCATTTCAGTTAACGTTGCAAAAAGTCCGCCATCAGATCGATCATGATAAGCCTCAATCACATTTTCATTTTTAAGTGTTTGAATCACATCAAAGAATGCTTTAAGTGTTTTTGCATCATCAAGGTTTGGCGGGATATCGCCAACTTCATTGAAGACTAAGTTGAATGCTGAAGCACCCAATCTATTTTTGCCGGAACCTAAATCGATATAGATAAGACCGCTATCCTTAAGATTTCTATTGAGTGTTGGCGTTAATGTTTTTCTAGCATCAAAGACGGGTGCAAAAGCACTTAAGATAAGCGACAAAGGCGAGACCACCGTTTTTTCTTTTGCACCATCTAACCAAGCTGTTTTCATAGACATGGAATCTTTGCCTACAGGAATACTAATACCTAGGTCAGGACATAGACGCATACCGATTTCTTCAACTGCATCAAATAAGGCAGCGTCTTCACCTTCATGACCTGCAGACGCCATCCAATTAGCTGATAATTTAATATCTTCTAAATGATGAATAGAGGCTGCCGATAAATTGGTAATAGCTTCGCCTAATGCCATACGAACAGAAGCTTTAGCATTAATCATCGCAATAGGGGTTTTTTCGCCAATAGCAAAAGCCTCACCTAGTAAACTATCAAATGATGATAGGGTGACAGCAACATCAGCAACAGGTACTTGCCATGGACCTACAAGTTGATCTCTAGCAATTAATCCCGTTACTGAACGATCACCAATATGAATCAGGAACATTTTATTTGCTACAGCTGGGTATCTCAAAACGCGATAAGCTGCGTCTTTGATGTCAATATTTTCTGTGATAAATCTTTTAAGAGCTTTCTCTTTTCGCTGCACATTGCGCGTCATCTTAGGCGGCTTTCCTAAGAGGGTAGATAAGTCCATATGGACAACATCTTTTTTAAGAAGACTATCTTCAACGATGAGTTGTTTATCGTTTTTTGCAACACCTACAATCGCGAAAGGACATCTTTCTCTCTCGCAAAGTGATTTAAATAAATCAAGGTCTTTATCTATAATAGCTAATACATAGCGCTCTTGGGCTTCATTACACCAAAGCTCCCGGGGTGACATGCTTGGCTCTTCATTATTAATTGAACGTAATTGAAACGTTGCACCTACCCCACCATCATTGACCAATTCAGGGAATGCATTTGATAAACCGCCAGCACCTACATCATGAATGCTTAAGATGGGATTATCTTTGCCTAATTGCCAACATCGATCAATGACTTCTTGCGCTCTTCTTTGTAATTCAGGATTGCCACGTTGCACAGAATCAAAGTCTAAATTTTCTGCATTGAATCCAGTGCCCATACTTGAGGCGGCGCCACCACCCAACCCAATAAGCATTGCTGGGCCACCTAACTGAATGAGAAGTGCACCTGGCGGAATTGCATGTTTTTTTGTATGGATATCGTTAATACTTCCAATGCCACCTGCTAGCATAATGGGCTTATGAAAACCCTTTACTTCATCATTATGCTTAATTTCTAATGTTCTAAAGTAGCCTGTAATATTAGGCCTGCCGAATTCATTATTGTAAGAAGCGCCACCAATCGGACCATCAATCATAATTTGGAGCGCTGATGATATGCGAGAAGGCGCGCCATAAATCTCTTTTTCCCAGGGCTGAATAAAATCAGGGATGCGTAAATTAGAAACTGAAAATCCTGTAAGGCCGGCTTTAGGTTTTGAACCTCTTCCTGTAGCACCTTCATCTCGAATCTCACCACCTGCACCAGTTGCTGCGCCTGAGAATGGAGAGATTGCTGTCGGATGATTATGTGTTTCCACTTTCATAATAAAGTGAGTTAATTCTTTGTGATCTTCATAAACACCATTTTGATTTGGATAAAAACGATTAACCTTAGCGCCTTCTACAATAGAAGAGTTATCTGAGTAAGCTACAATCGTATTGCCTGGATGAAGCTGATGTGTATTTTTAATCATGCCAAAAAGTGATTTAGATTGTGTCTTGCCATCTATCACCCAATCGGCATTAAATATTTTATGACGACAGTGCTCAGAATTCGCTTGCGCGAACATCATGAGTTCAGCGTCTGTAGGGTTTCTTTTGATGGAAGTAAAATAATTAAATAAATAATCGATTTCGTCTTCAGATAACGCAAGCCCGAGATTTTTATTAAAATCATTTAAGATTTTTTTGCCGCCTTCAAGTATCTCTGCATACTGAATGGGTTTAGGAGGCAAATGAGAAAAGAGAGATTGAGCTTCATTAAGATCAAAAATAGAAATTTCTGTCATACGATCATGAAGTAATACAGAAAGCTGTTTCTTTTCATTATTCGACAATAAAGATTCATCTTTTAACTCAATATAATTAGCAATGGCTCTTTCGATTCGCTTAACGTCATGAAGTCCACAATGGTTTGCAATATCAGTTGCTCTGGAGGCCCATGGCGATATGGTGCCCGGACGTGGAATCGTGATTATGGAATTATGTTTAAAATTTAATGTATGAGCCTTCGGACCATAATGCAGAATTTTTTCTAGAATGGCTTTCTCTGTGCCTATAATTTTTTTCTCACACCATACAATATGAATGTATTCAGAATGAATATCTTTGATTTGACTATTAACTGTTTGAAGCTTTCCAAGAAGTTTTTCTTTTCTAAACTTTGAATAAGCTGGACCGCCAGCGATATGAATAATTTCTTGGCTTTGCATGTTTTGGGTAGTGTTTTAAGACGTTACTTTAAGCTTATAATTTTAACAGAAGCTATTTTTTTAAACCTTGTTAATTTTGACTAAATTAACTAGAAAAATAGAGCGAGGTTTGATAGAAAATAAAACTAAAAACCCAGGCCAGAAGAAGCGCCCAGAAAACTGAATAAATCACAAACGAAAGATTTTTAGATTCATTTTTAAGTGTAGCAATTGTTGAAAGGCAGGGCGTATAAATGAGGGTGAAAATCATAAAACTAATCGCCTGTATTTGGCTAACATTACTGTAAAGGTGATGGGCTAATGCGGAACCTTCTACACCATAAATCACAGCCAATGCGCCAATCACAATCTCTTTGGCAATAAAGCCAAAAATTAAAGCAATCACTAATTGTTCGTTGATGCCAATAGGGTCAAAAATAGGGGATAGCCACTTACCCAGTTGGCCAGAATAGGTAAGCTCACTGGCGATAGGCACATCCATTGGAAAGTGAGTTAACGCCCAAACAAGAAGTACGCCAATGATAATAAATTTGGTAGCGCGCGTTAAAAAATGTTTAATTTCAATCATGCTTCTTTTGACAATCTGATTCAAGGTAGGAAAGCGGTATGGGGGCAATTCAATAATAATAGGCTCTTTATTTTTAAACTGATGTTTGAAGATAAGGGCTGAAATAAAGATTGTAAAAAAGCTTAATAAATAAAGACAGAAAAGAACGAGTGGCCCATATGTAGCGCTAAAGAGAGCCGTGATAATAAATAAAAATACTTGAAGCCTAGCTGAGCAGAGTGAGAATGGAATGACAAACATCGTTAAAAGACGAAGTTCTTTTGTGCGCATAATTTTAGTGCCCATGAGAGCCGGGACATTGCAGCCAAAGCCCATGAGCATCATGACAAAACCTCTTCCATCTAAACCTATTTTTTCCATCAAGGTATCCATCAAAAATGCAGCCCTAGAAAAATAACCACTATCTTCCACGACACTCATAATAAGAAAGAAGAGAATAATGATCGGCACAAAAGCGGCCACTGTGGTCACGCCAAGATAGAGTCCGTCTAAGAGCAGGCTTTCGAAAATGCCATGATGATTTATGAATAGCGGTTCAAGATAATCCAACCTAAAGAAATTAAAGAATTGCGTCATTAAATCTTGAATGGGTTTACCAAGAGTAAAGATAAACTGAAAAATTGAAAATACAATAAAAAAGAAAATAGGTAAGCCCCAATAAGGATCTAGAAAGAGCCCATCTAATTTTTTTGTATTTTTGTCGTTAAGTTTGGTAGGGTATTTAACGGTTAATTTAATTAAAGTCTGAATCGTTTTTTCATTCGATATTAGATCGGATGCGTTCAGTGGTTTAATTTTTTTAATCGGGGTAGAGACTTTTTGATTGATGACCTGGGTACATGCTTTTAAAAGCTCAACCATACCTTCGCCATATTTGGCACTTGTTTTAATAACGG
The DNA here is from genome assembly GCF_006364715.1 of Candidatus Methylopumilus planktonicus. NCBI lineage: Bacteria > Pseudomonadati > Pseudomonadota > Betaproteobacteria > Nitrosomonadales > Methylophilaceae > Candidatus Methylopumilus > Candidatus Methylopumilus planktonicus. Next base: position 365,031 of record NZ_CP040984.1, read on the forward strand.
GCGTTTTAAGTTTCTTTTCCAATAACACAGCATCAATAGCAATACCCATTTTCTTTGCTTCGTCATACATATTAAGTGCGAGCACGCAGGGTATATGAAGTTTTTGAAGTTGTAGCAGTAAAGAAAGCTGTCGTTCAATTTGAGTGCTACATAAAACTACAATGGCTAAATCAATCTTATTATTGTTGATAAAGCTTTGCACAATTTTTTCATCTTCAGATAGACCTTGAAGATCATAAATGCCAGGAAGATCAACCAATTCGGCCATATGGCCGCCTAAGAATGTTTTAACTGCATGAAGGTCAACAGTGATCCCAGGCCAATTACCGACACGAGCAGATGAGCCGCTTAAACGATTAAAAAGCGTCGACTTCCCAGTATTGGGCATGCCTAAGAAAGCGATACGTTTCATAGAGCAGCAGAAGTAATATTAATTAGTGATGCTTCATGCTCTCTAATCATGAGTTCGGTTGTATCAATCATGATATGAAAAGGGCCTTTAAATTGAGCTTTCCTTAGAACGGTTATTTTTTTTCCGCGCCGAAGCCCCATGGCATTAAGCCTTTGAATAAGTAAGCGATCCATATTGAGTTTATGGATGATGCCACTTTGGCCTTCTGCTAGCTCTAATAAGGTTGTCATAGATATCTAAATGATAATGATTCTTATTATTATATACAAAAAAGCCTGCATAGCGCAGGCTTTGTGAGGTTTCTGAGGATAACTTCTTTATTTACGGTTATCCACAATCTTCGCTTTTGCTTTGAGATCTAATACAAGCTTATCAAGTTGCTTTTGTTGAAGTGTTTTAGCTAAACCTTCTTTTACTTTATCGAATTCAGGAGCTTGAAGGGCTCTTGTATCTTCCAATTTGATCACATGCCAGCCAAATTGCGTTTGCACAGGCGCTGTTGTGAAGCTACCTTTTTTAAGTGAAGTGAGTGTATCAGCAAACGGTTTAACCATTGAATTAGCTGGGAACCAGCCTAAGTCACCACCTTTATCTTTTGAACCCGAGTCTTTTGATTTGTCCTTAGCGATTTTGCTAAAGTTGCCACCTTTATTCAGTTCAGCAATCACGTCTTTAGCTTCTTGTTCACTTGCCACAAGAATATGTTTTGCATTGAACTCTTGAGTGCCTAAGTCTTTCTTATATTGCTCATACGCATTTTTAATATCAGATTCTGAAATAGGATTTTTTTGAACATAACTTTGTAAGAATGTGTTGTATAACATTTCTTTACGCGCTAGCTCTTCTTTTAAAAGATAGTTTGCATCTTTACTTAAACCTGTTCTTTCAGCTTCTTGGTTAATGAGCTCCATGGCAATCATACGATTCACAATCATACTGTTAAGATTGTCATCCATTTTTTGACCGCGACTTGCAAGGTCTTTTACTACAAAATCGTATAGATTTTTTTTGATAGGCTTTCCATTCACTGAAATATTTAAATCAGCTGCTTGAGCTAAATTTCCAAGCTGGATAAGTAAAACAAAAACGAAGGTTTTGATAAAAGAAAACATAAAGCTCCTTGGTTATTAATATTGAAGAGTGATTCCTTAAGGCAAATCAGCTTTGATACTTAATGCATGAATTTTATGAGGAATTAAATCTTTAAGCGCTTCGTATACGAGGCGATGCCTCATTATCGTTGATTTTCCTAAAAAATGCGAACTAGTAATTTCCAAATCGAAATGACCGCCACCCGTATTACCTTTATGACCTTTATGAAGATCGCTTAAATCTTTAAGGTTTAGATGTGTCGGCTCTAAAAATGCTAGCCTTTCTTTAATGAGATCTTGAAGCATAAATATTTAAGGAAGTGTTTTTCTAAAAGGTTTTACTTCAATAGAAGCGTAAACACCTGAGGTATAAAAAGGATCTTCATGCGCCCAGAGGATCGCTTCATTAAGTGATATAAATTCAGCTACAATCAAACTGCCCGTGAAACCATCTAAGCCTGGGTCGATTGAATCAATGGCAGGGAAGGGTCCTGCGAGTAGAAGTTTACCTTGATCTTGCAGTACTTTAATGCGCGCTAAATGTGCCGGCCTATATGCCGTTCTTTTATCGAGGCTATGTTGATGGTCTTTGGCGATGATGGCGTAAAACATATTATTTACGATTTGCTCTTGATGCTAAAACACCGATAAAGACGGCATAGCACATGATAAGTCCTGTAATGCCAAATAATTTAAAATTAACCCACGTACTTTCTGAAAAATTAAAAGCGACATAAAGATTGAGCGCGCCTAGGACTCCAAAAAATAAAGCAGAAGTGATATTGATTTGGTGCCACGTTTTTTCAGTCAGTTGAATTTGTTTTCCCATAAGATTTTTAACAAGATTATTTTTTTTGAAAAATTGAAAAAATAAAAGTGCGCCTGATAATAGCCAATACAAAATACTAGGTTTCCATTTAATAAAATTTGCATCATGAAGCCATAAAGTAGTGCCACCTAATACACTGATCAATACCGCATTAAATATAAGTAACTTATCCACTCTCTTATGAACGAGCTTGCTATAAATCACTTGGAAGAATGTGGCGCCAATGACGACCAGTGTCGCGGTATAAATGTCTGAAAATTTATATGCAATAAAAAAAAGGATGACAGGAAATAGATCGAATAGAAATTTCATTTGTAAAATTATCCCAAGGCTTCGTTAATTATCTTTGCTAAAGACTATCTGATACTATGGTAGTTCATATTGAAATACTGAATATTCATGATTGATCTTCACTCACATTCTACTATATCTGATGGTTTATTAACCCCAAGCGGTCTTGTTAAGCATGCCCACTCTAAAGGCATTAAAGTACTTTCTTTAACTGACCATGACGATGTTGAAGGTTTGACGGAGGCCGCATCAGAAGCAAAATTATTAGGCATGCATTTAGTTCACGGTGTTGAAATTTCAGTGACATGGAAAAGAGATACGATTCATATCGTAGGATTGAATGTGGACTCTCAAAATAAAACACTACTACAAGGACTTGCTTCTATTAGACAAGGGCGTTTTGAGAGAGCGAAACAAATGGCACATTCACTCGATCAGGTGGGAATTAAAGGGAGCTTAGAGGGGGCATTAAAATATGCAAAATCAGGCATTTTAGGTCGTACCCATTTTGCAAGATTTTTAGTAGAAACAGGGCATGCCAAAGATGTCAAAACCGTATTCAAAAATTATCTCGTGAAAGGTAAGCCAGGTTTTATTGAGCACACTTGGACGAGCTTAGAAAATGCGCTTTCATGGATTCATACAAGTGGGGGTATTGCAGCTATCGCCCACCCTGCAAGATATGATTTAGGTAAAAATAATCTTTTAGCATTTTTAAATGAATTCAAAGAGTTGGGTGGTCAAGGCATTGAAGTTATTTCTGGAAGCCATACGACAGAGCAGTCTTTAAAAATTGCAAAAATTGCAGAAGAATTTGAATTCCTAGCATCCACAGGTTCTGACTATCATGGGCCAGGCATTTCTTACAGGGAGATGGGATCTTTACCAAAAATCCCTGAAACATGCATTCCGATATGGAAAAGTTGGAATGAAGTCAATGCCTTGCTGAACTAAATTTTTTCTTAAAAACACATATTTCTTGAATGAATATAAGAATATTCAAATAGAATGACATTCTATATATGGAAATAAATGAAATACAAAATTACGCCGCATCTGCCCTACCAATAATTTTTGCTATTACCGTTCATGAAGCAGCTCACGGCTATGTTGCAAAGTATTTTGGCGATTTAACTGCATACCATCAAAACAGAATCAGCCTTAATCCAGCAAGACATATTGACCCTGTAGGAACAATACTTTTACCAGCTGTGTTAGCTATTTTACATGCGCCTATTCTATTTGGTTGGGCTAAGCCTGTTCCGGTGAACCCTATGAATTTGCGCCGTCCCAAACAAGATATGCTTTGGGTTGCTGCTGCCGGTCCCTTTTCGAATTTAATTATGGCGATCTTTTGGACAATTTTATATGGACGCAGTGCTTATTTCCCAGAGCCTATGCCCTTATTTGTTCAACAAATGGGTGTTGCCGGGATTAGTATAAATTTATCTCTTATGGCATTAAATTTAATCCCACTTTTACCGCTTGATGGGGGAAGAATCACACACAGTCTTTTGCCTGATAAGCTTGCATATAAATATGCTCAAGTTGAAAAGTATGGATTTTTAATTTTAATTTTATTATTAGTTACACATGTTCTTGATTTGATAATTTATCCAATTATGCAATTTACACAAACTTTAATCGTATGGCTATTTGCTTAGGAGCTCAGGTATAGACTATGGCTATTGAACGCGTTATATCTGGCATGCGACCTACAGGCAATCTTCATTTGGGCCACTACAATGGGGTATTGAAAAATTGGATTAATCTTCAACATGAATTTGAATGTTTATTCTTTGTAGCAGATTGGCATGCACTCACGACACATTACGACTCTCCTGAAATTATTGAAGAGAATGTGTGGGAGATGGTTGTGGATTGGCTTGCAGCAGGGGTAGATCCAGCAACAGCAACTATTTTTATTCAGTCTAAAGTACCTGAGCATGCCGAACTTCATACTTTGCTTTCTATGATTACACCCTTAGGTTGGCTAGAGAGAGTGCCAACTTATAAAGACCAGCAGGAAAAATTATCATCTAAAGATTTGTCGACCTATGGATTTTTAGGTTATCCATTATTACAAAGTGCAGACATTTTGATTTACAAAGCAACACAGGTACCTGTTGGTGAAGATCAAATTCCTCACATAGAATTTACTCGAGAAATTGCAAGACGCTTTAATCACCTCTATGGCAAAGAAACGGGATTTGTTGAAAAGGCTGAGGAAGCAATTAAAAAATTAGGCTCTAAAAAAAGCAGTCTCTATATGGAGATGAAAACAGCGTATCAAGAAAATGGTGACCAAGAGGCACTAGACTCGGCTCAGGTATTAATTGAAGAGCATCAGGGTTTAAGTTTGGGAGATAAAGAAAGGTTGTTAGGCTTTTTAGAGGGCGGCGGCAAAATGATTTTAGTTGAGCCTGAATATAAATTAGCGCCTGCATCTAAGATGATTGGTTTGGACGGTCAAAAAATGTCTAAATCATATAACAACACTATTGCCTTAAGAGAGTCGCCTGAATCTGTTGAGAAAAAAATTAAAACCATGCCAACCGATCCCGCTCGCATTAGAAGAAATGATCCTGGCAATCCATATAACTGTCCTGTATGGCAGTTGCACCAAGTGTATTCAAGCGATGAAGTTAAAGCTTGGGTTGAAACTGGATGTAAAGAAGCTAAAATAGGATGTATTGAATGTAAACAGCCTGTGATTGATGCAATTAATAAAGAACTTAAACCTATTCAAGAAAGAGCATTTCATTACATTGAAGATCCTGATCTCGTGAAAAATATCGTAGCCGAGGGTTGTGAAAAAGCTAGAAAACTCGCGAGAGAAACTATGCGAGAAGTAAGAGAAGCGATGGGGTTGAATTACTGATGAATCAAGAAGTTCAAATAGCCGCTATTGGGAAAATTCATGGAGAGAATATTGAGGTATTACCTCAAGATCTTTATATTCCACCAGATGCTTTAGAAATTTATTTGGAAGCTTTTGAAGGACCGCTCGATCTTCTTCTATATCTTATTAGAAAACATAACTTAGATATTCTCGATATACCGATGGCTGATTTGACAATTCAGTACATGGATTATGTAGAGAAGATGAAAGAAATTAAACTTGAGTTAGCTGCAGATTACTTACTTATGTCAGCAGTCTTGATTGAAATTAAATCAAGAATGTTATTACCTAAGAGGGCAGCTGAGGTTGATACAGAGCAAGATCCGCGCGCTGAGCTTGTTCGAAGACTTATGGAGTATGAGCTCATCAAAATAGCCTCTGAAAAGCTTACACAAATGCCGCAGGTCGGTGTTGATCTTTATGTCGCTAATGCGTATTTTGAAAAAATTACAGAAATTACCTATCCTGACGTATCAATTGATGAAATATTTTCAGCGTGGAAAAATATTTTAAATCGGGCAAAACATTTTGAGGTGCATAAAGTTGCTCGCAATGAACTTTCTGTAAGAGAGCACATGACAATGATTTTAAGAAAACTTCAAAAAGAAGAGTTTGTCGAGTTTTCATCATTATTTAATGTGGCTGAAGATAGAGTTCAAAAGTTAGTTGTATGTTTCTTAGCTATATTAGAATTAGCAAGAGAGCGACTTATAAAAATTACCCAGCAAGAAAGTTTTTCTCCCATCTACATTAAATTACAGATCAACTAGGCCATGACAGACTTAAATAACATATCAAAAATTAAACAAATACTAGAGGTCGCATTGTTAACGAGTGCCAATCCTCTATCTTTAGACGATTTGCAAAAATTATTTTCAGAAAAAATTGAGCGATCTACATTAAGAATGTTATTAGATGAACTCAAAACAGAATGGCAAGATCGCACTATGGAATTGGTTCTTGTAGCCTCGGGTTATCGTTTTAAAGTGAGAGATGAATACTCAAGTTACTTAATGAGATTAAACCCAGAAAGAGTGGCTAAATATAGTCGTGCTGTCATGGAGGTGTTAGCGATTGTAGCTTATAGGCAGCCAGTGACACGTGGCGACATAGAAGAAATTAGAGGTGTGGCACTCAATCCGAATGCTATTAGACAACTTCAAGAAAGAGACTGGATTGATGTGATTGGTCAAAAAGAGGTGCCGGGCAGACCTTCTTTATATGCGACAACAAAACATTTTTTAAATGATTTTAATTTGAGATCTTTATCTGAGCTTCCTGATATTGAAAGCTTCCTTCAAAATGAAATTCCCTTGAATGTTTAATTTTAAGTCATTGGTGACTTAAAGTATTTTATGCGTTCACAAGATCAAGACTCAGCTAAAGAAAGAAAGACCACTAGCCCATCTAAAACACAGCGCTTACATAAGCTCCTTGCTCAATCTGGAATTGGTTCCAGGCGAGAAATGGAAAAATATATTGAAGCAGGCCGTGTGCATGTGAATGATAGTCCAGCAACATTAGGACAATTAATCCATGAGCATGATGTTATCAAGATTGATGGAAAGACCATCCATCTTTTCTTTGATTTAAAATTTCCTAAAATTCTTATTTATCACAAACCTGAAGGTGAGATTGTTTCAGTCAGTGACCCACAAAAAAGAACCACAGTATTTTCAAAGCTACCTAGAATTAAAAATGAAAAATGGATTTCTATAGGGCGTCTTGATATCAACACTTCAGGTCTACTCATGTTTACTACTTCAGGCGATCTTGCTAACCGTCTTATGCACCCAAAATTTGAAATTGAACGCGAATATGCTGTCCGTATCTTTGGTGAGTTAACTGAAGAGCAAATATCACAATTAAAATCCGGTGTTAAATTAGACGATGGTCTAGCAAAATTCGATGAAATTCGTTATCAAGGTGGCGAGGGGGCTAATCGATGGTACCAAGTCATCCTTATGGAAGGCAGAAATCGAGAAGTAAGACGTTTATTTGAACATTTCAATCTTCCGGTAAGTCGTCTTATTCGAACCAGGTTTGGTTCTGTATCACTTCCATCACGCGTAAAAAGAGGCATGATGTTGGAACTTGAAGTAAAGGAAGTTGAGAACATTTTAAAATGGCTCGACATGCCTTTCTCTATAGTGAGCCGCAATGAAAGCCTCGTTAAAGTTAAGGCACGTAAAAAACATGCACACCCATCACCTTATGCACCTAAAGTTAAGCTTGATCGAAAAGCAATCCTAGACAAAAAAATTAAAAAAATTGGAAAAAAACCAATCAAGAGAAGAATTAGAAGTAATTTAGATATTAAAAAAATCTAATGAGATAGCTGAGATTTTTGTAGCATAAATACAAAATCATTACCTAAAGAAACATCTAGCCACTGAAATTGAAGCGCTGGAAATTTATCTAATAAAGCTTCTTTGTTGTGACCAATTTCTACAATTAGCATGCCGCCGTCGTTAAGATACTTCTTAGCTTCATGAATAATTCTAATTGTATGATCTAAACCATCATGACCGCTTCCAAGGGCCATACTAGGTTCTTTTAAAAACTCCATAGGAAAGTTTTTAACAGAAGCTTCATTGACATAAGGAGGGTTAGAAATGATCAGGTCGTATTTCTTTCCCTTCAGTGCATCAAATAAATCAGATCGGATTAATTCAATACGGTCATCTAATCCATACTGATCCACATTGATTTGGGCTACCTGCAATGCTTTGTCGGATAGGTCAACAAGATCAATCTCAGCGTTCTGGAAGCTGTGTGCCATCATGATACCTAAGCAACCACTTCCGGTGCATAAGTCAAGTGCGCTATAAATTGTTTCGGGATCATCAATCCATGGGTAAAGATTTTCGCTTAATGATTCCGCTATTAAAGACCTAGGAATGATCACGCGTTCATCGACATAAAATTTATAATCTCTCAACCATGCTTCATTAAGCAAGTAAGCTGTCGGGACTTTATCATTAATTCTTTTTTCAATTAAAAATAGTAAATCTTTTTTTTCTTTACTCGTGATGTGAGCATCTAAAAAGTTTTCTATTGTGTCGTGAGGTAAATGAAGAAAGCCAAAAATGAGCCAGACGGCTTCATCATATGCATTTGAGGTGCCATGGCCAAAAAATATATCAGAACTCTCAAATTGACTAACAGCGTATCTTAGCCAATCACGTATTGAAAAAATCTCTTTAAATAGTTGCGTTTGGCTCAAGTGAGAATCTTGTGAAGCGTAAGCTTGTAAATATTTTTAAGTGGTTCAATATCTTTTACATCAACACATTCATTGATTTTATGAATCGTGGCATTGAGCGGTCCAAACTCAACAACTTGATCACTAATATTCGCAATAAAACGACCATCGGAAGTGCCGCCTGTTGTGGATAGCTCAGGCGTGATACCAAGAGTTTCCTTGATGGCATCTGATAATATCTCTACAAGCCTTCCTTTTTTTGTTAAATAAGGATTGCCTGAGTATTCCCAATCAATAACGTAATCAAGTTTATGCTTATCTAAAATCGCGTGCGCTCTTTCTTTTAAATTTTCAGCGGTACTTGCTGTTGAATACCTAAAATTAAAAAGAATATCTACTTCACCAGGAACAACATTTGTAGCACCTGTTCCACCTTTGATATTTGAAATTTGCCATGATGTCTTAGGGAAATATTCGTTACCTTCATCCCAGGACATATTCACTAAATCTGTAATGGCGGGCGCAACCATATGAATTGGATTTTTTACTAAATGGGGATAGGCAATATGGCCTTGGATACCTTTTACGGTAAGTTTTGCTGAAAGCGATCCTCTTCGGCCATTTTTAATCATATCGCCGAATTTCAGATGTGAAGTCGGTTCGCCCACAAGACAGAAATCAATTCTTTCATTTCTCTTCTTAAGAAGCTCTACCACTTTAACAGTTCCATCAACTGCAACACCTTCTTCATCAGAAGTGATAATTAATCCAATCGAGCCTTTAAAGCCCTTAGTTTCTTTTAAAAATTCTTCAATAGAAACAATAAAGGCTGCAATAGATGTTTTCATATCCGCAGAGCCTCGACCATAAAGCTTGTCATCCTTGATCGTGGGTTCAAAGGGTGGTGATATCCATTGATCAACTGGGCCGCTAGGTACAACATCTGTATGACCTGCAAAAACAAAGAAAGGTGCTTCAGTACCTTTGCGCGCATACAAGTTTTCTACATCACCTGATTTAATTTTCTCGCATTTAAAACCTAAAGGCTCCAAGAGGCTAATAAGCAAATCTTGGCAGCCAGCATCATCTGGCGTATTAGATTTTCTAGCAATTAAATTTTTAGCAAGCTCTAGCGTTTTAGTCATTTTTTTTATTTTTTAAATAGTTGTTGAAATGCTGATTCATCAAACCCAAGTGATACTACTTTCTTATCGATGGCTACCAAAGGTCTTTTCATTACCGTTGGTTTTTCTATAATTAATTGAATGGCAGTTTCTTGTTTGTCAGCGAGTTTTTTCTCTCGATCTGTAAGATTTCTCCATGTCATACCAGATTTATTAATTAGCATATCCCAAGTTAAATGATCTGGTAACTTTTTAAACCATGCAGTCAAAGTAGCTACATTTAAAACATCTTTTTTGAGGTCGTAAAAGTCATAACTAATTTGATGGCTATCAAACCAAGTTAATGCTTTTTTGACAGTGCTGCAATTTTTAATGCCATACACCATCATGATTTAGATGCCTCTAAGTAACTCGTTAATGCCAACCTTGCCAAGCGTTTTTTCATCTACCTTTTTTACAATCACTGCGCAATATAGACTATAAGAGCCATCTTTTGAAGGGAGGTTTCCTGAGACTACAACAGAGCCCTTGGGAATGCGACCGTAAGTCACTTCTCCTGTTTCACGATCATAGATCTTAGTAGACTGGCCAATATAGACACCCATAGAAATTACTGCATTATCCTCAACCACAACGCCTTCGACCACTTCGGATCGAGCGCCAATAAAGCAATTATCACCAATAATAGTTGGACCTGCTTGAATAGGCTCTAGCACTCCACCAATACCAACACCACCTGAAAGGTGAACGTTCTTACCAATTTGTGCACATGAACCAACCGTTGCCCATGTATCAACCATCGTACCTTCATCTACATAAGCACCGATATTGACATAAGAAGGCATAAGTACAACATTTTTACCAATAAATGAACCGCGTCTTGCAATAGCGTTTGGCACAACGCGATAGCCACCCGCTTTAAAATCTTCATCTGTGAAGTTAGCAAATTTAGAATGTACTTTATCAAAGTAATTTGTATAACCACTCTTCATTACTTCGTTATCGTAGAGTCTAAAAGAGAGAAGTACCGCTTTTTTAATCCATTGATGCGTTTCCCATTCTTGGGAATCTTTAATACGTGCTGCGACTCGAAGCGATCCATTATTTAAGCTGTTAAGGACTTCATCCACAGCATCTTTAATTTCTTTAGGTGCATTTTTTGGGTTGATTTCAGCTCTTGTTTCAAAAGCATTTTCGATAATTGATTTTAATTGGTCCATGAGAGTATTTTTTTAGTTAAAACAGTATTTTACATTAAAGTCTAATGTAATTAGCGCGGCCTGTTTGATTCGTAAAGAGGTTTTAATTGATAGGCAAGTTCGGTGAGATCCCTTATACGATTATCGTCCGATGGGTGAGTGCTTAAAAATTCAGGTGGTTTTTTTGTGTTTTGTTGTTTCATTTTTTCCCATAAAGTTACTGCAGCAAAAGGGTCAAAACCAGATCTTGCAGAAAGCTCTAAGCCAATAGCGTCAGCCTCTCTTTCTTGCGTGCGACTATTAGGGAGAGCAAAAAAGAGGGTGGCGCCTAATGAGGCCGCTTGCATTGTGGCATTAGCTCTATTTCGATTGGTTGTATTAGAGATGTAAGCTGCAAAACCAATTAAACCAAACTGTTGAATGGCGGCGGTCGACATTCTTTCTCGTCCGTGTTCGCGAAGTGCGTGAGAGATTTCATGCCCTATCACAGCCGCTAATTCATCATCCGTTGCTTTGAGCTTTCGAATGAGGCCTGAGTAGACCATGATTTTTCCCCCAGGCATACAATAAGCATTTACTTCGTCACTGTCTTCAACATTGACTTCCCATGCCCATTGACTCGCTTCGGGTTTAAAATAATTTGCATTGGCAATGAGTCGATTGCTAATTCTCTTGACGCGCTTGACTTGAAAAGAATCGACATTGAGTTTATTTTTTTTACTCGCTGCTTGAAGTGCACCTCGGTAGCTGTCACTTGCTATTCCTGCCACCATAGATTGAGGCATAAGCAACAGTTGTTTCCTATCGACGCCTGATTGATTTTTTAGAGTTGTTGAAGCACAGCCCGAGATAAAAAGGGCTAATAAAAATAAAATGCTATATTTCATTCTTAAAATAATACTTGGCTTCCTAGCTCAACCACGCGGTTGGGTGGCAGTTTAAATTGATTGGTAATTGTTTCTGCACTTCTAAATAAACCTATAAACAATTTCTTTCTCCAATAGTTCATATTTTCTTTTGGTGTTGCCAATAAAATTTCCTTACCAATAAAGTAAGAGCTATTCATTGGGTCAATATTGATACCATTTTTAGCGTGCAGGGCAAGGTCTTTAGGTAAGTCAGGCTCATCTTTAAATCCATATTTCACAGTCACTTTATAAAAATCGTGAGGTAATTTTTCAACAGTCACAAGATCTTTTTTAAGTGAATGAGGGTAGTCCATAAACATAACGGTCAGAATAATAACTTTTTCATGGATAACTTTATTATGCTTGAGGTTATGAAACAAGGCATGAGGCACACCATCTGGATTGGGCGTTAAAAATATTGCTGTACCTTCCACCCGAGGGGGAGGGTTAGTTCCAATAGAGGTAATGAATGAATTAATTTCAATAGCCTCGCCTTTAAGTATTTTGTAAAGAATCGCACGTCCCTTTTTCCAGGTAGTCATTAAAATAAAAATAACAGAGCCAATCAAAATTGGGAACCAGCCACCATCAGGGATTTTTAAAATATTTGCACTAAAGAATGCAAGATCGATTATTAAAAAGATTGCCATGAAAATAACTGTCTTTATGGAATTCCATTTCCATACTTCATAAAATACAAAGCTTGCGAGAAGTGTTGAGATCACCATATCGCCTGTGACTGCAATACCATAAGCCCCTGCAAGATTCCCTGAGCTTTTGAAGGTCACTACTAAGGTCATAACTGCAATCATTAAGAGCCAATTAATTCTCGGGAGGTAAATTTGCCCTTCTTGATTTTCAGAAGTATGTTCGACATGCATTCTTGGCAGAAATCCTAACAGAAGCGCTTGTCTTGAGACTGAGAAAGCGCCTGTAATGACAGCTTGTGAAGCAATGATTGCTGCGAGCGTTGCTAAAATAATAAGAGGTATGACAAGAAATTCAGGCGCCATGAGATAAAAAGGATTTTTAATATTTTCAGGGTTGCTAATAATTAATGCGCCTTGTCCAAAGTAATTTAATGTAAGCGCTGGAAGTACAAAAATAAACCATGCAAGCTTAATTGGCTTACGTCCAAAATGCCCCATATCTGCATAGAGTGCCTCAGCGCCGGTGACTGATAAAACGACCGCACCTAATGCTACGAATGCAACCATTGGAGATAGCTGGAAGAAATGAAATGCATACAATGGATTAATGGCTGAGAGAACATGTGGCTCCTGTGCAATATTAATAATTCCCAATAGTGCGAGCGTTAAGAACCAAAAAAACATAATAGGGCCAAAGAAAGTGCCCACAACATTCGTACCTTTACTTTGTGCGTAAAATAAAATAAATAACACTACAAGAGTTATAGGAATAATAAGATGACTTAAAGAGGGCGCTACAACCTCAAGACCTTCGATCGCAGATAAAACAGAAATTGCAGGAGTAATCATTCCGTCTGCATAAAACATACATGCCCCAAGAATACCTAAAATCATAATCAAATTTCTTTTATTGCCACTGGGGGCATTTTTATTAGCAAGAGAGAGAAGAGCCATAATGCCCCCTTCACCTCTATTGTCAGCACGCATAATAAAGGCAACATATTTAGCTGACACAATCATAATGAGCGACCAGAAAATAAGAGACAGTATGCCGAGGACGTTAAACTCGGTAAGCGCGACAGGATGTTTGCTGAGAGAAAAAACTTCTTTCATAGTGTATAGCGGGCTTGTACCAATATCACCAAATACAACACCTAATGCTGAAAGTGAAAGTGTAGCTAGAGAAGCTTTGTGATTTTTTTTATCTTCCATGTGTGCGTCAGTTTTTTTTAAATCAATCTAAAATTATTGATCTTTGAGATCTGAAATATTTGCGTCAGCTTGCCCATGGTTTAGTTGAATATGGATTTTATCATTAAGCTTTAACTGGGCTACATTATTTACAACCTGGCCTTCCACATTTGTAATGATGGAATAGCCTCTTGATAAAACAGCATGAGGGCTTAAGTGATCCAAGTTTAATTTTAATTTATCAATGTGCAAACGATATTGGATCAAAGTATTCTTCATACTTTGATTAATCCTCTGTATATATTGATGAATCTGTTCTTTTTGTCGTTGAATGTGTTGGTGAGGCGATATAAGACGTTTTTCTAGGTAATCAATTTTCTGCATCACTTCTCGAATAAGAACTGCCATGACTTTATTTAATTGGTTTTTATAAATCTGAATTGTTTTGATAAGTTCGACACTATGACTTGTAACGAGTTCAGCAGCTCCTGTGGGCGTTGGGGCTCTTAAGTCGGAAACAAAATCAGCTATAGTTGTATCAGTTTCATGCCCAACACCTGTAATTGTAGGTATTTTTGATGCAACAATCGCTCGCGCTAAGATTTCCTCATTAAATGCCCATAAGTCTTCAATCGAACCACCACCTCGCGCTAAGATCAGCACATCACATTCTTGTCTTATATTTGCAGTTTCAATGGCTTTCACAAGCGCTAGAGGCGCTTCTTTACCCTGAACGAGACTAGGATAAATAATAACTGGAATATGTGGACTTCGTCTTTTAAGTGTAATTAAAATATCTTCGATCGCGGCCCCTGTGGGCGAAGTAATGACACCAATAGATTTAGGAAATTGAGGTATAGATTTTTTTCGAGAATCCTCAAAAAGACCTTCTTTCAGGAGTTTTTCTTTTAATTGATTGAATGCTTCTGATAAAAGCCCCGCGCCTGCATGCCTAATTGACTCAATATTGAGTTGATATTCGCCCCGGGCCTCATATAAACCGATAAAACATTTTGCTTCAATCTTTTCGCCATTTTTAGGCATCCAATCCGTTGCCATATTTTTATTTTTAAACATGGTACAACGGACTTGAGCTTCATCATCTTTAAGAGAAAAGTACCAGTGTCCAGAAGATGCGCTTATGAAATTAGAGATTTCACCTGAAATCCAAAATGAGGGAAAGCTCTGCTCAAGGAGCTCCCTTACAAGACGATTAATTTCTTTGACAGAAAAAACCCTGGCTTCGTTAGGTTTGGAGGTATTTATTGGAGTTGAATTAATCAAACTAGAAGGATATCCGTTACAATTATCTTCATTATAGAGTTAATGAATAACTAAAGAGCTTTAATTGAAGAAATTTTTTTTATCACATAGACAAGCCCATTTAATTGCTTTTATTGCTGCTTATTTTTTAGTTGCATTAGCAGTCTTCATTCAAAACAAATTCAACCTCGAACCATGTCCTTTATGTGTGACCCAGAGGATTATTTTTATGGTGCTTGGGTTACTTTTCTTAATCAATGCATTTATTAAGCCTACTTATTTAATTAAAAAGTTATCTTTAGTCGTTTTATCTATAACTTCAATCACGGGCATGGTATTTTCATTCAAACACATCTTGATCCAATCAAAAGCTATTAGCGCGCCAAATGAATGCGGTGTTGATTTAAATTATATGTTTGAAAATTTTCCATTCTCAAAAGCTTTGAATTTGCTTTTTAAAGGGACAGGCGACTGCTCACATATTGATTGGACCTTGTTAGGCCTTACGATCCCTGAATTAGCTTTAATCGGATTCATATCATTTTTTGTCTATACCGTTTTTTTATTTAGGATGAATTTAAAGTAATGCAATTAGAAGATTTTATTGGAAATACACCACTCGTTGCTTTGCAGCGGATGCACGGAAATTCAAGCGGTGCCATCCATTTAAAGTTGGAAGGGAATAACCCTGCCGGCTCAGTGAAAGACAGAGCTGCTTTTTCTATGATTCATAACGCTGAATTAAGAGGCGACATTAAACCAGGCGACACACTCATTGAAGCTACATCTGGGAATACAGGTATAGCACTTGCTATGGTGGCTGCGATGAAAGGTTACAAAATGATTCTGGTCATGCCAGAAAATCAAACCATTGAAAGACGGCAAACTATGAAAGCATTTGGCGCAGAATTTATTCTGACTTCAAAAGAAGGCAGTATGGAGCTTGCCAGAGATATTGCCTTAAAAATGCAAAAAGAAGGTAAGGGTTTTGTACTAGATCAATTCAGTAATCTTGACAATCCTAAAGCGCATTATGAGACGACAGGCCCTGAAATTTGGAAAGATACAAAGGGTCGTGTTACACACTTTATTGCGAGCATGGGAACCACAGGTACGATTGTAGGTACTTCGCAATTCTTAAAAGAAAAAAATAAGAATATTCAAATTATTGGTGTACAGCCAGAAGAGGGTGCTCAGATTCCAGGCATACGTAAATGGCCAGAAGCTTATTTGCCTAAAATATACAGCGCAAAAAATATTGATCACATTGAATATGTTTCACAACAACATGCAGAAGAGACTGCGAAAAGGCTTGCAAAAGAAGAAGGTATTTTTTCTGGTGCATCGACAGGTGGCGGACTTTATGTCGCACTGAAAATCGCAAAAGCAAATAAAGATGCCGTCATTGTTTCTATTGCTTGTGATCGCGGTGACCGTTATCTATCTTCTAATTTATTCTTGAGTTAATGCATTGATCCCTATTTTAGTTTTTGATATTGAAACTATTCCTGATATTCAAGGCATTAGATCTTTATATATATTAGATAAAAATTTATCTGATGATGATGTCGTTAATGTAGCTCTTTATAAAAGAAGACAAAAAAACGGCTCTGATTTTCTGCAGCACCATCTTCAAAAAATTGTAGCTATTTCGTGCGTCCTTCGAGAAAAAGACCAGTTAAAGATTTGGACGCTTGGGGAAGTTGATGATCCTGAAGAAGAAGTCATCCAGCGTTTTTTTGATGGCATTGATAAATATACCCCCACCCTTGTATCTTGGAATGGCTCAGGGTTTGATCTTCCTGTATTAAATTATAGGGCGTTAATGCATGGCATAAATGCATCCAAGTATCTAGACATGGGGGAGATAGATAAAGATTTTAAATGGAATAATTATTTAAGCCGATATCACACGCGCCATACGGATTTAATGGAATTTTTAGCGATGTTTCAAGGTAAAAATAACGCGCCCCTAGATGATATTGCAAAGCTGTGTGGCTTCCCAGGCAAGCTAGGTATGGATGGCGGTAAAGTTTGGGATACATACAGACAAGGAGACATTCAATCAATTAGAGATTATTGTGAAACTGATGTCGCCAATACTTATCTTGTATATCTTAAATTTCAATTGATCAGAGGCCATCTTAACCAAAATCAATATGAGTCTGAAATTAATTTAGTTAGAAATACAATTCAAGAATACCAAAAAGATTATTGGGATGAATTTCTGTCCGCATGGAAATCTTAGACATTTCTAAATGCAAGACGATATAAAACCTAAAAAAAAATTATTACTTGCCACAATAGAAAATATTGATCAAGAGGGGCGCGGTGTTACCCATATTGATGGTAAAGCTATTTTCGTCGAAGGTGCCCTTCAGGGTGAGATTGTCGAATGTGAGTCTTATGTTAAAAAACCAAGTTATGAAATTGCTTTTACAGAAAGAGTCATTCGGCAATCTAATTTAAGAGTAAAGCCTAAATGCGATCACTTTAATCGTTGTGGTGGTTGTTCTATGCAGCATTTTGAGTTCCAAGCACAAATTGCAGCTAAGCAAAGGGTCTTTGAAAATACATTATCTCGCATTGGTAAAGTTAAAACTGAAACAATACTCACCCCTCTTGCAGGACCTTCATGGCATTACCGATATAAAGGTCGCTTAAGAGTCAAGTTTGTTGTTAAGAAAAATAAAGCGCTTGTGGGATTCAATGAAAAAAGAACACATTTCATTGCTGACATTTCTAGCTGTGAAGTCTTACCTCAAACCCTCTCCGATATGTTGCCTCATCTGCAAGACTTAATCACTCAACTTTCGATTAAAGATCAGATTCCTCAAATCGAATTTGCTGCAGATCAAAAGCATTTGGTTTTAGTATTAAGAATTTTAGATGCATTAAATACAAATGATGAGTTGCTTTTAAATACATTCTCATCTCAACACCCGGTGCAATTTTGGACTCAATCCAAAGGGCCTGATACGATAAAACCTTTATCGAAGAAAGATGACGTTAAGCTTTCTTATGCATTAAAAGAATTTGGGCTGCAGTTTAGTTTTATGCCGTACGACTTTACGCAAATCAATCCCTTCATTAATCAGGTATTAGTAAGAAGGGCAATGAGTTTATTAAAGCCTTCAAAAGATGATCGTATTTTCGATTTTTTCTGTGGCCTAGGAAATTTCACATTACCTATAGCCACGAGTGGTGCAAAAGTGATGGGTATCGAAGGCTCAGCATCGCTCATAGAAAGAGCAAAGCAATGTCGTGATGAAAATCACTTAAATGATTTTGTTGAATACCAATGTATGAATTTATTTGACATTACCAAAGAATCCTTATTAAAGTTAGGTCACGCAAATAAATGGCTCATTGACCCACCACGGGATGGGGCATTTCAATTGGTGCAACTTATTGATGACGACATTCATCCTTCTATCATTGTTTACGTATCTTGTAATCCAGCGACCCTAGCAAGAGACGCTCAAATATTAGTCCATGAGAAGGGTTACAAATTAGATAAAGCTGGTATTGTAAATATGTTTCCACATACTTCTCATGTTGAATCGATTGCATTATTTGTAAAGACGGAATCTTAAAAATCATTTAACTATGCATATTAAAATTTCAATTGCAGAACAGAAGCTTCATTTATATCGTGATGATAATGTATGGGTAAAATCTTTTGTAATCTCCACTGCAGAAAAAGGCATAGGTCAACATAAAGGTAGTTTTTGTACGCCTTTAGGTCAACATATCGTTCGCGCAAAAATTGGTCAAGGCGCTCCTCTCTATGCTCAGTTTGCGGCTCGTAGACTTACAGGAAAAATATGGCATCCATCAATGTCAGAAAACAACCCAAAAGAGGATTGGATTTTAACCCGCATACTTTGGCTCTCAGGTCTCGAGATTGGATTTAATCGCCTAGGAAATCAAGATACGATGCAGCGTTTTATCTATATCCATGGGACGAATGATTTAGCTCGCTTAGGTCAGCCTGTATCACATGGATGCATTCGCATGGACAACCAAGACATCATCGATTTATTTGATCAAATTAATGCAGGCGATCATGTATTGATCAGTGAAATCTAATATGTATAAAAACCAATACCGATATTACGATCTTGTCATGGCAGCGTTTGTGACAGTATTGATCACATCAAACTTAATTGGACCTGCAAAAATTTCTCAGATAGAGGTTCCATTTTTTGGCCTTCTTACATTCGGTGCTGGGGTTTTATTTTTCCCTATCTCATTTATTTTTGGCGATATCTTAACTGAGGTTTATGGTTATGCTGCTTCAAGAAGAGTGATATGGGCAGGTTTCATAGCGCTTGCTTTTGCATCTTTTATGGCTTGGATGATTGTGGCTCTTCCACCTGCACCTTATTGGCATAATCAAGAGGCCTATGAAATTGCATTTGGTTCAGCTTGGCGAGTTTCTTTAGCAAGTCTAGTTGCTTTTGCTGCAGGCGAATTTGTAAACTCTTTTGTATTAGCAAAAATGAAAATTATGACAAAAGGAAAATATTTATGGAGCCGTACGATCGGATCTACCATTGCAGGTGAAGCGATTGATTCTATTTTATTCTATCCTTTAGCTTTTTATAATAGCGGTGTGATTCCAAATGACAAAATCATCCTAGTAGTGATTGCACAGTTCGTTGCCAAAACGCTGATAGAAATTTTATTTACACCAGGGATATATAAGATTGTTGCTTTCTTAAAAAAGAAAGAAAATCTAGATCATTTTGATACACGCACCAATTTCAATCCTTTTATTTTTAAATGATATGAACGTTATTCAATCAAAATGAAGATGGGCCCATTAATGATTGATGTTGAGGGGCTAGTATTGACCGATACGGACATTAAAAGAATTTCGCACCCCTTGGTCGGCGGACTTATTTTATTTTCAAGAAACTATCAAGACACTGCTCAATTAAAGACATTAACAGATGCTATTAGAAAGATAAGGGGTCATGACTTCTTAATCGCTGTGGATCATGAAGGTGGCCGCGTCCAAAGATTTAGAGAAGGCTTTACTGCGATCCCTGCTATGAGAAAGTTAGGCGAAATTTGGGATAACGCGCCCAAAAAAGCAAATCACTTAGCTTTTTTTATTGGCCAAATTATCGCGATTGAATTAAGAATATTTGATATCGATTTTAGTTTTACACCCGTTTTAGATATTGATTACAGCGAAAGTACCGTGATTCGAGATAGAGCCTTTCATGGCGATATTGAAGCCATTAAAGCTTTGGCATCTCACCTTTTGGAAGGTTTAAACGAAGGCGGCATGCATGGTGTTGGAAAACACTTCCCAGGGCATGGGTATATCAAGGCCGATTCACATCTAAGTATTTCGGAGGATACGAGAACGCTCGACGAGATTGAGTCTAAAGATATGAGTATTTTTATATCATTAATCAAGCATGGATTAAATGCAGTGATGCCTTCCCACGTTCTATACTCTGCCGCAGATAAAAATCCGGCTGGGTTTTCGCAATTTTGGCTTAAAAATCAATTGAGAGAAAAAGCTCATTTTAAAGGCGCTATTTTTAGCGATGACATGAGTATGAAAGGGGCTGTGCTTGGTGGTGAAATGAAGGATAGAATTGTCAAAGCGCTCGAGGCTGGCTGTGACATGGTTTTGTTATGTAATAGCCCGCAATTGGTAGATGAAGTTTTACTTCAATTAGACTGGAAGATGTCATCTGAAAGTATTGAAAGGCTTCTTACGATGAAAGGCTTTAAAGAGCCTCATATAGCCCTAAAAACATCACAAGAAAAAGGTTTCAAGGATATGACAGCTCAAATTATGACTATGTAAAAAAATTTAAATGAATATTGAAACTATTTAGTAAGTTATATAATCTATAACATGTATTAAAAACTTTATAAGAGGAAAACATATGCAAGAAAATATAAGAATTGAAAGCCAGTCGCAATCAGTATTAGCGACAAATAAAGTCCTTAGAAATACTTATGCTTTACTTGGTTTATCGCTTATTCCCACCGCAATCGGCGCTTACATAGGTATGAGCATGAATTTCTTATTTGCTCAACAGCATCCTATTATATTTGCCATTATGCTTTTAGCAGGTATGTTTGGTTTATTTTTCGCAATTCAAGCAAATCGAAATAATAGCTTAGGCGTTGTTTTCTTATTAGCACTCACTTTATTTTTAGGTGTGATGTTAGGTCCGATTCTTCAAGTAGCTTTTAGTTTAAGTAATGGCGCTCAAATCGTGGGTCTAGCAGCAGGTGGCACAGCTGCCATATTTTTAATGTTAGCTACGATTGCTACTACCACTAAAAAAGATTTTAGCTTTATGGGAAAATTTTTGATGATTGGTATCATTCTTCTCATCTTAGCTTCGCTTGCTAATTTATTCTTCCAAATACCTGCGATGGCTTTAGCATTGTCTGGTGTTGCAGTTTTATTATTCTCTGGATTCATTCTGTACGATGTAAGTCGCATTGTGAACGGTGGAGAAACGAACTACATCATGGCAACGTTAGCGCTTTATATGAACATCTATAACTTATTTGTAAATTTACTCCAGTTATTGATGGCTCTTCTAGGTAACAGAGACTAAATCATTTTTGTTTTAAAAAAGCCGTAGTTTTCTACGGCTTTTTTCTTTTTGAAAGAAAGAAATCTCTTAGTATTTGGCTGCATTCTTTTTCTAAGACGCCACCCATAGCTTCTGCATGATGGTTAATTTCTTTGATACCAATGAGATCAACCATGCCTCCGCAAGCACCCGTCTTGGGGTCCGGAGCGCCATAGATAATTTTCCCAATACGCGCATGTTGAATAGCGCCTACACACATAGCACAGGGCTCAAGAGTCACATAAATTGAGCAGTCTTTTAATCTATAATTTTTGATGAATTTAGCCGCTTCTCTTATGGCATTAATCTCAGCATGCGAAGTGGGGTCATGGTCGCCAATTGATGTATTCATCCCTCTACCAATAACTTCACCATCCTGAACAATGACGGCACCTACCGGCACCTCATCTTTTAATTCAGCTTTTTTAGCTAGCTCTAAAGCTAGCCTCATAAACTTAAGATCTTCATCAGTCATGAAGAAGTTTATTTTCTCTTAAAGTCAGGGATTGTTTTTCTAAAGCGAATCACGAGGATATAAAGAACACCAATTAAAAATGCACCTCCTACCCAAATGCCAACTTCTTCGAGGGTTGGCTTTGCATCCTGAACTGGAAGCACGATGAGCTTTCTAAGAAAAAGCACCATCACAACCTCAATGAAAGTTTCAACTTCCAGTTTACTTCCATTGAGATAGCGCATTTCAGCTGAAATAAGGGCCGATATCGACCAAAGCAACATGAGTGTGCCAAGCGCATGAATAAAGCCATGAATGAGATTGTTGGCATGAGCTGCGGCACTGATTTCAACGAAGAAAAGCCAAGTAAACATGATGATAGATGTCGCCAAAGCCAAACCAATCACAATATGAGCAAAGCCGTTTAAATAGAGCATAGCTTTGATAGCAAATCGATTAATGCCTTTGAATTCGGACGGGAGTTCAGTTTGAATCATCATGGAATCCTTATTAATTAAATTTGAAGGAAGTGAAAACTATCTTTATTATAGAGATAACTTTAAATATAAAGATAGTGCCCCAATGAAAAAACCAGCGATTACCGAACAGCCCATTCATGCCATTTTGGCCGACAGATGGAGTTCAAGAGCTTACGACCCAACTCAATTTGTTTCTCAAGAATTACTTTTATCCCTTATGGAAGCAGCGCGATGGAGTCCTTCATGCATGGGAGATCAGCCATGGCAATTTATTGTATTTAATAAGAAAGATGCAACACCCTGGACGCAGGCACTTAATTGTTTGTCTATTGGTAATCAAAATTGGGCTATGGATGCATCTATTTTAATTTTGGCTTGCGCTCACCAAAACTTCTCGAACAATGAGAAAACTAACCGATGGGGCCAGTACGATACAGGCGCTTCTTCAGAAAATATCTGTCTTCAAGCCACAAGCCTGGGGATGGTGGCTCATCAAATGGGTGGATTTGATGTTGAAAAAACGAGACAATTATTTCAAATTCCAAGCCAATATGATTTAATGTCTTTTATTGCGATTGGTTACCCACTCGCTATAGAGAAAGTAAATGCTGAAGCATTAGCTAAAGAAAAAGAAGCTAGAAAGCGCAAACCCTTAAGAGAGATTTTTTATACCAATCAATGGGGCGAGCAATCGTTATAGTTTTTCAATAGAATATAACTAGGATACTAGATGGCAACAGTAAAACTTACAAAAAAGAACTTTAAAAAAACAATCGAAGATAATGATTTTGTTATTGTTGATTTTTGGGCGCCATGGTGTGAACCTTGTATTGAATTTACGCCGATATTTGAAGCAGCTTCAGAAAAAAATAAAGATATTTTATTTGGGATGGTCGATATAGAAGCAGATACAGAAATTGGTGAATATTTCCAAGTTGATAAAATACCAGGCCTTCTTATTATTAGAGAGCAAGCAGGCATTCATACTCAAATTGGTCAAATTGGTGCCTCGGCGCTTGATGAAATTATCAAGTGGGCAAGAGAACACGATATGTCAACTGTCAGAGATTATTATGAAAGAGAAGCTAAAGGCGAAATTAAAGCTGCCCAAGAAAAGTAGTCGGATCAACTGACTGACCTTGTTTTCTAATTTCAAAGTGAAGTTTCACTTTGTCAGCTCCAGAGTCACCCATCGTTGCGATCTTTTGACCCTTCATAATGACCTGACCTTCTTTGACGAGAAGTTCTTTGTTATGAGCATACACAGACAAATAAGAGTTATTGTGTTTAATGATTACAAGCTTGCCATACCCTTTTAAATCTTCTCCGCTGTAAATAACCTTGCCCGGACCAGCTGCTTTAATTTCTTGACCGAGTGTTCCTACAATATCAATTCCCTTTTGACCTTGCGCTTCATTAAAAAGATTTTCTAACTTACCTTTAGCGGGCCATTGCCAATCTATTTTATCTTCTAAAGCAATAGGTGCAATTTCTTTAGATGTTATTGATGGAACGTTATTTGTAGTTTGCGGTGTTGTCGCCTTAAGCTTATAGGCTTCATCCGTATATTTTTCTCTATAAGCTTTTGGGTTATCTAAATGAGTGATGCCACCTGTGACTGGTTTTGCTTGAGGTTGAGGTGAGGTTTCCGTATTGGCAGCTGCTTCTTCATTATTTTTTAATGGCGTAGTGACGACATCTTCATTTTTTTTCATTTCATTTGTAGTGACAACAGGATTGTTTGATTTAACTTGATCGAATTTTATTTTTTCGCCTACTTTAATCGCATAAGGCTCTTTAATATCATTTGCCTGAGCAACTTCTTTGTAATAAAAACCACAATCAAGACTTAAGCTATAAAGAGTATCGCCTGGTTTGACAATATAAACATCTGGGCATGGCTGAGTCGGATCTTTTTTTGCTCTCGCGACAGATTTATTTTTTTGTATTGCAGTTGATTTATCCGCAGGAATTTTTTTCTCAGTGACTGGCGCTGGCGCATTGGATGCGCAACCAGCGATCAAAGAAAATAGTGTCATGTAAATAATAAAAAAATTCAATCTCATTTAAAGTTATTCATCCAAGTTTTTAAATCATTAATTTGATTATGTCTTGTAAGGTCTGCATGAATAGGTGATACAGATACAAAGCCACGGCCAACTGAATAGAAATCAGTACCTTCTCCTCCATCATTAGGTAAGCCGGCAGCACCGACCCAATAAGAAGTATTGCCATCAACATCTTGTGTTTTATTGACAGGCTCTGCTTTATGTCTTTTACCAAGCCTTGTGATATGTATACCTTGAATTTTTTCTAAGGGCACATCAGGCACATTAATATTTAAGAGCATAGCTTCTTTGGGTTTATTATTTTGGTAATGCAAAATAAGATCATTTGTAATAGATGCAGCCGTTTCAAAATAGGTTGCTTCATGTTGTGCCATTGAAATAGCAAAGGAAGGAATGTCCAGTAAGAAGCCTTCCATAGCAGCTGCTACCGTACCAGAGTAAATAGTGTCATCACCCATATTGGCGCCATTATTAATACCAGAAATCACCATATCTGGCATCTTATCTAACAACCCTGTTAATGCTAAATGCACGCAATCTGTTGGCGTGCCATTAATATAGTAATAATCTTTTTCAACTTCTGTAACTGTCAATGGACGATCAAGCGATAAAGAGTTACTCGCGCCACTTCTGTTTCTATCAGGTGCGACAATAGTCACATGTGCTATTTTTTTTAAATAACTTGCAAGCTTTTTAATACCAGGTGCGTCGTATCCGTCATCGTTAGATAAAAGAATATTCATATTACGGACGACTGACTTTCAGATAAAATGTTACACATAGAAAAAATACAACACTTAAAAAAACTTCAAGGAGTGCTATTTTAGATGATAGACCGAGATCGGAATAGGCTCTTACAACACCTTCAATAAAATAAATGAATATGAGTAAGCCAGACCATTTATAAGTATAAATTTTTCCTTTAAGAATACCCATCATTGAAATGAGAAGAGGGACGATTTTAAGCACCAGCCATGAGCTCTGGCTTTTAAAGGGTGCCAAAAATAACTCCCAAGAGCACAAAAGAAAAATAAGACAGATAAGACTAACGGAAGCTCCTAATTGGAGATAATTTTTCATGCTGAAAGTTTAAGCGCGGTTTCAGCTAGTCGCTTACCCATAGCAAGACATATTTTTTTCTCATCCTCAGATATGGGTGCTTTATTAGATTCACCAGCCACATGAGAAGGTCCATAAGGCGTGCCCCCTGTTTTGGTGCTACTTAATTCTGGAACTGAGTAAGGCACACCCATAATCACCATGCCTAAATGAAGAAGTGGAAGTTGCATGCTAAGAAGTGTTGATTCATTACCGCCATGAAGAGAACCTGAAGAAGTAAATACGCAAGCAGGTTTCCCAATAAGGTTTCCACTTAACCATAAAGATATAGTGCTATCGATGAAATATTTAAGAGGCGCTGCCATATTACCAAATCTCGTAGGACTTCCCATGGCTAGACCTATACATTCTTCCAGATCTTTGTGGTCAACATAAGGAGGGCCTTCGCTTGGGATACTATCTTCCAGAGCCTGAATGGTGGATGTCACTTTAGGCACTGTTCGAATTCTAGCTTTAACACCAGGAATGGATTCAATACCTCTCGCAATAAATGTGGCCATTTCTCCAACTGCACCCCCGTGAGAGTAGTAAAGAACTAAAACTTCTTTCATTAGATTTTTTTTGCCAACTGAGAAGCGTCACCGACATAACTTGCCGGTGTTAATCGAAGCAATCCATCTTTGGCTTCTTGAGGAATTTCAAGTTGCTGAATGAAAGTTTGAATGACTTCTTTAGTTATATGATCTTTGCCGCGCGTTAACTCTTTAAGTTTTTCATATGGATTTTCAATGCCATACCTTCTCATAACAGTTTGAATGGGTTCTGCTAACACTTCCCAAGCGTGATCTAAATCATCAGATAATTTTTTTGCATTAATTTCTAATTTATTAAGACCTTTAAGACAAGAGTCAATAGCAAGGATTGTATAACCAAAACCTAGACCAATATTTCGAATGACAGTAGAGTCAGTCAAGTCTCTTTGCCATCTTGAGATAGGAAGCTTTTCTGAAAAGTGGGCTAACAATGCATTTGCAATACCAAGATTACCTTCTGAATTTTCAAAATCAATAGGATTCACTTTATGAGGCATGGTAGATGAGCCTACTTCATTTTCTTTTAATTTTTGTTTGAAATAACCAAGTGATATATAACCCCAAATGTCTCGATTGAGATCGATCAGAATCGTATTCATTCTTATCATATTTTGAAAGAGCTCTGCCATGTAATCATGAGGTTCAATCTGTGTTGTATAAGGATTGAAAGTAAGACCAAATGACTCTACAAATGTTTTTGAAAATGCCTGCCAATTGAATGTGGGATAAGTTGCGATATGTGCATTGAAATTACCTACAGCACCATTTATTTTGCCTAGAATCTCTTGTGCTTTAAATTGATCCATTTGTCTTTGCAGCCTATAAGCGACATTAGCCATTTCTTTACCCATCGTCGTTGGGCTCGCAGCTTGACCATGGGTTCTAGCTAACATAGCGTGATCACTTAAATCATGTGCTATATCTTTTAATTTTTTAATGATGTTTTCAACGCTGGGTGTTAAAACAGTTTCCTTGGCATGTTTAATCATGAGGGCATGGGATAGATTATTAATGTCTTCAGAGGTGCATGCAAAATGAATAAATTCTGAAATGCTTTTAATTTCTTGATTGTCTTTAAATTTATTTTTTAACCAATATTCAACTGCTTTTACATCGTGATTTGTTGTCTCTTCAATTTTTTTAATTTCAGCGGCATCAGCTTCGCTAAAGGATTGAATAGTTTTTTGCATTGATTCTCTTGTGGATGCGCTTAGAGCTGTAACTTCTTTAATGGCTTTTTCATCAGACAATGAAATGAGCCATTTAATTTCAACTTCAACACGGAATTTAATGAGAGCAAACTCACTAAAGTACTGGCGCAGATTATCGACTTTTTTAGCGTATCTGCCATCTAAGGGAGACAGGGCATTCAGCGTTGATAATTGCATGTAAAAATCCTATGAGATATATAGTGTTATTTTAACTCGTTTTTGCATCAATTTCATAAGAACCGTGGCCGTTAAGGCCTAATTGCTGGCTTAAATACGGCATGATTTCTTGTAATTGTTCTTTGAGTTTCCATGGCGGATTAATGATAAAAAGATAGCTGCCGAACATCCCAATTTCATCACTCGGTTTAGCAATCGAAAGGCTTACATAAAGCCATTCTCTGACGTTCAATTTGTGAAGTTGTTTGAGCATGGTTAAGGGTTCCGTTCGATCAATCAAAGGGCACCAAACCATATAGATACCCGTTTCAAAACGTTTTAAACTGTCTTTTAAGGATTCCACCACTTTAAGGTAATCGTTTTTAATTTCGTAAGAGGGGTCGGTTAAAACAAGTCCTCTTTTTGGGGGTGGCGGAATAAGAGTTTTTAATCCATTAAAGCCATCTTCACCATAGATTTTAGTATTTGGCTTTTTACCTAAAGTATGAAGAAGCGAAGTTAAGTCGGTAGGGTGTAATTCAAAGAGCCTAATTCTGTCTTCATGAGATAGCATTTGACTCGCGATCCAAGGGGAGCCAGGGTATTGTTTCAACTGATCACCACCATTGAGCTTTCGGATAACTTCAGTATATTTTGCTAAAGCTAATGGTTTTTTTTCGTCATGAAAGATTTTTTTAATACCATCTAGATGTTCAGATGTTTTATTAGAGAACTCACTTTCAAGCGAATACTTTCCCGCCCCTGCGTGCGTATCAATAAACCAATAAGGTTTATTTTTTTGTTTGAGGTAATCTAAGATCAGTGTAAGCACAATATGTTTTAACACATCTGCATGATTACCTGCGTGAAAGCCGTGTCGATAACTAAGCATGGATAGAGGACATGATGAACATGGGCTATTATAGAGTTTATAAATAAAATACGTGAATTCTCACGATATAAAATAATGACACAATATAAAGAAGACTGCAGAGAATGCCCTCGACTTGCTACATTTCTAGATCAAGTTAAATTAGAGCAGCCTAATTATTTTTGTAAGCCTGTACCGCCTTTTGGCGATACATCGATTCGTTTATTGATTGTAGGTTTAGCCCCCGGTATGCACGGAGCAAACAGAACAGGCAGGCCCTTTACTGGCGATTTCGCAGGGATTCTTTTATATAAAGCCTTGTTTCACTTTGGATTTTCGAACCAACAAGAGTCAATCGCAGCTGATGATTCATTAAAGCTCATTCATTGTAGGATTACAAATGCTGTTAAATGTTTGCCTCCACAAAATAAACCCGAACCTAAAGAAATAAAACAATGTAATCACTATTTAAAGTCGGAATTAGATTTACTTCAGCCTCGCACATTAGTATTAGCTTTAGGAAGTATTGCGCATCAATCTGTCTTATCGGCCTTTCAATTGAAAAAATCTGATTATGTGTTTTCACATGGCGCTCGTCATGATTTACCTAATCAGTTAGTTTTGTATGATAGTTATCATTGCAGTCGATACAATACACAAACAAAAAGACTTACCGAAGAAATGTTTTTTAGTGTTTTTCAATCAATCAAAAAAGAAATGGAGAATTAAAAATGCCTTACATTAATATTAAATTAGCAGGAACCTTAAACCGCGATCAAAAAGAAACTATCGCAAAAGAAATCACAGCGCTTATGGAAAAAGTAGCTCATAAACCAGCGTCGTATACCTACATTGTATTTGATGAAGTTAAAGGTGAGGATTGGTCAGTAGGGGGTAGTTTGTTAGGCTAGTTATATGGACATTAAACCTTTTTTAAAAACACTCCCTAATTTACCTGGTGTATATCGAATGATTAATCAGGCTGGGGAAGTCATTTATGTCGGGAAAGCCAAAGACCTAAAGAAGAGGGTTTCATCTTACTTTGTTAAAACGATTGTAAGTCCTAGAACAAAAATGATGGTGGGTCACATTGACCATATTGAAATCACAGTGACGCATTCGGAAACTGAGGCTTTGATCTTAGAAAATAATATGATTAAGTCTCACATGCCGCGTTATAACGTTATTTTTAGAGATGATAAGTCTTACCCATACATTGTTCTCACTGGTGAAAAATATCCGCGTTTAGCTTTTCATCGAGGCGCTCAGAAAAAAGGAAACCAATATTTTGGACCCTTCCCGAATACAAATGCAGTAAGAGAGAGCATTCAGCTCTTACAAAAAGTTTTTAAATTAAGAACATGCGAAAACTCAGTATTCAAAAATAGATCAAGACCATGTCTTCAATATCAGATTCATCGCTGCACTGCACCATGTGTCGATCTTATTCGAGAGGATGAGTATAAAAATGATATTAAACATGCATCACTTTTTCTAGAAGGTAAGGACAGTGAAGTTATAAGCCAACTTACAAACCAAATGAATGAAGCAGCTACTTCACACGCATATGAACATGCAGCTTTATATCGCGATCGTATTCAAAGTTTAAGACAAGTTAGAACAAAACAATTTGTCAGTGACTTTAGTGCCAGCGATGCTGACATTATTGCTTGTGTTGAAGAAGCAGGTGAATATTGCCTGAACTTAGTTATGATTCGTGCAGGCAGACATTTAGGTGACAAAAGTTTCTTTCCAAAAAACGCCACGGATGTTGAAACTCAAGATGTGATTGAAACCTTTATTGCTCAATACTATACAAATCAAACTATACCTAAATTAATCGTGACCCAAGAACATGTGAATCAATCGCTTATGTCTGAATTTTTTAAATTAAATTACGACATCGAAGTGAAGGTGATTAATAAAGCAATCGGTGATAAACGTGTATGGCTTACTATGGCGCAAAAGAATGCGCAGATTGCTTTAAAACAAAAACTGATGCAATCAGAAAGCCAGGAAAATAGGGTGGAAGCATTGAAAGCAATTTTCAATCTATCGGACTCATTTTCCAGAATCGAATGTTTTGATATTAGCCATACCATGGGTGAGGGCACGGTAGCCTCTTGCGTTGTGTTTGATAAAGGCAATCTTCAAAATAAAGAATATAGACGTTTTAATATTGAAGATATTACGCCAGGCGATGATTATGCCGCCATGCGAGAAGTATTAATGCGTCGCTACAAAAAAATTGCAACAGGTGAAGGTGTGAAGCCTGATCTTATTTTTATTGATGGGGGTAAGGGCCAGCTCAATATAGCCATTGAGGTGATTCAAGAATTAGGCTTGAGCGATATTATGCTTGTGGGTATTGCTAAAGGTGAGGGGAGAAAGCCAGGATTGGAACAACTTTTTTTAGAAGGTAAAACTGATCCCATCATTGTGAAAAAAGACAATGTTGGATTTCATCTAATCCAGCAAATAAGAGACGAAGCGCATCGTTTTGCTATTTCAGGCCACAGAGCGAAGCGTGCTAAAAAAAGAATTACTTCATCTCTAGAGGATATTGAGGGTATTGGTGCACAAAAGAGAAAAAATCTACTCGTCTATTTTGGCGGTATAGAGCGTATTAAAAATGCTAGTATTGAAGAAATTATCATGGTTGATGGTATTAATAAGAAATTAGCTGAAAAAATTTACGACTACTTTCATTGAAAAATAAATACATATGAAAATTAATGTTCCTAATGCACTTACTTTTTTCAGGGTGTTTTTGATTCCTTGTTTTGTAGGTATTTATTACCTACCTCATACTTTAATTGGTCAGCCTTTAATGAATTGGATAGGTGCTGGCATTTTCTTATTTGCGGCAATCACAGACTGGTTAGATGGATTTTTTGCGCGGTATTTAAATCAAGTCTCTAAATTCGGTGCTTTTTTTGATCCCGTAGCAGACAAATTGATGGTAGTGGCTGCCCTTCTTGTGTTGGTAGAGCTTGATCGGGTCAATGCGATTATCTCTTTAGTGATCATTGGTCGCGAGCTATCCATTAGTTCTTTACGCGAGTGGATGGCAACAATTGGCAAGCCAGGTGGTATGGCAGTGATGTTTGTAGGTAAGCTTAAAACTACGATCCAAATGATTGCTATTTTAATGCTCCTTTACTGGGACAATCTATGGTTTATCAATGTAAAGTGGATAGGTAATATATTGATTAATATAGCCGCACTGCTTACTGTAATTTCGATGGGTTATTACATCCGCATGGCATGGCCTACCTTGAGAAAGAGCATTAAAATAAGGTAAGCCTCAAGGTTTGGGCGAGACTTTAAATTGACACTAGCTCAAAAAACGCTAAAATACTCGCTTCTTTACGCGGGAATAGCTCAGTTGGTAGAGCGCAACCTTGCCAAGGTTGAGGTCGCGAGTTCGAGACTCGTTTCCCGCTCCAAATTAAAATCGGGGAAGCATCGTCTTCCCCTTTTTAATTTTGGAGATATTGATGTGGCGCGATAGCAAAATGGTTATGCAGCGGCCTGCAAAGCCGTAGACGCCAGTTCGATTCTGGCTCGCGCCTCCACTTATTAGTAGTTAAGCCTATTTGAGAATAATTTAGTGATAAAATTCGCTCTTAGTTTCATTTCAAAAGGCCCGGGTGGTGAAATTGGTAGACACAAGAGACTTAAAATCTCTCGCTCGCAAGGGCGTGCCGGTTCGATTCCGGCCCCGGGCACCACATTTTATTATTTCCTTGTAGTTTGAATACAACACTTCTTTGCAAAGCTTCTCTTGAGCGTGATCATCCAATACTTGATCGGTTTTTAACGATAGGAGATGTGGGGTCTTTAAATTTTTCCTACGAAGAATTTTTATGCCATTTATTGGGTATCGAGCCTAATCCAGATTATCCATTAGCTTCGATCGATTATCAGAAAAATCAAACACTTTATTATCTTTATGCAGACCCTGTGTATTTAAGTCTTCAAAGAGATACATTTTTTTTGGAAAAAAAATTAACAGGTAATTTTACTCAAAAAGAAATCGAAAGTTTATGCGAGGCCCTTAATGAAACATTTAAGGATGACGCTCGTGCATTTGTTTACAATGATCAAGGGCAGTTATTTCTTGAGTTAAAAAAACAGCCTCATATTAAAACGACATCGATTGTACATATCAAGCGTCAGTCAATTGAATTATTTATGCCGCAGGGTAATGAAGCTATGACATGGCATGCATTTATGAATGAAATTCAAATGTTTCTTTTTGATCATCCTATAAATCAAGATAGGCTTCGTCGAGAACTTCTCCCATCTAATAGTATTTGGTTTTCAGATGGTGGTGTCATACCTCAAGTGATTAAAAATTCATATACAACTATTTTTTCCAATACTGAATTTTTAAAGAAAGTACTATCGATTGATACAAATACATCTCTTCAATCTTTAGATAAGTTTCATCAAGATGATGTCAATCAAGATACATTAATTGCTTTTGAAGATGATGAGGAAATAGATCACATTTTAGAAGTGATATGGAACAATTTTAAAAAACGAAAAATAAAGAATTTGAATATTTATTTGAATTACCAAGATCAGCTTTTGCATATTAACAATCGATTCATACAGCTATTTAAAGTATGGAAAAAAACTCACACAGTAAAAAACTATTTCAATGTTCATTAAATCAAAAAAAATTGACCATACTGCTTTAAATGCCCTCGTTAATTCAGGACTTAATCGTCATTTGGCAAAGTTTTATTCAGCCCGCGGTATTAAGCATATAGATGACGCCACACTCTTAATTGAGAAAATTATTCCTCCGGAAGCTTTAACCAACAATACGTTAATGGCATCGATCTTAGCGGACGCTATCTTACAAAAACATAAAATTCTTATCATTGGTGATTATGATACGGATGGTGCAACTTCAACGGCTGTCGGCGTAAGGGCCCTTAAGATGATGGGCGCTGATGTAGATTATTTGGTTCCTAATCGATTTGAATTTGGTTATGGTTTGACGCCTGAAATTGTTGATTTAGCAAAAGAAAAAAATCCTAGAATTATTATTACTGTCGATAACGGCATCGCCAGTGTAGAGGGTGTAAATCAAGCAAATCAATATGGTATTGATGTGTTAGTCACAGACCATCATCTTCCTGGAGAAACATTACCTAGTGCTAAGTGTATTGTGAATCCTAATCAGCATGGTTGTGACTTTCCAAGTAAATATTTATGTGGCGTAGGCGTTATTTTTTATGTGATGCTAGCCTTGAGAGCTGAACTTAGAAAACGAGATTATTTTAAAGATAATATAGAGCCTAACCTAATGCAGTTAATCGACCTTGTAGCTTTAGGTACGGTTGCAGATTTAGTGCCTTTAGATCGTAATAATCGTACTTTAGTTGAATATGGTATTCGAAGAATCAGGTCAGGTCAGGCTAATCCTGGTATTCGAGCACTGATGGCATTAGCTAAAAAAAATCCATCGCAATTTCATACTTCTGATCTCGCTTTTAGTATTGCACCAAGACTTAATGCTGCAGGAAGATTGGATGATATGACTTTAGGTATTCAATGTCTTTTGTCTGATAGTTATGAGGATGCTCGATTTATTGCATCATCACTCGAAGCTTTAAATCTAAAAAGAAGATCGATTGAGTCTGAAATGAAAGATGGCGCATCTATTCAATTGCATGAGCTGAATTGTGAGGCTCAATTTAGTATTGCGCTCTATGACCCTACGTGGCATCAAGGTGTGATTGGAATTATTGCTTCTCGAATTAAAGATAAATATCATCGTCCCGTCATTGTATTTGCTAAGTCTGAAGAAGGTATCCTCAAAGGCTCAGGGAGATCCATTCAATCACTCCATTTAAGAGATGCACTTGATCTTATTTCAAAAAAGGATCCAAGCATTCTTATCACATTCGGTGGTCATGCCATGGCTGCTGGGCTCACTATAAAAGAAAAGGATTTTGATCGCTTCGTCCATTTCTTTGAAGAAACAGTCAGAGGTTTAATTACATCAGACGACCTCGAATTAACTATTGAAGTTGATGATGCGCTTAATTTTTCAGAAGTGACTTATGAAGATGTAGAACATATTAATTCGCAAGTTTGGGGGCAAGGTTTTCCTCTTCCTATTTTTGAAGGTGAATTTGAAGTTGTTGAGCAAAGAATCCTTGCAGATAAACATTTAAAGTTAAATCTTTTATTACAAAACAAGGTATTTGAAGCTATTTATTTTAATCACAGTGAGCATCTCCCTCGAAAGATAAAAGCGATCTATCAGGTTGATTCTAATGAGTTTAATGGTAATAAAAAAATTCAAATTCAATTAAGGATGTTGACCTAAAGATGACATCCTTAATTGCCCATCCTGCCCCAACAAAGTAAAATTCAACAAACTATTTAAGAGACTGTCATGAGACGTAAAATCGTTGTTGGTAATTGGAAAATGAATGGTTCTTTGGCGTCTAATGAAAGACTTCTTAAAGCCTTGGTAGAAAAGATACCTCAAGCAATTTCGGTCGATATTGTGGTGTGTGCCCCTTATCCTTATTTGTTTCAAACACAATCCTATCTAAAGCATTCACCTATTTTTTGGGGCGCTCAGAACGTGGCTAAGTATGAATCAGGCGCTTTTACAGGTGAAGTGAGTGTTTCTATGCTCAAAGAATTTGGCGCAAGCTATGCGATTATCGGCCACTCAGAGAGAAGTACGGCTTATTGCGAGTCCGATGAAAATATTGCTACCAAATTTATGATGGTTAAAAAAGCAGGTATGACGCCGATTCTATGTGTGGGTGAAACTTTAATTGAGAGAGAAGCTGGCATCATGGAAAAAGTAGTATCTAAGCAGCTTGATACGATTATTGAAATGTATGGCGAAGAAATTTTTGATGAGACCGTAATTGCTTATGAGCCTATATGGGCTATTGGCTCTGACTTAGCGGCCTCTCCTGAGCAAGCGCAAGCGATGCATCAATTTATTCGTGAGAAATTATCCTCAAATACTAAGGTCATAAAGAGCCTCAAAATCATCTATGGAGGAAGCGTAAACCCTCAAAATGCGTTACAATTATTCTCTATGCCAGACGTAGACGGCGGACTCGTAGGACGAGCATCTTTAAATGCAAGTGATTTTGAGTCTATTTGTCATTCAGCCGAAATATAAATCAAAGAAAATAGGATTATGGAAAATTTAGTAACAATTATTCATGTGATTGCATGCCTAGGCGTCATCGGTTTGGTGCTGATGCAACACGGTAAGGGCGCGGATATGGGTGCGGCTTTTGGAAGCGGATCATCAGGTAGTTTATTCGGCGTAAGTGGCTCATCAAATTTTTTAAGTAGAACAACAGCAATATTTGTTCTAGTCTTTTTTCTGACCAGCATTTCCTTGGCGTTCATCGCAGGTCAAAAATCAGGCACCGGAAGTGTGGTGAAAGAAACTGAGTCATCAGAAGTGCAAAAATCTCCTGAAACTAAAAGCAGCGAAGCTCAGTCAAATTCATCAAGTGGCGCTCAAAATATCCCAAAATAGAGACTGTTAAATCTATAAAGCCGTCGTGGTGGAATTGGTAGACACGCTATCTTGAGGGGGTAGTGACGAAAGTCGTGAGAGTTCGAGTCTCTCCGACGGCACCAAATTAAGAAAATCATGTGGTATTTGTTTAAGGAATCGCTGTGCTGGAAAATTATTTTCCAATTTTATTGTTCATATGCGTAGGACTTGCGGTTGGTGCAGGGCCTCTTCTCATCGGCAGCATTCTCTCACCTAATAAACCTGATAGCGAAAAAAACTCCCCCTACGAATGTGGCTTTGAAGCTTTTGAAGATGCGCGTATGAAATTTGATGTGCGATATTATCTTGTCGCCATTCTCTTTATTTTATTTGATCTTGAAATAACATTTCTTTTCCCCTGGGCAGTCGTCATTCAAAAAATTGGTATGTTTGGATTTATTGCCATGATGGTTTTTCTAGCTATTTTAGTAGTTGGATTTATTTACGAATGGAAGAAAGGGGCCCTTGATTGGGAATAGCGAATGAGCATTGAAGGCGTTATGGAAAAAGGATTTGTCACCACAAATCTAGATACCCTTATTAATTACACACGAACAGGCTCTTTATGGCCTATGACTTTTGGCTTGGCTTGTTGCGCTGTTGAAATGATGCATGCGGGTGCGGCTCGGTATGATCTAGATCGATTCGGTGTTGTATTTAGACCAAGTCCAAGGCAGTCAGATGTCATGATCGTGGCAGGAACATTAGTGAACAAAATGGCACCTGCACTAAGAAAAGTTTACGATCAGATGGCAGAGCCTCGCTGGGTGATTTCGATGGGCTCTTGTGCAAATGGCGGTGGTTACTATCATTATTCTTATTCAGTTGTTCGTGGTTGTGATCGCATTGTTCCTGTTGATGTCTATGTACCTGGTTGCCCACCCACAGCTGAGGCTCTTATGTTTGGCATTATTCAGCTTCAAAATAAAATTAAACGAACCAATACGATTGCACGTTAATCCATGAGCTCAGTTGAAACTTTACATAAAGAAATAAAATCTATTTTTGGTAAAGAAATAACTCATGCATCCATTGAGCATAATGAACTCACAATTGAAGTAAAGATTGACGATCTTCTATCCACTTTAAAAACTTTAAGACAACACAAAGTATTCCAATTCGCTCAGCTCATTGATCTCTGCGGTGTGGATTACAAAGATTATGGTGAGGGTACTTGGACTAAATCTCGCTTTGCCGTTGTTTATCATTTTTTGTCGATAGAACATAATCATCGGATTCGCGTAAGAACTTTTTCTAAAGAAGAAGACTTTCCATTATTTCCATCGATTATAGATTTATGGCCAGCTGCTAATTGGTATGAGCGTGAAGCTTTCGATTTATTTGGTTTTATGTTTACCGACCACCCCGACCTAAGACGTATACTCACTGATTATGGATTCGTAGGTTATCCATTCCGAAAAGATTTTCCGATGATTGGTAATGTTGAAGTGCGTTATGACGATGTACAAAAACGTGTAATTTACCAACCTGTTTCGATCGAAGAAAGAAATAACGTCCCACGGATCATTCGTGAAGAAGGTTTCCATAATGGCTGAGATTCGAAATTATACGATGAATTTTGGCCCCCAACACCCTGCAGCACATGGCGTGTTGCGATTAGTATTAGAGCTTGATGGCGAAGTCATTCAACGCGCAGATCCTCATATTGGGTTACTTCACCGCGGTACAGAAAAGTTAGCTGAGAATAGAACGTACTTACAAACTGTTCCTTATATGGATCGTTTAGATTATGTATCCATGATGGCGAACGAGCATGCTTATGTTTTGGCTATTGAAAAATTATTAAATATAGATGTGCCTCTTCGTGCGCAATATATCCGGGTGATGTTTGATGAAATTACACGCATCTTAAATCATTTATTATGGTTAGGCGCACATGCACTTGATGTAGGCGCTATGACTGTTTTCTTATATGCATTTCGTGAAAGAGAAGATCTCTTCGATTGCTATGAAGCGGCATCAGGTGCAAGAATGCATGCAGCATATTATCGCCCTGGCGGCGTTTATCGTGATCTCCCTGATCGCATGCCTCAATTTGAATCTAGTTTGAAAAACAAAAAACAATTGGATGGTTTAAATCAAAATCGTAGCGGTTCACTTTTGGATTTTATTGAAGATTTTTCAAATCGTTTTCCAACATATGTAGATGAGTATGAAACGTTATTGACAGATAACCGTATATGGAAACAGCGTACTGTTGGTATTGGTGTTGTGGATCCTGACCGAGCAATAGCGCTTGGTATGACAGGGCCTATGTTAAGGGGATCAGGTATTGCATGGGACTTAAGAAAAAAACAACCTTATGAAGTATACGACCGGCTTGATTTTGATATTCCTGTTGGTGTTAATGGAGATTGTTACGACCGATACCTCGTTCGTATAGAAGAATTTAGACAATCTAATCACATTATTAAGCAATGCATAGACTGGTTAAGAAAAAATCCAGGCCCTGTAATTAGCGATAATCATAAAGTAGCACCTCCTACTCGATCTGCTATGAAAGAAGATATGGAAGCTATGATTCATCACTTTAAATTGTTTACAGAAGGTTTTCATATCCCAGCAGGTGAGGCATACGCTGCAGTCGAACACCCTAAGGGTGAATTTGGTATTTATTTAATTTCAGATGGTGCAAATAAACCTTATCGGTTAAAAATACGGGCCGCAGGGTTTCCTCATTTGGCAGCATTAGATGAAATGACACGTGGTCATATGATATCTGACTTGGTTGCCATTATTGGCACACAAGATATTGTGTTTGGTGAGATTGATCGGTAAAAAATGATACACACTGACGACATTAAATTAATTGATAAAGAGTTAAAAAAATTTCCGGATAACCAAAAACGATCTGCAGTCATCTCTGCATTACGAATAGTTCAAACGAGACATGGTTGGTTGTCGCATGAACATATTTCTGATGTGGCTCATTACCTTGAAATGCCAGAAATCGCAGTGATGGAAGTTGCAACTTTTTATAATATGTTCAATTTAGAATCAAAGGGTAAGTATCAAATCACTATATGTACCAATATTTCATGCATGTTAAGAAATTCTGATGAAATTGTGCATCACCTAGAAAAAAAATTGGGCATTAGTTTTGGTGAGTTGACTAAAGATAAAAAGTTTTCACTGAAAGAAGGAGAATGCATGGGAGCATGCAGTGGTGCACCTTTATGCTTAATTAACAATCACACCATGCACGAACATTTAACTACTGAAAAAATTGACAAACTTATAGCGAGCCTTAAATAAATGGTAATGCAAATAGACACTATTAAGTCCCATAAAATTTTTCCTAATCAAGATTTGGTTTGTCTAAGAACTATGGTTCATGACGATCCAGGTTCAATAAGCACCTATTTAAAAGTGGGTGGTTATGAGCAATTAAAAAAAATTCTTAAAAATAAGATAAAGCCCGAAGCAATTCTTGCTGAATTAAAAACTTCAGGATTAAGAGGTCGCGGTGGTGCAGGATTTCCAACCGCTATTAAATGGTCTTTTATGTCTCGCGATTATGATGGGATTAAATATCTTGTATGTAACTCAGATGAAGGTGAGCCTGGCACATTTAAAGATCGTGACATTCTTAGATACAATCCACATCAACTTATCGAAGGCATGCTGATAGCTGCTTATGTGATGGGCACCCGCACTGGTTATAACTATATTCATGGTGAGATCTGGCGTGAGTACGAGATTTTTGAAAAAGCACTCGACGAAGCAAGAGCCCACGGATTTTTAGGTGAAGATATTTTAGGTTCAGTTTTTAGTTTTGATTTGTATGCAGTGCATGGATATGGTGCTTACATATGTGGCGAAGAAACAGCCCTCATTGAATCAATTGAAGGTAAAAAGGGACAGCCGCGATATAAGCCACCTTTTCCAGCAACTTATGGTATTTATGGCAAACCTACTAATGTGAATAACACTGAAACATTTGCATCGGTACCCTGGATTTTAGAGCATGGTGGTCAGGCATTTCAAGATTTAGGCGTTGAAAACTCAGGCGGTGTTAAATTATTTTCTGTTTCAGGCCACGTTGAAAAGCCAGGTAATTATGAAATTAAAATGGGCACACCTTTTAGTGAATTATTAAATATGGCTGGCGGTATTTGGCATCGAAGAAAATTAAAAGCAGTGATTCCTGGCGGACCCTCTACAGCGCTTGTTCCAGCAGCACTCATTGAAACTGCAACCATGGATTATGATGGACTGCAAAAGATTGGGTCGAGTTTAGGAGCTGGCTCCGTGATTATCATGGATGACTCTACTTGTATGGTCACCGCTTTAAAGCGTCTTTCTTATTTCTTTTATGAAGAGTCTTGTGGTCAATGCACACCTTGTCGTGAAGGAACAGGTTGGGTTTATCGAGTCATCAAAAGAATTGTGGATGGCAAAGGCACCATGGAAGACCTGGATCTTTTAACAGACGTTAGTAAAAAAATTTCTGGCAGAACAATATGCGCTTTAGGTGATGCAGCCGCGACACCTGTATTAAGTTTTATTAAACACTTTAGACCTGAGTTTGAGTACTTTATTGAACATGGTCATTCTATGATTACAGCTAAATGACAATCACAATTGAAATTGATGGCAAGAAAATAAAAGTAGAAAAAAATACGACGATCATTGCCGCTGCAGATAAAGCAGGCATTCCGATTCCTCGTTTTTGCTATCACAAAAAATTATCGATCGCAGCAAATTGCCGTATGTGTTTAGTGGAAGTAGAAAAATTTAATAAACCATTACCCGCATGCGCTACCCAGGTTGCAGATGGAATGAAGGTTTCAACAAAATCTAAAATTGCTGTCGATGCGCAGCAGAGTGTCATGGAATTCTTACTTATTAATCATCCTCTAGACTGCCCAATTTGCGATCAAGGCGGTGAGTGCGAGCTTCAAGATACTGCTGTTGCATTCGGTGGCGGTCAAACGCGTTATAAGGAAGAAAAACGTGTGGTATTTAATAAAAATATAGGCCCACTCATTTCAACAGATATGACACGATGTATTCAATGCACGCGATGTGTGAGATTTTTGCAAGAAGTCGGCGGTATGATGGAGCTAGGCATGGTCGGCCGAGGCGAGCATTCTGAAATTACCGCTTACGTGGATCGCTCCATTCAATCAGAACTCTCTGGCAATATTATTGACTTGTGCCCAGTAGGCGCACTTACAAGCAAACCATTTAGATATAAAGCGCGTACATGGGAGTTAATTAGAAGACCAACCTTTGCTCATCATGATAGTCTCGGCTCACCTCTTGAAGCGCATATTAAACAGAACAAAGTGATTAGAGTGCTGCCTCGTGAAGATGAGTCAATTAATGAATGTTGGATTTCTGATCGCGATCGTTTTTCATATGAAGGCTTGAATAGTGAAGATCGCCTTCAAGTTCCTATGATTAAAGAAAAGGGCCAATGGAAAGAGTCAGATTGGGAAACTGCTCTAGCACTTGTAAGTGAAAAATTAAAACATATCGTAGACCATCACGGCCCTGAGGAATTAGGCGTCTTAATATCGCCCCAAAGTACAATTGAAGAGGGGTTACTAGCCAAGAAAATAAGTAGCACATTAAAGTCACCTCATATTGATCATCGTATGCGTCAATCTGACTTTTCAATAAAACATCAAAACTCTCCCTGGTTAGGAAGTCGCATTGATGCAATCGGTCTCTTTGATCAATACCTTTTAATTGGCAGCAATATAAGAAATGAACAGCCACTTTTAGCATCAAGAATTCGTAAGGCCGTGAATCATGGCGCCAATCTTTTTATAGTCAACTCAATAGATGCAGATCCTCTTATGACTGTGTCTGAGAAAATGATTCAGGCCTCGCATAAACTCCCTCATGCGCTTGCA
This sequence comes from Candidatus Methylopumilus planktonicus, assembly GCF_006364715.1. NCBI lineage: Bacteria > Pseudomonadati > Pseudomonadota > Betaproteobacteria > Nitrosomonadales > Methylophilaceae > Candidatus Methylopumilus > Candidatus Methylopumilus planktonicus. The sequence goes on from NZ_CP040984.1 coordinate 407,057, forward strand.
AAAATTTTAAAATCGATGACAGAAATAAAGGGTGTATTAAAAAAAGATATTAAATTTATTAAAGCTGATATTGAAAAATTTAAAACAGATAAAACAAGCGACGCAATAGCCGAGCATTTAATGAAAAATGTTTTAGCAGGTAAAAAAAATAATACATCTTTACTTTTAGGCCAAGTAGCAGAAGAACATCCAGACTTCTCAACCATCTATAAACTTGCTTTTGAAATTTCAAAATTATCTCAAGCTACTTTCGCTGTTTTACCCAGTTATGCAAATAGTGTCGGACTTCATGCCGCTAATGTTCTCCCTGAAGATGATGGCTTAAATGCACGTTCGATGTTAGAGAAAAAATTGAAAGCTTATGTTTTATTAAATATTGAGCCTCAATTAGATGGATCCAGTGCTCAGCTAATAGAAAATGCCATTGTTTCATCAGATTTTACTGTTGCATTGACCTCATACAATTCGGAATACCTTAAAAATGTGGATGTGCTTCTGCCCATCTCACCATTTACAGAATCGTCAGGTACGATCGTTAACATGGAAGGACGAGTTCAAAGTTACACAGCGGTAACTCAGCCTTTAGGCCAATCGAGACCTGCCTGGAAAGTATTAAGAGTGCTAGCTAATCATCTTGATTTAAAAGGTTTTGATTATGAATCTAGTTTGGATGTCAAAGAGGCACACATTAAATTTAAAAATCAATTTATCTCAAAAGAGCTTTCTAATGAAATTGATATCGTAAGTGATTACAAAATACGTAACATTAAGCCTAAGCAATTTTCGCGTATTGGTGAAATGCATCAATACCTTATAGATCCAATTGTAAGACGAGCGCCTTCACTTCAAGCAGCAATTAGAAAATCAAAAGCATTTGCAAAGCTAAATCCACTAGAGATGAAGACGTTAAGACTTAAAGAGAATGACAAAATTAAGGTTATGCAAGGTAACCAATGGGTAAATCTTTTAGTCATTGAAGATATAAGTATCCCGGAAGGATCTATTTACATACCAAGTGGCATTGATGAAACAGCCAATCTGTCTGATATTTATGGCGATATCACAGTTAAAAAAGTAATTTCAAAGGGCGCATCTTAAGATGGATGGTTTGATAACATCCACATTTGGAGTTTGGTGGCCTGACATTGCCAAAACATTATGGATACTCTTAAAAATTGTAGCTGTCGTTTTGCCTTTAATGATATCTGTGGCTTACCTTACTTTTTTCGAAAGAAAAGTTATTGGATACATGCAAGTTCGTATCGGACCTAATCGTGTCGGTTATTTTGGATTGCTTCAGCCTATTGCGGATGCATTAAAGCTTTTATTCAAGGAAATGATTCTTCCTACAGCATCAAATAAAGTTTTATTTTTCTTGGCACCGATTTTGGCCATTGCGCCCGCTTTTGCAGCCTGGGCTGTGATCCCTTTTGATCTCAATTTGGTGATCGCAGATATTGATGCAAGTCTTTTATATATCTTAGCCATGACATCAATCGCCGTGTATGGAGTGATTATTGCTGGTTGGGCTTCAAATTCTAAATATGCTTTTCTAGGAAGTTTACGTTCCGCAGCTCAGATTGTGTCTTATGAAATTGCAATGGGATTCGCTTTAGTAGGCGTTTTAATGTGTGCTAATAGTTTAAATCTAGGAAAAATTGTCATGGGACAAGAGGGCGGATTTTGGCATTGGTATATTTGGCCTTTATTTCCTTTATTTATCATCTACTTTATAAGTGCTGTAGCAGAAACAAATCGAGCGCCTTTTGATGTGGCTGAGGGTGAGTCAGAAATTGTGGCTGGATTTCACGTAGAGTATTCAGGCATGGGCTTTGCAGTTTTTTTCTTGGCAGAATATGCAAATATGATTTTAGTATCGATGCTTGCAGCATTGATGTTCTTAGGTGGATGGTTATCACCCATTCCATTTATTCCAGATAGCTTCTTATGGCTTTTAGTTAAAGTTGCATTTTTATTATTTTTCTTCTTATGGTTTAGAGCGACATTTCCTCGTTATCGATATGATCAGATCATGCGACTGGGTTGGAAAATCTTTATTCCAATCACTATTGCTTGGATTGTATTTATTGGAGGCATGATGCAAACCTCATGGGGGTATTTATTTCACTAAATGATTAAAAAAACCAAACAATTCTTATCAAGTTTGATGCTCATTGAGCTTCTGAAAGGCATGCTCCTTACCGGCCGCTATTTCTTTGCAAGAAAGATTACTGTGCAATACCCGGAAGAAAGAACACCTCAATCAAATCGCTTTAGAGGTCTTCATGCACTTCGTCGTTATGCAAACGGAGAAGAGCGATGTATTGCATGTAAATTATGTGAAGCAGTATGCCCTGCCATGGCAATCACTATTGAATCAGAAGAGCGCGAAGATAAAACGAGACGTACGACACGTTACGACATTGATCTTACTAAATGTATCTTTTGTGGATTCTGTGAAGAATCTTGCCCAGTAGACTCGATTGTGGAGACAAGAATTCTTGATTATCACGGTGAATCACGAGGCGATTTGCTTTATACAAAAGAGATGTTACTTGCAGTGGGCGACAAATATGAAAAACAAATTGCAGAAGACCGTGCTCAAGATGAGAGATTTCGATAAATTATGATTGAATTTAAGAGTCTTGTATTTTACGTTTTGTCTTTTGTGCTTATAGCTTCAGGACTCAGTGTAATTACTTCTAGAAATCCTGTTACTGCAGCACTTTCCTTGGTTCTAGCATTTTTTAATGCCGCAGGCATTTGGCTTCTTTTGCATGCTGAATTTTTAGCGATTGCGTTAGTGCTTGTTTATGTTGGGGCTGTGATGGTCTTATTTCTTTTTGTGGTCATGATGCTTGATATTAATCTTGATAAATTAAGAGAAGGCTTTTGGGATTATCTTCCGATGGCAGGATTTATTGGCGTCCTTATGATGATTGAAATGGTTATGGTATTTAAAACTAAACAATTTAATCTTTTGCCTGTGACAGAACCAATTTCTAATACATCGAATACGGAAATGATAGGGAATACCCTGTATTCAGACTATGTACTTCCGTTTGAGTTAGCTTCTGTTGTATTGCTTATTGCAATTATTTCAGCGATAGCTTTGACGCTTCGCGATCGTAAAGATAGTAAGAAGACAAATCCTGCTGATCAGGTAGCTGTAAAACGTGAAGATCGTGTGCGAATAGTTCAAATGAAGTCGGAAGAAAAGTATATAAAGCCTAAAAGGAGGGAGAGAACATGATTGGTTTATCGCATTATCTTATCCTAGCCGCGATTTTATTTACAATCAGTATCGTAGGTATTTTTCTTAATCGAAAGAATATCATTATTTTACTTATGTCGATTGAGCTTATGTTGCTCGCAGTGAATATTAATTTTATTGCTTTCTCACATTATCTAAATGATATTGCGGGTCAAATTTTTGTTTTTTTTATTTTAACGGTGGCGGCCGCAGAATCTGCCATAGGTTTAGCAATCATCGTTTTAATTTTCAGAAATACACGTTCTATCAACGTAGACGATTTAAATCGTCTAAACGGGTAATCATTTGAATTCTATCTATGCATATCTAGCCGTTCCTTTACTGCCCCTCATAGCATCTTTTTGCGTGGGTATTTTGGGTCGAAAATTGCCAGAGGTTTTTGCTTCGAGCATGACGATCACGTCTGTCTTCTTTGCATTTGTGCTCTCATGCATCACTTTAAACCAGACTTTAAGCGGTTTAGTTTTAAATCAAACTATCTATCAATGGCTTCTCACAGGCCACTATCAATTTGAAGTCGGGTTCTTAATTGATAATTTGACAGCCATGATGATGGTGGTCGTGACTTTTGTATCACTGATGGTTCATATTTATACGATGGGCTATATGAAAGGAGATCCAGGCTACCGAAGATTTTTTAGTTACATCTCCTTGTTTACCTTTTCAATGTTGATGTTAGTCATGAGCAATAACTTTATGCAGCTCTTTTTTGGATGGGAGGCTGTAGGTCTGGTTTCTTATCTTCTTATTGGATTCTGGTTTGAGAGGCCCACCGCAATCTATGCAAACTTAAAAGCCTTTTTAGTAAATCGTGTCGGTGATTTTGGTTTTATTTTAGGCATTGCTTTGATCCTCTATTGGACAGGCTCTCTCGATTACGCAACTGTATTTAAAAGTACAGGCATTATGGCGGCGCATACAATGGAGTTTTTTGGCCAGCCTGTTAATGTAGTCACCGTCATATGTATTTTGTTATTTATTGGCGCTATGGGCAAGTCCGCACAAGTGCCACTTCATGTGTGGCTTCCAGATTCGATGGAAGGTCCGACACCTATATCAGCGCTGATTCATGCTGCAACGATGGTGACCGCTGGCATTTTTATGGTCGCACGGACGTCGCCTTTATTTGAGCTTTCTGATTCAGCACTTTCATTCGTTATGATTATTGGTGCTATCACGGCTTTGTTTATGGGCTTATTGGGCATCATTCAAAATGATATTAAGCGTGTCATTGCTTATTCAACACTTTCGCAATTAGGTTATATGACAGTGGCATTAGGAGCTTCAGCTTATTCGGTGGCTATGTTTCATTTAATGACACACGCATTCTTTAAAGCCTTACTTTTTCTAGGGGCTGGTTCAGTCATTATAGGGATGCATCACGATCAAAATATTCAAAACATGGGTAACTTAAAAAAATATATGCCTATTACTTGGATAACTTTTTTAATTGGCTCTTTAGCATTAATAGGCACACCGCTATTTTCAGGATTCTATTCAAAAGATAGTTTGATCGAAGCTGTCAAATTGTCCGACATTTCAGGAAGTCACTTTGCTTACTTTTCCGTATTGGTTGGCGTATTCGTAACAGCTTTTTATTCATTTAGACTTTATTTCCTTGTGTTCCATGGCAAAGAGAAATGGCGTCTTCAAAAACTTACACATCATGACGATCACCATCATGGCTTAACGCCAAAAGACAATCCACACGAAAGTCCTCTAAGCGTCACTTTACCTTTAGTACTCCTTGCTATTCCTTCCGTTGTGATTGGCTTTATGACAATCGAACCAATTTTATTTGGTAGTTTTTTTTCAAAAAGCATTTTCCTGGATATTGAAGCGCATCCAACGATGGAATTACTAAGCCATCACTTTCACGAAATTTATCATGGGCCTTTTGGCATGGCATTGCATAGCATCATAAGTCTGCCTTTCTTATTTACACTGAGTGGCGTTGCCTTAGCTTATTACTGTTATGAAGTGAATTTAAATTTACCCAAAACTATTTTTAACCGCACACAGACGATTTACCGCGTATTAGAAAACAAATATGGTTTTGATTCATTTAATGAAAAGTTTTTTGCATTCGGCAGTCGCTTCTTAGGCAACAAATTCTGGCAAATAGGGGATGTCAAAATTATTGATGGATGGCTTGTTAATGGAACAGCTAAATCAATTAGCAAGCTTGCAGAAAAAATACGTGTGATTCAATCAGGCTATATTTATCACTATGCTTTTGCAATGGTCATAGGTGTATTTTTATTCTTAACTTTTTTTATAAAAATATAAGATGAATTTAACCCACATATTAAGTTTCTCAATTTGGACACCTATCTTTTTGGGCGGCCTTATACTTTTATTCAGTGGAAAAATGAGCGATACACAAGCCAAATGGTTTTCACTTATCAGCAGCCTGATTTCTTTTTTAATTACCATTCCACTTTACACAGCATTCGATTTTTCCTTTGGACAGTTTCAGTTCCAAGAATTCTTCCATTGGATTCCTGCCTTTCATATTAATTACCATTTAGGCGTAGATGGTTTTGCAGTCCCTTTAATTCTTTTAACAAGCTTCACAACAGTTATTGTCGTCATGGCTTCATGGCGATCGATTAAAGATAGAGTTGCGCAATATATGGCAGCTTTCTTGATTATGTCAGGTCTTATGATTGGCGTATTTAGTGCGCTTGATGCCATGCTCTATTATATTTTTTGGGAAGCAATGCTGATCCCTATGTTCTTAGTGATTGGTATTTGGGGTGGGCCTAATAGAATTTATGCCACGATTAAATTCTTTTTATATACTGTTTTAGGTTCTTTATTAATGTTGGTCGCGTTCATTTATCTTTACTTGCAAACGCATTCGTTCGAAGTCGTCAATTTTTATAATGCCGGCCTAGGTCTCTATCCTCAGATCTTCATCTTCTTAGCTTTCTTCATGGCTTTTGCAGTCAAGATTCCAATGTGGCCCCTCCATACATGGCTACCTGATGCTCACGTTGAAGCACCGACTGGCGGATCGGTCGTTTTGGCAGCAGTGATGTTGAAATTGGGTGCCTATAGTTTTATGCGATTTGCAATGCCGATTGCACCAGATGCCGCGATTTATTTAAAAGATTTTATGGTGACGTTGTCACTGATTGCTATTTTATATATTGCATTGATCGCCCTTGTGCAAAAAGACATGAAAAAACTGATCGCTTATTCATCCATATCACACATGGGTTTTGTCACTCTAGGTCTATTTATGTTTAATTCAATCGGTATTGAGGGTGCATATGTTCAAATGATTTCTCACGGCTTTATTTCTGCAGCAATGTTTTTATCTGTTGGCGTTTTATATGACAGATTGCATACAAGAGAGATTGGAGATTATGGGGGTGTCATGCATGCGATGCCTACCTTCGCAGCTTTTGCAGTATTTTTTGCTATGGCTAATTGCGGGCTTCCTGGTACTTCAGGTTTTGTAGGAGAATTTATGGTGATCATGAGCGCGATGCAAAATAATTTTTGGATTGCTTTGATAGCTGCAAGCTCACTCATCTTTGGTGCAGCTTATTCTTTATGGATGGTGAAGCGTGTATTTTATGGCCCACCACGCAATCAAAAAATTAGCGCATTAAAAGATATCTCTTGGCGTGAATTTTCTATTCTTTCTATTTTGGCAGTCCTTATTATTACAGTGGGCGTTTACCCAAAGATTATTACTGATATGACAAATGCCACGACAGTTCAATTTCTAGAGCATATGCACTTAATAAAACCTGTCACCTCATTGCCCATGGATGTATAAATGAATCCCCTTATTCAATCTGATCTTTTTTTAATCTTGCCAGAAATTCTTGTGCTTTCAATGGCAATGGTTGTTCTTATGACAGATTTATTTATTAAGCCATCTCAGCGTTGGATTATTTTTGCCTTATCTCAATTGACTTTATTAGGTAGCGCTTACTTTACTAGCCAAAATTTTAGTCATGAAACGCAATTTGCTTTTTCAAATATGTTTGTGCGTGACAGTTTTGCTGATTTTTTAAAAATGATGAGTTATGTTGGTACGTCACTCATTTTTTTCTATAGCCGGTCCTATATAAAAGACCGCGATTTATATCGTGGCGAATACTTTGCGCTTGTTCTATTTGCATTGCTTGGCATGATGATCATGATCTCAAGTCATAACATGCTTCTGGTTTACATGGGATTAGAGCTTCTATCTTTATGTTTATACTCTCTGACAGCGCTTGATCGAGACAACCAAAAAGCCACCGAGTCAGCCATTAAATATTTTGTATTGGGCGCTCTTGCATCAGGCCTTCTTCTTTATGGGATGTCTATGATTTATGGTGCGACCTCAAGTTTAGATTTAAACGTGATTTCAACGACTTTATTAAATCACCCGACAGACCATGCAATTCTTATACTAGGTCTTGTTTTTGTGGTCGCCGGCCTTGCTTTCAAATTAGGTGCAGTACCTTTTCAAATGTGGGTCCCTGATGTATATGAAGGCGCACCTTCATCCATCGCCATGCTGATTAGTTCTGTTCCTAAATTAGCAGCTTTTGCAATTACAGTTCGCATACTAGGTGATGGATTGCAGTCGATGATGGTCGATTGGAAACAAATGATGCTGATTATGGCGGTGTTATCTATTGGTATTGGAAATATCACAGCTATCGCACAAACAAATATTAAGCGTATGTATGCATACTCAACGATTTCTCATATTGGCTTTATTCTTTTTGGTTTGATGAGCGGCACACTTAATGGCTATGCATCAAGTTTATTTTATGTTGTGAGTTATATGTTTATGACGCTAGTATCTTTTGCAATACTCATGATGATGTCTCGTAAAAATTTCGAGTGTGAAACACTTGAGGACTTTAAGGGTTTGAATAAAAGAAATCCTTGGTATGCATTCCTTATGCTCATTACCATGTTGAGTATGGCAGGTATTCCTCCTACCGTTGGATTCTATGCAAAATTTATGGTGCTTCAAGCAGCGTTTGATGCAGGCTTTGCCAATTTTGTTGTCTATGCAGTTATGATGGCTTTGGTAGGGATGTTTTATTACATGAGGATTGTAAAGCTGATGTATTTTGATGAGCCAAAATTAAAAAGCAAATTAGATGTTTCGATGGATATGCAATGGATTTTATCGGCTAATGCATTAGCACTTCTACTTGTGGGTTTAGTGCCACATAGATTTATGGAGGCTACAACGCAAGCGGTAGCCTTGAGTCTTCATTAAATGATGCAATCAATACTTATTCTCGTCACGATTATCATGGCTAATGTGCCTTGGATGTTTAGTGAATTTCTTTTTGTTAAGAAATTTCCATCCGATAAAAAACCTTTTTCTTGGGCTTTGTTTGAAGTGGTGATTCTGTATTTTGTCACCGGCGGTATTTTACTTTTGGCAGAGTTTAAAATGATAGGACATATTCAACCGCAAGCCTGGGAATTTTATGCAGTGACTTTCTTTTTATTTTTAGTTTTCTCTTTTCCTGGATTCATTTTTAAAACGCTTTGGAAATAAAATCTCTTAAAGTTTTAATTGTAGGCTGTGGCCAACTCGGTTTCTCAATCGTCAAAAATGCTGACTCCGATGTATTTAAATTATATGGCTTTAGTCGAAGCTTAAGAAAATCCCCCGCTTCTATCGAAATGCATCAAGTTGATATTTTAAAAACCGAAGCTATTGATGTCATTAAATTAATAAACCCTGAAATTATTATCTACGCTGTTTCTGCAGATACTCAGTCTATTGAAAGTTATCAGGATCATTATGTAGTCGGCTTAAAAAAAACGTACGAAGCGATTTTGAAACTGGATCACTTCAAGCATCTTTTCTTTGTTTCAAGCACAAGAGTTTATGGACAAAAAACGACTAAGATTTTAAGTGAGCTTGATATTGCAGAACCTTCTGATTATGGAGGTGAAGCTTTAATGGAAGCTGAAACGGTTGCACGTCAGCTAAAAGATAAAGCCACCATATTACGTTTGTCGGGTATTTATGGCCCTAATCGAAAACGTATGATTCAATTAGCTCAAAGTAATCCGGGTAATTGGCCTGCAACCAATAATTGGTCTAATCGAATTCATGAAGAAGATGCTGCTCGTTTTATTGTATTTCTTATGAAGAGAATTATGATGAATGAATCTATTGAGCCACTTTATCTTGTCACAGATGGCGTGCCTACTAAACAATATGATGTATTAACGTGGATCAGAAATCGTCTTCAATTAACAACCGATACGATTGAGCTTCCGATTTTGGAAAGTGGAAAGCAATTGCAATCTGTTTTGTTGAATCAAACTGGATTTGTATTAAAGTACCCTGATTTTACGTATGGTTACGAAGCGATCATTGATTAGGGTTCTTCAATAGGATAGAATCCAAATTCCTAAATTCTTTAGGCGCGTAGCTCAGCTGGTTAGAGCACCACCTTGACATGGTGGGGGTCGTTGGTTCGATTCCAATCGCGCCTACCAATTTTTTGCATCATGGCTCAAGCTATCTAGAATGCTGAAAAGCTTATAAAATGGTGCAATCCTTAATAATTCAATTCAACTATGCCTGAAATAAGATTACCAGACGGGTCTAAGCGACAATTTGAAAGTGACGTGACCGTTGCAGAAGTTGCACAAAATATTGGTGCTGGACTTGCCCGTGCAGCGCTTGCAGGCCGTGTGAATGATCAACTTGTCGATCTTTCATTCGTCATTAGTGAGGATAGCGATCTTGCGATCATCACTGATAAAAATCCTGAAGGGCTTGAAGTTATCCGCCATTCAACTGCTCATCTTATGGCATATGCCGTTAAAGAGTTATTCCCGGATGCACAAGTGACGATTGGTCCTGTCATTGAACATGGTTTTTATTATGACTTTTCATATACACGACCTTTCACGCCAGAAGATCTAGAAAAAATTGAAAAGAAGATGACAGAAATTGTTAATCGCGATTTACCCATCACAAGAAAAGTATTGCTGCGAAATGATGCAGTTAAATATTTCAAATCAATTAAAGAAAATTATAAAGCTGAAATTATTGAATCTATTCCAGCAGATCAGGAAGTTTCCTTATACACCGAAGGTGAATTTACGGATCTTTGTCGAGGTCCACATGTGCCATCGACTGGAAAATTAAAAGTATTTAAATTAATGAAAGTAGCTGGCGCATATTGGCGCGGGGACTCTAAAAATGAAATGCTACAAAGAATTTATGGCACTGCGTGGACTAATAAAGAAGACTTACAAAACTATCTCTTCATGTTGGAAGAAGCAGAAAAAAGAGATCATCGTAAATTAGGTAAACAACTCGATTTATTTCATATGCAAGATGAGGCACCTGGTATGGTGTTTTGGCATCCCAAGGGATGGTCGATTTGGCAGGAAGTTGAACATTTCATGCGCAAGATGTTCTTGGATTATGGATATCAAGAAGTGAGAACGCCAACAGTTATGGATAAGACTTTGTGGGAAAAATCCGGACACTGGCAAAACTACCGCGACAATATGTTTACAACCTCTTCAGAAAATAGAGATTATGCGGTGAAGCCTATGAATTGCCCTGGCCACATTCAAATTTTTAATAACACTCTCCATAGTTATCGTGACCTTCCCTTAAGGCTCGCAGAATTTGGTTCATGCCATCGAAATGAACCATCAGGATCACTCCATGGCTTAATGCGTGTTCGTGGATTTACGCAAGATGATGCCCATATCTTTTGCACGGAAGAGCAGATTAAAGATGAAGTCGCTAAATTTATTGTGATGCTTTTTAAAGCCTACCAAGACTTCGGATTTAAGGATGTTTTAGTGAAATTATCGACTCGCCCTGAGAAACGGGTAGGCTCGGACGAAACTTGGGATAAGGCTGAATCTGCCCTTAAAGCTGCTTTAGTTGAAAATAAGCTGGAATTTGACCTTCAGCCTGGGGAAGGAGCTTTTTATGGGCCTAAGATCGAATTTACCCTAAAAGACAGCTTAAGCCGTCTGTGGCAGTGCGGTACGATCCAGCTCGACTTTAACTTACCTGAGCGCCTAGGCGCTGAATATGTCACAGAAGACAATAGCCGCAAACATCCTGTGATGTTACATCGGGCTATTGTAGGTTCTATGGAGCGTTTTATTGGGATTCTGATTGAACATTACTCGGGTGCTATGCCTCTTTGGCTTGCCCCGACACAAGCGGTTATCCTTAATATTGCTGACGCACACGCAAGCTACGCCTCAAAAGTCATGGATGAACTCAAGAAAAACCACATCCGATGCGATTCTGACTTGAGAAATGAGAAAATAACCTATAAAATACGCGAACATAGCTTACAAAAGATTCCTTATCTCTTAATTGTAGGGGAAAAGGAAATGGAAGCTGGGCAAGTTGCCGTGCGAACCCGAAAAGGCGAAGACTTAGGATCTATGTCGATTAAGTCATTGATTGATCGACTAAATCAGGAAGTTCAAACTAAAGTCTAGCAATAAGGTAGCGCGGTTTTTCTTTTATATTTACAGGGGATTTGTTATCGCTCAAGAGAAAGAAGTCAGAATTAATGGAGACATTACAGCTCAAGAAATTCGATTAATTGGCGTAAACGGCGAAGCGCTTGGCATAGTGACACTAGCTGAGGCATTTGCAAAAGCAGAAGAGATAGATATCGATCTAGTGGAAATTGCTCCACAAGCCCAACCCCCGGTATGTCGATTGCTCGACTACGGTAAGTTTAAATATGCAGAAAGCAAGAAGCAACACGAAACCCGCTTAAAACAAAAGCAGGTCAAGATTAAAGAAGTGAAGTTTAGACCGGGAACAGATGATGGTGATTACAACATCAAAATACGAAACCTCATCGGGTTCCTTTCAGATGGCGATAAGGCAAAGATCACCTTGCGCTTTAGAGGTCGAGAAATAACGCATCAAGAATACGGTTTAGCAATTCTAAAACGTGTTGAACATGATTTAATGGAATACGCAGTCGTCGAACAATTTCCGAAAATGGAAGGTCGACAAATGGTAATGGTTTTGGCTCCGCAAAAAAAAGTCAAACCCAAAACCACTGAAGCAAAAGTTTCTGAGTGATACGGCTTAAACGGCATGCCTAAGCACTCTTACTACTCTAACTAAGGAGATCAAAATGCCAAAAATGAAAACAAAAAGTGGCGCGAAAAAGCGCTTCAAGTTTTTAGGAAGTGGTATGGTAAAGAGAACACGTTCTCATTTACGTCATATCTTGACCAAAAAAACAACGAAACAAAAACGTAATCTTAGAGGTACTGTCCTCATTTCAGCAACCGATATCAAACGCGTTCGCGCGATGATGCCAACTCAATAAGGGGAATAATATGCCTAGAGTAAAACGTGGTGTCACCGCTAGAGCGAAACATAAAAAAGTTTTAGCACTTGCTAAAGGTTATCGCGGCCGTCGTAAAAACGTATACCGCATAGCTAAACAAGCAGTGATGAAGGCAGGTCAGTACGCTTACCGTGACCGTCGTCAGAAAAAACGTCAATTTAGAACACTATGGATTGCGCGTATTAACGCAGCATCTCGTGAATGTGGTCTTACATATAGCCGTTTCATGAATGGCCTTAAGAAAGCTTCTGTTGAGGTGGATCGTAAGGTTTTAGCAGATATGGCGGTATTCGATAAAGCAGCTTTTGCTAAGTTTGTCGAAATTGCTAAATCTGGTTCAGGAGCAGCATAAAAATTATTAATTTTTAAAAGGAGGCTTCTAGCCTCCTTTTTTTTATTAAAATAATAGTTAATGAATAATTTAGAACATACCTTAAAAGAAGCCCGTGAAGATTTTGATCAGTGCCAATCTGTGGCGGATCTTGATCAAGCAAAAGCCAAATACTTAGGTAAAAGTGGCGTCTTAACTGAAGCACTAAAATCATTAGGTAAATTATCTGCGGAAGAAAGACCTAAAGTTGGTGCTGAGATCAATGTCGTTAAACAAGGCGTTGAAGAAGTGCTTGAAAAAAGACGAGAAGCTATTTTGAATGCCTCACAAGCAGAACAGCTTGCAGAGGAATCATTGGATGTGACTTTACCTTCAAGAAAAGAAGATCGAGGTAGCTTACATCCAGTCACACAAACACTTCATCGTATTGAATCTCTTTTTCATTCCATTGGTTTCTCAGTGGCACATGGACCACAAATTGAATCTGACTTTTATAATTTCACAGCGCTTAATATTCCAGAGTCACATCCAGCACGTGCGATGCATGACACATTTTATATTGATGAATCTTATGTATTAAGAACACATACATCCCCTGTGCAAATTCGTCATTTAGAAAAAAATAAACCACCATTAAAAATTATTTCGCCGGGTCGCGTTTATCGCGTTGATTCAGATGCGACACATTCACCGATGTTTCATCAAGTTGAAGGTTTGTGGGTTGACCAGCAAGTAAGCTTCGCAGACCTTAAAGGTGTCATTGAAGATTTTCTCCAAAACTTTTTTGAGAATAAAGATTTAAAAGTGCGCTTCAGACCCTCATATTTTCCATTCACAGAACCTTCTGCTGAAATGGATATGAGTTGGAAGGGCGGTTGGCTTGAGATTGGCGGGTGCGGTATGGTGCATCCAGAAGTATTTAAACATGTAGGCATCGATTCAAATCAGTATCAAGGATTTGCTTTTGGTTTAGGCGTAGAGCGGTTAACAATGTTACGTTTTGGCGTTCAAGATCTACGTCACTTTTTTAATAACGACTTACGTTTTCTTCAGCAATTTATTTAAAGATTTCTCAATATGCAATTTTCTGAAAATTGGTTAAGGTCATATGTGAATACATCACTAGATAGTGATGCGCTTAATGATGTCATGATCATGGCAGGCTTAGATGTCGATGACTCTCATCTCCTAGGAGCCACTTTTAGTCACGTTGTCGTAGGTGAAATTGTGTCGATTAAAAAACATCCTGACGCAGATCGACTTCAGGTGTGCGATGTCAATATTGGTGATAAGACATTACAAATTGTTTGTGGCGCACCAAATGCAAGACAAGGTATTAAAGTGGCATGCGCATTAGTGGGTGCTAAATTACCTTCAATAGATATTAAAGAAGCAAAAGTGCGCGGCGTTGAATCATTCGGCATGCTTTGTTCATTGAAGGAGTTAGGATTAGCTGAAGAAGCTGAAGGTATTTTAGAATTGAGTCATGATTTAAAGAATGGCACTGATTTAAGAGTAGCACTTGATCTTAATGATCAGATTACGACATTAAAATTAACGCCAAACCGAAGTGATTGTTTAAGTCTATGGGGTGTCGCTCGAGAAGTCGCTGCCATTACCACATCTTCACTTTCACCTATCGCTTATGAAGTGAATCCGATCAAGCAAAGTGAAAAGAAAAATGTTGTTGTTGAAGAAAAATCAGCATGCCCACGATACTGTGGCCGCATCATTAAGAATGTAGACAATACAAAAACATTACCTGATTGGATGGTATCAAGACTCGAACGCTCCAATATTAAATCAATCAGTCCTATTGTTGATATCACTAATTATGTGTTGCTTGAAATTGGACAACCACTTCATGCATTCGATCATGACAAATTGCAGGGTGATGTCGTAGTGAGATTTGCCAAGGCTGAAGAGCCTATTCATTTACTTAATGATACAAAAATTAAATTATCTAAAAAAGATTTGGTCATTGCAGACAGTTCAGGTGTGATTGCATTTGCCGGTGTGATGGGTGGTATGCCATCGTCAGTGACTGAAACTTCTCAAACTATTTTTTTAGAGAGTGCTTTCTTTGATCCTATCGTGATCGCTGGTAAAGCAAGAGCTTATAATTTATCGACAGATTCATCTTACCGTTTTGAACGAGGCGTTGATTTTGCAAACACACGTCTTGCATTAGAGCGTGCTTCATCTCTTATGATTGAGTATTGTGGTGGTGAGGCAGGTGAGATCACCGAAGTTTTAAATATTTTACCTTCGCGAAACGAAATTCACTTAAGACTGAAAAAATTAAATGCTATTCTAGGTATTGAAGTGCCGAGCCAAGATGTTGAGCGTATTTTTCATCAGTTAGGTTTTGAGGTCAACAAGACAATTGAAGGATTTAAAGTTACACCACCTTCTTATCGATTTGATATTGCGATTGAAGAAGATCTTATTGAAGAAGTCGTTCGCTTGTATGGTTACGACAAAATACCTTCTCATCAACCTGTCAGCCATCAAACGATGTTACCCACTTCTGGAGTTTGTCAGCGAGATCTTAAAGAGGCACTCACATCTCGCGGCTTTTATGAAGTAGTGACTTACAGTTTTATTGAAGACGATATTGAGAAATCATTGCATGGAAATTCGAATCCCATTCAATTACAAAATCCAATTGCAAGCCAAATGTCAACGATGCGATCATCATTATGGGGCAGTCACCTGGAAGTCTTAACTTACAATTTAAATCGACAAGTATCACGATTAAATATTTTTGAAATTGCACAAACTTTCCAAGGCACAAAAAAAGATTTTATTGAGACTGAAGTGATATCAGGATTAAGTTACGGTAGTTTTATGCCTGAGCAATGGGCTGACAAGATACGTGATATTGATTTTTATGATATCAAAGCCCATGTTGAAGCATTAACATCTAAACACCTCGTATTCCAAAAAACTGACAAAACACCTTTAGCCCTTCATCCAGGACAGTCGGCAGAAGTCTTTTTAGAGGGTCAGTCGATAGGTTGGGCGGGTAAATTACATCCAAAATGGCAGCAACACTTTTCTCTTCCTAAAGCCCCCTTTATCTTTGAATTAAAAATAGAGAAGCTTCTAGAGGATAAAGTGTTTAAATACGAAGATATCTCAAAATTCTTACCTGTAAGACGAGATATTGCCGTCGTGGTAGATGAATCAGTTGAAGTAAATTCAATTTTAGATGCAGTGTATAAGGCTAAAATCCCATTCTTAAATAGGATAGCTTTATTTGATCTTTACCAAGGAAAAGGCATCGCTGAAAACAAAAAAAGTGTTGCATTTCTGATACTTATGCAGGATACTTCAAAGACATTAGTTGATAGTGAAGCTGATTCTTCCGTATCAAAAATCGTTGAATTACTTGAAAAACAATTTGGCGCAATGCTCCGCAACTAATCCCATATTTAATACCGAATTAAAAGTAGGCCGTTATGACATTAACTAAAGCAGATTTATCTGAAATTCTATTTGACCGCGTAGGTTTAAATAAGCGTGAAGCCAAAGATATGGTTGAAGCTTTTTTTGAAGAAATTCGCAACGCACTGGAAAATGGCGACAGTATCAAACTATCTGGTTTTGGCAATTTTGAACTAAGAAAAAAATCAGAAAGACCAGGCCGCAATCCTAAAACGGGTGAAGAGATTCCAATCAAAGCAAGACGTGTGGTTACTTTTCACGCAAGCCAAAAACTAAAAAGCAATGTAGAAGAGAACTACTCTGGAAAGAAAGCTTAAATCCCCCGTCTTACCTGAAATACCTTCAAAGAGATATTTTGCAATTGGAGAGGTAAGTGAGCTTTGTCTCGTCAAAGCGCATGTGTTGCGATATTGGGAGCAGGAGTTTGATCAGCTTAAAGATGTCAAGCGACGTGGCAATCGACGTTATTATCAATTACCTGAAGTTCTTCTCATTCGTAAAATTAGAGAGCTTCTGCATGACGAAGGTTTTACTATTCAAGGCGCTAAACAGCGACTGAGTGATAAAAATTTTGTTAAAGAAGTAAAGCAAGCTGAGCCACCTAAAGAGCTTCAAGTGACTAAACAGGGTCAAGTGGAGTTGCCTTTAGAGAATCTCAATCAATCCAATTCTCTTGCCGGCCTTAATTTAAAGTCGATTAAAGACGAATTGCTCAGTATCATAGATCTGCTTAAAAAGTAATTCATCATTGTTTTAATTTTCGGGGCGTAGCGCAGCCTGGTAGCGTACTTGCATGGGGTGCAAGGGGTCGTGAGTTCGAATCTCACCGCTCCGACCAATTAAAGCGATGAATTAGTTTTCAAAAATAGATTTCTTAGCCTTATAATTTTCATACATCATTTTTAAGCCTATTAAATTTTATCAGGTGGCCCATTATAAAATCCAATCAATCCTCTAAAAACAAAAGCACACACCATCGAAATGGTTCGATATTAAATACGTTGTGGGTGAGCTTTTTCTTTATTGCTTTATTAAGTGCAATATGGAGATGGGTGGGTCAAGGTAACGCTGAAGTTTTTGCTCACATGTTGGATAGCCTTTTCTCCATGGCAAAGTTATCCGTTGAAGTGATGGTATTACTTTTTGGAACACTGACTCTTTGGCTAGGTTTTTTAAAGATTGCTGAACACGCAGGTTTAGTTGAAAAGATAGCATCTTGGCTTTCACCACTTTTTAGACGACTCATGCCCGAGGTTCCTAAAAATCACCCAGCTACAGGTCTTATCACCATGAATTTTATTGCAAATGGATTAGGTCTTGATAATGCTGCGACACCTATTGGGTTAAAAGCGATGCGATCATTGCAATCACTTAATCCGACACCAAAAATTGCAAGTAATGCACAGATTCTTTTTTTAGTTATGAATGCTTCATCACTTACCTTACTTCCCGTATCAATTTTTATGTATCGTGCACAGCAAGGTGCGGTAGATCCCACACTCGTATTTTTACCTATTCTTTTAGCGACAAGTGCTTCTACCATGGCCGGCTTCTTCTCAGTTGCTTTCGCTCAGCGAATTAAATTAAATGACCCGGTAGTCATAACATGGATGTTAGCAATTGCGACTTTATTAAGTACGTTTATCTTATTTTTAAGCCACTTATCAGTAGCGGCATTAGGTGCATTCTCATCTCTCTTAGGCAATGCTGTCCTTTTCGGATTGATTATTACTTTTCTACTAATAGGTATTTTAAAACGTGTGCCAGTCTACGAGTCATTCATTGAGGGTGCTAAAGAAGGTTTTGATGTCTCTAAAAATTTACTGCCTTACCTAGTTGCGATGTTATGTGCAGTCGGTGTTCTCCGAGCATCAGGTGCGCTTGATGTTGTATTAGATATGATTCGTTATCTAGCGACTAGTTTTAACTGGGATACGCGTTTTGTAGATGCATTACCTACAGCACTTGTGAAACCATTTTCTGGAAGTGCCGCAAGAGCTATGCTCATTGATACTATGACAACACATGGTGTGGATAGCTTTCCGTCACTTTTAGCAGCAACTGTACAAGGCAGTACTGAAACTACTTTTTATGTTTTAGCAGTTTATTTTGGTGCAGTTGGTATTCAGCGTGCACGACATGCAGTTACTTGCGCATTGTTTGCAGACCTTGTGGGCGTCTTAGCATCTATTGCTGTTTGTTATTGGTTTTTTGGATAAAATTATTTAATAGGGATAAATGATGTATACATTCATGATGATTATGTATGGCGGTATTTTGTTTTTAATAGCTGCTTTTTCTCTCGCATTCCTTTCTTGGAAAATTTATCAAAAAAATAAAAAAAGTGAGCACTTAAAAAATTTATATTGGGCCCGCGTTATTTCAGCAATCCTTTTAACTCCCTATATTTTTTTCCAATATATATTTTCTGATCTGACCTATCTTCCGATCAGAATTGCCTTTGTAGTTTTTTCTTTTATCATTCTTTATCTCCTTGTAAGAAGATGGGGCAAAGTTGCGATAACAAAACGTAAATGATTACCGTTAAATTAATTAAGGGATCCGATTTTGAAGTAATGGTTGAATCGAAGTCAATTACTCATCATAAGGTTCATGTCTCAAATGATTTCTACAAACTATTAACTGATGGCAAGTTTTCTTGCGAATATTTAATTCAAGTGTCCTTTGAATTTTTGTTAGAGCGAGAATCGAATAACTCCATACTTTCTCAGTTTGATTTAAAGGTCATTTCTCACTATTTCCCCGAGTATGAAAAAGAGATTAAGAAGCGGCTGAAGGCCTAAGCTTTCGTATACAATAATCATTTAATCAACCAATTAAAGAGGCGATATATGGGCAGTAAAGATAAAAGAAAAGAATCTAAAGGTAAAAAACCACAACCTAAACCAGCTAAGGTTTAATTTTATAACCTATTGATTTATATAGTTTTTTTGTAATTATCCCGGTTTAGTGTCATTTCTCTCATGATTTTCATTAGATCTCATTCATGATCCTCAAGGTGTTTACTTTTTAAGTCCGAGTAGTATTACGTTTAAGTACTTTCTCATTAACTTAATAAAAGGATCAACATCATGTGGACAACTCCAGCTGCTACTGAAATGCGTTTCGGTTTCGAAGTTACAATGTATGTAATGAATAAATAATTATTCAGATTTAATAAAAAAGCCCGCTTAATGCGGGCTTTTTTGTTTTTAATCATTTTAAAAATTAACCCAGGCTTTTGTTTTAATGGAGGCTTGAATTGCTTCTAATGTTTTTGTATTCCAAAGCGCATCAACTAGAGAAAGTTTGGGCGCAGTGTTATTAATGATGCATTGATTAAAATGATCTATTTCAAGTGTAAAGTGATTAGCTTTTTCAATACGCTCATTCTTTGAGCCATCTGCATCTGTTGTCATGGTTAATTGTGCCTCATCATTTTCATGTTGCCATACGGTATGACACATCAACTTCCCTTTAGACCCAAAGACTTCAAATTGAGAGCGTCTCACACATTCAAAGCTAATATCAAATTGCGCACGTCGATTCAGACCAAAATCAATCATGCCCGAAGTAGTTAAATCTGCCCCATGATCGTTAAGATGGCTTGTTGCAACAACTGATAAGGGGTTCTGATCAAAGCATTGTCGAATCGTATGAATAGCATAGGGTCCAATGTCCCAGAGAGCGCCACCACCATTTTCAATTGATCGATCGATACGATAAAAACGTGCAGGCTGGATTGGAAAAGAAAACATTGAATGCACATACTGAACATCACCTAACAATCCTGAACTAATGATTTCTTTTATACGATCAAACTGTGGATGAAAGACATACATAAAACCTTCCATCACTTTGACATGATTTTTATCAGCCGCCTCCTGAATTAATTCAACTTCTTTTGAATGAAGCGTGATCGGCTTTTCTATGAGCACATGTTTTTTTTTATTGATTGCTTTAAGAGCGGGCTCAGTATGCTCTTCGTTCGAAAGTGGGATATAAATAGCGTCTATATCAGGATGATTAATTACTTCATCTAATGAATTGAAGGTTTGAACTTTGCCTACAAGTGCGGGCTGGTATTTTTCCAAGCATTCTGCTGCTGCATTCTGCCTCCTACTTCCAATAGCAACGAGCTCACCAAAAGGACTATTAGCAATAGCTGGAAGAAGGCGTTCATTGACTCGCGCAGCTCCTAGAATGCCCCAACGCACTTTTTTCATTTTTATAATCTTAAATTAAACGATGTTTTATTATGATCAGCCTTTAGTTAATAAACAAGCCATCATTTCTAAGTAGTTTCAGGTTGAGAAAAGAGTTATTAAATGAGATCATTTGACCCATGAAATTTATAATTCTCTTCTCATTTCTTTTCCCTATTAAGTCTTTTGCTGATTGGTCTTTAATTCATCAAGATGATGCTGATCATTACATGGATTATGCGCTGATGAGTAAAAATGGGCATAAAGCGAGAGTCTGGTATTTACAAAATTATGCCGAAATTCAGGCTATTAAAAATATCCAATATCGATCTATTAAAAATAGATCGGAGTTTGATTGTAAAACTCGAAAAATGAGAATTCTAGCTTATGCTTTGTACCCAGAACCTATGGGCCAGGGCCATGCTTTATTTAATAAAGGGGAGGCGCTCGATTGGCAGGCTGTTAAACCTAAAACGCTTAATGATTTATATTTAAAACGTGTCTGCAACAAAAAGAAATAGAGTTTTATTTACGTCCGCGTTTAGGTAATACAACACCAAGTCTTTGAGCAGCCATTTCATTATTACCTTCTGAGTCTGCTAAAACCCATCCAGTCATAAACATACGTGTCATATATTGTCTGTTGTATAAAAAAGCCACAATAACCTGCCATAGTCCCAGTGTGATAATTGAAAAAAGCATATGAAGAGCTGCAACACCTAATTCACCTCTAAAAAGCGGGACAAACCAACCAAAAAAAAGATAGGTCCAACTAAAGCCATAGTAACCAATTTTGATCATGCCCGAATTTGGATGTTTAATAATTACGGCAGTAGCCATTGTTGTTCCTTGGTTTAGAAGGTTAAATTTTAATAGAGATTGCGAGAAAAAAACTAATATTAATGGTGGGGGATGCGAGGGTCGAACTCGCGACAAACGGATTAAGAGTCCGCTGCTCTACCAGCTGAGCTAATCCCCCAGAAAAGAACATTTTACAGTATTTGTGGGGGTTGTAGAGGGGGTAGGATTGGGGATTTTGTTGGGGCTGGAATAGGGGTGTGTTAGGAAATCACCAATAGTTGACAACATTGGGGGGGGGTAGATATTATCTACATGCACTGTAAAAGTGCACATTGTGATGCCTATTTTGATATAGGCTTATTTTAACCTTATCTCATTTTTAGCATGGATAATTTTGAATATAACTTTGAGCTATTAAAAGCTACACGCTTAAGTAAAAAAATCTCAGCGCAAAGTATGGCTGCTGATTTATGTTTGGCTGAACGTCAAATCATTTCTATCGAAGAAAATAGCGTTCAATATTTTCCTTCTAAATCTCTTAAATACACCAGCTTAAAAAAATACATAGCAGCACTTGGTTTAAAAAATGAGGATGTCATCTTCAATTTTAATGAAGTTGACCCCACCCCAAGTTTGTTAAAGAAGCCATAGAGTATGCGAGCATTTGGTAATCTATTCATTATTTTAAGTATTTTCACCTCAATACTCTTTGGACTTGAGTATTTTTCTGAAGCTACAATTGTGTTCTTAGCAGTTCTTCTGTATCTCACAGGGCATTATGTGAGGCATAATTTTACCTATCGCAATTTTAAGATAAGCAGGCGATCAAAACCTTTTTTTGAATCAATATTAAAAAATACAATACAAGCCATTGCCTATGTAACTATCTTCATTTTTGTAGGCTACATACTCCTAAAAATCTCAAAAACTGATTTTTATCTAAATAATCTCCAAAGTTTGATGCAAAGCTCTATTGATGTAATCAATGAAATAATCAGATTTTGGATTAACTTACCTAGTCAATTAATGAAGTATGGACAATAAGCATCCTTTATTGACGAGTGCTTGTGAATATATAGAAATAAATCTTCATCTTAAGATTTCGATGTTAGATCTCAAGCGCCATACCAATTATTCCGAACGATCTTTACAGTTAATATTTAAAAAATACTTAAATAAAAGTCCATTTGAATATATTGAAGAGCAAAGATTGTTAAAGGCTCACGAATTGATTAAGCAGCATAAACAATCAAAGAAAACTACTCACATTGCTACAGAAGTAGGATTTAGACATTTAGGAAGATTCTCTGTGAACTTCAAAAAAAGGTTTGGCATTCATCCTTCAGTTTTAGCTCGATCTTAACTTAGAGATCACCGTCAAAAATTTTGACGTTCGGTGTGCTTAGGTGTGCTTGCTGATTTCAATCGAGAAAAAACTTCTATCTCTGCCACTGCCTGGGTCTACTAGGGTGAGATCTCAGAAAATTTAACTGATCTGCGAGTCCGCTGCTTGACCAGCTGAGCTAATCCCCCAGAAAAGAACATTTTACAGTATTTGTCTGGGTTGCAGAGGGGGTAGGTCGGGGGATTTTGGTAGTGGTGGAATAGGGGTGTGCTACGAAATGCTGGTTTTTTTTAGCTCAAATTTCTCTAATAGCCGTGCTAATGACTTTATAGGATGAGCGTAGCAAAAAGATTGATAGTGCTAATCCCACCACGATATCTGCCCAACCACTCTGTGTAAACCACACAATAAGTGATGCAATGATGACAGCAATATTATTTGCAATATCATTTCTTGAACATTCCCAAACAGATGACATATTAATATCTTGATCTTTGTGTTTTGTAAGCAAATACAAACAAGTTAAGTTTCCTAATAATGCTATAACACCTACAACACTCATGATTTCAAATACAGGAATCGTGTGATTGATAATATGTTGGATGACTTGAAATAAAACAAATAATGCACCGACTAATATTAATAGTCCTTTAAATAAAGCCACTTTAGCTTTAGCTTGATTGCTCTTATAGATGACAAATAAACTTAAAGCATAAGTAATCGCATCACCTAAATCATCTAAGCTTTCTGACATCAAGCCTGTTGAATGTGACATCCAACCAGAACTAAAAACAATTAAGAACAAGAACACGTTAATCGCTAAAACGATTTTTAATGTTTTTGATTGATTTACTTTTAAGGCATCAACAGCACAGCTTTTATTTTCGCAGCAATCTGACATTTCTTATCTTATTAAGTTGAGTTTTAGCTGCTCTACCAACTGAGCTAATCCCCCAGAAAAGAACATTTTACAGTAATTGTCTGGGTTGTAGGGGGTTTCTAATGGTGTAAATCGTATTCTAAGTTTTGTTGTGCGCAAGTGAAAGTTCAAAAACCATACACAGCGTATGGAAAAAAGTATTAGAATGATTTTAATAATTTAGAAAATACTTAAATGTTTAATTGGACAAAAAACTTTTACAAAAAAGATTATTCAATACCTTTAACAATGGTTTTAGTTTTTGTTGTTTATTGGTTTGTCAAGACTGCAGTTAAGCATTCAGCCGCAACTCCTTTCGTTTGGAGCAAAGGAATTTATGACGAAATATTTTCCATAGCGTTTGTTTTTATTTTTTTTAGAGTCGTTTTCTTAAAGACAAAATCAATACAAAAATTTATCTTCTATCAACATAGTTTTTTATGGCTTCTTACTAAAATTATTTGGTTTGTAAGTATAGTGTGGCTTTGGATTTTTCTTAGTTTTGAAATTCCAAAAATTACAACCAATATAATTTACAAAGCTACAGATTTACCTGTATATGTTATTGATCCCTGTAGTTATTGGACAGAAGAGTTGGATAGATATGCAAGTTGGACAAAGGAAGAGGAAAGTGAAGCCTTAAAATTTTGGAAAATTGATGATGTTTGGGGTTTTGATTCAAAATGCGCACCACGAGAATTTGAACGAGATGAGCAATACTAACAAATAAAAGAATCTATGTTTAATTGGCTTAAAAAAATTAGATCAAGAAAGTTGATTAAATTAGTAGTTTTAAATAATTCAGTTTTAGAAATAATAATGGATATGCAAAAAATTGGATTTGAGCAAAATTTAAAGCCTATACACGGCAATGATTTTAAAGATAGTGATGAATTTATTAAATGGTTAAAAAATCGATTTGTAATCAATCACGCTATTCTTTTAAAGTTTAAAAGAGATGGAGACATTAAAGACAAAAGCTCTGTTGATTTTATTTTAAAGTTAGATAAAGAGTTAAGGAATTGGTATCGAAAATCTTCAATTAGTATATTTCAATCATATGATGATCGATACAATAAGCCTCTAAGAGGTTGGGATGATATTTGCGAGAATTTTTTTGATGAATTACCAAATTAAATATAGTAATTTTTCTTCACATCACATAACCAATCAAACAAATTCGTAATACCACTTTTTCAATATAAAAACCTAACGATTTTGAATCAAACAACATAATTAACAGTGTGGTCAAAAATCAAGTGCGGTTGGGAAAAAGTAGTTAGCACTAAAAATTATTTGCACTTAACTTTTGTAATTGTTGCTGTATTTTTTGTTGCTTTTGTTTTTTTCTTTCAGCTTTAAGTAAATTTTGTGCATTCTTAACTTGTTTTTGCAGTGAATCAATCCGAGCCTGACTTGGAGTAAGAGGTTTTTGTGGTTTGATATTAAATTCATAAAAGCGCATAACATTATTTACTTTTTAAATGTGTTGCGTGTTTTTTCACTAACACTTTCAATTGCGCTATCTAATTCACCATTAAGTACAGCATCTTTTAGTGCAATAAGCGTATCGATTAGCTCTTTTTTATCTTTAACCTCAATCGCATTGCTACCATCCTTGTTTAGGAGGAGTGTCTTTGCCCCATACTTAATTTGTAAATTTAATTTACCGCTATCATTTACCCAATACCATTTGCGTAAACGTTTGTTAACTTCTTTTGTATAACTTTGACCGTTTTCTTTGTTAGTATATTTTTTTTCTTTGCGCACACTATAATTACTACCATTTAATTCAGCTTTAGCTATTTCTAATTGTTCGAATAGCTTTGTACACAACTTATTACGTTTTTGTTGTATAGGATTAATGTGTAACTGTTTTGTTGCTGTAATTAGATTTAATTTTGTAATTAAATTCATTTCATACTCCTAATGTTGTTATGTTTAGTACACATTAGTTTCTGATTTGTTAATAAAGCAAGTATTTGCCCAATCTTACCAAATAATTAGTCACATTTAGCCATCAATTATTATCAGTGTGCTAAATAAACATATGAATTACTACAAAGCAGACATAAAAACTAATGATTGGCTTAAATCGAATGGTATAAGTGTTAAACACTTTGCTAAAACTGATAGCCAATTACTTAAGGCTCAAAAGATAGCATTCAATTTATTAAAACATCATTTAAATTTACTAAGCACACCACAAATTAAAACATTACGAGTGTATTGCGCACAAATGGCAAGTGATAAAAAACGAAATAAGATTACAGATAACTTTGTCTACAAAGTTCTAAATATAGGCACAAAAATAAATCGACAACTATTTAAGGCAAATAAAGAGATAAACAACTCTTAACAAGTATTACTTAAGTAATACTTTAACAAAGTGTAAAAACCCAATTTGTAATATGACGGCTAATGAGATTGGACTTGTATACAGTTGCTGAAAAAGCTGTATATGAATAAGGTGACCGCAGATTTGACTATGGTATGAGTAGTTTGGAAGTTTTAACACATCCGTCTTCCGTAAAATCATTTTTCAGTCGTGTACTTGCTAAACAAATACACATAACGATAGCTATGTTGCTTTTTTAAACAAAGCACATAGCCGTCGTATACCTCAAAACAAATCAAAAAAAACTAAAAAAAAATTGTGCTGAGCGATAAGCGATAGCACAAGCGAACTTTAGTTCGCTATTAATGTGTATCTGTAATTCATATTAAGGTGCTTTAAACACATAATTTGAATTTAACTGTAAGTGCGCCCCAAATTATTCAATTAAGCGTTGTAGGGCTATGTAATTGTTGTATAAAAGCCACATAAATATAAAAAGACTAAAGATTATTGTGAAATTCTTTAGTCTTTAATGTAAGTCTTTGATTTTTGGCATATCACCCCAAACATTTCAGTCGATAGGAAAATTTTTGTAAAGAATACAAACTTATACACATATTTTATTATGTGAGGAGTTAAAAATGGCACAAGCAAAATCGTTAACGCAATATGAAATCGATCAAGTACTTCGTTATGTATCAACTACACGTTATCACAAACGCAATCGTGCAATTGTGCTTACAAGTTTTTGGAGTGGTATGAGGGTGGGTGAAATTGCTAATCTAAAAATAAGTGATATACGAAACGAAGATGGAAGTGTTAAAAGTGAAATAAGATTAACTTCAGCCCAAACAAAAGGAAAGTTTGGGCGTACGGTGTATGTAAATGAGAAATTGCGCAGTGAATTAACTAATTATTTGGTTGGTTACAAACTGATTGAACCAAGTGCACCATTATTTAAAACAGAAAAAAACAAAGCGTTCAGCCCAAACACTTTAACGCAATGGTTTTTTTGGATGTATAAAAAAGCTGCGGTGAGTGGGGCAAGTAGTCATAGTGGACGCCGTACTTTTATTACTACATTGGCTCAGAAGGGGGTAGGGGTGCGGGTTTTAGCCAAGCTAGCTGGGCACCGCTCTATATCCATTACACAGGTCTATATTGATGTAAACGCTGATATGATGCGTAAAGCAGCGGAGCTCATATAAAAAAGTCATACTTCTACAAGTATTACCTAAAAATATCAGTATTACTTAAGTAATACCTCTTTTAGTGATCTTAATAAGTAATACTTAATTTAGTATTACTTTTTACTTTTTGATTTCAACTTTTTTTTAGCCGCAGATCGCTCTCCTCTGCTGTTATATATGAAATTTTGAAAATCTAACTCATCTTCAAATCTTGCCGCCTGTTGCTTGTCAGCCCTCAATTGGTGGGCTTTCAGAGCCTCTTCTTCCCCAGCCTCTTGTAGTCTATGTTGTAGCTCTTCGGCCCAAATTTTCTCTTCTTTTTCTCTGATTTCATTTTCGAAGTGATCAACTTTACTAACAATAAATTTGGCAAATCGGTTTACTATCAACTCATCTAATTCAAGATTTGGGGGGAGAATTGCATTGATGTGTAAATCTGCGTAATCACTTTCTCTGTCAAATTTTCTTACTCCTGTCCCCAACATTACACACATTGAATTATTTTGACTGAGATAGTTTTGTAAATGACGTGCAAGCATTGTTGTAGTTGCAAATGGTTTAACTTCTCGTATTTCTAAATATTTCATAATTACAATACGAGCCCGAGCCAATCTTTCCTTATATGTTTCAGCTTGCTGTAATTCAAGTTGGCTGAGTTGCACTGCTCCAGTAATTGTTATCTCACTAATCCATTTAGTAAAATCCTCAATTTTAATATCAGAATGTTTTGCAACTTGTAATACAGAGCCGTATTTAAAAATTTGAGCTGTACCTATATCACCAAATATAAATCTAATAATTAGTGATGCGTCAGGTGTATTAGATTGTACTTTGACGTTATGTTCTTTAAACAGCTCTCTTATTTTTGCGTATAAAAAATCACCATTCTCAGCATTTTCTGCTTCAATAAAAATTGAATAAGCTTCACTAATAGCTTGATATCTTTGTTTTCTAAATGCTTCTTTAGCAATATTGTATTTTTTTCGAACAGCAATGATTCTTTTTAACCAATCATTTACTTGCTGTTCTTGTAGCTTCATTTTATTTTCCCACTCCGCTAATCTTTGTTTTGATGTGTCATTAAGAATAATCGGATTTGCTTCACGCTCTTTGCGCATCTGTTCTGATGCTTTACGAATTGTTTCAAAACGTTCTAATATGTCTGGGGGGAGCGTTGATTTTAATTTTGCTAAATTAGATTTAGCATTAGCTGTTCGTGTTTGTTTTTTTTGTGGGAGTTTAGATTTATTATTTGCTTTCTTTATCGCCATAATGTAGTCCATTTATAGTTGATAAAGAAACTTTAGCATAGGTAAATTAACTTTCAATTAGTTTTCGAGTTGCTAATCCACTTAATTGTTCAATTGCTTTTACAGCATCTAAGTGACTGTAATGTTTTTCAATCATTACAACTGATGTTCCCATTTGTTTTGCTAACGTGTGTATGTTTACGTTGTCATACGTCAATGCAAACGTAGCATAAGTGTGTCGTATGCTGTAAAACGAACGTGGTTTAAGTGTAATAGGGCAAATAAGCAACTTCATTTCTTTTAAATAACCAATAAACATTCTAAAAAAACTACTTGGCTTAACCATTTTAGGTATTTGATTTAATTTTCCATTACGTTTACTGCAAAATTCTATATATCGAAAGATGTAATCTTGTTTATTTGCATTTAGTATATCTTCTAACGACATATTAAAATTACGTTCTGCAATTCTACGCAGAGCTTGTATTGTTGGCTCACGAGCGATTGCACGACGTTCGCCTGTTTTACTTTTCTGTATGTTAAAAATTAAATTGTGTTCGTTAGCAAATTTAATATTGCTCCATTTCAATTCAAACAACTCACGTCCAGGACGTGCACCTGTGTCTAATAAAATAATCACATAGTCTTTTAATAGATAACGTAGTTGCATACTGTGTGTTTTTGCTTTTTGTATCCAACTATCAAATCCACTCATCATCTTTTTAATTTCTTCTAAACTAAACTCGACACGACGTTCACACTTTGCACCTTTTGCAACTAACACAGGACGCTGTGCTTCAGTCATATAGCCGTGCAATACAGCTTCATCAAATACACGTTTAAGCGCAGCATTGTGATTTAGTATAGTGCTCCGTTTAGGAACTTTACCCATTTTTTTAATACGAAACTTTTCTAACAACTCTAATTCTTTTAATTTAATTTGTTCGACTGACAAGTTGCCAAGCACGGGAGTTAGATAACTTCTAATTATCATTGAGTAATCTTTGTAAATTGCTTTACCTTCATTCTGTGCAATTTCATTTTCAATTCTTTGCATTGCTAATTTTGCAACATCCTTAAATTTTTTTGACACAGGAGCGATGTTTAATTTATCTCGCACGTGTGCTTCAATTAAAATCATATTCGCACTTTGTATTGCACTTTCTAATGTGTATTCATTTGTCGAGCAACGTATCCACTCATCTTTAATTTTGTATCGACATTGCCACTTGTCACTGTTCGCTCGCTTAAACACAATTAGTTTGCGTTTAATTACTTCGTGTGTAGTTTCTATACGCTCTCTCATTGCAAAAGCGTAATTTCATAACACACAAAGAGCAATCAAAAGTGCGCATAAGGTGTGCAAGTTAAAAAAGTGTGCGATTGAAAAGTAGTGATGCCATAGAAACAGCGTGGCTGTAGGATGGGGTGACTCTGAACAACGTTTTTAAGAGTCCGCTGCTCTACCAGCTGAGCTAATCCCCCAGAAAGTGATATTTTACAGTAATTGTGGGCGTTGTAGAGGGGGTAGGTGGGGGGATTTTGGCAGGGGTGGAATGGGGGTGTGTTGAAAAGCTCAATTACACTTCCAAATTGTAAATTCACTTTCTGGGCTATTTGGGGTAATTAAAACTGTAAATCGATTTGAAGTGGCTCGAGTTACTAAAATGCCATAATCAATCAAAGAGTTTTTTGCTGCTAATTTTTCGGCAGTTTCCCAAACATGGTCCAAATTTTTTACGTATGTAAAAATATATGCATTAAATTTATTTTTTACTTTTGGATCAATTCGAACCAAATGAACATGCAGCTGATTTTGACTGCGATGAGTTTTTGGATTTACTGCTAAAGCTATTAAATTTGGCTCAATAATTTTTTTAGAGGTTTCCCACGCAAATTGCCAGATTTCTTCTTGACGCCTTATATCTTCAATCCCTGTCACCTCTGATCTAGGCATTGTTAAACCATGAATAAAGTCTTTAGAACAACCACACATTTTAATGTCTCGAATAGAAACAAATTGTTCATTTTCAGACCAAATTTCAGTAGTATTTTTGCAGTCTTGAGGATTTCCACAACTACTATCAATTCTAGGAGATACACATTGATTGCAATAATTTTGAGTTTTTGGATTTATGCATTGCGTGGCAATATTTAATAGGATATCGCTTCTAGAAATTTCTAGCGCAAAACTTGGATAAATTGATCCAAGTAAAAGAATAACAAGAATAGAGCGTTGTATTTTTTTTACTATTTCGAGATAACTAATTATTTGTTTTTTTAAAAAAAATAAATGATAAAAAGAGGCTGAAATTTTTTTATACATCTGAAATTACCGGAGATTTTGGATAAAAAAATAGGGCACCTAACTTCATGCCCTATTAGATTATTTCTACTTAATTTTCTCTATGACAAAATTAATTATTATTTAGGCATTAAAACTGTGTCAATAACGTGGATCACACCGTTAGAGGCATCAATATCAGTTGCCGTAACTTTTGACATATTAACGACAACACCATTAGCAGTCGTAATTTTGATTGTTTTGCCATTCACTGTTGCTACATCACCAGCTTTTACATCCTTAGCCATAATTTTTCCTGGCACTACATGGTAAGTTAAAACTGCTGATAACTTTTCTTTGTTAGCTAATAATGCATCTAAGTCAGCTTTTGGGATTTTTGCAAACGCTTCATCTGTTGGTGCAAAAACAGTAAATGGACCTTTGCCTTTTAAAGTATTTACTAAGTCAGCTGTTTTTAGCGCTACTACTAATGTTTTAAAATTACCAGCTGCAACAGCAGTATCTACAATATCCTTAGCAGCAAAAGCTGTTAGAGATGAGATAGCTAAGATTGAGCCTATGAGAATTGATGCAAAAGTGCGCTTCATTAATTATTCCTTTTCAGTTATTAAGATTATGTTGAGTAGATCAACATTGATAATCTATCCAAAAAGTATTTAAGATTTGTGACAGGACATTAATATTCACAGTAATTAGTTTTTTTTATAATTAAGTTATTGTAGAATTAATTTTGTATCAGAAGTCTCCTTAAATAACCTTCGCGAACTTATTTAATAGCCCCTTCAATGGGGCTATGTCTTGTCTAATCTCTGCACATGAAAACACTTAAAACAATTCAAAAATTTATCTCTGATTATTTGCCACTAAAAATCTCAATAGAAAATATTAGATTTATTCTTATTTTTTTAATACTCTTATTTACAGCTTTGCTTTTGGCAGGCCTCATTGAATATAACAGTAAAAACTTCTGACGGTTGTTTCAAAAAGTCGTTTAAAACGAATTTTTTTGTCATCATTAACTGACATAAATATTTCATCATAATTTCACAATCAACAGATATTGTGTAAATGTTCTCCAAAGAATACTTGCCCTCGTAATGAGGGCTTTTTTTACTAGAAATATCTATGAATAAACTTGAATACAATTGTGATCTACTAAAAACTACTCGCGAAAGCAAGAAGATTACAGCACATAGTATCGCCGTTGATATATGTTTAGCTGAGCGTCAGATTAAGTCTTTAGAAGAAAATAGTCTTCAATACTTTCCCTCTCAATCCATCAAATACACAGCTTTAAAAAAATATATAGCCGCACTGGGATTAAAAATTGATGACGTTATCGTTAACATTAATCAAATTGATCCAATACCCAGCTTATTAAAGAAGAAATAAGCCTATGAAATTTAAATATACAATTTTGCTTTTTGCATGGGTTATAAGTTCTTCTTTATCCCATGCGTCTGATTTCGATTCCCTGTCAGAGCTTATTCAAAAAGGTAAGGAAACCGAAGCAATTGCAAAAATTAATCGGTATATACAAAAATACCCAAACGACCCCAAGGTAAAATTTATTTATGGGGCAACCCTTGACCATTTTGGTAGGACACAAGAAGCCAAAAAAGTTTTTTTACATTTAAATCGTAAATACCCAAATAATCCTACTATTAAGAATAATCTTGGTGTTCTCTATGCAAAGCTGGGTGAATACAGTGCTGCTTATACTTTTTTTGGATCTGCCTTGAGATTGAAACCTAATTATCAAGAAGCTAAAAATAATCAATGGCTTGTTCAACAGAAGATTAACTAATTTTTATATGAGCCAAAAAGATCCTGTATTTTTAAGTGTATGTGAATATATACAAGCTAATGTTAAATCTAAAATCACCATGTCAAATCTTGAGAGGTACGCTGCGCTTTCTGGAAGAGCTTTACAGTTAAAATTTAAGAAATATCTAAACAAAACACCCTTTCAATACATACAAGAACAAAAGATGTTAAAGGCGCATGAGTTAATTAAGGAATATCAATGCTCTAAAACAATCTCAGAAATTGCTCTTGAATTAAAATTTAGCCATTTAGGAAGATTTTCTGTGAACTTCAAAAAAAGGTTTGGCATTTATCCTTCAGTTTTAGCTCGATCTTGATTTATCTAAACCGTCAAAACTTTTTACGCTTGTTTTAATTACTTAAAGCGACTTATTTAATCTTGAAATTGCGCTCTTAGTTTCATCAGATTCTCTCTCCATTCAGCAAGGCATTCTTCTCTCAAATACCAATAATTGAGTTCATTAGCTTCATATTGCTTATAGTCAAAAACCGATGATTTATCTGTTGAAGTTGGATTTTCAATATCACTCATAAAAGATCCCTATTACTTCTTTTTGCCTTTGTTAAAGTGTCGATATAAGCGATTAACGCTAACTGCCAATATAGCTAGTACATTTAATTTCATAGGATCTAAATTACTTAAATTAAAATAAACAGCAAGACCCCACAGAATACCAATGATTGCATTTACATTTTGTTCTTTAAACATTTTATAAACCTTTCATTTAGTTTTGTGTTGGTGGGTTTTTAGCTGGCGTAACTTTTTTTGGTCTTTTAGCCCTTGGTTTTGCCTTAGTGCTTGATTTTGTTTTAGCTTTGGCTTTCACTGGAGCCGCAACACTTAATTTTTTAGCAATACTACTAAGTGAAGTTGTTAATGATTTAGCAAGCCTTTCTGCTTCAGCTTTTCTTTTCTTTTGTGTCACTTTGTCACTACTCTTGATAGCGCTAATGGATGCTTTTTGCTGTGCTTGCATTTCTGCTCTTAGAAAAGCATCTAACGCTTTAGCGATATTATTAACCTTCTTATTGTTAGAAGGTTTGGTTTTACTCTTTGTTGCTACGATCTTTTTGACTACTTTTTTTGAATTTTTTTTCATGTCTTACCCCCCAGAGGATAAAAAGTCTTTATTAATAAATGTCATACTAATGTCACAATAAAAGTGTAGGGAATATTTTATAAAAAAACAATATCCGCTTGCCACTTTTAAAGCACTAAATTTTAGACTTGATTGACATAAATCAATCTCATTTGATAGAGTGCGGGTTCGTTTCATATACGTCTCTGTAGTACAGCATTCCAAGTTCGTATGCAGCCCCAGCAATGGGGCTTTTTTTTCGTCTGTAATATTGCCTTCATATTGAGTATTTAATATAGCTGAACACTAGAAAATATAACAAAGGTTTAAGGTATGAAGAAAAAAGGTTTTTATGATTATTTGAAACAACAAGCAGGCGAGGGAATTCACTATATATATTGCGCTCATTGTAAGGTCGATGCAGATTATATTGGCGACAGGCTAGAAAGACATTTACCTTCTTGCGAATATCGTATTAATAAACAAAAGACATTTGAAGAAAGTTACTCTTTTTCAGGGTAAATTTTTGTCATAAAAGTTTTATATTAGTCGTGTTTAATACTCGTGAAGCTATCGGCTTCTCCTAAAAAATCTTTCTTTTATTATTAATAACCCCTGCCAAAACATTAAGGGGTTATGCCTTTATTGAAGAGTTATTTTAATGGAGAATTTAAATGAGCAATCCAATATCAAGTTCAAACATTCCTAATGCTAAATGTTCTTTTTGTGGCATTGATACTGAAATTAGTAATAAACTAGAGCGTCATCTGCCTAGTTGCGAATATAGAAAAAATACTGAGCATTATATTGAAAAGATTGACCCTCATTTTAATTTTCATAGTTGGACAGAAGACTAATTCATTCTGCAATCAGTCAAAGAGATAAAAAATACTTTTTAGGCCAAAAAAACCCATTTAATGACATATGACGTTGAGAGTAGAATTGAGATGTATTTGATAGTTGACATAAATACTTCATCTCAAGGTCACAATCAATAGTTATTCTAGATTCGTTCTCCAAAGAATATTTGCCCTCGTAAAGAGGGCTTTTTTTCCCAAAGATTATGTCTCTAAAACATATATTACAAGGGGACGGTAGATCCAATAGTCCTTGTATTAACAAACTCCAATACCTAGGCCTATTTAAGTAAAGAATTTCTTCTAACCTTATTTTGGTGTTTGATATCGATAATTTTGAATATAACTTTGAGCTTCTTAAAAAGACGCGTGAAGATAAACAAATGAGCAAGCTCGAAATGGCTCATCAACTATGCTTATCTGTAAATCAAATTGATTCCATTGAAGAGAATAGCTTTAGATACTTTCCGGCAGAATCTATAAAGTTCGCAGCAGTCAAAAAATATGTATTAGCACTTAATTTGGATTTAGATCAGGTAATAATAAAAGAAGACGAGGTGGCTCCGCTTAATGCCCCCTCAACAGTTCCTTCATTACTCTCAAAAGAAAAAAATAAGATTAAAAAAGGCACTTACAGAAACAAAGCCAATGAATTAAGAAAAGCATGGCAAGACTTGTTGCGTAGATTGCTTAAAAATTAATCGAATGACAATTAGCTATATAAATCAAAGTGCTTATATGTTTATCAAAAATTAACACACAGACTTATCCACAGATTTTGTGGATACATTCATTCATACAAGTATTAATCCTTTGTCATAATTCTAAAAAGCTTCTTAGCCCCGTAATCAAGCGTTCATAATTTCTTCTCTAAAACATCACAATTCATTACTAATATAGGTATTACTGATTAATTAACTTTAAAGGCTCCTACCTATGACAACCCTTGCTGAAATACTAGTAAATTCCAAAAGAAAATTCTTTAACAACGTGATCCGTCAGGAATTAGATCATTTCCCAATATCACCAAAGCTTATTCAGGAAATCGATGATGTATATACTCTTGATTTTTTAGAACCTAGCTTTAAGGATCTTGAGCGAATAAAAAAACCTACACCTTATATGATTGTTGAGATGATGGAAGAGTGGGTAGCGGTATCTAATTTAGATGAGTATCTATATAACAACTATCCAAAAGACTGGTCAGCCATACAAGATATTATTTTCTTTAACTTAAGAGATGAGTTATTGAATGCGCATCACACCTTCCATCAAGAAACAAAATTTGATGATGATTACGGATTAAATGAAATGGCTTTTTACTTCTAAGTGGAGTCTTTAGCCAAACTTCTTATCAAGCATAAAAATAAATACTTTATGCGAGAGTTAGAGAGCGAGTTATCTGAGTTCAAGGCTTCAAAGAAATTGATGAAAGAAATCGATGAAGCCTACTCAAAAGATTTGTTAGAAAAATGTTTTAGTGGACTTGAGCATAAGAAGCAATTCTCTCAAAAAAGTGCTGATCTTATGATTGAGCTTTGGTTTGATCTCTCAGGGTTTCAGAAATACATTCAAAAAAATTATAGTGATGATTGGGTAGCCATTCACGATGTTATTCATCTTAATTTAAGTGAAGAGCTCATGAATGCGCATTATGATATTCATAATTAAATGAATTAAGTCATCTTGTTTTATTTTATAATGATTGAATGGAATTACAGTTCTTAGATAGCATAGAAATACTAGCCCATCGCTTGGGTACTTCTATGTCTACACTCTTTAAGATCACAGCCATTATTGTGATCGCTCTTATTTTAACTAATCTTATTCGTCGTGCAATTAACTTGTTTAGTTCCGAGATAGCCAAGAACTCTTCAGGACGAGATGCTGCAACAAGGGTGAATACTTTAGGTAGAGTTTTTAGATATATCGCATCCGTTATCATTTACTTAATCGCTTTTATGCTGATCTTAAGTGAATTGAAGATTAATATTGCCCCCATTTTAGGTGCTGCGGGTATTGTTGGTGTAGCGATTGGATTTGGAGCACAATCTTTAGTTAAAGACTATGTAGGCGGTTTATTTATTCTGATCGAAGATCAAATAAGACAAGGTGACACTATAAAAGTCGAAGGCTATGAAGGTTCAGTTGAAGAAATTACACTCCGCTATGTAAGACTCAGGGATTACGATGGATTTGTGCACTTTATTCCTAATGGACAAATTCGTATTGTCACCAATATGGGTCGAGATTTTTCATATGCAACATTTGATATTACGTTAGGTTATGAAGTTAATCTCGATAAAGTAATTAAGCTTATGCAAGAGACAAGTCAAAAGTTAAGAAAATCTCTAGTCTATAAAACTTCAGTGCTGTCTGATATTGAGATTTCTGGTATAGATCGTCTGAATGAATCTAATCTGGTAATTAAAGCAAGAATTAAGACACAAGCTATGGAACATTCAAACATTAAACGTGAATATTTGCGCTTGATGAAGCTGGCATTTCAAAAGGCAAAAATTAAGCCGCCTTATTCCCAAATTGTCGTGCACCGACCAAGGTAATTAAGGTCAAAAGTTTTGACACTTCAGTAAGTAAAAAGCCACATTTAACCGTGGCTTTTTTTATGTGTGGTGTGTTCTGCTGTAAAACATCCGGAATCCGGAGATTTGGAATAATTAAGTTTTAATTGCAAATAAAAAAAGCCACTCAAAAGTGGCTTTAATAAGTAACTATTAAGTTATGAATTAAATTTAATATTACTTACTTTCATATTCAGATCCAGGGTTAAAGCCACCATTGCCACCAATCAATAATGCATCTGTAGGGTGAAATGGTTTAAAGTCAGGTTCTACTTCAACCTTATTTCCATATTCAGTGCCAGGATTAAAGCCACCATTACCACCAATCAATAATGCATCTGTGGGATGAAAGGGTTTAAAACCTAAATCTTCTTCTGCGAAAAGAGGAACGCTCAAGAAAGAAAGTAAAAAAACAAAAGCTAATATTTTTTTCATAATACTTACTCCGGTAATTTAAACAAATCTAAATGTGCAAAATATTGAATATTTTTTGACCTTTAGAAAATAATCGTATGCCTGAGTTATCGAGATGTCAACAATAAACAACAATTTGATTGAATATGTCTCTTTAGGAGCTTAAGGACGGGGATTTTGCCAGGGAAGCTATTTTGGTGGAGGAGAAAAAGAAGCGTGTAAGCAACACCATAAAAAACAAGTAAAATAATACCTATGAAACTCCATCTCAAATTACTCTCTTAAATTCACCACAAGTTAATATTTTTAAGAGCTTAAAAGGTGCAAATATGAAAAAAGCATTAATCACTGGTGCAACTGGTGGCTTAGCCCAATCATTGGCTGAAAACTTAACTAAAAATAACTGGCAGCTAGTTTTAGTGAGTAGAAATTCAAAAAAACTTCAAGAAATATACGGGGATAAGCACACTCAAATTATTGCCGACTGCTCAAGTTTCCAGGGAGTTAAACAAATATTTGATGAAATTGCAGAAAGAAACATAATCTTAGATAGCTTAGCGCATTGTGTTGGCAATATCAGGCTTGGATCACTTCATAGAACGTCCGAAGCTGATTTCTTTGATTGCATATCAGTAAATTTATTTAGTGCATTATTCACATTGTCAGGTTTTGTAGATCATTTAAAAAAATCATCTACTCATGGGTCAGCAGTTTTTGTCTCATCAGCAGCTGCCAGCATAGGCATTTCCAATCACGAACTCATATCAGCAGCAAAGGGAGGGCTTGAGGCACTTGTAAGGAGCTCTGCTGCTTCATATGCTGCTTCAAATATTCGTATTAATGCAGTTTCCCCTGGAATTTTGGATACCCCCGCTTCAGCAAATCTTTTATCAAGTGATCTAATGAGAGAAATAGCTGCGAAACAGTACCCAATTAAAGGTATTGGAAGTGTTGAAGAAGTTGCTGATTTAATGGCTTGGCTGTTATCTGAAAAAGCTCAAAGAGTCACAGGTCAAGTTTGGCCTATTGATGGTGGCTTTTCAAGTATAAGACCTTTAGTAAAATAGTTTTTTAGCAGCATAACCTAAAAAAATCTAAGCAATTTGCCATAGAAACGCGCTATCAGTTGAGCCACATTTTTTTATAGGTATTATTAGGGTCGTATTCAAGGTTCTGTTTTTTTGTGTTAAATTTTCTTCCTCCTCTTGGATCTGTTCCAAGCCCAGCAATATATAGCCAATTTCCTTGATTACTATATACGTCATAATCAATTAATTGAGACTCAAACCATAAGGCGCCTTTTCTCCAGTCACAACTAAGATCGTAAATTAAATAACTTGCTACGATTTGCCTCATTCTATTGGAAAGATAACCAGTAAATCTTAATTCTTTCATGCCAGCATCTATTAAATCATTTCCTGTTTCACCCTGAATCCACTTATTAAAATTTTCATCATTATGGTTTATCAAATTATTATTATTACTCAGGCCATTTTTAGAGTAGAGCTTTTTTCCAAATTTAAAATGAATAAATCTAAAATAATCACGCCATAAGAGCTCAAACCATATCCAATATGAGCTTTCGTTTGCACCATGCTGATCTTCAAATTCTTTTATTCTGAATGCAATATATCTTGCTGAAATCGAGCCTAAAGATAACCAGGGTGAAAATTTTGTTGAGAAATTTACTCCAAATAGTTGATTGCGTGTTTCCTTATATGTGTGTGGCAGTTTTTGTAGTAAATAATTTTCAAGATGAGCTAATGCATTTTTTTCCCCACCATGGAATTGATTCTCGAGGTAAGGAAAAGAAGCATGTTTATATTTGAGACTTGTAGGAAAATTAGTATTTGAACTAAACTCAATATTTTTATCCGGTAAAGGTGGAAGCTTTTCTGGAAGTGGTGTTGGTGCTTTAACTATAATTTTTTTCGATTCAATTAATTTTCTGAATTCTGTAAAAATATCTGGCATATTTTTTAAATCAAATGGAAGTTCATTTACTTCTATCATTGAAGACTGCCAAAACGTTTCAACAGGAATACCTAGGCTTCTAATTGATATTTCTTCATCTTGCTCTTCCGGACTGATAATTTTCTCGAAGATGATTTTAGTTGCACCAATTACCTCTGATATTTTCTTAATTTGTTCACAAATATTGCCATGCACTTCAAGAAGATCTGAATTATGAGACTTAAGATTTTCTTTTAATTGATTTAATGCTTGCCGTAAAAAAGTTTGCCTATGAATACCAACTCTTTGGATATTCTTATAAATTGACTGATTATCTGGATGACAGAACAATGGTAGTAAAACATCACTTTCAAGAGAGGCTTTTAGAAAGGCTGTGTTATCGAATAAGCGTAAGTCATTCCTAAAACAGTAAATAGTAATATTTTTCACTTATTTTCTATCTTTTTTGTGGATTAATGCAAAAAAACGCATCAGAGTTAATGTTATTAATGTTACTAGATTTATAGGGTTTTAAGATAGTTTGAGAAGGTCAAAAGTAGCTAGGTTAAAAAACTGGTGTGGTAAAACCTTATCAATTCTATAAAATTAAGATTATGAAAAAAATTATAAGTATTTTTTTATTGGGCATCCTCTTTGCTTGCCAAACAATACCTTCTGCAGATTCGCCCGCTTTGAGTTTGGGTAAAGACCCTCAATTACCTGAACCAAGCTCATCAATTATCCCTACAGTAAATATTGCTAAAGCTTCGCAATGGCCAGAAGGTATCACGCCTAAAGTTAAAGAGAACTTTAGGATAAATCTTTATTCGAAGGAACTAACACATCCTCGCTGGCTATACGTTTTACCTAACGGGGATGTTCTGGTTGCGCAAAGTAATAAACAATCCCCTAAAAAAACACAGGGTTTAAAAGATCTTATAGCTAGATACATTATGAAACGTGCTGGAGCAGGCAATGACAGCCCAGACAAAATTACAATACTTCGAGATGAAAATGACGATGGAGTTGCTGAATTAGCCAACGATTTTTTAACTAATTTACATTCACCCTTTGGTATGACGTTAATTGGTAATGATTTATATGTAGCTAATACTGATGCTGTTATGCGCTTTCATTATGAGATGGGCGATA
Organism: Candidatus Methylopumilus planktonicus; assembly: GCF_006364715.1. Taxonomy (NCBI): domain Bacteria; kingdom Pseudomonadati; phylum Pseudomonadota; class Betaproteobacteria; order Nitrosomonadales; family Methylophilaceae; genus Candidatus Methylopumilus; species Candidatus Methylopumilus planktonicus. The sequence goes on from NZ_CP040984.1 coordinate 447,682, forward strand.
TAAAAATTGACACTAAAAAACACCCCCCAGAAAAAATTGTAGATTTACCAGAGGGAGAGATTAATGCACATTGGACCAAAAACATTATTGCATCTCTGGATGGAACAAAGCTTTACGTAACAGTTGGTTCAAATAGTAATATTGGTGAGCATGGGTTAGATCAAGAAAAAGATAGGGCAGTAATTATAGAAATTGATCTTAAAACAAAACAAAAAAGAATTTATGCATCAGGTCTGAGAAATCCAAATGGTCTTGCATGGCAACCATCTTCAGATAAGTTATGGACAGTAGTTAATGAAAGAGATGAATTAGGTAATGATTTAGTGCCTGACTATTTAACTTCCGTCAATGATGGCGATTTTTTTGGATGGCCATATGTCTATTTCAAAGACCGTAAAGACCCTCGCGTTAAAGGGTCTATGCCAGATAAGTTAAAACCTCGTTCACCCGATTATGCATTAGGGGCTCATGTTGCAGCTTTAGGTTTAGTTTTTTCTAATACTTCACAATTTAAAGCACCCTATGACAGTGGTGTGTTTATAAGCGAACATGGCTCATGGAATAGAAAGCCACGAAGTGGCTACAAAGTTGTTTTTATATCTTTTAAGAATAGTGAACCTCAAGGATTGCCGGTTGATATCGTCACTGATTTTGTAATCGAGGATGAAGCCTATGGAAGGCCAGTAGGTTTAGCTATTGATAAAAAAGGAAATCTTCTTATTGCAGATGATGTGGGTAATCGCGTTTGGAGAATTTCTTCAAAAGAATAAGTAATTTAAGTATAAAACTTTTAGCATTACATGCAGTTCTGATGACATTCACTAATGATTTTTTGCTTGACAATAGCTAGTTTAAAAATACATGCTAACATCATATTTTTGAATTATAAGAAAATGGCTTTATGAGTTTTAGAAAAAGTATCGCTCGTGTTACATTTTTATTAGCATTAATTTCACTAGCATGGTTAATTTTAGGGATTTTAGAACTAGCTCCCTTAATAATCCATATACCTGGTGAAACAAACTTAAGAGCCCACGCATCTGTAACTCTTTTATTCTTGCTTTTAGCTTCTTGGGCTTTTTGGAATGAAAAATAGTAATAATCTATTAATGATAAGGAGAAGTTATGCTTAAAATGTCTGATATATGTATTTTATTGTCTGTCTTTGTGGCTTTTATTACCACAGCTTATTTATGGTTTACTGGCCAACAGCAAGAAGGGTTATTTACTGCTACATGGATTCCTTCTATTTTAACTTTTGCAATTTACTTTAAAGTTATTTCCAGAAAGGGATAAAAATGACTAATACAATATTATTTAGTACAGGTTTATTCTGTTTTTTTCTTGCAATTGTTGGTGTTGTTTTAACAGTTCAAGAATTTAAAAATATGGAACTAAAAGAAAAATTAAAAGATAAGAAAAAATAAGTCGATACATTGTGGCGTTGCATACTTAAAATAGCCCTTATCGTTTAATTACTGTATTTTTATAAATCATTGCATTGAGAATACTTTCAGAGGCTTCTTTAATATTTGTAGGGTCATATCCACCTTCCAAAACAAATAATACGCGGTTAGAAGCATATTTATTTGCAATTGTAGATAGAATATCTGTAGCTTCTTTGTAACCATTATTTGAATATTTTAATTGACCTAGCAAATCATTTTCATGCGCATCAAACCCTGCTGACACCAATATAAATTCTGGCTTAAATTTTTCCATAGCAGGAATTAATTGGTTTTTTAAACCATGAATAAATTCTTTATCACCAGCTCCTTCTGGTAAATCTATATTTAATGTATACCCATAACCTTCACCACTACCTTTTTCATTCGGGCGTCCTGTGCCAGGATAGAAGGGGTGTTGATGGATACTGAAATAGAAAACTGTATTATCGCTATAAAAAATATCCTGCGTTCCGTTACCGTGATGAACATCAAAATCAACGATCAATATTCGGTTGATACCATATTTTTTCTGTAGATATTTTGCTGCAATTGCGACATTATTAAAAATACAGAATCCCATACCCTTATCTTTAGTTGCATGATGTCCAGGTGGTCTTGAGAATACAAAGCCACTTGAAGCCTTACCCTTCATGATTTGATCAACCCCTTCAGTGACTGCGCCGACAGATTTTCTGGCAACTTGATATGAGTATTTTGATATTACAGTGTCGCCCGTGCTTAATTTTGCAATTGATTTAGTCAGCGCTTCAGATTCTTGTTTAACAAGATGAATATATTCTTTTGAATGTGCGAGGTTTATGACATCAATAGACGCATAACCAAATGTCGGCCAAATTAAATTAGGCTTTAATTTAGAGTCATTTTTGAGAAAGTTGATTGTACTTGATATTCGATCAGAATTTTCTGGATGATTAGGCCCGGTATCATGAAGAAGAAATTGCTCATCATAAAGAATTGCAATTTTTAGCCCACTTCTTTCTGATTCAGCAATAAGATTTATCGGCTGAGAAAGTGAGAGGATAAGTAAAAAGTTGAAAATGTATTTCATTGATATGAGTTGTAATCATCATCTTTCTTGTATTTTTAAAAAGTATACGTTAGCGTCGCTCTAGCAGTAAGAGGATAACCATACATAATATTATTATTGTTGTGAGCCGATTGATAGTAAGTTTTATCAAGTAAATTTTCTATATTTAATTGAAGTTTAGTTTGTTTGTTAATATTTGCATAAATGGCTGCATCTAATCTAGCGTATCCAGGAAGTTTTACTGCGGTTGATGTGGTTGGGGTCGCAGCAAACATATCACTTCGACTTATAACCCCTAAAGCCGCACTCCATGTTTCATTCATTTCATATTTATTCCATAACGAAAATGTATGTTTTGGTACATGACCTAATGGTGTGCCTGAAGTAATTTGTGCGTCTCCAGTGCCTTGGTTTTTTGTTATTTCTGCATCTTGATAAGTGTAGCCACCATACATGCTGTATGAGTCAAATAATTTACCTGCAACACCTAATTCAAAACCTTTTGTAACTTGACCATCAACAATAATAGTATTTGTAGGGCTTGAAGGATCTGTAATTGCCATCTTAGACCTTTCTAATCGGTAAATAGAAGAGCTAATTGAAAAACTTTGTAATAAGTCATACTTAATCCCAGCTTCAATGTTTGTAAATTTTTCTGGATCAAATGATTTAATGCTAGACGTAAGGGAGGTTAATTGTTCCCCAGTTCTTGGGAGATAACTTAAGCTATAGTTTGTGTATAAAGATACGGGCTCAATAGGCTTATATACTAAACCAACTCTAGGAGAAATAAATTGATCATTGATGGTAGCGCTATTTGCAATAGTAACGCTATCATTAAATTTAGTTTTAAATTTGTCATAACGTAAGCCTGCGATAATTTGAAATTGTTCATTCAAATATATTTGATCTTGTAAATATATAGCTTGATTAGAAATGTCAGTGGATGTATTTCGACTTCTAGAAGAATTAAATGTTAGCAATGCAAATGGATTGGAAGCTAAAGGCGTAGGGTCAGTGCCACTATTTACAATTCTATAATTTTGATTTTCTTGTAATCCAATTTCTAAACCCGTTAGCAGTTTATGTGAAACAGAACCAGTCTTAAAGTTATATGTTAAGTCTGTTTGATTGAAAAAATTTTGTCTTTGAGTATTGTCATAATAACCATCAATCGTGAAAGTGCCGTTAGCTTGAACTGAACTATTTGCATATACGTTTTGATAATATTTATCGTAGTCAGAAAATCTTGTGGTGTTTTTAACGCTCATACCGTTGTCGAAGGTGTGGTCAATAATTGCATAGCCATTTTTAACTATGGCTTCATTTGGACTTTGTGATGCGTTTCCAAAAAAAGTTGATCGGCTTGTTGAGAAGGGGCGGCTCTGAAGTCCATTACTAACAGAGGGAATGCCTCTATCATTCGTTCTTTTATCATTAAAATATTCCATACCTACAACAATTTTTGTTTTGTCTGATGGTTTAAATGTGAAAGTAGGATTAATAGCCTTTTTTTCACTTTCAACTCCCTGCCTAAAGCTACCCGAGTCTTCAATCATAGCGTTGATTCTTACAGCGAGTGTTTCATTAATGCCGCTATTAAGATCTATGGATGAGCGTTTATGGTCATAGGTACCACCTTGCATTCTTAATTCATTCTTATTTTCCCAATGAGCCTCTTTGGTGACGCGATTAATTACTCCCCCAACACCGCCGCGACCGAAAATCATGCCATTAGGCCCCATTAATACTTCAACACGATCTATATTGTAGAGATCTCGGTAATATTGAACATCATCTCTTACGCTATCTACAAATAAGTCTGATGTGCTTTGGTTACCTCTAAACCAAACACTATCTCGATTGCCTTCGCCTTGTCCTGCCATAACACCGGGGGAGTATTTAATTGCGTCCGTTAAACCTAAAAGAGACTGATCTTTTATTTGTTCTTCAGTAATGACTGAAATGGATTGAGGAATATCTCGAATACGCGTATCTGTTTTTGTTGCACTGCTTATTCTTTTTTTAAGATATGTCCTAGCCACATTGTCTTTAACTTCAATTTCAATCAATTCAATTTTCTTCTCATCTGGACTATTTTTTTCTGACGTATTAGCAATCGAAATGCTAGGTAGTAAGCTTCCTAGCAAGATATAAGTAATTGTTTTTATGAGATATTTTGACTTAATGCATATTTCCATATCTAAATGATAATCATTCTCATTTAAAATAGCAAGGTAAACTATTTTCGAGTAGTTTTAAAAGCGAGCATTTTGTATCACTTGGGATAGCGCTTGTTACATGCATTCAACAGTATTGAACTTTGAAGGAATGAATAGCATCAAAGAAATATTGATTAAATTAATAGGTAACGCTAAGAATGGCTAATGAGACGGTATATTTAGCAGGTGGATGCTACTGGGGTTTTGAAGATCTCTTAAGCAAAATACCAGGTGTCATTGAGACGGCTGTGGGTTTCTCTGGCGGACATGTTAAAAATGTCAGTTATCGAGAGGTTTCTTCAGGAACTACAGGGCATGCTGAAACGGTAAAAGTTATTTTTAATTCCGATATTTTAAGCTTTACCGATTTACTTACATTTTTTTTCAAAATGCATAATCCAACGACACTGAATCAGCAGGGCAATGATATTGGAACGCAATATCGATCGGCAATTTTTGCGACAACGGACGAGCAAATTTTATTAGCCGAGGAATTAATTAAAAAGATTGATTCATTAGGAGTTTTAACAAAAAAAATTACTACCGAAGTTAATACATTTAATACATTTTTTCTTGCTGAAGACAATCATCAGAAATATTTAGAGAAATATCCAGATGGCTATACATGCCATTTCATTAGGGATATTAATTTATCAGTTTAATTGATAATGATTTATTCTATTTTCCTCAAATATCATATAATTTATCACTATGGAAGATAAAAGATGCTGTGGTTCCGGGGTATGCATTATTAACTCAGAAGGAATATGTTGGTGTGGGCAAAAATGGGATGGAGATAAGCTATTAAAGCCAGAATCTAGCGAGGAAAAATTAAATACTTCCGCAAGTCCTAAAGCACCTAAAAAAATTAAATAATTTTTTAAATGTCTTTCTTTTAATTGAATCTACTTAAGAAGCAGATGAAGCATTAAGCCAAAGTATAGAAAAGCAAAAATAGCCACAATCCAAAAAACCTTAAGCATATTAGAATTAATGTCTGCGAGTGTTTGATGAATTTTTTCTAGCAGTGCTTCTTGTTTATTTTTTTTAGTCATATATCTCCTTTAATCTGTTAGATATCCTCAATATTCTTGATTATTTTTTTTGCTTGTAATTGAATATCTTTGATTAGATTAGCATCCATATCCCTTATCTGCTTATGCACAATGGCTAATCTTGGATTTTTACTTAATTGCCCAGCTTTCGAAATAAAAAAATTCCAGTATAAGCTATTGAATGGGCATGCTTTGTCACCAAGCCTATCACTTTTTGAATAATGGCATCCCTCACAATAGTTACTCATTTTATTAATATAATTCGCCGTGGAAACATAAGGCTTACTTGCTAGTTTACCTCCATCAGCAAATTGACTCATGCCAAGTGTGTTTGGCATCTCAACCCATTCAAATGCATCAATATAGATACCTAAATACCACTCATGAAGGCTTTTAGGATTAATACCCGCAAGAAGAGAAAAATTACCAACAATCATAAGCCTTTGGATATGGTGCGCATAAGCTTCATCTAGCGATTGGTTGATCGTATATTTAAGGCAATTCATTTTGGTTTTGCCATTCCAAAACCAATTGGGCACTGGCAATTGATGACTAAAATAATTTTGGTCACCAAAGGCTGGCATATGGGCCCAGTAATATCCTCTAATATATTCTCTCCAGCCAATGATTTGTCTGATAAAGCCCTCAGCAGTATTGATGGAGATTTGATTCGAAAGGTAGGATTTTTCGACGGCTGATACAACTTCTCTAGGAGATAGCATTTTGGTATTTAATGCAAAAGAGATTAAAGAATGAAACATTCTTGTCTCGTCTTTACGCATAGCATCTTGATAATCACCGAAATAAATTAAAATATGCTGAATAAAAAAATCTAAATGCTTTAATGCTTCTTTTCTATTTAAAGGCCAACGAAATTTAGATGCATTATGATTTCCAAAGCTCTTAATTTTAGCTTCTGTAATTTCATTCCATAATTCACTATGGTCATGAGTCGGCCTATGATCTTCAAAGACTTTTGGTTCACCCTTCCAGGCTTTTCTATTCTCGTGATCAAAATTCCATTTTGAACCAACAGGTTTGCCATCTTCAGACATCAGAACATTGTGCCTTTTTCTCATATAGCGATAAAAAGACTCCATAAGCCATTGCTTCTTATCAGTAAATATTTCATTTACTTCAGAGCGATTTGTATAAAAGTGCTCTGATGAAAAACACTCAGATGGAATAGAGATTTCAGTACAAAATTCTGTTAAATCATGATCAAGCCTGTATTCGTCAGGTTCTAGATACTCAAATTTCTGAATATTGTGTTGAGTCAATAAAGTATTTAAATTTAACTTAAAAGATTGTTGATTAGACTTCTCATTTATTTTGAAATAAATAACTTGATGATTTTTTTTAGCGAGCATACTTTTAAAGTCTCTCATCGCTGCAAAAATAGCTAAAATCTTTTGTGCATGATGAAGCACATAATTTGTTTCTTGTTTTACCTCCATTAAAACGTAGAGGATTTCATCATCTGTATTTTTAAACCACGAATGATTTGGATTGAGTTGATCGCCCAGAATAAGTCTAAGGATTTTCATTGTCGAGGTCTAATAATAGAATTGGTTCGTTATGATTAAATAGCACTTAGATCCCAGATTTACAAATACGCAGAAGTAGATATTTTAATTGAAAACATATCGCTCGAGCAGCTTCAGGTTACCGCCGAAAAATTTTCGCTATCAATGATATACAGATATTTGTAAAAAAACATTGTAGTATTTAGGCTCATTATAAGTGTCCTAAAATAACCTTCATATCATTATTTAATAGCTCTTTTAATAGGGCTATGTTCTATCTATCCTTGCAAATGAAACCACTCAAAACAATTCAGAAATTTATCTCTGACTATCTTCCGTTAAAAATCTCAAAAGAAAATATTAGATTTGTTCTTATTTTTTTAATTTTCTTGTTTGCGGCCTTGCTTTTAGTAACTTTTACAGAATACAACCGTCAAAACTTCTAACGTTTGGTATATTTACTTATCAAAAATCTTGTCCTGAAGCCCAATGGGCAAGATTTTCATAATTTACCCACACGTTAAGAGGGGTATTAGGAGACGACTATCATTCCATCTGAGCCAATTTCTCACAAGAAGATATTTTTTAGTGCTTGTCGTTATTTTATTGAATCTTCGATGAATATTACGTATGAGACAGAATAAGGGTATGTAACAAAAAAATGCTTATTCATACTAAAAGTTGGTATTAAAAAAATGAATTTTCAATATAATTAAAGTCTTCCTTTATTGTCTTAAGAATGGCGAGGTCTACCAAATGAAAGCATTAGTCAAAAAATACGCTGAAGAGGGTTTATGGCTAGAGGATATGCCAGAACCTGAAATGGGTAATAACGACGTATTAGTTAAAATAAAAAAGACAGCTATTTGCGGCACAGACATCCATATCTACAATTGGGATGAGTGGGCGCAAAAAACAATCCCTGTTCCTATGATTACTGGACATGAGTATGCAGGAGAAATTGTAGATGTCGGCTCTAATGTAACGGATTTAAAAGTAGGCGATATCGTCTCAGGAGAAGGCCATTTAACATGTGGTCGATGCAGAAACTGCCTAGGTGGCAGAACACACTTATGCCCTAATACCATAGGTGTAGGTGTAAATCGAACAGGATGTTTTGCTGAGCTCTTGGCAGTGCCAGCTAAGAACATTTTTAAACCAAGTCGTGAAATTTCAACTGACTTACTTGCTATTTTTGATCCTTATGGAAATGCAGTACATACAGCACTCTCTTTTAATATGGTAGGCGAAGATGTGCTTATTACAGGAGCAGGTCCAATCGGTATGATGGCCGCTCTGGTTTCAGATCATGCTGGCGCAAGAAATATTGTCATCACGGATGTAAATCAATATCGTTTAGATTTCATCAAAAAAATTCTTCCACGTGTTATTGCAATTAATGTTGAAAAAGAAACAATTAGTCGTGACATGATGAAGTCCGTTGGTATTTTTGAAGGATTTGATGTGGGACTCGAAATGTCAGGCTCCCCCAAAGCTTTTAGTGACATGTTGAATCTCATGATTAATGGTGGCCATATTGCCATGCTAGCAATCATGCCTGCAGGTTCTGGCATAGATTGGGATATGGTGGTATTCAAAGGTCTCACAATTAAAGGAGTCTATGGACGTGAAATTTTTGAGACTTGGTATAAAGGTACGATGATGGTTCAAAGTGGACTGCCTTTAGAAAAGATAATTACACATCGATTTCCTTATACTGAATTTAAAGAAGGTTTTGACATTATGCGATCAGGTAAGTCTGGCAAAATTATCTTAAATTGGGAAAATTAATATTAAGGGTCTTTAAATGAGCTTTAAAAAAGTTAAAGAAAGTTTTTCCTCTGATTTAGAAGAAATTAAAAAAGCAGGACTTTGGAAAACTGAACGTATTATTAATTCTGATCAGAAAAGTAAGATTCAACTTTCTGATAATCAAGAAGTTATTAACATGTGTGCGAATAACTATCTGGGTTTAGCTAATAATCCAGAAGTTATTCAGGCAGCCAAAGATGGTCTTGATCGATGGGGCTTTGGCCTTGCCTCTGTTCGATTTATATGTGGAACACAAACATTACATAAAACTCTAGAAGAAAAAGTGAGTGAGTATTTAGGCATGGAAGATACGATTCTCTATGCTGCTTGCTTCGATGCTAATGGGGGTTTATTTGAAACCATTCTCACAGCAGATGATGCTGTTATTTCTGATGAACTTAATCATGCGTCGATTATTGATGGTATTCGTTTATGTAAAGCGCAACGTTATCGTTATAAAAATAATGATATGAATGATTTACGTGCAAAGCTAGAAGAGGCCAAGAAAAATAAAGCGAGACGCATTCTTATTACTACCGATGGTGTTTTTTCTATGGATGGTACGATTGCACAATTAGATAAGATTTGTGATCTTGCAGATGAATTTGATGCCATGGTGCATCATGATGATTGTCATGCAACAGGATTCATGGGAAAAACAGGCCGTGGTATTCATGAATATTGTAATGTAATAGATCGCGTTGATATTATTACTAGTACATTTGGCAAAGCTTTAGGAGGTGCGACTGGTGGTTTTACATCCGGTCGTAAAGAAATTATTGATATGTTAAGACAAAGATCCCGACCTTATCTATTTTCAAATACACTCGCCCCTAATATTTGTACTGCTTCATTAAAAGTTTTTGAGATACTAGAAAATTCAACTGCACTTCGCGATACATTAGAGAAAAATGTTCATTACTTTAGATCTGGCATGCAAAAAGCTGGTTTTGATGTAAGGGATGGTGATCATCCTATTGTTCCTATTATGTTAGGTGATGCTAATCTTGCTCAGTCAATGAGTAAAAAATTATTAGAAAAAGGTATCTTTGCAATTGGATTTTTTTATCCAGTGGTACCGCAAGGAAAAGCGAGAATTAGAACGCAAATTTCAGCTGCTCATACATTCGAAGATCTAGATAAAGCTATAGATGCTTTTACTGCAACTAAAAATCAATTAATCTAACATCAAAAATTTTGTCTTGAATTGATATAAGTTAGAAAATTATTCAAAGCGTTTGATAAACGTTTCTATTTCATTATTCAGTTCATCATGGGCGATTAGGCCATCAATCCAGCGCTTAGGAATGGCTTCAAATCCCAAACTTGAGCCAAGTATCGCGCCTAAGACAGCACCGCGGTGGCAGTTGTCGCCGCCAACATTAGTATTAGCGATCAGTGCCACTTCGAAATTATTAGAATAGCGTGAGGCGAGGTAAAGAACGGAAGGGAATGACTGATCTATGTAACAAGCAGAGCTGAGTAAGCCGCCAATGACATCACAATCAGAACTTTGCTTACTGCGCACAGAAGCAACTACCTTCGCTGCAGGAAATCCAAGGCGACTTGCTGCAGCGCAGGCGAGTTCTTCGGTATTTGGATTTGTGTCATGAAAAATATGAAACAACAATGCGCTAAGTTCACTGGAGTAGATTTCCAGTGAGGGTGAGCGGTGAGTTAGGCGTTGATGGTTTAAGGCTTGAGCGTTAGTAGTTGATAAGTTACCCTCGTTTAAGCTTGCTATGATGAGTATCGGGAGACTAACTAAGCCGCCAATAGATGCCGTATCATGACCTTCGGCCCCAGCACACTTTTCAGGATGGATACCTTTCGCGTAGTTAGCAAAAAAGTCTCGATGGTAAGATTCCGCGTAAGTATCGTTATGTCGGTCAGGCTCTGTCATAAAGCTAATATACTCACGTAAAAAATCAGCGGGATCATAATCACCTGTTGCATTAAGCGAGCGCAACAAAACCCTCGCGCACAGTAAATTAAGTGTATTTTCGCCTGCTTGCATTCCCTGATGATAATGACGATTAGCTGGACCCCAATGGTGCTTTTTGCCTTTGAGTATCACGCTTCCAACAATATCGCCTTCTTGCGTTCCACGTCCTGCTTTGCTGGTGTTGGCTAGAGACATGATTGAGTTAGGATGATGCGCTTTAGGCGCTTGGTAATCTTTTATCTGACCAAAATCTTGCCACAGGGTAGCAATGCTGTAGTACCAATGCACTGGCATCGCCAGCGCATCACCAACAAACATGCCCCATAGCGCGCCACGCATGCGGTCAGTTTTATTAAGGGGCATAGTATTCATGAGGGCATCCTTAGCCTAATTGAAAAAGTATTATTTATAAACCAATCTTTAGTGACACTTTTTACAGTATAAGTTTCAATGTTATGTGAATAAAAAATCAAGATTTTGATGCAGCGTATTAAGAACTAATTTTTTTAAATCACATCTGACGAGTACAATTTATTCACTCATAACCTTAAGGGTATTTTTATGCTGACTTGGCAAGATATTGAAAATCGCGTACTTCATGGTAATCCGCCCGCGAATCATCGCGTAGAAAAAACAGACGATCAATGGAGCAAAATATTGCCTAGCGATGTCCATGATGTTACACGTAAGGCAGGTACAGAACGTCCCTTCAGTTCACCCATGTGCGCTCATTTTGAACCAGGCTTTTATGCTTGCGCCTGCTGCGACACCATGCTGTTTGATGCAACACAAAAGTTTGATTCCGGCACGGGCTGGCCTTCTTTTACTCAACCCCTAGAGCCCAATGCGGTAGCTTATTTTAGCGATGGCAGCTTAAGTAGTGTTCGGGTTGAAATCACCTGCAGCACTTGCGATGCGCACTTAGGTCATATATTTCCAGATGGTCCAGCGCCCAGCAAGCTTCGCTATTGTGTGAATGCACTCTCATTAAAACGTATTGCCTGACCTTGCTTGTTCAATAAAGAACTTAATCACATTGCTTATGAATGAATCTGGCTTTGCTGCACACGCCACATTTCGGCATAGCGCTGACCATCCTTTAGAAGTAATTCATGGGTGCCGCGTTCAATAATACTGCCTGCTTCCATGACTAAAATCTGATGGGCATGTGTGATGGTTGAAAGGCGATGCGCGATGATTAATGTCGTGCGATTTTTAGCTAACTCGTTTAATTCTTTTTGAATGCTGCGTTCCGTTTCAGAATCCAACGCCGAGGTCGCTTCGTCAAAGACAAGTAAGGAAGGATTTTTTAGCAGTGTTCTTGCAATAGCAACGCGCTGCTTTTCGCCACCAGAGAGCTTTAGGCCTCGCTCACCAACATTGGTGTTGTAACCATTTGGTAGGCTACAAATAAAATCATGGATTTGGGCAGATTGAGCTGCTGCTTCTATGGCAGATTGACTCGCACCGGGCTTACCGTAGGCAATATTAAATCCTATGGTGTCGTTAAACAGCACCGTATCTTGCGGCACTATACCTATAGCCTGTCTAAGACCTGCTTGCTTAACCGTTTTGATGTCTTGGTCGTCCAAATAAATGGCACCCGATTGCACGTCATAAAAACGAAATATCAGTCGACCTAAAGTACTTTTTCCGGCACCGCTATGACCAACAACGGCAGTTGTTTGGCCTGGTAATATTTCAAACGATACTTGATTTAATATGCCGCGGTTTTTTTCGTAATAAAAACTAACGTCTTTAAAACAAACATGCGGTCCTATCTTTGGAGATTTTATTTGCAATACTGTTGCGTTTGGTAGATCAGAAATTTCTTGATCCGTTTCTAGTAAGCTAAACATTCGGTCTATATCAGTTAACGATTGCTTCATTTCACGGTAGAGCACACCGAGAAAGTTAAGTGGTATGTAGAGTTGTATCATTAGCACATTCACTAATACTAAATCACCAATGGTCATTTCTTGTTTTGCAACTCCTTGACTAGCCAAACCTAAAATACATACCAATCCAAAAACGATAATAATTTGCTGACCAAAGTTTAAAAAAGCTAATGACTTTTGCGATTTAATAACAGCGTGTGCATATTTTTTTAGGCTGACATCATAACGTGCAGATTCAAACTGTTCGTTGCCAAAATACTTAACTGTTTCAAAATTAATTAAAGTATCTACAGCACTTTGGTTGGCCTGTGAGTCAAGACTATTCATTTCTCGTCGAAAGTTTGTTCGCCACTCTGTAACAACCACTGTAAATACCACATAACAAATAAGTGCAATAAACGTCACCAATACAAACCTAACATCGTAAGCAAATAAAAGGTACCCTAACACCATAGCAAGTTCGATTAAGGTTGGAATAATACTGTAAAGAGAATACGAGATGAGGGATTGAATGCCGCGCGTGCCACGTTCAATATCTCGTGTCATACCCCCTGTTTGACGAGACAAGTGGAAACGTAAAGATAAGGCATGGAGATGATTAAACACTTGTAAACCTACTTGCCTTACAGCTTGCTCAGTGACTTTAGAAAAAATTAACTCTCGCAACTCTGCAAATAGTGAGGCTGAAAGGCGCAACAAACCATAAGCCACAATTAAGCTCACGGGCACTACCAGTAATGCTTTTGGTGTTGAAGTAATGCTCATCGCATCTACTATATTCTTGAGCATAATAGGTACACCCAAGTTAGCCATCTTCGCTAACACTAAGCATATAAGCGTAAAAATAATACGTGCTTTGTAAGCTTTTATGTAAGGAAATAAGTTCTTGATAACTTTCCAGTCTTGATGACGCTGCTTTTTTTCTTTAACGTTATTTTCTATTTTAGAGGAGTGCATAGGCGTGGCTTAGAGGGTGCAAGTAAAAGTTAATAAAGAAGTTAAAAAAAAGTCTTTGTGTCAATAAGGTAACTTAGAGATAAAAGGGTGAAACAGCCTTGGCTTTAAGAGTGAACAGTAAAAGCATCAAATCACGACAAGGCAGATTTCAAACGATTAAGCGCTTTCATGACATTTGCTCTGGGAGTGCCTATGTTCATGCGCATAAAACCCTTGCCACCACGACCAAACATCGCACCACTGGATAAACCTAACTGCGCTTCTTGCACAAAAAATAGCGCTAATGCTTTGTCATCTAGGTTTAATTTTCTACAATCTAGCCAAAGTAGATAGGTACCTTCTGGGCACACCACATTTATTTTTGGTATATGCGCACGAATAAACGCAACAGCCTCATCACGCGTCGCTTGAAGGTAAGCCATTAATTCACTTAACCAGTCAGCCCCGCCACGGTAGGCGGCTTCAAACGCAATCATACTAAATGGGTTGGTCACTGAAACAGCGATCTTAGTAAGATGTGATTGGATGGTTTGACGGTAATTGGCATCGGGTATGATTAATGCAGAAAGTCCCAAGCCTGGGATATTAAAGGTTTTGCTGGGCGAAACGGCTGTGATGATAGCGTGAGGCGCATCTATGCTTGATGGTGCTGGAGCATTCTCAAAAGCAAGGCGACTTAGTGTGTGATGTTGCATATTGGCATACACCAAATCTGCATGAATTTCATCGGCTAGAATAATTAAATTGTGCTTTTTGGCTACAGCCAATAGGGCTAGTAACTCCTCTTTTAACCAAACCCGTCCGACTGGATTGTGAGGTGAGCAAAACATTAGTAAGCTCGCTTCTTTAGAGCAGGTATCTAGCTGTGAAAGATCCATTTGGTAATGCAAATTACCCAAATCATCTTCTTCTAAAATCAAGGGGTTTTCTATCAAACGACGATGCTGATCTTTTACCGCAGATAGAAAGGGGAAATATACTGGGGGCTGGACTATCACACCTGCATTTTCTGCTGTTAATGCTGCCACAACCAAGTTTAAGGAAGGTACCACGCCAGGGGTCAGTACTATCCACTCGCGTTTTACTGGCCATTGATGCTTTGCAAGTAACCAATCGATTAGAGCTTGATAGAGACCCTCAGGTGCAATTGAATATCCGTATATGGGATGGCTGGCTCTTGCTTGTAATGCTTTTGTAACAGCATCGGGCACCGCAAAATCCATGTCAGCGACCCACATTGGCAAGATATCATTCGTGCCAAATGTTTCAAGCCTGCCATCATATTTTAGCGATGCACTAACCTCCCGTGGAATGGTTTTGTCAAAGCGTTGCATCAGCGCATGCGTTCCCACAAGGTCACTTCGGACAAGCTGTGTTGGAATTTATGGCGTGTTTCACGAATTACAAAAGGAATTTCAATGGGTGATTGCATAAGCTTAAAGTGTTCACCGAGCAGTGCTTTGAGACCATCTATAGTGCTGACATTTTCGCCGTCTTGCTTGTAGCCACCTATCCATTGGTCGCGTGGCGTGTGTTCTTCTAGCCAGGTGTAGGGTGAGGTGATCATTAAGACGCCGCCTATATTTAACCTATGGTGAATATTGCTTAAAAAATCACGCGGGTTGTAAAGACGATCAATTAAATTGGCAGCCAGTATAAAATCGTAGCCAGTAAATTGTGGCTTAAGATTGCAGGCATCACCTTGCCAAAAGTCGACTTTGTGCGCCACATCCGTTAATTTAAGTTCAGCTAGACTGCGTTCCTGGTAGCTCACTAAATCACCTTCGTTCACCATGGTGTAACGCAGTATGCCTTGTTGGACTAGTTTTAGCGCTAAACCAATAAACCGTGCGGAAAAATCGATACCAGTGACATGGTCAAAATGCTTTGCTAACTCAAACGAAGCGCGGCCAGTGGCGCATCCCAAATCCAAGGCCTTTTTGGCGGGTCGTGTGTGTAAGTGTTGAACTGCAAAATCACTCAGCGCTTTAGGAAAATTTGGCACACCATAGTAAATATCACCATAATGAAACTCAGCATATTCTGAAAGTTGTTTATCAGTTTCGTAATGCGAAGCATGAATTTGTAAAGGAGTATCAGTCACAATATAGCGGAATCCTGCGTGTTGAAAAAAATGTCGGCGAAATGCGTAACGTGCATCTTTTAAAGCTTCGTTGCCAGAGGCTATCCACGAACCGCCTTTAATAATGTTATGACGACCATCGAATGTGGGTGTGGAGAAATCATCATATAAGGGGTGCACCTTAAACCCATCAAACGGAAAAATAGGAGTTTCTGTCCATTGCCAAACATTACCAACCACATCATACAAATCACCGTGTGCATATGTATTGACCGGACAAGAGGAAGCGTAATGGTCTAAAAATAGATTTGCGTTCATACTACCTCTTACTTTTTCATCTGACAAGCCAGCATGGGCATAGAGGCTATACCACTCGTGCTCTGAGGGCATACGCACTTGCTTTCCCGTATTAGCAGAGTGCCAATTGCAAAAGGCTTTTGCTTCGTGGTAGTTGACTTCGACTGGCCAGCTCCAAGGCATAGCAACTTCTTCCGTCATTAATCTGAGTTTCCAAACATCGCCTTGTTGTACCCAGAAAGTTGGATGCATTGCTTGAGCGTAATGCCGCCAAGCTAATCCTTCTTCCTGCCAATATGAGTCCTCTTTGTACCCGCCGGCTTCGACAAAAGCAAGAAACTCCGCATTAGAGGTTAAGTATTTTGCTGCCTGAAACGCTGTGCATTCACTTTCAAAATTACCGTACTCATTATCCCAGCCGTAATGTTCGGGAGATTTACTTAATGTAATTAGTCTAGGTGGTATGTCTACCAAACTATTGGAAGGCGCTGCGGTGTCTATCGCTGAACATGATCGCCAAGTGTCTTTTTTTTGCACATAGTGCAAAGCATGTTGGCGTATTAATACTGAGCTGGTTTCTAAATGAATACGCTCATGCTCTATGCCCATTAAAATCGTCCACCATTGATTCTCCCAATCCATAGGTAGGTTAAGTGGCAATGTACAAATTAATTGATCAACCACTTTGCGCACGCTGGCGCGGTAAGTTTTAACCTCTAAAGGCGTGGGCCAATTATAATTTTGCGCATTGATATCGTCCCAGCCCATTTCATCTACACCCACAGCAAACATCGATTCAAATTGAGGATTGACGCGCTCAGTGATTAAGCCTGCTAAAATTAATTTATTAATAAAAAAAGTATTAGTATGGCCATAATAAAAAATCAGCGGATGCCTCAATTTAATAGAGTTCACATAATAGGCTTCATCACTAACTAATGTCTGAAACAAGCTCTCATATAAATCTGCAGTTTGATGAAAGTACTGGCGAATTTGCTCACGCAAGGCCGTTGCTTCCTGGGTGTCTAGGAGTGTACTGCGATTTAAATAGGTGCTCATTAAATTTATGGCTTTGCTAGTAATGGTTATGATGGGCTTAAACTAACGCGTTGTTTTATTACAAACTAAAAGCTGGCAGTTGCCAGCTTTTAGTTTTCGCTATATTTCTTTAAATATTTTAAAGCTTTTATATTTGTAAATTAATACACAGACACGTATTGGTGCAGTTTTCCCTGCATTAGTTCACCATAATTTCCTTAATTTTTTTTGGATCCCAACATGCCATGGCTGTAATAGAGGCACTGGATTAAATTTCAGCCGATTGAGTTTTCGTCTTCATTTTTATATTTCACAGTTTTCTCAATAATAATTACACACAATCGCCCATTGCTGATGAATATCGATGCCAACAGTCTTTGTCATTGTGCTTACATACAAAATTATTTTCATCATTATTTTCATCTATGTTTTTTGACATGTTTGAATTTTTTAAATTTTCATTTTTCTCTAAAATTTTAGATGCTTTAATTTCTTTTTTTGATTTCATTTTCATTTCCTTACAAATAGTTTGTATGAATGAATTCTATGTGTCTTGTTTAGATAAATCCAATGAATTGTTTTTAAGTGTGTGATAAGTATTACTTATCAATAATAAAACCTATCAGGGTTAGAGGTAAGCCCTAATTACAGATTTTTTTGAGACAGTGATAGGGTAGCGTTGTAGGGCGTTAAAACTTCTGAGGCTCTTAAACTGGTTTTCTTTTAGCACTAAGCTTCGAAATATTATTTCTAATTTGGATAAACTCTTGCTCAGTTGGTTTGCTCCAATTGCCACCAGAAGAATTAACCATATAAATTAAAGCCTCCGAGAAATCCTCTAGAGTTAAATCAGGCTTTCCACCTTTAGCTGGCATTTTTCTGACGCCGTTATAAGCTTCAGCAATAACATGAACTTTGCCTTCCTTAATAATAGGCGCCCACGCGAGATTATTCTGAAATTTAGGAGCCCCATTCAAGCCAGAAGCATGACAAGCTATACAAATTGATTTATAGGTAGACTCTCCACCCGCGTAAGAAGTTAATGAGATTATTAAAGTCAGTACAAAGAATGAAAAAATTATAGTTTGTCGGAGCATAAGCTTAATTAATGGTAAGAAGTTTCGGTATTTGTAGATGTCGCTAAAAAGTATATTTTAGCTGGGAGTAAAAGGGGTGTGCAAGCAAAAGCTTAATTTTGTGTTAATTTCTAAGTTATGAAAGATACAAATTAACTAAATGCTTAATGTCAACATCTAATCAATCACAATTAAATCAATGGTTAAGTAAGGATCTTGCTTATACCTACCATTGCTCACCTTTTATAAAAAGGCTATTTGAGGCAGACAAAGAGCTAGAACAATCCTCACTTCAACATATGAGCCATCCATTTAGTCGGCAAGAAATGGAATCATGGTTAGATGACCGCAAAATTTCTGATGAGATAAGTTTAAATAAATCTCTTCGTAAACTTCGTCAGCAAGTGATAGCAAATATTATTCTTCGTGACCTGAATAAATTAGCTGATTTAAATGAGATCCTAAAATCAGTCACTGAGCTTGCTGAAATTACCCTACTTCATGCACATCAATTTCATTTTAATTTCCTTAAGTCTATGCATGGCTCTCCGATAGGATTAAATGGTAAAGAGCAGCAATTAAGTATTGTCGCCATGGGAAAGCTAGGTGGAGCAGAGCTTAATGTATCGTCTGATATTGACCTAATCTTTGCATATCCAGAAGAGGGAGATACTAAAAGTAATGCGTCTATCAGCAATCAAAGCTTCTTTATCAAGCTTTGTAAAAAGATCATATCGAGTCTTAATGATATTACAGAAGATGGTTTTGTATTTCGTGTAGATATGCAATTAAGACCTTTTGGTTCTGAGGGTCAGATTGCATGTAGCTATCAGATGCTAGAAGATTACTATCAAAAATACGGACGAGAATGGGAAAGATATGCATGGGTCAAGGGTCGAGTTATTGTTGGGCCTCAGATAGAGCTTAGTAAAATTATTGAGCCATTTGTTTACAGAAAATATTTAGATTACGGTGCATTGAATTCTATGCGTGATTTAAAAACTCAGATTCAAAATGATGTAAATAAAAAAGGCATTCAAGAAAATATTAAAGTTGGTCGAGGTGGCATTCGAAAGATTGAGTTTATTGCACAAGTTTATCAGTTGATCAGAGGTGGCCAAGATAAGTCATTAAGACTTAAATCACTTTTACCTACATTAGCAGTTCTTGAAACTAAAAATTTATTATCTAAAGACGGAGTTAATTTATTAACTAAGGCTTATGAGTTCTTAAGAAATCTAGAGCATAGACTGCAGTATATGGAAGATATGCAAACACAAGAGTTACCAAAATCAGACGAGGGTAAATTAAGGTTAGTTAAATCTATGCAATACCAAGACTGGAATATGTTTTATCAAGATCTTGAAACTCACAGAGCCAATGTAGAATTTTATTTTGATGAAGTTTTTAAAGAAACAATTAAAGATCAAGATTCACCTCAATTAAATTCAACTAAAGTGCTTTGGAATGGGACCTTAAGTTTAGAGGATGCGCATAAGCATCTAAAGAGCTTAGGCTTTAAATTACCTCATGAGACCTATCAAGTTATTGACGGATTAAAGCATAGTTCCCGTTACCTTCATTTGCCTGAAGTGAGTCGACAACGATTCGACCTCCTAATACCTTTAATTATCTATGAAGTTTCTTCTGCTTCTAATTCAGATTCAACGTTCATCAGAATCATTTCAATTTTAGAGAGTATATGTAGGCGTGCGAGTTATCTTGCTATGCTCACTGAAAATCCAAGCGCATTAAAGATACTTATTAAACTATCTAAAGCGGGCCCATGGCTTACACAATATCTTATTCAGCATCCGATATTGATTGATGAATTACTTGATATTAATCATTTTTATACAAAGCCTGATTTTGTAGCAGTAAAAGAAAAGCTTCATAAAGATTTATTAGAGGCTAAAGACGATATCGAGCTGCAAATGAATATCATGCGCAATATTAAGCACGCCAACATTTTTAAGTTGGCTGCCTTAGAAGTGATAGGTGATGTGTCAGTAGAAAATCTCTCTGATTACTTAACTGAGCTTGCTGACTTACTTATAGAAGAAACACTTTTATTGGTATGGGGTCATATGTATCCAGAGCAAAATGACCCACCTAAATTTGCTGTCATTGCTTATGGGAAATTCGGCGGTAAGGAAATGAGCTATACCTCGGATCTAGATATTGTCTTTATCTATGATGATAAACGAGATGGCATGGCTGAAAAATATGCAAGATTTGCACAGCGGATCAATAGTTGGCTCAACACTTATTCCTCATCAGGCGTTCTTTATGATATTGACCTTGCATTAAGACCTGACGGGGCGAGTGGCCTATTAGTGAGTTCCATTGATGCTTTTAGAGATTATCAATTAAAGA
Organism: Candidatus Methylopumilus planktonicus; assembly: GCF_006364715.1. Taxonomy (NCBI): domain Bacteria; kingdom Pseudomonadati; phylum Pseudomonadota; class Betaproteobacteria; order Nitrosomonadales; family Methylophilaceae; genus Candidatus Methylopumilus; species Candidatus Methylopumilus planktonicus. The sequence goes on from NZ_CP040984.1 coordinate 468,463, forward strand.
GAGCCTGGACATGGGAGCATCAAGCAATTACCCGGGCACGCTTTTGTGCTGGAGATGTAGGAATAGGCAATCAATTTGAAAAGGTTCGACTCGATATTCTAGAAACCCAAAGAGATATAAAGCAGTTAAAGATAGATGTAGTGGACATGCGTGAAAGAATGCTCGAAAAACACAAAGTTAATCGTGAGCTTTTCGATTTAAAACAAGATCGCGGAGGAATTATTGATATTGAATTTATTGTGCAATATTTTGTATTAGCTTTTGGTTCTTCAAATAAGGCACTTACTCCTAATATAGGCAATATTGGATTACTTAATCTTTTTAGTGAAAAAAATTTAATGGAAGCTCTCGCAGCCAAAAAACTCATCAGTGCTTATCGACGATATAGAGAACTTCAACATCAATTAGGTCTTGAGGCTAAATTAGATGGAAGAATAAAGCATTCTGAAGTTACTGATCACCCGGCTGAGGTTGTATCTATTTGGAAAAGTATTTTTAATGATTAATTTTTTTACGGTTGAAAATATTTAATCTTAATATAAGTAATATCGAAACGATCACGGCATAAATAAGTGGCTCTGTTAAATCTTTTTTGACTAGCCATATAAAATGAAGAACACCTAGTATAGCTATGACATAACTGAGGCGATGCAATCTTTTCCAATTCACTTTAAGCCTTCTTATCATCTTGTCTGAAGAAGTGATAGCTAATGGCAGTAATAAAAGCCAAGCTAAAAAACCTACCAACACATAACGATGTTTAATAATATCATTTTTGATATCTACCCATGCAAACTGATAATCTAGCCCTATATAGCAGAGGAGATGAATTGAGGCATAGAAAAACACAAAAAGCCCTAACATTCTTCTATATAAAATCCACTCACTAATATTTGTAATTTTTCTTAAAGGGGTCATGCTTAATGTTAAGCATAAAAAAATAAGCGCCCACTTACCAAAGTGACGCTCAATAAATTCAACTGGGTTTGCCCCAAGATTACTTTGAAAGATAGCAATGCCTAATGAAAGAATTGGCCAGAGGCTTGCGATAAAGATTAAACGCTTGACATATGATTGATTCAATTTCAAGGTAGATTAAAAATACTTACTTAAATCCATGCCTTGATAAAGATGAGCTACTTCTTTTTGATAACCATTAAACATTTCTGTTTTAAGCCTTGGCGCCAATAGACTTTCCCCAATCCTTCTTTCAGTTGCTTGACTCCATCGAGGATGATCTACTTCGGGATTAACATTGGCAAAAAATCCATACTCTTTGGAATTGGCTTTCATCCATGTGGAGACAGGCATTTTTTCTACTAATCTGATTTTGGTGATAGCTTTAATGCTTTTAAAACCATATTTCCAAGGTACAACTAATCTAATAGGCGCGCCATTTTGCTTAGGTAAAACTCTTCCATATAAGCCAACTGCTAAAATAGTAAGTGGATGCATAGCCTCATCTAATCTTAGTCCTTCAGTGTATGGCCAATCTAGCATGTCATCTTTTTGGCCGATCATCTCGCTTGGTCGCTTTAGAGATACAAATTCAACATATTTAGCATTTCCAGTTGGAGAGACTTTCTTAAGTAATGAATGTAATGGAATACCTACCCAAGGAATAACCATAGACCAACCTTCAACACAGCGAAGTCTATAGATTCGCTCTTCTATTGGTATAAGTTTAATAAGTTCATCCACATCAAGTTTTAAGGGCTTAGCAACAGAGCCTTCAATCGAAATCGACCATGGATCAATTTTTAATAAATCTGCATGGTCATGCGGATCTGATTTTGAAGTGCCAAATTCATAATAATTGTTATAGCTTGTAATATCTTTAAGAGAAGTTAGCTTTTCATTGCCGTGGTTTTTTGCTTGCGCAAATGAAGGAAGGGAATTGAGAGCTCCAAAGCTAGTGTTGGCAAATGTTGATAGTGCAGAGGAGCTTAAAATTAAACCTAAATTTTTTATAAAATTTCTGCGATCATTATAAATATGTTCAGGAGTAATGTCTGAAGCTGGTATTTTTTTCATGTTAGTCATACTTAGTTTTAACTATTTTAAATATAGAAAGCTGGGTTAATTTGTTATAAATTGATATCTTATAGTATTTGATACTTTGACAGAATTTTAAAGGATAAGTTTTTTGGCCGGATGAAATAGATACGTGTAAGTAAAGATCAAACAGTATTGAACTTTAAAAGAAAGAAACATATCTAGATACTTAAATTAACAAGAAAGATAAAAAAATGGCAAAGAAAAAATGTAAATATAATTGGCATATGGCTTTTAGATGCGGTATTGGATCGGCATTTTATGTATTAGGCATTGCTGCTTTTATTAAATACTTATTAAATTAAGCCTGATGTCAAATAAAGAGATTGTATTAACAGAAGCAGATATGTCCAGGCTTATTGAAATGGCTTGGGAAGATAGAACACCTTTTGAAGCCATTTTAAAGACCTACCAATTAGATGAACCGTCTTTAATGAGGATTATGCAGGCACAACTTAAGCCCTCTTCATATCGATTATGGAGAAAGCGCGTTAAAGAAAAATCAAGCAAGCATTTAAAACTTAGATCACCTGACATTAAGCGAGATCACTGCAAAACTCAATATAAAATTAGTCGTTAATTATTATGAGAATGGTAAAAAAAGAAAACTTACCAACAAAAATTTGCCTTGTTTGTCAAAAACCTTTTTCTTGGAGAAAGAAGTGGCAGCTTGTTTGGAATGATGTGAAATACTGTTCAGAGCGCTGCAAGCGCCATAAAAATTAAGCATGATCGGAAAAATCAGAAAAAAACTTTTACCACCCGTATTTTCAGAGATCATTTTAGATCCAGTCATATGTCCGATATGCGGACGAAGTATTCCAGAATCTCAAAAAGATGCACACCATTTAATACCAAAATCTAAGGGTGGAAAATCTTTTGAATATATTCACCGAATCTGTCATAAACAAATTCATGCGTTATTTAAAGAAAATGAACTCGCTAAAGTATTGAATACTGCAGAGTCATTAAGAAATCATTCAGATATGCAAACGTTTATTAATTGGGTGAAAAATAAACCAGATGATTTTTACGAGAGAGCTGCTAAAAGTTCACGTATTAAGAAGCAGTAAATTGTATTTTTCCATGTGTCGTATATTAATTGATGCCATATCATTTATAGAATTTTTTGTAACAAATAAAAAAGTATAATCATCAGTATAGTTACCGTAATCAGCGAAGTGAAATATCCGAAGCCATTTTTAAGCATCCAGCTTAATAAAGGTAATACTGGCATGACTGGCAATACGTAAATAAAATTTTCATTGGCTAACTTAGCAATTTTGTCGGTATCCTTACTTTCAAACCAAATCATAGTGTAAGCAGTAAAAGAAATAATTGGGAGTGCCAGTAAAAGTGCAGCTATTTTTGTATCTTTCTTACTTAATTCAGTCACAAGTACAATCACTAGGACCGCGATAATAATTTTTATGAAGTAAATCATTAGTAAACGATTTGCATATTTAGTTTTTCTGGTTTTTCTGGTAAATATAAAGCTTGATTATTGACTATCCTTTTTGTGCTCCAAAGAACAACGAGGGCATCTAAAATATCATTATCCATCACATCTTTTTTTTGGTATTTATTTCTGATGGCATCAAAATTAAAGTTTAAAAAATGTTTATCAAGAAGAAACTTTCTTATTTTGAAGCCTTCAGCTGTCTTTTTACTTTCAATGATTACATTTTCATTGTTCATAGCCCTAAAGCTAACTTCTGGATGTATTTCGAATATTTTTATATCCTCATGATGAAGCACAGTTTGGACATCTCTTATTTTAGGAAACAAATACCAAGATTGAAGTGACATTGATTTACCAATCAGTTTTTTTGATACAAGGGATGCTTTTTCATAATTCGGTTGTTCGAGCATTTCTGGCGTAGGCGCTGTAAAAATAGAAGAGGCTTTTTTACCCAAAAGCTTTCTAGCTAATTGGTCAGCTTCTCGAGGCATCACTTCAGATAAGATTACAGGCATATCAATACCGATAATTAACTGGTTGGACTTAATAAAAAAATCCTTGAGATTATTCATGCTTTGAAAAATTGCAGTTTCAATAGCTTCATCTTGATTTTGCCAAACTGCAAACCAACCAGACTTACATCCATCGATGCCGATAATTAAAGACAACTAGCTCACCTTGCAATATTTCATTTTATTAAAACGCCATTGAGCAAAATATGAGTAGAAAATTTTACTGATAAAGTAAATCAGTGGCAGCTTGATTATAAAACTTAATAATCTCCATTTTTTTAAGTTATTCCATATAAGGCAAAATGCATCTATACCCCTATAAATTCTATCTTTGTCGTCGATAGCGTGAAGACTTAATAAAGCATCGTTATACGTAATACCGTATTTTCTCAGCAATTTGTTGTGTTTATGAAGATTGCACCACATGAAAATACCTTTTGGTGCGATTGATCTATAGTAATTAATCTCTTTTGAACAAAGGCTACAATGTTGATCGTAAAGGATTTTTATCATAATTTTCTTAATTTCAAAATGAGAAAGGCTCCAAACCATTCGGGGGAAAATTTGGAGCCAATCGAGCAATATTTCAGCTTATTGCTTACTTTCTTGACTAAAAATGCTCACAAAAATTCATTTTTTATAAAATATACGAAATATGTAAACTATTGATAGCATTTAACTTAAAGGTCAAAAGTTTTTAGGTTGCTTCGAGTGACTTTTTTATAATAATCAATATGTTAAAGCGTATTTATTTATACCCATTATTTAATTATGGGTTATGGTTACCATGAATAAAATTAAAATATTTTGAAAAATACAAATCACAGGCTAAACTCACAAGAAGATAATTTACTAAAACAACAGTTAATTATTTTTAGTTATTGCAAGTTGTTTTCTATCAACCATTAGGAGGTTCCTATGTTTCAAGATTTTTTTAAATCCGTAAAAAATAAATGCTTATTAGGATTGTCTTTATTAGGCTTATCAACATTAGCTTTTGCAGAGAGCCATGGAGCTCAAGTTCTCCAAGCAAATGATTTCGTTGGTATTTCTTTTTGGCTAATTTCAATGGCATTAGTTGCTTCAACTGCTTTTTTCTTCCTTGAAAGAGATCGTGTAGCCGGTAAGTGGAAAACTTCTCTTACTGTATCTGGTTTAGTTACATTAGTAGCAGCTGTTCACTATTTCTATATGCGTGACGTGTGGGTTGCAACAGGATCAACACCAACAGTGTATAGATATATTGATTGGTTAATTACAGTGCCTTTATTAATGATTGAATTCTATTTAGTTCTTTCAGCCATTACTAAAGTTTCCAACGGCGTTTTTTGGAGGCTTTTAATTGGTACTTTAGTTATGCTTGGCGGTGGTTATGCTGGTGAAGCTGGTTACGCAGATGTTATGACATCATTCATTATTGGTATGCTTGGATGGGCTTATATCCTCTACGAAATTTTCGCTGGTGAAGCAGGTAAGATCAATGCAAACAAAGCCCCAGCAACAGTGCAAAAAGCTTTCAATACAATGCGATTAATTGTTACATTTGGTTGGGCAATTTACCCATTAGGTTATTACTTTGGTTATTTAACTGGTTCAGATCCTGCAAGCAGCATGGCATCATTAAACATCATCTATAACTTAGCTGACGTTTTAAACAAAATTGCTTTCGGTGTAATTATTTGGTCTGTAGCAGTATCAGAATCAAAATAAGTATGTAATTTTTTAAAAAACTGTGCAGCTTTGGCTGCACAGTTTTTTTATTTTTACTGATTATATTTAATAATATCAATAGCTTAAGACAATAAAATCGATACACTAATCCCATGAGCATAGATGAGTTCAATTTAGTTTATAACGCAATCTCATTTGCAATCGCTGCTTTTGGAGCATCAACCGTATTTTTCCTCCTTCAAAGATCACAAGTTTCCCCCGCATACAAAACCGCATTAACTCTTTCGGGGCTTGTTTGTTTAATTACAACCTACCATTACTTAAGAATCTTTGAGAGCTTCAATAGCGCTTATGTATTAAAAGATGGTTTAGTTATACAAACTGGCATGCAATTTAATAATGCATATCGATATGTTGATTGGCTATTAACCGTTCCCCTATTACTTCTAGAATTTGTTTTAGTCTTAAGATTGCCTCATGCAGAAACATACAAAAAAGGGCTGGCGCTAACGTTAGCCGCTGCGTTTATGGTGATTCTCGGTTATCCCGGGGAAACCCTTACAATTGGATTTGCTAAGGTTATTTGGTGGGTTTTAGCAATGATCCCATTTTCTTATATATTGTACGAAATGATTAAAGGAGTAGGTGCATCAATCAAGACTCAACCTTTAGTTGTTCAGCCATTATTCAAAAAAACAAGATTACTTATTATTCTGTCTTGGTCGTTTTATCCGCTTGTATATATCCTGCCTTTATTCGGGCTGTCGGCATTCGTAAGCATCCAGGTTGGGTTCACTGTTGTTGATATAGTTGCTAAATCAGTTTTTGGTATTTTGATTTATATTATTGCGCAAAGAAAGTCAGAAATTGGCGCTTAGTTAAGTCTTTGACAAACAGATATATTTTCTACATATATTCTTTTAAATAAGACTCATTATGATTTCAAATGAAAGCGATTCACTAGAGAGCGTTAAAAAACATTTAGCCAAGTCTTTTGAGGTGAATGAAAAGAATTTATCTCTATGGCTTAATTGGCATGGGGAATCAGAAGGAAAATTAATTCGCTCTCACTTAGCGCTTTCTACCGGTGAAGCCTTAGGACTGTCAAAGCATACAGCAATTATTTGGGCAGTTGTTTGTGAGTTAATTCATAGCGCCTCACTTCTCCATGATGACATTTGTGACAGCGATGAAATTAGAAGGGGGAAAGTAAGTGTATGGAAAAATTTTGGTATACCCGCTGCTATATGCACTGGAGATTATTTAATAGCAGAATCCTTTAAAAAAATTACTGAAATTGAACAAGGCTGGCATCAAAATATCTTGCTAGGGTTGCTTTCAGGTACTGTGAAGGAAATTGTTTTTGGCCAATCAGGAGATCTCAGCACAAACTTCTTAAACTTAGGTTGGGAAGACTATAAGAATGTTGCTATGGCAAAAACATCACCACTTATTTGTTTGCCTATGATGGGGATGTTTAAATGTGCCGAGCTAGGTGAGCCTTATTATATTAATTTAAGAAAAATAACAGACGAAATAGGACTTGCTTACCAAATTGTGAATGACTTGGAAAATATTTTATTAAATCAAGCTAATGAAATTCCCACAGATATTAAGTTTGAAAGAATGAATGCATTGGTAGTTTTAATTAAAGAAAAGTCTTCTGAAAAAGAAATTAATTTTCTTAAAAAAAATAAAGAAGAGCTTAAGCAATTTTTAATTTCTTCAAATATTAAAGATGATTTAATCGATAGGATTCAATTGATATTAGTAAATATAAAAGATTCTTTACACCTTATGCCAATAGTCATAAGACCTATTATTTCTTCTCTTTGTGAAGGAATAGACAAAAAAGCTAGCCAATTTATATATGCAAAATAAAAAAATAATTGTGATTGGAAGTGGTTTTGGTGGCATAGCCGCAGCCTTGCGAATGAGGGCGAAGGGCTATGAAGTGGATTTACATGAAAAATTAGATCAAATTGGCGGAAGAGCAAGGCAGTTTAGTCGAAATGGCTTTGTTTATGACGCAGGCCCCACAGTAATTACTGCGCCTTACCTTTTTAGGGAGTTATTTGAAATATTTAATGAAGACATTGATGATTTTATTAAATTTATTCCTCTAGATCCTTGGTATCGCTTTAGATTCCATGACGGGACATTTTTCAATTATGGCCCAGATCAAGATCAGCTATTAGAGCAAATAAAAGCTATTGAGCCTAGAGACGTCAATGGCTATCTTAAAATGCTTCAGCATGCTGAGAAAATATTTGAAGTAGGCTATCTCAAGCTTGCTGACCAGCCTTTTCATAAATTTAGCAGTTTAATTCGATATACCCCCGATATTATTAAATTAAAGGGCTATCAATCAGTTTATCAATTTGTCTCAAGCTATCTAAAACATCCAAATTTAAGGCAAGCATTCTCAATTCAGCCATTGCTTGTTGGAGGTAACCCTTTTAATACCACTTCAATTTATGCTCTTATTCATGCGCTTGAAAAAAAATGGGGAGTATTTTTTGCCAAAGGAGGCACTGGAGAAATCATATCTCAGCTAAAGATGCTTATGGAGCGTAAGGGTATAAACATATTTCTCAATAGTGAAATTAAGAAAATTATTACTAGTGAAAAAATGGTTGAAGGTATAGAAACTGAAGAAGGCAAATTTTACAAAACTGATTATTTAATTACAAATGCAGACCCTATTTATACAAATAGTAATTTAATAGGGCGTAAGAAAATTTCGCTTCATAATAAATTTGTACAAAAAACAGCAAAGCACTCAATGGGTTTATTTGTTCTTTTCTTTGGAACAAAAGTCAAATATGACAATATTGCTCACCATACTATTTGGATGGGACCTCGTTATAAAGAATTGCTGAGCGACATCTTTGACCGCTATAAGCTATCCGAGGATTTTTCTATTTACCTTCATAGGCCAACAGCAACTGATCCTGATTTCGCACCTATAGGCTGCGATAGTTTTTATGCGCTAGTGCCAGTGCCAAATTTGAAAGGAAATATTAGCTGGAAAGATGAGGCGTCGGCATTTACACAATCTATTATTCAGGCTCTAGAGCAAACCATGATGCCAAAACTCAGAGAAAATATTTGCGAATCATTTGTTATGACCCCTGAGGATTTTTTACAGGATTACAACACACCTTTTGGCTCAGGATTTTCTATAGCGCCGTTATTTAGGCAATCAGCATGGTTTAGAACGCACAATAAAGATGATTTATATCAGAACCTTTTTTACGTAGGTGCTGGGACTCACCCAGGAGCAGGTGTTCCGGGTGTTCTTAATTCAGCCAAGGTCATAGATAAATTGATTCCTTAACATGGAGAATAATTTATTGATGCGTAAGCATGGAAAAACCTTTTATTGGGCATCTTTTTTTCTTGATAACGTAAAAATGCAAGCGATTTACTCTATCTATAGCTTCTGTCGAAAAATAGATGACATGGTCGACGAAGCTAAAAACTTAAATATTGCAAAAAAAAAGCTTCTCATATTTATTGATGCCTGGAATAAAGGCAAGCCTCATCCGGTCATTAATGTATTAAATAATATCCCAAAGGAAAATTGGCCGAATCAAAAGCTTGTAAAAATGTTTTTGAATGGACAGATATCTGATATTAAATTTGCCTCATTCAAATCAGAAAAGGCTTTAATTATTTATTGTTACCAAGTTGCAGGTACCGTTGGATTGATGGTTTGTGACATTTTTGGTGTAAAAGATAAAAAAATGAGATATTTTGCAATCGATTTAGGCATTGCAATGCAATTGGTTAATATTTCTCGGGATATTTATGAAGATAGTGCGCGAAAAAGGATTTATCTTCCTGAGACTCTCATTGGTAAACACTCACCCGAAGACATAGCTCATCCAACAAAAAAAACTGCCGCAAAAATAGATTTAACTCGAAAAAAAATTATTAATTTAGCTAATATTTATTTTGCTAGCGCTAGTCAGGCGATTGATCACCTTCCCCGGGGAGCAGCTCTTGCAGTTAAATTAGCTTCTGCACTCTACCAGCAAATTGGATATCAGTTAATTCAGACTCAATATCAGCACAAAGAAAAAAGGTGCTATGTAAGTAATTTTTCTAAGCTATTGATAACATTGAAGGTTATTGCTAAATTTCTTATTACTTTTCAAGTTAAATTAAAACCGCATAATAAGAGCCTGCATAAATTTATAACTACCCTTCCAGACTGCCACTTTTAATATATGAAACAAAAATTTGATATTGGAATTATTGGTGCTGGTTTATCTGGATTAACTCTTGGCAACTCTCTTCTTAGTAAAAAAATTAATAATTTCATTTTATTTGAAAAGGATATCAATACTAAAAGCGACAAAACATACAGCTTTTGGTCAGGACCAGGATTGATTGATATCAAAAAAAGTTTCAGTGCAAAACCTAAAAAGGAATGGTCACAAATAGAAATTAAGGTAAAAGGTAAATCTTATAAGATTGATCTGGGCGAGTATAGATATGCATGTTATAGCTCAGAATCAATTCTTGGCGAACTATACAAAAATCTTGCTAAAAAGGGTATTCAAGTAAGGCAGGGGCATTCAGTCAAGTATGTTAGAAAGAATCAAGATGGTTGGGAAGTCAAATTAAAGAGTAAAAAAATATTACTCAAAAATATAGTAGATAGCAGACCGAACAAAACATTTGATGATAAATATCCGTCATTGAAGCAAGTTTTTGTAGGCTCCGAAATCATTTCGAACGAAAATATATTTGATGAGAATGTCGTGACATTGATGGATTTTGCCGAGTCTAAAAAAAATGTAATTTTTACTTATATTCTTCCATTCTCAAAAACTAAAGCATTGATCGAAACAACTTTCTTTTCTTCTGAGATAGATTTCAAAGAAGTTGAAAAGATTCATAAACTTACTTTAACGAAGTTTAATATCAAAGAAATAACAAGAACTGAAAAAGCCGTGCTTCCAATGTCACCATACATTAATAGAAAAATGAAAAATCATTACTTTAGAATTGGAAACTTTGCTGGAGCATCAAGACCTGCTTCCGGATACGCTTTTACTCGAATCGCTCTATGGGCTCACCAAATAAAAGCAAAAAATGAATTTAGCTACGAAATGATTGCACACAAAGAAAATTATCTTACAAATTGGTTAGATAAAATCTTTCTTTCCGTTTTAAGATCTAGCCCTCAAAAAGCCCCTGAAATATTTAGGATTTTTTTTACAAAAGTCCCAACTTCATCTGCTATAAGATTTTTATCTGACCAATCACGGATATTCGATTATTTAGCAATTATTTTGAAATTACCAAAATTAGTAATGCTTAGGGGTTTGATTAACTTATATGTTAAATAAGGTTAGAATTCACCAGTTTTTTTATTTGATATTAAGTCTTTTTTTAATATTTGTTACTCAACGAAATACAGCTTTCAATATTGCCGACGTTAATTCATCGCTAGCAATTCTATTCCTAATTATTATGTCATTGGGTGTCTCCCATGGCGCTGCTGACTCTATTGTTATATGGAAAACTTTTCCCAGGTTTAAGTTGAAAGCTCTAGCTTTCTTAATTTATTTATTAATTGTATTTTTAGGGCTCATTCTGTGGTTTCAAAGCCCCATGATAGGTTTAGTGCTTTTACTCTTAATGTCAATGGCCCATTTTGGCCAAAGTGATCTTTCATACTTAGTTCGAGCTTCTCAAAGCATTAAGATTTCTTGGGGCTGTGTTATGACATTGCTTCCCGTCATTTTTTTTGAAAACGATGTTAAATTAATTTTCGATAGTTTAGTAGATTCAGATTTAAACCCTAAAGTATTTGAGATACTTAAATTTATTACAATTATCTTTATCGGTAGTTTTTTATTCTTACTTTACATTCATAAGGGTATTACTAAAAAAGATAAATTTATTCTTGTCCTCGAGTTTCTAGTTACAGTCATTCTCGCTAGTCTTTTAAGTCCAATTTATTGGTTTACCTTCTACTTCTGTTTTTTTCATGGCCTTAGAGCTTTAATTAATATTGGAATTAAATCTTTTAGAGAGATAATATTCCTAATAGCTTTCACTTTGCCAGTTACCTTTTTTTCTTACTTCTTTCTTTTTCATAATTTGCAGATTAGCTATTTAACCATCATTTTTTCTGTTTTAATGGCTCTTACAATTTCCCACATGTTCTTGCCGTTAATCAATCGTTTACTATTAAGTAACTTTAAGAATCGGTAAAATTTTTGACAGTTAGCGAATCTGCTACAATCTAATTACAAACAATAACTTGCCATTTAAATATTATGCTTAGCGCTCTCATTATTATTTTTGTAATAACATATGCCGCAATTACGCTTGAACATTCGATAAAAATCAATAAGTCAGCTACTGCACTATTGGGCGCAGGATTGCTATGGACCATTTATGCGGTTTCAACAGGTGATCATTTACTTGTGAGTCATCAATTGAGTGAGTCTATTGCTTCTACTGCAGAAATTGTTTTCTTCTTAATTGGTGCGATGACCATTGTCGAAGTCATAGATGCGCATAATGGTTTTGAAGTGATTACATCTCGTATTAAAACTAAAAAGCTTTCACATTTATTATGGATAGTTGGGTTTCTATCCTTTTTCTTGAGTGCAGTCCTAGATAATTTAACTACCACAATCGTGATGATTTCACTTACAAGGAAACTATTACAAAAACAAGAAGATAGGCTTCTTTTTGCAGCAATGGTAGTGATTTCTGCTAATGCAGGCGGTGCTTGGTCTCCTATCGGCGATGTTACAACGACCATGTTATGGATAGGTGGGCAGATAACATCACTAGCTATTATTAAAGGGTTGTTCTTAGCTTCATTAGCTAATCTTATTGCACCATTATTGTTCGTTAGCCATACCATGCGAGGCAAACTTATTTCATCTCAAACTAAAACATATAACGCCTCTTCAATGCTGACTTCTAATTTTGAGCGAAATACGATGTTTTATTTAGGACTCGGTATTTTAATACTAGTGCCTGTGTTTAAAACACTGACTCATTTACCACCTTTTATGGGAATACTTTTTGGTTTAGGCTTGCTTTGGCTGGTTGGAGATTTAATACATTACAAGAAAGAAGATGCTGATAAACAGCAATTTACTCTAGCTCACGCTTTGCATCGTATTGATATGACATCGATTGTCTTTTTCATTGGTATTTTATTGGCTGTCGCAACACTCGAGCATAGCCATATACTTCACTCACTCTCTGATTTTTTAGATAAAACGGTGGGTCGTCAGGATTATATTGTGACGTTATTGGGATTATTGAGTGCAATTGTAGATAATGTGCCCCTTGTCGCTGCTTCAATGGGGATGTATGACTTAGCAAAATATCCAGCTGATAGTTTCTTATGGGAATTTATGGCGTATTGTGCAGGTACAGGTGGGTCGATACTCATTATTGGTTCAGCTGCAGGTGTTGCAGCAATGGGCTTAGAAAAAATACCATTCTTTTGGTACGTTAAAAAGATTAGTTGGTTAGCTTTAATTGGTTATTTTGCAGGGATAGCTGTTTATATCACTCAATATAATCTAACTCATTAAAAATGTTGGTTTCACTTTTTAATTTTTTATGAATATCAAGAATTTCGACGCTCATTCAAATCGTACTCTCAACCTCATCTATCAAAACACTTGGTTTTAATTTCAAAGCATCTGCTAGTTTAAATACAGTGAATAAGCTTGGATCTTTTTTACCCATTTCTAAATCACTGATATAAGCGCGAGATAAATTAGCTTCTGTAGCTAAAATTTCTTGAGTTAATAATTTTGCTAACCTTCTCTTCCTTAAGGTCTTTCCAAAAGCGGCATCTAATTTAATTAATGATATCAAGATCAGACTCAAATTGAGTAACCACAGTATTTAAATCAATATTTAATAATTCAGCATAGCGTTTTATGACAATCTGTCTTAAGAACCCATAGGAAGTTGCACTATTTAATTCAATATCTCCTATTTGGTGGCTTGAAGAGCAGAGGGCATATGCAATATCGCCAATACTTTTATTTTGGGCGACTCTTGCTTGCCTTAAAATATTCCCATCGTAGATAAGTTTTGTTGGCATTATTAATTTCATCTTTTGTTAATATCTTTTTATTGGCTAATAAGAGATAATTTTTTGCAAATCTAAAGGAAGAAAACCTAAAAGTTTTATTTAAATGCACCTAAACTCTCTTATTTTTTTACAATTAAGATTAAATAATGCGCTTAATTTAATTGCAAACTGCCACTTTTAAAGCACTAAATTTTAGCTAAGAATTGACGTTCAGAAATTTCTTGATGGGAAATGGTGAGACATTGGTTTTCTTTTTCATGAAAAGAGGAAATCTCTGCTATAAACCAATGTTTTTTAGATGGGGCATGACAAGGGTATTTAAATGCAAACTTTTTCCGAGGATTTTTGGCTAGATCTCGAATTGCAGAAGCTGTTTCCCTTGCATTTTCTTTTTCCGGACCCTTGACCTTATCTAATATCTCTAGATAATTTGCACCTTCACAAAGAGCGGTCGTTTTATGTAAAGGGGGATTGCGATTAGCCGCTGCTCTCCAAGCCTCATTGACCAAAATAATGGTGCCGTCTTTATCCATGATAGCTATACGAGGAGAGGCAAAATTTAAAGCATTACGTGCAAAAACTTCTATTTTTCTTAAGCGCTGTATTTTACTTGGTGGGTAATTTTCTACATCAACCTCAACTTCTGTTGAAGATAAATATACATAATCAGAATTTAGATTAAGCCATTGAATAAGCACAAGAAGTCGTTCGGATTCCGGCATTGTTAAGCCATTAATCCATTTTCTTGCAGTTTCCCTTGTGATTGGTTTTACTGAGCGTAAATTGAAATCATCAGAGAATTTTTGTGCAGTTGGAATGCGACCAAACTTATTCACTAAACCTGAGCGCAGAACAATAGAAAATCTTTCCAAAATATTTGCTTTGGTATTCAAAATAGTTTTTTTCTTAGATAGCCTTTATAAGTTTTAGTTACACGACTATGCGCTATTTATGGAATACAAAGGGATATTCTTTGTTACACATCTAGTTACAATTGCCACTTTATAATTGCTATTTCAATTGTGTGATTTAATTCTAATGATCAAAAATTATGATGCTTTAGATTTAGTGTGCGATGATTAACTGATCCCAGTTAGTTGTGTAGTTTCTTGATTTAAAGTTAGCTTTCATTTCCCATTCTTTTGTAATACCTTCACTGCCTAACCTTAATTTACCTTTCCATCTTTGATTGATGGTATCCATCACCCTCATACGAGAATTTGAAATTGTGTTGTTGAATAAATTGCCTTGCACTTTATCTTTGGAAGTTAAATTACATAATGTAATACCAGCTTTTTGATAGTCAAAACCATCGCGGTAAATATAATCTAATCCCAATAAGGAAGCATTGGTTAATACTATGGTGTCATCACTTGGTTGAAATAATGGAATGTTGACTCCATTAGCATATTGTTTTTTATCATTATGGGGGCTTGTTCTTATATAGATATATAAAGAGGTGGCTACAGAATTTTGCTTTCTCATTCTTTCAGCAGCACGGCTGGTATATGAAGTCACAGCCTCTATGAGTTCTTGTTTGTCTCTCACTCGTCTACCAAAAGAACGGGATACGATAATCTCTTTATTAGGTTCTTCTATATCTTTTAATTCTATACACATCACGCCATTAAGTTCACGCACCGTCTTTTCAAGAACAATGCTAAATTGTTGACGTATATAGTCTGGATCTGCATGTTTTAAATCTAGGACAGATATGATGCCAAGCTGATTAAGTTTAGGCGCTAATGATCTACCAACCCCCCAAACATCAGAAACGGGAAAATGACTCATCCAGGTTTCAAGCGTATCTTCATCCATGACATTTAAATTACATACACCTTTAAACGACGGATTCTTTTTTGCAATGTGATTAGCTAATTTTGATAATGTTTTAGTAGAGCCAATACCAATAGAAACAGGCAATCCTGACCATTGCTTAATTTTAGTTTTAATTTGCTGGCCATACTTAATAAGATCTTTGGACTTGAATGAGGTTAGGTCTAAGAATGATTCATCCACGGAATAGACTTCTTGGTCAGGACTAAATTTGGATAACAATGTCATTACGCGATGGCTCATATCTAGATAGAGTGTGTAGTTAGATGAGAGAGCTGTGACATTCTCTTGCTTGGCAAACTCTTTAAGTTTAAACCAAGGTGTTCCCATTTTAATACCAAGCTCTTTAGCTTCATTAGAACGAGAGATAGCACAGCCATCGTTGTTACTTAATACCACCACTGGTTTATTTTCTAGTTTAGGATTAAACACTCTTTCACAGCTAACGTAGAAGTTATTAACATCAATAAGGGCGATGGATCTCATAGATTTATTTTACTTGAAAATAAGCGGTTCGAGCAGGTTCGGGCGTGGGGATTTTGCTTTAATAGAATTGTGCTAAACTATTGCGATGTTTAAGCGCTTTTATAGTATTTTATGTTTAATCTTTTTGTTTGCTTTTAGTCAGCAAGCAGCGATTGCGCATGAAATTTCTCATATACAGGAACACACCCAAAAGACTCAATCTCATAAGTCAGACCTGAGTTCTTGTAGCCAATGTATTGGTTTCGCAAAACTTCAGCATATAAATGATGGTGAATTTGCTTTCAATCTTGAAGAGTTAAATCATTACACAGTATTTGTAGTCCAATCTAATTCATATGAATCTCTCACAGCAATTCACTTTGCTGCTCGCGCCCCACCCCAAACCTCAACATTAAATTAAATTTAATTTACCTCCTTAAATCTTTTAAGGACGTTTGCTTTACTAATTTTTTATTGAAGAGGTTTCAAAATGAAACTTAAAAAAATAACATTCATATTGCTTTTTATTTTTACTTATCCAGCGCTAGCTGCGGATAAAGCAATTTTAACTGTACCTACTACAGCGGTGACTGGCAATCCTTTGGGTGTTAGTTCTGATCAAATGGTGATACCGATTTCTATTCTTAATGGTCGGGAACTTTCATTAAAAAGAGAAAATACTTTAGCTGAAACATTAAATAGCATTCCGGGTGTTAGCAATAGTTCTTTTGGTCCCTCAGCAGGGCGCCCTATGATCAGAGGAATGGATAGTGATCGTATTAAGATCTTACAAAATGGCGTCAATAATTTAGATGCTTCTAACTTAAGTTTTGACCATGGCGTATCGATTGACCCTTTAATTATTGAACAAATTGATGTCATTCGAGGACCCGCCACACTTCTTTATGGAGGTGGTGCAGTCGGTGGTGTAGTAAATGCTATTGATCATCGAATCCCTAAAGAGAAATTTGAAGGTATTACAGGTCGAGGTGAAGTGCGTTATGGCGGAGCTAATTTAGAACAAAGCAATGCGGCAGTGGTTGATGTAGGTACAGGTAATTTTGTGATGCACTTCGATGCCTATAATCGAGATGCTAAAAACTTAAAGATTCCACGCAATGCGGTCTCGAATAGAAAAAGAGATACTCAATCTTGGCAGGTCCAAGAGGGAGGCGCAGGGGGTTTCGCTCCGAGTGGTGAATACGGTATTCATAAGCTTATTAATAGCCAATCAGAAACTAAAGGAGGCGCTATAGGAGCGTCCATGATTTTTGATAGAGGTTATGCTGGCGTGAGCTATGCCAAACATCAAACACAATACGGAAGCCCATTAGAGTCAGCAGTTTCTATTGATATGGATAACGATCGTTTTGATTTTGCATCTGAGATTAGAGATCTTGGCACATTCTTTGATCGTGCCAAATTTCGAGCTGCTTATACTGATTACATGCATAAAGAAATTGAAGGCGGTGCGATCAATACCACATTTAAAAACCAAGGTGTTGATGGTACTTTTGAATTAGGCCATCAACCAATTCTAGGTATCAAAGGTGTTATGGGCTTGCAATTTGAAAGCGGAAAATTTCAAGCGTTAGGTGCGGAGGCCTTTGTTCCTTCATCGAAAACTAATAGTCAGTCGGCTTATCTCTATGAAGAACTACCCATCAACCAACATAAAGTAACCTTTGGTTTAAGGCATGGGGAGCATGATGTAGATTCTAAAGGAGGTGGAAATTTTACAGCCGCTAACAAGAGTTTCAAAACAAATAATGGGGCGATTGGCGGACTTTATACTTTAAATTCTCAATGGTCTTTAGCTGGGAACCTAAGTCATAATGAACGCGCGCCATCTTACTTCGAGCTATATGCAAATGGCGTTCATGCTGCAACCGGGGCATATGAGCAAGGACAAACTAATTTAAAGATTGAAGAATCTAATGGATTGGATGGCCAGATACGTTGGAAAACTGGACAAGATAGTTTGACTTTGGGTGCCTATTCCACGAAGTTTTCAAATTATATTGGTTTGATTTCAAGTGATGCTCATAATGCAGGCACTCAGAATTATAAGCCTTCTATATTTACAGGAATCAAAGCTGAATTTAAAGGCGTTGAGTTAGAAGGCAAGAGTATGCTCACTGATAACTTACAGTTAAATGTAAGAGGTGATTATGTGGATGCCAAAGATAAAACGAATGGAGGTTATGTGCCTCGTATATCACCCCTTAAATTAGGCGTAGGGCTTAAGTATGAGTTTGATCGTTTTGGCGCAAGGTTAGATGTGCTTCATGCTTTTAAGCAAGATCGTGTTGCGATAAATTATAACTATATAGCAGGCAAAGAACTTATTACTGATGCTTATACAAACATCAGTATGATGGCGACTTACAAGTTACCCACACAATATAATTTAGAAGCTTTTACAAAAGCTAATAATTTATTGGACGAAGAAATTCGTGAGCATGCATCTTTCTTAAAAGATATAGCTCCGATGGGGAGACGGTCAATCATGTTTGGACTTCGAGGAGACTTCTAGAAGAGGTAACTTGAGGTTCAGGTAAAGAAATTTTGCCTAGGTTGAAATAGGATTATGTTGTAGAGATGTTAAAAACATTAACTCTTAAATAATCTATTTAGTAAACTGGTTTACTATCCTTATCTAATGACTTAGATTTGTATAATGTTTTAGATTTGACGTCACCATTTCTTTCCCAATAGGTTTCGTACCCAACTTTTTCACCATTTACAAAATTAGATTCAGATCGCTTGTTGCCGTTATCATAAAAAAGTATAAACAAACCATCTTCCTTTCCATTTTTGTAATGGGCTTCTAGTTTTAGTTGGCCATTTTCGAACCACTGATTCCAGATACCATCTTCTTTATCATTTTTATAAGTTGTCTGGATATATTTTCCACCACTGATATACCAGAAAATTTCTAAACCTTCTTTTTTACCATTAACATAATTAACTTCATACTTTAAATTTCCATTGTGGTACTTTTCGGTATATTTACCAGTTAATGGTTTTTCTGGTGAATCATTAGCTTGTGTTGCAAAGGAAAGGAGGAGGATACTTAAAAGATAAAATAGCTTAAAGTTTTTAATAGATAACATATTAAAATATTACCTTATTGTTATCGTTAGCAGTCGATACCTCGAGGCATAAGACTAAAAGTAAGGAAATAAGAGGTTTCATAAAAATACCCATATAAATTTAATGATTTTTTGTCATATATTATCGGAAAAAGTTCACAATAAGAGCCAATAAGAATTCAAACTGGAATAATATAAAATATCAATAATCTGAATATTTTGGATTGAACTCACGAGGTTAAATTAACTCTTAAAAACACTATGTTAAAAAAAATAATTCATCATGAAGCCAAAAGCCCGTCCGATTACTTTGCTTTAGTTTGCACTAAATTCCTGCGCGTTTTTGCCGATACTTTTTTTGCAGGGCGATATGGACATAGGGCGGTCGTTTTAGAGACGGTTGCTGGTGTGCCGGGGATGGTGGGTGGCACATTACAGCACCTGAAGTCTTTGAGGCGTATAGAAAATGATCAAGGATGGATAAAGACACTTCTAGACGAGGCTGAGAATGAACGCATGCATTTAATGACTTTCATTGAAATTGCCAAACCCAATAGCTTTGAGAGACTTTTGATTATTTTAGCGCAAGGCATTTTCTATAATTTATTCTTTTTGCTTTATTTAATATCATCCAAAACAGCCCATCGTTTAGTGGGCTATTTTGAAGAAGAGGCTGTTTATAGCTACACAGAATATTTACAAGGAATTCGAGAAGGTAAATATGAGAATATTCCAGCTCCTCAAATAGCTATTGATTACTGGCATCTTAAAAAAAATGCACGGTTAAGTGATGTGATTCTGGCTGTTAGAAAAGATGAAATGAATCATAGAGATGTAAACCATTCCTTTTCGAATCACCTTTCTAAATCATAATATTTCAGAAGGACAATTACTGATGAAAATAAAAACTCTTTTATTTGTAGGCGTATTCTCTCTTCTTCTTCTTTCCTTAAATATTTTCTCCTACCCAAGAGACGGGGGGTCATTAAGCAAGCCCTCAGTGAATTTTGCTAACCTAAAAGATGGAGATAAAGTCACAAGCCCCTTTAAGGTGATCTTTGAATTAAATGGCATGTTGATTAGCCCTGCAGGAGAATATGTAGAAGGCTCGGGCCATCATCATTTATTGATTAATCAGCCATATATTGCAAAAGGCCTTCCAATCCCCGCAGATTCAAATCATTTACATTTTGGTAAAGGACAGAAAGAAGTCGAGCTTAACCTAACATCTGGCATCTATATACTTACCCTGCAGTTTGCAGATGGTTATCATCGCTCGTATGGCTTGGAGTTGAGTAAAACTATTAAAATTGAAGTGCAATAATTATTTTTAATTTATGACTTTTGATCATAAACAAGATGCGCAATTTGCAAAATCAGTTTTATTTGTTGCATTTGCTAATTTAGCTTATTTCTTTGTAGAGTTTATAGTCGCAAACAATATACATTCAACCTCTCTTTTTGCAGACAGCATTGATTTTCTCGAAGATGCCTCAATCAATATTCTTATTTTTTTAGCGCTTGGATGGTCAGTAAAAAATAAAGAAAGACTGGGTAAATGTTTAGCAGTTATTTTGGTAGTACCTGCAATTGCTTTTTTATATACAACCTGGCAAAAGTTTAATATGCCTTCAATTCCAGATCCATCTATGCTCTCTTTGACGGGGTTAGGGGCTCTTCTGGTTAACCTTAGCTGTACTTTTGTTTTAATTCGATTTAGAGATTATCAAGGCAGTTTAACAAGAGCCGCTTTTCTTTCTGCACGAAATGATGCATTAGCTAATATAGGTATTATTATTGCGGGCTTAATAGGATTCATTTGGTTATCGATGTGGCCAGACCTCATTGTGGGGTTCTTTATTATGGCCATCAATCTTGATGCTGCAAAAGAAATCTGGGAGGCTTCAGAGCATCACGAAATACCTTTAAAGCCTTAATTTTTAAATGCGCAGTGATTAAGGCTAAATTAAGGAACAAAAAATAAATTATAAGGTCGTATTGATATGAAATTTTTCTTCTTGTTTCTTAGTTTTCTTTCATTAATAAGCATTAGTGGTTGTCAGAGCCTTGCAGAAAAAAATCCCGTACTTAAAGGTGAGCTTACTGTGTTCCATGATCTTCCCAGTGACTTCAAACCTCCTACTATTGCGATAGTGCCATGGCACCAATCACAAAAAGGTTCTTTGGAGTTTAAAAATTATGCAGCAATCCTTAAAGATCGTATCGAAAAATTAGGCTTTACTGTTATTGATCACTCCAAAAAACCAGAATTACTACTTTTCTTTGATTATGGCGACGACATGGGAAAAGAGATGACCGAGACTTACACCGTCCCTGATTTCGGCATGATAGGTTATTCGGGATATTCACTAAATTCATGGTCTATGTATCCAGGGTTGCCTATGTATGGATATCGTGGCTACCAAACTCATACTAACAAATATACGCTGTATACAAGATATATCCATATTGATATAGCAAAACCTAAATCTAAAGACAAAGAGCTCGATAAAGTTTACGAGGGGAGTCTGAGAAGTAAAGGGACATGTTCAAAACTCACTACGACACTTCCATATTTAATTGATATGTATTTCAATAATTTCCCGGGAAAAAATAATGAGACTCAATCATTAGAAAAATCTTGGAATGGTGTTTGTTAGTTTTTTATGAATAATTACTCTTTTAAAAAATTTAGTGTTGTTTTACTTTTTCTCCCAATTTTTTGTTTTGCAAAAGACTGGAATTTTGACGTACTTATGGATGGTAAATTAATTGGCGAACATACCTTTCAATTAAAAGAAGAAGAAAAATTTCATCAGCTGACGAGCAATGCAAACTTTAAAGTTACAGTCTTATCTATACCTGTTTACAAATATAAACATATATCGCAGGAGCTATGGAATAAAAACTGCCTTCACTCGATAAACGCTTCAACGCAAGATGGAGGCGACGCATACAAAGTGCTTGGAAAATTTGAAGTCAATACGTTTAAGTTAATCGAACCTGCAAAAGAAACCTTTTCTGCAGAGTGCCCTATGACTTTCAGCTATTGGAATCCACTGATGTTAAAACAAAGTAAATTATTAAATGCCCAGATGGGTGATTACGCTGAAGTACAAATTAAAAGTTTAGGTAAGGAAGTTATTAAGGTAAAAAATGAAAATATAGAAGCTGACTCATATCGAATAACAGCTCCTAAAATTAATATCCAGATTTGGTATAAAGATAATAAGGAATGGGTTAAGTTAGAGTCAATTACACCTGACGACCATCATATTTCCTACATCCTTAAGTAGATTTGGCGGGGCGTAATAGTGTTATGTGACTAAGTGTCAAAATTTTGACTCTTATTAAAGTTAAGATATCAAAAATAATCCTGCAAATTTTGTAATATTTAAAACAGCTTTGATATTTTTTCTTATTTTATTGGTACATTAAAAAAGGTCTTTATGAAGTTATTACTAAAAACGTTATTTGTCACGATAGTATTTTCTAGCAATGTTATTTCGGCGCCAGCCTACATCATTCCCACTTTACCTGGCTGGCAAGTGCAACCAATTATCACTGTGGGTGAACAATCTCCCAACGGCTATACCATGGCAGGTGTGCCAGATGGTTTAGGTGTTTTTGCGAATAACGACGGCACTTTTAGTTTACTTATGAACCATGAGATAGCTCACGATAAAGGCATTGCTCGAGCTCATGGAGAAAAGGGTGCGTTTGTTTCTCGCTGGGTTATCGATATTGAAAGTCTGAAGACGAGAAGCGGGGCGGACTTAATTAAATCAACGGTTCCAGCGGGTTTGAATTTTAATCGATTTTGTTCTGCGGATTTACCCCCGTCCTCGGCTTTCTATAATGCAGTGACTCGAAAGGGATATAACGGGCAGCTCTTTTTAAATGGCGAAGAAGATAAAGCAGGCGGACGCGCATTTGCTCACAGCTTAGAAGGTATCAGTTATTTAATGCCTGATTTTGGTCATATTGCATGGGAAAATTTATTGGCTAATCCTTCAAGCCAAGATCGCACTTTGGTCATAGGTTTAGATGATATTCAGGATGGTTTGCTATTAGTCTATCTGGGCAATAAAACGAAGGTGGGAAATCCGGTTGAACAATCTGGATTAATTGGTGGGCAGTTGTATGCGATTAAAGCCACTAACGAGCGCTTTAGTTTAGTGCCCTTGAAAGCTATGGCAAGTTTAGATGGCAAAACTCTCAGAGAAGAAGCTAAAAAACTTGGTGCCACTGGCTTTGCAAGACCAGAAGATGGGGCTTGGGATGCTTTAGATGCAAGCAAATTTTGGTTTGCCACTACTGATAAATTTGGAGGCGACAGTCGATTAAATCAATTGATTTTTGATGACATCTCAAACCCTTTGCATGGTGGACGAATTAGTTCTCCACTCAGTGCGCAAAGTATAGGGGCTGAAATGTTCGATAATTTAGTTGTAGATGGCGATGGTCGAGTGTTGGTGCAAGAAGATCCAGGAGAAAATAACCGTTTAGCAGCGATTTGGATGTATGAGCCTGCTATTAATAAAACCACTAAACTATTTGAATCTAATCCTGAGTTATTTAAACCTGGGGCAGTTGATTTTATGACGATCGATGAAGAGCATTCAGGTATTGTTGAAATTACATCCTTATTGCAGAAAGCTTCATGGTTTGATGTTAAACGCAGATATTATCTTGGCACTACACAGGCGCATCTTGATCATAAAGATACAAAGTTAGTTGAGCATGGTCAGCTATGGTTGATATCAGGCCCATCAATAAAAAATTAATCGTTAGATTATTGTGGATACATTAAGTCACGCCTTATGGGGCTATGGATTATTTGGATATAAGAGATATCCTTGGACTGCAATTTTTTATGGTGCAATGCCAGACTTAATTTCATTTGGCTTATTTTTACTTATGAATGTTGCAACAGGAAATTGGTATTTCGGTAAGCCTTCCTTGGCGTCTATTCCAGACTGGCTCTTCTTAACTTACTCAGTCGGCCACAGTTTCATTATATGTTTGCCGATTATCTATTGTGTTTATCGCTTGAATCGAGCTTTAGCTATGGCCATGTTGGCCTGGCCATTTCATATTGTTCTTGATTTTCCATTTCACTCAAAAGCTTTTTTTGCCACTCCAATTTTTTGGCCTATATCAGATTTTAAGATAGACGGCATTCCATGGACGCATTGGTATATCTGGTATCCAAACATTTTATTTCTATCTATTTTGCTGATTTATCGCTTTAAGAAAAGATAAATTAAATTATTTTAAGTACGTACTAAATTCATCTTTTATAACTTCTTATTTTTTGTTGACTATTAAGGTTTCAATTTGATAGCTATTACTTTACAATTGCCGAAACCTTAAGCTTAATCTGAATTAGAGGCAATTATCATGTCAGAAAAAAACAACATTGATAAGAAATTATCTAGCATCAAAAATTTGCTAGCCAAGCAAAATTTAGTCGGAAGCCTCATTCTTAGGCAAGAAATGTCTCGCCAAGATATTGTCGAATCTTTGGTTCAAAAACAAAACTCAATCGAATTAGAAAGACTCATTAAGAAGCTTGAAGTGAATGAAATCGCTCGGATTCTAGAGCTTTTATTAGAACACGAGCGAATCGTCGTTTGGGATCATATTGAGTCAAGTCGTCGTGATGATGTACTACTTGAAGTTTCTGATGATATCCGCATGGACCTTGTGTCTGATGAAACTCCAAATAAAGAACAAATTACAGTGATTCGAGTATTCGACTTATTTAAAGGTCGCTTACGTCAGATACCTATATACAGCAGAAAAGATCTCGAAAAAGCGAAGCCTATCTGGGTAGATCTTGTGACTCCTGAAATTGAGCAGCTTGAATGGGCAAGGGAGATTTTTGGTGCTCATATCCCTAATCCTAATGAACTAACTGATCTGGAAACTAGCGCACGTTTTTATATTGAAGACAATGGTGAGATCCATCTACATTCTAATTTCTTACTCGACACCACTAAAGAATCTAAGAATGTCACCGTCGCCTTTGTGCTTAAAGACAAAATACTATTTACAGTGCGAAACGAAGAGTTGCCTGTATTTAGACTGCAACGTTTAAGAGCGCGCGCAGAAGCCGGTTATGTGTCACAAGCTAAAGATGTTTTATTAGACTTATATGCAGCAGATATTGAGTATTCAGCAAACGCATTAGAAGATGTTTACTCAAGATTAGAAAAAGTGGGCAGCCAAGTTGTGAAGTCTTACATGACGAATAGCCAAGCGGCAACGATACTTTCTGATATAGCGATCGAAGAAGACTTAAACGGTAAGATTAGACGCAATGTAATGGATACTAGAAACGCGCTATCATTTTTAATGCGCTCAAAGCTTTTATCTGCCAGTCAACATGAAGATGTTAAAGAAATTTTACGTGACATTGATTCACTAGATGGCCATACATCATTCTTATTTAATAAGATCAATTTCCAGATGGATGCCACAGTGGGTTTCTTGAACGTAAATCAAAATATTGATTTGAAAAGATTAACGATTATTAGTGTGGTCTTTATGCCAGTAAATATTATTGCAGGTATTGGCGGTATGTCTGAATTTAGCATGATGACTGATGGCATCCCATGGCCATTGGCTTATAGTTGCTTTATTTTAATGATGATTTCTATTGGAGTGCTGACTTTTATAGGTTTAAGAGCATTTGAAAATAAGCGCATTGAACGATTAAGATCTGAAAATAAATAAAAATTTTTTATAGATATAACAAAGCCACCCCTACGAGTGGCTTTTTTTCATTTCATTCCAACTTCTTGTTAAAGTTAATGCTTATCGAGCACGTTTGAATATTTTTGTTGTGGGCGTTTTATTTCTAGCAAATTGATGCATTCGTCTGGAATGATTTTCAGATAAAGGTTGTCTTGCAGGGATGAGATGTTTTTTGCTATCTCCAATCAAATCAGTTCGACCCATGCGCTGTAATGCTTCACGTAACATTGGCCAATTTTTAGGATCATGGTAACGAATGAATGCTTTATGTAGTCTTCGCACACCACCTGCTCGAGGAATAGGAATTTCTTCACTATCTTTCGTCACTTTGCGTAAAGGGTTTTTGCCTGAGTGGTACATAGCTGTGGCCATTGCCATCGGTGTTGGTGTGAACGTTTGTACCTGGTCTAATTTAAAATCGTGCTCTTTCAACCATAAAGCCAAGTTCATCATATCTTCATCAGTGGCACCTGGATGCGCTGCAATGAAGTAAGGAATTAAGTACTGTTCTTTACCAACTTCTTTTGAGAAGCGATCAAACATTTCTTTGAATTTATTATATGAACCTATACCTGGCTTCATCATTTTAGATAACACATTTTCCTCGGAGTGCTCAGGCGCAATTTTTAGATAGCCACCCACATGGTGCTGCACTAATTCTTTTACATATTCAGGCGAGGTAACAGCTAAGTCATAACGAAGGCCTGATCCAATAAGTACTTTTTTAATGCCTTTGGTATTTCTTGCTTTTCGATAGAGCTCTATGAGAGCAGTATGGTCGGTATTTAAATTTTCACAAATGCCTGGATAAACGCAAGAAAGTTTTCGACAAGAGGCTTCAATTTTTTCTGACTTACAAGCCATCCGATACATATTAGCTGTAGGTCCCCCGAGGTCTGAAATGACACCTGTAAATCCATCTACCTTATCTCTAATTTCTTCAACCTCTTTTAGGATGCTTTCTTCTGAACGACTCTGAATAATTCGACCTTCATGTTCTGTAATAGAACAGAAAGTGCACCCACCAAAACACCCGCGCATAATATTGACTGAGAAGCGAATCATTTCCCATGCAGAAATTTTCGCATCTCCGTAGCTAGGATGCGGTTTTCTTGCATAAGGAAGGTCGTATACATAATCCATTTCTTTTGTAGTGAGCGGAATAGGAGGGGGATTAAGCCAGACTTCTCTATCACCATGTTTTTGGATAAGCGCTCGCGCATTTCCTGGATTTGCTTCTAAATGAAGTACACGCGATGCATGTGCATAAAGTATAGGATCATCAACCACTTCCTCAAAGCTTGGTAAGCGAACGACTTGCATACTTCGATCAGCTTTTGTTTTTCGAACTATTTGAATGGCCTTCATGCCGTCAGGTAATTTTTCTTCACTCGATTTAGCGTTAGTTTCACAATCAGTCCCCGCGCCCATTTTCATTTCATAAGGGTCGACATGTGTTTCAACTTTTCCGGGACGATCAAGATGTGTGGAAGCTACCTCTTCCCAGCCTTCGGGAATTTTTTTACGTAAGAATGCTGTACCTCGAATATCTTGAATGTCTTCTAACTTTTCGCCATCAGCAATGCGATGTGTAAGTTCAATAAGAGCTCGTTCAGCGTTACCATATAACAAGATATCAGCCTTAGAATCGACAAGAACTGAGCGACGCACTTTATCAGACCAGTAGTCGTAATGTGCAATTCTACGAAGACTTGCTTCAATACTGCCTATCACTAAAGGCACATCAGAATATGCTTCACGACAACGTTGAGTATAAACAAGCACTGCTCGGTCAGGGCGTTTGCCAGCGATAGCTCCCGGGGTATAAGCATCATCTGAACGAATCTTTCTGTCAGCCGTATATCGGTTCACC
Source organism: Candidatus Methylopumilus planktonicus (assembly GCF_006364715.1). Lineage (NCBI taxonomy): Bacteria > Pseudomonadati > Pseudomonadota > Betaproteobacteria > Nitrosomonadales > Methylophilaceae > Candidatus Methylopumilus > Candidatus Methylopumilus planktonicus. The sequence goes on from NZ_CP040984.1 coordinate 496,289, forward strand.
ATGCTATCCATATTGCCGGCCGTGATACCAAAATAAAGATTGGGTTTTCCTAGCGCCTTAAATGGCTCGGCACTTGACCAATCAGGCTGAGATAAAATACCCACTCGGAAGCCTTGATCCTCCAGCAACCGCCCAATTAAAGCCATACCAAAACTAGGGTGATCAATATATGCGTCACCCGTTACCAAAATAATGTCACAACTATCCCAGCCTAATACGTCCATTTCCTTACGTGTCATAGGGAGCATATGGGCCGTACCAAAGCGCTTCGCCCAATAAGGACGGTATTTATTAATCGCTTGCGGCGTTAAATGAGTCGTGTTTTGCATAGTTGAGTATTTTACCCTGATAAATCTATTTAACGCTTTATAATTAACTACTTAAAAGAATTAAACTCATCAAACTGGGGGCTTTATGAACTTTGAATTGATCGATTTAGCGATTAGCGTGTGTTTATTACTAGGCGCAGTCTTATATACATCTGTGGGACATGCGGGCGCTTCAATCTATATTGCGATCATGACATTATTTAATATTCCTAGCGCTGTGATTAAACCCACCGCATTAGTAATGAATATTTTTATTGCCTCATTGACGAGCTGGCGTTTCATAAGAAAAGGTTTTTTTGATTTTAAAGTCTTATTACCTATTGCTATAGGCGCAATACCTTTTGCATTTTTAGGCGGTTACATAAATGCGCCTAGTCATATTTATAAATCTATCGTGGGTATTATTCTTTTAATATCTGCTATTTCTCTTGTTACTAATCTTTCTAATAAAATCGATAAGAAACTTAAGAAACCACCGTTTATTTTGGCAATGATTATTGGCGCTTTAATTGGATTTTTAGCAGGCTTAACTGGAACAGGGGGAGGTATATTTTTATCCCCACTTATTTTATTTTTAGGGTGGAGTACAACTAAGACAACCTCAGGTATCACAGCACTTTTTATTTTAATTAATTCAAGTTTTGGTTTACTTGGAAATTATTCTTCTGTGCAAAATTTACCCGATCAATTGCCACTATTCATAGGGGCTACTTTGATAGGTGCTTTGATTGGTACAACGCTAGGCATAAAATTTTATACAGCTAATACCATTAAAAAAACATTAGCATTAGTTTTAGTGATTGCAGGATTTAAATTGCTACTTACTTGAAAGTAAAAAACCTAGAAAGGTAATTTTGATTCTGGAGATGCTTTAAAAAGTACTTTTTTAAATGCTTGCTGAATTCTTTCAAGTGCAATTTTATTTTCAGCTTCAAATCTCAAGACAATTACAGGTGTTGTATTGGATGCGCGCATTAAACCAAAGCCATCTTGATATTCAACTCGCAAACCATCAACTTTAATAATTTCTAGTGCATTATCAAACTTTGCTTCTGTTTGTAATTTTTTAATTAAAGCGTGAGGCTCACCCTCATTCATTTTAATTTGAAGTTCGGGTGTGCTAATACTGTTCGGTAGATTATTTAAAATTTCAGATGGATTATCAAAGCGACTTAAAATTTCTAGAAGTCGAACGCCAGCATAAATGCCATCATCAAAACCATACCAGCGCTCTTTAAAAAAGGTATGACCGCTCATTTCACCAGCGAGCGCTGCATTTTCCTCTTTCATTTTTGCTTTAATAAGTGAGTGCCCTGTTTTCCACATCAAAGGCTTGCCACCTTTGTCTTTAATCCACTGAAATAAATTACGTGTTGATTTCACATCAAAAATAATTGTGGCATTTGGATTTCGACTTAATACATCTTCTGCGAATAATAAAAGTTGTCGATCGGGATAAATGATTTGACCATCTTTTGTGACGACACCTAGGCGATCAGCATCTCCATCAAATGCAAAACCTAATTCAGCATCACTTTTTTTAAGGTGCGTTATCACATCATTTAAGTTGTGTGGCTCAGAGGGGTCAGGGTGGTGGTTAGGAAATGTGCCATCCACATCACAGAATAATTCTTCTACAGAGCAACCAACGCTCTCATAAATTTGTCTAGCGAAAGCGCCTGCCACACCATTGCCACAATCAATGACAATTTTCATGGGACGTTTTAAATAAATATGATTTTTAATAGCTTCAATATAGTCGTTAGCAATGTCATATTTCTTTTCTAAGCCATGGCCTTCATAAAAGTTTTCATTTTCTATGCGGGTATAGAGTTTTTGAATGGCTTCTGTTGACAAGGTGTCTCCCCCTAGAACCATTTTTAAGCCATTGTAATCAGGCGGGTTATGACTTCCTGTCACCATAACGCCGGATTGGGTGTTAAGGAAGAATGTAGAGAAATAAACCATAGGTGTTGTTACCATGCCAAGATTAATCACATTGATACCTGTTTTAAGCATGCCTTGAATAAGTGCGTTCGATAGTTCAGGGCCTGAAAGTCTTCCATCAAAACCAATACAGATGTCTTTTTGTTTGCGATCAATCGCTTCACTTCCAATTGCACGACCAATGATCTCTACAAATTCAGGCGTAAGGCTTTTACCCACAATGCCACGAATGTCATAGGCTTTAAAAATCTCTTTGGGAAGTGATGCCATAATTTATTCTGACTCTTCAATCCATGCGAGCTGAATAGCCTCTAGAATTTTTTCCCCACATTTATTAGGATCATCTTGAAAGCCTTCAAGATCTAGGATCCATTGGTATAGATCAGTAAATCGAATTGTCTTGGGGTCTATATCGGGATGTTTATCATATAAAGCCTCAGCAATTCTTTGACTATCAGTCCAGTGCATACAAAACCTCTTCTTCAATTTAGTTGAAAGATTATAACTTTTAGATTTTATCTAAGATAGAACTTCATTGAGAAAGATAGGTCAGACCCATGATAAAATATCGACTTTTCTGAGACAAAAATCTCTAATCTTTTTAAATACATAGCGGATATATAGACATGTTTAGCAAAGCTGAAAAATTAAGTATTGTGGACCCAGAAATTGCACTTCAAGTCACTCATGAAGTGAAGCGACAAGAAGATCATATTGAGCTCATTGCTTCGGAAAACTATACAAGTCCTGCTGTGATGGAAGCTCAAGGTTCACAACTCACAAATAAATACGCTGAAGGATATGTTGGTAAGCGCTTCTATGGCGGGTGCGAATTCGTAGATAACGTCGAACAAATCGCGATCGATCGTCTAAAGAAATTATATGGCGCAGAATATGTCAATGTTCAGCCCCATTCAGGTAGCCAAGCTAATCAGGCTGTTTATTTCTCAATACTTAAGCCTGGCGATACTGTGATGGGTATGAGCCTAGGAGATGGTGGGCACTTGACGCATGGTTCCCCTGCAAACTTATCAGGCAAACTTTTTAATATCGTTGCTTATGGCCTTAATGCAAATGAGGAGATAGATTACGATGCCATGGAAAAGCTCGCGATTGAATCAAAACCTAAACTCCTTATTGGTGGCGCTTCAGCTTATGCTTTGCGTTTTGATTGGGAGCGTATGTCGCAGATTGCGAAAAAAGTGGGTGCCTATTTTATGGTAGATATGGCGCACTACTCAGGACTTATTGCTGCAGGTGTTTATCCTAGCCCAGTTCCTTTTGCAGATTTTGTTACATCCACCACACATAAAACTTTAAGAGGTCCTCGTGGCGGTATTATTCTAGCGAAAGCTGAATTTGAAAAAAGCATTAATAGTTTTGTGTTCCCTGGTATTCAAGGCGGACCTTTGATGCATGTGATTGCAGCTAAGGCAGTGGCTTTCCTAGAAGCATTAAAACCAGAATTTAAAGTGTATCAAACACAAGTGGTTAAAAATGCACAAACGATGGCCGAGTCATTAAGTAAACGTGGTGTGCGTATTATTTCTGGCCGCACTGAGTCACATGTCTTTTTAGTTGATTTAAGACCTAAAGGTTTAACCGGAAAAGCCGCAGATATTCTTTTGGGACAAGCTCATATCACGGTCAATAAAAATTCAATTCCTAATGATCCAGAAAGTCCTTTTGTGACTTCAGGGATTCGTATTGGATCCCCAGCCATTACGACACGTGGTTTTAAAGAAAAAGAAGCCGACATGGTAGCGCATATGATTGCAGATATCCTTGACAATCCTGCTAGTGAAAAAGTCATTCACGAGATCAAAGCCAAGGTGGTTGCTTTAACGGCTCAATTTCCAGTTTATGGGTCTTAATTTCAGATTTAAATATCCCAAGTGAAATGCCCATTCTGCGGAACTGATGATACCCAAGTCGTTGACTCAAGAGTTAACGATGAAGGTAATTCAATTCGTCGCCGTCGTCGATGTTCGGAATGTGATAAACGTTTTACAACATACGAATCAGTCGAGCTCACACTTCCTCAAGTGGTAAAACAAAATGGTAAGCGCGAAGACTTTAGTCGAAACAAACTTCACCAATCATTTAGCCGCGCACTTCATAAACGCCCAGTACCTGTTGAATATATAGAGCAAGCCATTGAACGTATCATTCAAAAAGTTTTAGCTTATGGTGAGAAAGAAATCACCGCAAGAGAGTTAGGCGAAAACGTCATGCATGAACTAAAAAAAATGGATAAGGTAGCTTACATTCGGTTCGCATCTGTCTATAGAAGTTTTTCAGATGTCGAAGATTTCCATGATGTTATCCGCGATCTTGATTAAATGAATTCACATTCACCTCAATTTTTCATGAGTGAAGCTTTGAGGCTTGCAGAAAAAGCTTTATTCACCACATCGCCCAATCCAAGAGTTGGTTGTGTGATCGTGCAAGATAATGAAATTGTAGGTCGCGGTTTTCACGAGAAGGCAGGGGAGTCGCATGCTGAAGTGATTGCATTAAAAGAAGCGGGCAGTCAGTCAGAAGGCAGTGATGTATATGTCACATTAGAACCTTGTTCGCATAAAGGTAAAACGCCACCATGTGTAGATGCATTAATTAAAGCTAAAGTTAAAAAAGTATTTATTGCGATGCAAGATCCTAATCCCATAGTTTCAGGCCAAGGCATTCAAAAATTAAAAGATGCTCACATTGAAGTTGAGTTAGGTGTGATGGAAGCCCAGGCTCAATCATTAAATATGGGTTTTATTTCTCGCATGACAAAGCAATTACCTTATGTAAGAGCGAAGCTTGCAGTGTCCTTAGATGGCAAGACTGCACTTTATAACGGTAAGAGTCAGTGGATTACGGGCGATGCAGCGAGAGCAGATGTTCAATACTGGCGAGCTTCTTCCTGTGCAATTATTACAGGGATTGGCACTGTGGTGCATGACAATCCAAAACTCTCCGTGCGGCTTTATGAGCATGCACGTCAACCTTTGCGCGTGGTTGTAGATTCGGAATTAAACATTCCTCTAGAGGCAGACATACTCCATGAAAAACCTTTACTTATCGCTTATGCAAATGATAAACAAAAAAAATTACCACAATTAAAAGCCTTAGGCGTTGAATGTATTCAATTGGATGATAGTGGTAAAGTTGATTTGACATCACTGCTTAAAGAGCTTGCAAAAAGAGAAGTGAATGAAGTTTGGATTGAAGCGGGTGAAGGTCTTAATGGAGCGTTCTTAAAAGCTAATTTAATTGACGAACTCATGATTTATTATGCGCCTGTAATTTTAGGTTCAGAAGCTAAGGGTATGTTTACGCTCCCTGCTTATGAAAATTTAGAAAATAAGATTACGACAACACTTTTAGATCACCGCTGGGTTGGTCAAGATTTAAGAATGCGATTTAAATTAAAGTAATCATTCAGAATGCTCATCGATAGCCACTGTCATTTAGATGCATTAGAGTTTAGTCATGAGCAAGATGCGATTATTAAAAATGCGCTTCACCATGGTGTTGAGAAAATTATTATTCCCGCAGTTAACCGAAAAAGTTTTGATGATGTCATCGAGCTTAGAAAAAAATTTCCCAATTGTTTTTATGCGCTAGGTTTTCATCCTATGTATATTCATGACATGAAGGATGGCGATATGGATACGCTAGAAACCTATTTAAAAACATACGAACCAGTTGCAGTAGGTGAGATTGGTTTAGATTTCTTTGTGACTAAAGACAATAAAATACTTCAAGAAGAAATTTTTGTAGCTCAATTAAAATTAGCAGCTACATTTAATTTGCCAGTCATTATGCATGTGAGACATGCGATTGATGATGTGCTTAAAAATTTAAGACGCTTCCCAGTGAGGGGTGGTATCGCCCATGCTTTCAATGGCAGCATGCAACAAGCAGAAGCTTTTATTGAGTTAGGTTTTAAATTAGGCTTTGGTGGTGCAATGACTTATCCCAGGGCAACACATATTCAAGCGCTAGCTAAATCATTACCTATAGAGTCTATTGTGTTAGAGACAGACGCGCCAGATATTCCTCCCTCTTGGTTAGGACATCAAGGAAGAAATACACCCGGAGAATTACATCAGATCGCGACTTTTTTTGCCGAATTACGCGGCATGAATTTAACTTCTGTGATTGAGACGTCGCATCAAAATACGCTCGATGCACTCCCTAAAATAGTGCAGTTATGCACATCTGCTGAGAATTTACATTAAGTGTGACCAAAAATCCTAATGAAATTAGGGACATAAGTTAAGTCATTGATTTTAAAGAAATTTTATTTAGCTTAAAAAATAAGCGATTTAAAAAAACGCTTATAAATTCAAGAGTTATAAATTTATGTCATCTTTATCCACAAAGTTATCCACAGATTTTGTGGAGATGTTTTTTTATTAAAACGGGTTGACAGCTCACTATTTTATCCAGTTAAAGAAAGCCTATTTTCTTGATGATTTAGATAAAAAACGTTGAAATCCCTTTCCCTATTTGAGAAACCTCAAACTTCAATTGTGAGACACATAGCTTTAAAGTAAAATAGACTCCCGTCAGCAATTATTTAAAAGCCTTTCCATGACCAAATACGTGTTTGTTACTGGCGGTGTCGTTTCTTCCTTAGGTAAAGGTATCGCAGCCGCCAGTCTCGGCGCAATCTTAGAATCACGAGGCATCAAAGTGACGATGCTCAAACTCGATCCTTATATTAACGTTGACCCTGGTACGATGAGTCCATTTCAGCATGGCGAAGTCTTTGTGACAGATGATGGTGCAGAAACAGATCTTGACCTTGGTCATTACGAGCGCTTTATCTCAGCGCGTATGGGCAAGAAAAATAATTTTACGACAGGCCAAATTTACGACAGCGTCATTCGCAAAGAGCGCCGTGGCGAATACTTAGGTAAGACCGTCCAGGTCATCCCACATATAACAGATGAAATAAAATTACACATTAAAAATGGCTCTCATGGTGCCGATGTTGCTATCGTTGAAGTTGGAGGCACGGTTGGTGACATTGAGTCACTCCCTTTTCTAGAGGCTATTCGTCAAATTGGATTTGAAGAAGGTCGTGAAAATGCATGCTACATCCATCTCACTTTACTTCCTTTTATTTCAACAGCGGGCGAATTAAAAACAAAGCCAACCCAACATTCGGTGAAAGAGTTAAGAGAGATCGGTATTCAGCCAGATATTTTAATTTGTAGAGCAGATCGTGCTATTCCTGATGAAGAAAGAAAAAAAATAGCGTTATTTACAAATGTTGCCCCTGAGGCAGTGATCTCATCAGTTGATTCAGATTCGATTTATAAAATACCAAGTTTATTGCATCAGCAAATGATTGATGAAATTGTTTGTCACAAATTAAATATTCTAGCCAAACCTGCAGACCTATCGAGTTGGGAAAAAATTACAGACGCACTTAAAAACACTAAACATGATATTGATATTGCATTCGTGGGTAAATATGTAGACCTCACTGAGTCTTACAAATCTCTCACAGAAGCATTAATACACGCTGGAATCCATACATCATCCAAAATCAAAATTCATTATCTTGATTCAGAAGAAATTGAAAAAAGTGGTACTAAGCCATTAGCCAATATGGATGCGATTTTAGTGCCTGGTGGTTTTGGTAAACGAGGTACTGAAGGTAAAATTAAAGCCATTCAATTTGCACGAGAAAATAAGATTCCATATTTAGGTATTTGTTTGGGTATGCAACTTGCTGTGATTGAATTTGCAAGACATAAAGCTATGCTGAAAACTGCAAACAGTTCCGAATTTGATCAGGATGCCGAACATCAAGTTATTGGATTAATTACGGAATGGAAATCATCAGAAGGTGCGATTGAGAAAAGAGATGATTCATCAGACTTAGGTGGCACAATGAGATTAGGCGCACAGAAGTGTCCAATTGAATCTGGTACTTTAGCGCATAAGATTTATGGATCTGAAGTGAACGAGCGACATCGTCATCGTTACGAAGTAAATAATCATTATGTAGATCAATTGATCAAAGCAGGGCTGACAATTTCTGCAAGAACGCCTTTTGAGCAGCTCTGTGAAATTATAGAATTACCGCAAGATCAGCATCCTTGGTTTATTGGCTGTCAGTTCCATCCAGAGTTTACTTCCAACCCAAGAACAGGCCATCCATTATTCAAAGCCTACATTCAAGCTGCGCTTAAATATAAACAGTCTAAAGGAAGTGCATCATGAAATTATGCAACTTTGATGTAGGATTAAATCACCCATTATTTTTAATTGCTGGACCATGTGTCATCGAGTCTGAGGGGATGACTTTAGATGTGGCAGGTCAATTAAAAGAAATTACTGCAGCACTCAATATCCCGTTTATTTTTAAATCCTCTTTTGATAAGGCTAATCGAAGCTCAAATAAAACCTTTAGAGGTTTTGGTATTGATGAGGGTTTAAGAATTTTATCTGAAGTGAAAAAACAAATTGGTGTGCCAGTTTTAACGGATGTGCATGATCAATTTCAGGTTGAGCAAGTTGCAAGTGTTGTGGACGTTCTCCAAACACCCGCCTTTTTATGCCGACAAACAGATTTTATTAATGCTGTTGCAACTTCAGGTAAGGCTGTAAATATCAAGAAAGGCCAATTCTTAGCGCCCGGTGATATGAGACAAGTAGTCACAAAAGCCAAAGAAGCTAATGGCGGCCTAGATAATATTATGGTTTGTGAGCGAGGCGCATCTTTTGGTTACAACACGCTTGTCTCAGATATGAGAAGTTTATCTATTATGCGAGAAACAAATTGCCCAGTCGTTTTTGATGCAACGCATTCAGTGCAGCAACCTGGAGGGCAGGGGGATAAAAGCGGTGGTCAAAGTGAATTTGTCCCTGTCTTGGCAAGAGCTGCTGTAGCAAGCGGTATTGCAGGAATTTTTATGGAAACACACCCGAATCCAAAAGAAGCACTATCTGATGGTCCTAATGCGTGGCCACTTAAAAAAATGAAAGCGCTGCTTGAAGTATTAGCTGAGATTGATAGATCAGTTAAAAAAGCAGGCTTTATTGAAATGTCTTAAATAATTAATTGCAAAAGAAGGACTTAGAATGAGTTTTGTGAAGCAAATCGTTGCTCGAGAAATTATCGATTCGAGAGGTAATCCAACCATTGAAGCTGATGTTTTTTTAGATTCCGGTGTCATGGGAAGAGCAATGGTGCCATCAGGCGCTTCCACAGGAAGTAAAGAAGCAATTGAGCTTCGTGATGGTGATGCAAAACGTTATTTTGGAAAAGGTGTTTTAAATGCTGTGAAGCATGTCAATACAGAAATTGCGAAAGCTGTGATAGGGCTTGATGCAGACGATCAAGCATTGATTGATCAAACTATGATTGAATTAGATGGAACTGATAACAAAGGTCGATTAGGAGCTAATGCGATTCTTGCGGTTTCAATGGCATCCGCTGTGGCTGCAGCTAAAAATTCTAATGTACCGCTTTACCGTTATCTTGGTGGCTCAAGCCCCATGCAATTACCTACACCTATGATGAATGTAATTAATGGTGGTGCGCATGCAGATAATAATGTGGATATGCAAGAGTTTATGATTATTCCAGCTGGAAGACCGACATTTATCGAGGCCATAAGATGTGGCGCAGAAATTTTTCAATCTCTTAAAAAAACACTCAGTAAAAAAGGCTTCTCAACAACCGTGGGTGACGAAGGTGGTTTTGCACCAAACCTTCCATCTAATGAGTCTGCTATACAGATGATTATGGAAGCAATCTCACAAGCTGGATATGAGCCAGGTCGTGATGTGTATCTTGGACTTGATTGTGCAAGCACTGAATTTTATAAAGATGGTAAGTATCATCTTGCTTCTGAAAATTTATCTTTATCAGGCGAGCAATTTACTGATTATCTAGCTACATGGTGTGACAAATATCCAATCATCAGTATTGAAGATGGCATGAGTGAGTTCGATTGGGATGGATGGCATGTCCTGACACAAAGACTAGGTAAACATATTCAGCTGGTAGGTGATGATCTTTTTGTAACCAATCCAAAAATTTTAGATGAAGGTATTAAGCGTAAGGTAGCTAACTCTGTTTTAATTAAAGTGAATCAAATTGGCACACTCACTGAAACGTTTGAGACGATTGCAATGGCAAAAAAAGCAGGTTATACCGCAGTCATTTCTCATCGCTCTGGTGAAACAGAAGATACGACAATTGCTGATATAGCAGTTGCTACAAATGCAATGCAAATTAAGACGGGCTCACTTTCAAGATCTGAACGTGTTGCAAAATATAATCAATTACTTCGTATTGAGGAAGAGCTTGGCAGTGCCTCATCTTATGCAGGCCTTGCTTGTTTTTATCAATTGAGTAAATAATCTTATATGAAATCTTTAACTATCATTTTTGTGGTGCTAGTTGCATTAATGCAGTACCCGTTATGGTTCGGTAAAGGAAGTTGGTTGCGTGTATGGAGTTTAAATCAGCAAATTGAAACTCAAAAAAAAACAAATGATGATAATCAGATAAGAAATAATGTGCTTAATGCAGAAGTATCTGATCTTAAGCAAGGTTTTTCAGCTATTGAAGAAAGAGCGCGCAATGAACTTGGCATGACCAAGCAAGACGAAATATTTTTCCAGGTTACAAATCCAGAAAAAGATAAAAAAGAGACTGAAGTTCTGAATAATACAAAAGCTAGGAACTAATCAAAGATTTTTCTCTCTTCAGGGTTTATTTCAATTAAATAATTTTTAATATATAGCGCTTCATGCGCCTGATCTACTCTTAGTTCAATCAGCATATTTGTTTTACTATTATTTTCTCGTGCGGATCGAACAAGCTGACCTATTACTTCTTTTTTTTCATTTAAGATTTGGTCGCCAGGCGTCAAAACATCTTGCGATTCAATAAAACCTCGGTACATTCGTCTTTTAACTTTACCTAAGTAGTGCGTTCGTGCAACAATTTCTTGCCCTGTATAGCAACCCTTTTTGAAATTAACACCATCAATAAGGTCCATATTTAATGACTGTGGAATGAACGCTTCCTGTGTGGTCGGATAAATATCAGGAACCCCATCTAAAATATTTAAATTATTCCAAGACTCAATACTCATAGATGTATATTCAGGTAATTGAAGTTGCATAAATGACTTTACTTTGGATGCTTCACCCATTAATTGAAAGCGTTCAGTATCTTTTCCTACACGCATAATCATCACGTCATGTGACCGAACAATATCTAGGTAGCTTTTTGGTGGCTGAATACCTTGCTCTAGAAGAGCTTTGAATCCGATAAACCCTATGCATGTAAATTGATCGCCTAGTAAACTCATAGAAACTTTAGAGCGAAGCACATACATTTTAAGACGCTTAAGAAAAGACTCCTCAATGGAGCTATCTATTTGTATGTGAATTGATGCTTGATCCATATAACACAACATAAAAGCTAGGACTCTTCCTTTAGGATTGCAGAAGCCAGCAAATAAAGCTTTATCAAGTGTGATGAGGTTGATGTCTTGCGTGAGTTGGCCTTGTAAGAATTGGATGCGATCATCACCCTCAACTTTGACCGTTGAATGTGTATTAAGATGAATGAATTTACTTTCTACGTTTAATGACATATTGCTTTATGTGTTTTATCGAAATAAATCGAAGGCTAAAAATGATTCCTGCGAGAGAAGCAAAAAACCACTTAAGATGAAAATCTGCTGTATCTTGCCAAGCAGGTTTTTGTTTTTTCATGGCACTTAAAATATTAAGTACAGAATCACCCCTTACATAGATACCATCAATTTGTTTAGTAATATCTTTTAAGTAGGCTTCATCAAGTTTGGATATATAGCGGTCACTTTCACCACCCGCTACAACATTATCTCGTGTGCCAAGATTAGCTTCAGAGATTTGTGCAATACCTGGTTGCAATCCAAAGCTATCACTAGACCAATATCCGATTAATTGATTCTTACCGTCAAGTTTGGGAATGGGAGCGCCTTTAAGGCTGCCGACACCTACAATAACCCAGTCATTACCTCCTTGGAATTGGCCAAGATCTCTTGTATTAAATGTATGAAGTTTAGGTGCTTCTTCGCCATCTGTAAAATAAACCACTTGAGAGTTTTCAGGGAAACTTCTAATGAGGCGGGCTAGATTGAAAAAAGATTCTCTTATACGAGAATTGCCAGACCAGCCCGACCGCCAATCTAAATGATCGATGGTATCTTCAATGGCATCAAAATTTTCACAGATTTCAATTGGGGTATAAGATGCTGAAACACTGACACCAACAAAAATTCCAATACTTACCTTCGTGCCACAGGGGAGTTCAGACATAATTTCATGAAGACTATGCTTCATGTGCTCGAGTCTTGTTAAGGGTTTATTCATAACGGACATATCTATTGTGTTCATACTTTGAGAGATGTCAGCCACAAACACATAGTTATAAATATTATGTTTAAGCGGTATCGATGGATTGATAATAGCTAGCACTATCAATCCGATCGATAATATAAGTGAGAGGGTGTCCAAATCGAGATTTGATCTCGATTGTATTGTCTTCAGCCACTCTTTCATAAGTCTAAGGCAAGCCTACAGGAATATTACCCAAAATAAGTCCAGGTGATTCGGAGTCGCCAACACCTGGAGCTGGATTAGCAGGAAGTATCATCAGGACGCGATCGAGATTATGTTTCACATCCCACGCATGATTATCTATTTTAATAGAGAGCATATAAGAGGCTTTTGCTTGTCTAAATAAATATTCAGTTTCATTTTTTACAGTCATATCTGTGCCATTAATAGCTAATGCGCGCTTAAAGAAAATGTTACCAGTATTGTAGTGAATCGCTGCTTTTTGTGATGGTGATGCAACAGGTAAAAGATTTGAAAAAAGAAGGCTTGCCTCTTTATATCTTTCTTTAGTGGTGAGCCAGTAGGCAGTTGCATAGCGTGCTTCAAAACTATTTAGAAACATGCGAGGCGATTTGCCTTCCTTAATATTTTGATTAAACACTTGAATATTTTTTAGTTCGATAAATTGCTTAATAAATATACCCAGAGAAGCTATGAGGAGCATGACAAAAAGCCAAGTAAGTTTTTTGGTGCTAAAAATATTTTTTGTTATTAAAGCCATGACTTAACCTCTATCAATTTAAGCGTCAGCAAAGCAATCATCAAAAGAGCTGCCGTTACAAAGCAATGGGTTGAATAATCCTGCCCAGGAATTTTTTCGAAATATTTAATTGGTTTCTTTTCTTTTTGATTAATATCTTCAATCGCTTTTTGGAGTGTTTTAGGGTCTTCAGCTTCGTATGCCTGGAAAGACGAAGGAAGTGTCTTAAAGAATTCATTTAACTCAATTTGAGGGGGCAAAGGGTCATCATCTTTTGGTTTGAATGATGTATTAAAAATACTGATACCACCAGGCTGCCTTAATACGATCCAATAGAGACTAATTTTAAATCGGCCAAACCAATCTTTAATTTTTTCTTGCGTCGCAGCGTCAATGCGACCGCCACCATCTGAAAGTAAAATCACGGCCCTTGAGCCTGAGTCAGGCACTTTATTAAACAATTCTGCACCTGTCGTAAGTCCACTGCCTATATTAGTTTGAAATAATGCATTACCAGCTGTGGCTCTGACCGCAGAAATAATCGCATTTTTATTGTCAGTCAATGGTAAAACATACATCGCAGAGTTACTAAAAGTAACCATCCCAATCATATCATTTGCTCTAGATTGAACGAATTCAATAATAAGTCTTGCAGCAGCAGCAGATTTAATTTCTCCTACTTTTGTTTGATCATTCCCAGCAAAAGGGTCATCCATACTAGCACTTCGATCTAGCACAAGACCAATTTGGGCACCTATACCTGTTTTTTCAATTTCTTTTTGACGTGAATGCGGACCACTTAATCCTATAATAATCATGATTAAAATAAGCGTGGCGATAAATTTTAAAATGATTGCAATGATGCTTGAGAGACGATCTTTTGGAATCATTTCGTTCCATGAATAATATTGAAGAGAAGTCTCTTTAAAAATAAGTGGAATAAATGCTAAAGGCATAAACCATAAGACCCATGGAAATGAAAATGTCATTTAGCAACCCCTACCACGAGTGCACTTTTATCGACGATAAGTTTTCTTTCACAATCTCGACAATGTCTCGAGAAATTTTTAAGCCATTTGAGTATTTCTTCGTGATCATATTTTTTAGATGAGGCGTTAAAAAATACGAGTGTTGAAAGTTTAAAGAACTCACGAAGTTCTGAGTCAATATTTTCAAATGAAGTATTTTTTATATAAAGATCAGAAAGATTGTCTTTAAAAACTATTTTTCCTGTCACAAGATCGAAAGCATGATGCATATCAGTTATGGCTTTTTGAACAGAAGCAGGGGTAGCTTTCAGCTTTACAATCGTACGATGTGTTCTTGCAAATACACCTCTCTTATTAGGTAGCCAAGCATATTGACTATAAATATAAATAAGGCCGATAAATGCGAGAAGTGCGATGATCCCAGAAATTTTTAGAATTTTAATAGAAGCTTCTTCATCCATTAAAAAAACACCTCTTAACGGGCTCATATCTTCTTCAATTTTAACATTGCCGAAAATAGAAAGAGGAGAGATTGCGATGCGACGCTCCGGAATTCTATATTTAAATACTTGTTTTTTAGGATTATTAGGGTTTAAGAGTCGAATATATTCAGAGGGTAGAAATCCTGGCTTAACGACAACCTTATTTGTAAAAATTTGGTAGGTGAGATCAAGTGTTAGTGTAGTTGATGCATCACTTTCTTTTATTACATGCTTCATGGTGTCTAGAACAATACCCAAGTCTTGACCTTGGTATTTTCTTTCGTAGCCCGGAATAGGAAGAGACTCTTTAATCAGTACATAAGGCTTTTTAATGGTGATTTCGATATATCTTGAAGGCTTATCACCGATGGTATAGCCCACTTGCTGGAGGGGCTCTTTTATTTTGATAGAGACGATACCCTCTTCAATATCAGGCCATTCTTGAGCATCAAGGGCAAAGCCCGTGGTTGAGAGTAAAAGTATCCAGAGGGAAATAAGGTATTTCATAATCTTAGGCGCCCACAAATTGATTAAAGTATTCAGTCATTTTATTGGCATCGAAATGTTCGTCCACAAAAAAAGGTGGAATATCAAAATTCATAAAAGATTTTGTAATGGCGGCGCGTCTTTTTTCAAATGAATCTATAATTTTTTCTTTCAATTCTTTTCTTAAAAAAAGTGTATCTTTTTTGCCACTCTCAGGATCAGTGATGGTCACAATACCAAAATTAGGTAAGTTGATATATTCTTTCTTATCCCATAGCACGATAGGAACGACATGATGCCTCATAAGATTCGATAAGCAATTTTCCAAATCAACTTCTGGTATATGAAAGTCTGAAATAAAGAAAATAAGCGCACGCTCTCGCGGCATGTATTGATAAAGATCTTTGATTGCTCTGTTTGATTTATTTGTTGATGTAAATTTTTTAAGTTCATTGATGAGCGTCATTGCATGTTGTGATCTAAATGAAATAGGCGCCAACCAATCCTCTCTAATTTCATCATCAAAACCTACAAGCCCTAAAGCATCATGACGATCAATCGCTGAATGTGCAATGGATTGAGCGACTTCGGCCGCAAGATTAATTTTTTTATTTTTGCCACCAAAATTCATACTGGCAGATAAGTCGCACACAATCATGACGGGTGTTGCACTTCGCTGATTAAACATTTTGACGTAAATCTCACCTAAGGGATCTCGAATTGATTGACGAATGTCAATTCTTCTTGGATCTGGATATGAGAGAAGTGTTGTATAACCGGCGAACTCAATACCCATACCTCTTTGGTTACTTTTGTGACGACCAGGATGCTTGCCTTTAGATTTCCAACTGATGTGGTAATCAAATAGTGGAGTTACTTGTGTCATCTTGTTTAGGGTGCTTTAATAACGTTCAAAATGCCATTGGTTAAATCCCGAGCAATTACAGTTCTTCGCATTTCATAAACAGGATTAAATACGAGTCGATGTGCAATGGTTTCGTGGAATACTGCATGAATATCAGTTGGAGTCACAGAACTCCGTTCATTTAACCACGCGTTAACTCGAGCTGCTCTCATCATCATCATCATTCCTCTAGGGCTTGATCCCGATATCATTAATCGATTCATATCAAGATCAGGTATCTTAATCCCATAATCAGCAGGACTTTTTGTTGCTTTCCATAGATTCAGTGCATACTTTTTAAGTGCATCTGTTGCGGTAATTTCTTCTTGAATTGTCTTGGCTATATCTTTCAACTTATCAAACTTTAGTAAACTAGGTTTAACTTCACTTACAAGATTGTCAGCATCATGAAACCTTGTTTCAAAAATTAAACTTTTCATCATGTCATCATTTTTAGGGATGAGTATTGGAATCTCCATCATAAATCGATCACGTGCGGCAGAAGGAATTTCAAAAGTTTCCTCACGTTCTACTTGATTTCTGTCTGCGAACACAATCATGTGCGGAAAGTAATGTTCCTTATTAAATGCTGAGAGTGTTCTTTCAGCCATAATTCTTAAAAGTAAGGAATGAACTTGCGGCCTTGCTCGGTTAATTTCATTAAAGAAGAAAATAGATAAATCACTACCAGACATTAAAATAGGGCCGGGGGTTACATGTGGCTTACCATCTTCACCAAGATAGGTATGATAAATAAGATCGTTTGGCATAAGGTCAATCGTACCTTCAATACGTTGATAACCCCCACCAATGGCGCGCGTGAAAGCTTTAAGTAATGTTGTTTTTCCAACACCCACGTCACCTTCTAGAAGAACGTGACCACGTGCAAAAATTGAAGTGGTAATCAGCCTTACAGGACGCTCTTGTCCTATAACAACTTTATTAATTTCTGTTTCAAGTTTGACTGCAAGCTTTCTCCAGTCGGCCAGATTTTGGTCGCTCATTATGGAATCCCTAATAGATGAAATTGTTTGTTGAGTGTTTTACTATGCTTTTCATATTAGCGTAATAATTTATCAGGGTAAATAGATAAAAACACGATAAAATAGTTGCGTCGCAAAAGAATATTTCCACAATTTTTATTATCTACTGCTTATAAATTCAATGTCTAAAAAAAATAGCTATACAAAAGAAGAGCTTTTATCTTGTGGTCGAGGGGAGATGTTTGGGCCAGGAAATGCTCAACTTCCACTGCCCCCTATGCTTATGTTTGATCGCATCGTAGCTATCACAGATGATGGTGGCGAATTTGGCAATGGACAAATTATTGCTGAACTAGATGTCAATAAAGACCTTTGGTTCTTTGGCTGCCATTTTGAGGGTGATCCTGTAATGCCTGGCTGCCTTGGACTAGACGCTATGTGGCAATTGGTCGGTTTTTATCTAGGTTGGAAGGGTGGCTTAGGTCGGGGCCGCGCACTGGGTGGCGGTGAAATTAAGTTTACAGGCCAAGTCTTACCTACAGCTAAAAAAATTACCTATGCTATTGATTTAAAGAGAGTAATTATGCGTAAACTCATTATGGGCATTGCTGATGCTAAAATGTCAGTCGATGGTCGGGAGATTTACCATGCTAAAGATTTGCGTGTCGGTTTATTTACGCGTACTGATAATTTTTGATCGTTATTTAAGGGGAGGCGACGCATGACCCGTCGTGTTGTTGTTACTGGATTAGGGATTGTATCTAGTCTAGGTAATAATAAAAAAGAAGTTCAAGATAGCTTATATCATGCTCGCTCTGGCATCTCATTCCAGCCAGATTATGCTGCCATGGGATTACGCTCACATGTTGCAGGCTCCATCAAAAACCTTAATCTTGAAGAATTAATCGATCGAAAATTATTTCGCTTCATGGCGAAAGGTCATGCCTATGCCTGGCTCGCTATGCAAGAAGCGATCGCTGATTCAGCTTTGTCCGAAGCTATGGTTTCAAATATACGTACCGGTTTGATTGTGGGCGCGGGCGGCGCTTCACATGAAAGTATTTTAGAAGGTATAGACACCGTACGAGAAAAAGGTATTCGACGTGTAGGGCCTTACATGGTCACAAAAGCAATGGCGAGTGGCGTTTCAGCATGTCTTGCAACGGGTGCCAAAATTAAGGGTGTGAACTATGCGATTACCTCGGCATGTTCAACCAGTGCTCATTGTATTGGTGCGGGTATAGAACAAATTCAGCTAGGCAAACAAGATATTATTTTTGCAGGCGGTGCCGAAGAAGAGCATTGGACACTTTCATTTATGTTTGATGGTATGGGAGCTCTTTCAAGTAAATACAATGAGACTCCAGAAAAAGCCTCACGGACTTATGATGTAAATCGAGATGGTTTTGTGATTTCAGGTGGCGGCGGCATTTTGGTTCTAGAAGAGTATGAGCATGCAAAAGCACGTCATGCGAAAATTTATGCAGAAGTCGTAGGTTACGGCGCGACATCTGATGGGTATGATATGGTGGCACCAAGCGGTGAAGGTGCTGAACGATGCATGGCTCTGGCACTTCAAGGAATCGACCAAGTCGATTATATGAATACACATGGCACAAGCACCCCTGTGGGTGATGTCAAAGAACTTGAAGCGATTCGTGCTGTATTTGGGGATAATAAATATGGCCCTATGCCACATATCGCGTCGACCAAATCCTTATCTGGTCATGCATTAGGTGCAGCTGGAGTCAATGAAGCGATCTATAGTCTTATCATGATGGAAAATAAATTTATTGCGCCATCAGTTAATATTGAAGAATTAGATCCTTTAGCTAAAGGCCTTCCTATTGTGACAAAGCGTATTGATAATATTGAAGTGAAAACAGCTATTTCAAATAGCTTCGGTTTCGGCGGTACAAACGCTTCCCTTGTATTTTCGACAAAAAACCTTTAAAGCATAAGCGCCAGCAATACTTTACGTTCTTCGTTTGCCAAAATATTGTAGGTTCTGCATGCCGATTGATTGCTCATAGATTCAATAGCTATATTTTTCTTTGAAAAATATTCCAAGAGTTTTGGCTCAAGATGTTCTTGTGTATTGCCAGTACCCAATAAAATAATTTCAATATCTAAAGATTCGATAGCTTCAAAACTATTCTCTTTCATATCTTTGATGGTTTTGACTGACCATTCAAGAAAAAGTCGATCAGGGGTCATAATTAAACTTGATTCGTGGCGCGTTTGATTGACTTCCACCCAGTTTAAATCGTACCCCGTAATGAGATTTTTGTTATCAGATTGAATTAAGTGAAATTTCATAACATCGTGTTTTTAAAGAAATAAATTAAACCAAAACCCTCTCATTTGTTGGCGGAATGCGCGTTCACAAGGTAAGATATCATATATTCAAATATAGGTAATTAAATTGGCTCAGCTTAAAAAATCATCGAAATTAAATAACGTCTGTTATGACATTCGCGGACCTGTTCTAGCGCACGCTAAAAAAATGGAAGAAGAAGGGCAGCGCATTATCAAGCTTAACATTGGTAATCCAGCCGCCTTTGGATTTGAAGCGCCTGAAGAGATTGTGCAAGACGTGATTCGGAATATGGGTAAAGCATCCGGCTATACAGATAGCAAGGGGCTTTTTGAGCCAAGAAAATCTATCATGCATTACACACAGGAAAAAAATATTCCAAATGTGGATATTGATGATGTGATTATTGGTAATGGCGTTTCAGAGCTTATCGTGATGTCGATGCAGGCATTGTTAGATAACGATGATGAAGTATTGATTCCCAT
The DNA here is from genome assembly GCF_006364715.1 of Candidatus Methylopumilus planktonicus. NCBI lineage: Bacteria > Pseudomonadati > Pseudomonadota > Betaproteobacteria > Nitrosomonadales > Methylophilaceae > Candidatus Methylopumilus > Candidatus Methylopumilus planktonicus. The sequence goes on from NZ_CP040984.1 coordinate 516,327, forward strand.
GCCAGATTACCCGCTATGGACTGCAGCTGTTACATTGGCGGGCGGAAAACCTAGACATTATTTATGTGATGAAGCTTCAAACTGGTACCCAGATCTTAAAGATATCGAAAGTAAAATCACAAGTAAAACAAAAGCGATTTTAGTAATTAATCCAAACAATCCAACAGGCGCCCTTTACCCAAAAGAAATTTTAGAGGGCGTTATTCAAATTGCAAGGAAACATAAACTTGTTGTTTTTGCAGATGAGATTTACGATAAGGTGATTTACGACAAGAAGAAACATATTTCAATTGGATCTCTTGCAGATGATATTCTTTTTGTAACATTAAACGGCTTATCAAAAAACTATCGTGCATGTGGTTATCGTGCAGGGTGGTTAGTCGTGTCAGGAAATAAGAAAGAATCTGCAGATTATATTGAAGGTCTTAACATGTTAGCTTCCATGCGTTTATGTGCAAACGTTCCTGGACAGCTTGCAATTCAAACTGCTTTGGGCGGATACCAAAGTATTGATGATCTTGTCGCCCCCTCAGGACGACTCTTCAAGCAAAGAGAACTTGCCTACGATATGCTTGTTTCGATACCAGGTGTGACATGCGTTAAGCCAGAGGCTGCGATGTATCTATTTCCTAAATTAGATCCAAAAATATATCCAATTAAAGATGACCAAGAATTTATTTTAAAATTATTGATTGATAAAAAAGTCTTGTTAGTTCAGGGCACAGGATTTAATTGGAAAGATCCTGACCATATAAGAATTGTATTCTTACCCAATGAAGATGATCTTAAAGAGTCAATTAATCGTATTGCAGATTACCTTGAAAACTATAAAAAAAATACTGCGCACTAGAAAGCTATAGCCGATGAAAAGAATGAATATAGGTTTATTAGGTATTGGCACAGTGGGGGGTGGTGTATTTGAGCTTTTAAAATCAAACATTACCGAAATACAGCGTAAGACAGCGACTGATATGAAAATTATCGCTGTGGCAGACAAGGATATTGCGCGCGCAAAAAAAATCGTAGGAAGCTTTATTGAAGTGACCGACGACCCATTTAAGTTAGTGGCGGATAAAGAGATCGATGTCATTGTTGAGCTTATTGGCGGAACAACCATTGCAAAAGATTTGATTATTAAAGCCATTGAAAATAAAAAACATGTCGTAACAGCAAATAAAGCATTACTCGCAAATTTTGGCAATGAGCTATTCGAATTAGCCAAAAAGAATAATGTCACCTTAGCATTTGAAGCATCAGTAGCGGGTGGTATACCTATTTTAAAATCAATTAGAGAAGGTTTAGCTGGAAATAAAATCGAGTGGGTCGCGGGTATTATTAATGGCACTACTAATTTTATTTTGACCGAGATGCGTGAAAAGGGTATTACATTTGCAGAGGCCTTATCTGAAGCACAGTCTTTAGGTTTCGCTGAATCAGATCCTACCTTTGATATTGAAGGTATTGATGCTGCACATAAATTAACAATTCTTGCTGGATTGTCTTTTGGTATTCCAATGAGCTTAAAAGATGTTTATGTGGAAGGTATAACGACGCTTGAGCAAAAAGATATTCAATACGCTGACGAATTGGGTTATCGCATTAAATTATTAGGCATCGCTAAGAAAAGAGATAAAGGTATTGAATTAAGAGTGCACCCAACTTTAATTCCAGAAAAACGTTTAATTGCTAATGTAAATGGCGTAATGAATGCCGTTGTTGTTAAAGGTAATATGATAGGGCCAACACTTTATTATGGGGCTGGTGCTGGAGCCCTTCCAACAGCAAGCTCAGTGGTTGCTGACCTTATTGATATTTCTAGATCATCTCATGTGCCACCTCATGGCTTCGAAGATAATAAGATTGATAAGATTCCCATCTATAAAATTGATGATGCGATCAGCGGTTATTATTTAAGAATTAGAGTTTCAGATAAGCCAGGTGTTTTAGCTGAAATTACAAAATTATTTGGTGATAAGAAAATTTCAATTGATGCAATGCTTCAAAAAGAACCGAAAGAATATGAATCTGAAGCTGACATTGTCATATTAAGTCATTTAGCTGTTGAGAAAGATATCAATGTTGTGATTCATTCTATTGAATCCTTGTCAGCTACTATTGGGAATGTTATTAAAATTAGATTAGAAGAGCTTAGTAAATAAAGGTTTTATGAAATATATTTCAACGCGTGGACAATCGAAACCACTTTCTTTTTCAGAGATTTTGTTAGGAGGTCTTGCCCCTGATGGCGGCTTGTACCTTCCAGAGACTTACCCAAAATTTTCAGCCCAAGATTTAAATAGCATGCAAAGCATGACCTATCCTGAGCTTGCTTTTCACATTATTTCTAAATTTATAGATGACATACCGAAAGATGATTTAAAGGCGATTATCAATAAAACATATACAAAAGAAGTATATGCATTTTCAAGACCACAGCAAAAAGCTGATGACATTACACCTATTTTAAAGGTTCAAGATAACTTATATATTCTTTCACTTTCAAACGGACCCACACTGGCATTTAAAGATATTGCAATGCAGTTACTCGGTAATCTTTTTGAGTATGTGCTTCAAAAAGAAAATGCTGAAATTAATATTCTCGGGGCAACATCAGGGGATACAGGTTCAGCTGCAGAGTATGCAATGCGAGGTAAAAAAGGTATCAATGTCTTTATGTTGTCACCTTACCAAAAAATGAGCCGTTTTCAAGCAGCCCAAATGTTTAGTATTCAGGATCCTAACATTTTTAATTTAAGTATCAAGGGTGTTTTTGATGATTGCCAAGATATTGTAAAAGCCGTTTCTAATGACTTAAATTTTAAAAGAGATTTTAAAATTGGCGCGGTGAATTCAATTAATTGGGGAAGAATTTTAGCGCAGATCGTTTATTACTTTAAAGGGTATCTTGCTGTTGCAAAGAATAATGAAGAAGTCAGTTTTACAGTGCCTACAGGTAATTTTGGTAACATCTGTGCAGGCCATATTGCCCGCATGATGGGGCTTCCTATTAAGAGACTTGTGGTAGCTACAAACGAAAATAATGTTTTAGATGAATTCTTTAAGACAGGTATGTATAAGCCGCGAGACTCACAGAATACCTTCCATACATCAAGCCCTTCCATGGACATATCCAAAGCATCAAATTTTGAACGTTTTATTTTTGATTTAATTGGACGAGATAGTAAAAAGTTAAATGCATTATGGAAGTCAATCGATCAAGGTGGTAATTTTGATTTAAATCAAGAAGGTGTTTTTGAAAAAATCCAAGCTTTTGGTTTTACATCATCCTCAAGTACACATAAAGAACGTATTCACTATATTAAAGAAATCTTTAATCAATATAAAATTATTATCGATACACATACGGCAGATGGATTTAAAGCGGCCTATGAGCATACAGACGAGAATGTCCCAATGATTGTTCTTGAGACAGCTTTGCCCACTAAATTTGAAGATTCTGTTGTAGAAGCGATAGGTCAAAAACCTGAAAGACCAGAATCATTAAAGCATTTAGAGGATCTTCCGCAAAAGTTTGAGATTTTTGATAATCAAGTGGATCAAGTTAAAAAATTCATTAGGCAAAACGTTTAAGACCATGAAGCAATATTTAGACTTACTGAATCACGTTAAAAATCATGGTGACGTCAAACATGACCGAACAGGCACAGGGACTATGTCTGTGTTTGGCTATCAAATGCGTTATGACTTATCAAAAGGCTTTCCTCTACTCACTACTAAAAAAGTCCACTTAAAGTCAATTATTCATGAGCTTTTATGGTTTTTAAGTGGCAGCACAAATATTAAGTACTTAAAAGATCATGGTGTGAGCATTTGGGATGAATGGGCTGATGAAAATGGTAATTTAGGCCCTGTCTATGGCTTCCAATGGAGAAGCTGGCCTACATCTGACGGAAAGCATATTGATCAAATTACAGATCTCATTGAATCGATCAAAAAGAATCCAGACTCAAGGAGACTCATTGTGTCTGCTTGGAACGTTTCGGAAATTTCTAAAATGAAATTACCCCCTTGCCATGCATTTTTCCAATTTTATGTTTCGAATGGCAAGTTATCTTGTCAGCTTTATCAAAGAAGCGCAGATATATTTCTGGGTGTCCCTTTCAATATAGCTTCTTATGCACTCCTTACGATGATGGTAGCGCAAGTATGCTCATTAGAGCTTGGTGATTTTGTGCACACATTAGGTGATGCTCATATTTACTCTAATCATATGGAGCAAGTGAATGAACAATTATCAAGAACACCTAAAACTTTACCTCGCATGAAAATTAATCCTGAAGTTAAAAGTATTTTTGATTTTAAATTCGAAGATTTTGTTTTAGAAGATTATGAACCTGATCCCGCGATTAAAGCGCCTGTCGCAGTCTAGTGTTTAGGTTATCTATTATTGTTGCAATGAGTTCTAACCATGTCATTGGTGTCAACAACACCTTGCCATGGCATTTAACTGAAGATCTAAAGCATTTTAAATCTTTAACAACAGGCCATACCATTATCATGGGTCGAAAGACATATGAGTCTATTGGCCGTCCTCTTCCTCACCGACGAAATATCGTAATTAGTCGAGATACTGAAACGACTTATGAGGGTGTTGAAGTTGTTCACAGCATCGAGGATGCTTTTTCTATTTCAAAGAATGATAACGAAGTCTTTGTTATTGGCGGTTCAAATATATATAAACAAGCGCTAGACTTAGTCGATCATCTGTATGTTACTGAGATTAAGAAAAGCTTTACAGGAGATGCTTTTTTCCCTGAGATTGATAAAGAAAAATGGACTGAATTTTCAAGAGAAGATCATGTGACAGCCGATGGCCTTGAGTTTTCTTTTGTAAGTTACCAAAAAAATACTAAATAGAAACACAGTCTACAAAGTAGTGCGCTTTGCCATCAATCTTTTGTTTCACTAATCCATGATTGTCTGTTTCGAATCCAGGAAATTTTTCATTAAAATCTCTCGCAAACTTTAAATAGTTCACAATAATATTATTAAAGCGCTCGCCAGGAATTAAAAGTGGTATGCCAGGCGGATAAGGAGTGAGTAGAACTGCTGTAATTCTGCCCTCTAGATCATCAATCGCTACACGTTCAATTTCTTTATGGGCCATTTTTGCAAATGCATCTGCAGGTTTCATTGCGGGTACCATATCCGAGAGATACATTTCTGTTGTAAGTCTTGCAATATTATGTTTTTTGTAAATTTCATGAATTTGTGTACATAAATCTCTAAGTCCGATGCGCTCATAACTTGGTTGTTTCTGAATAAACTCAGGCAACACTTTCCATAAAGGTTGATTCTTGTCGTAATCGTCTTTGAATTGCTGAAGAGCAGCAACAAGTGTATTCCAGCGACCCTTAGTGATACCAATCGTAAACATAATAAAGAATGAGTAGAGCCCAGTTTTTTCAACAATAACTCCATGCTCTGCCAAATACTTTGTAACAATAGATGCGGGTATCCCAAACTCTAAAGAAAACTCTCCATCAACATTAAGTCCTGGAGTAATAATAGTTGCTTTAATAGGATCAAGCATATTGAAGCCATCAGCGAGATCACCAAAGCCATGCCAATGATCATTAGCATTTAACATCCAAGCATCTCTATCTTCAAGACCTTCATCTGATAAATCGTTAGGGCCCCAAACTTTAAACCACCAGTCAGATCCCCATTCAATATCTACTTTTCGCATAGCGCGTCTAAAGTCTAGCGCTTCCATTAATGACTCTTCAACAAGAGCCTTGCCCCCAGGTTCTTCCATCATTGCCGCTGCAACATCGCAACTTGCAATAATTGAATATTGTGGACTGGTAGAGCTGTGCATAAGAAATGATTCATTAAAGACTTCACGATCGAGTTTATTTTTTTCTGCATCTTGGACGAGAATTTGAGATGCTTGACTTAACCCTGCTAAAAGTTTGTGTGTCGATTGTGTTGAGAAGATTAAGCTATCTTTGCAGCGCGGACGATCAGCACCAATTGCATGATAATCACCATAAAAATCGTGAAATGTTGCATGAGGCAACCAAGCTTCATCGAAATGAAGTGTGTCAATTTTTCCATCTAACATTTCTTTAATCTCTTCAACGTTATAAAGAATGCCATCATAAGTGGATTGTGTAATGGTCAATACACGAGGTTTATCTTTTTTGTTAGTGATGAATGGATTTTTTTGAATTTTATCTTGAATATTTTTCCATTCAAATTCTTTTTTAGGAATAGGGCCAATAATACCGAAGTGATTTCGAGTTGGCATTAAGAAGATTGGAATAGCGCCTGTCATAATAATAGAATGCAGTACTGATTTATGACAATTACGATCAACAATTACAATATCACCAGGAGCAACTGTTGAATGCCAAACCATCTTGTTCGATGTCGATGTACCGTTTGTAACAAAGTATAGATGATCAGAATTGTAGATTCGCGCTGCATTTCTCTCTGAAGCACCTACAGGGCCTGTATGGTCGAGTAACTGTCCTAACTCGTCAACTGCATTGCATACATCAGCTCGCAGCATATTTTCACCGAAGAATTGGTGAAACATTTGACCAACAGGTGATTTTAGAAAAGCTACACCACCTGAGTGGCCAGGGCAATGCCATGAATAAGATCCGTCACCTGCATAATGAGTGAGTGCTTTAAAAAATGGCGGGGCTAGGCTATCTAGATATGTTCTTGCTTCTCGGACAATATAGCGCGCAACGAATTCTGGCGTATCCTCGTGCATATGAATAAAGCCATTTAACTCTCTTAAAATTTCATTTGGGATGTGACGACTTGTTCTAGTTTCACCGTGTAGAAATATTGGAATTTCTTCGTTGCGATATCTTATTTCATCTACGAAATTTTTTAATTGCTGAAGTGCGGTTTGATTTTCTTCGACAAATTCTTCATCATCAATCGATAGAATAAACGCAGAAGCTCGACTTTGTTGTTGAGCAAATGATGTTAAGTCACCGTAACTTGTAACACCTAGTACCTCAAAATTTTCTTTCTCGATCGCTTTTGCTAAAACTCTAATACCAAGTCCTGACGAATTTTCGGATTTAAAGTCTTCATCAATGATGACTACGGGAAAGTTAAATTTCATGTTAACCCTTTATATTTTAGGTAATGTTACTCCTACTTGGCCTTGGTATTTTCCACCACGATCCTTGTAGGATGTTTCACATACTTCATCGGACTCAAAGAATAGCACTTGAGCGCAACCTTCGCCTGCATAAATTTTTGCTGGAAGGGGGGTTGTATTGCTAAATTCTAAAGTTACATAACCTTCCCATTCTGGTTCGAAGGGGGTCACGTTCACAATAATGCCGCATCGGGCATATGTTGATTTACCTAAGCATATAGTGAGCACACTTCTTGGGATTCTGAAATACTCAACAGTTCTTGCAAGTGCGAATGAGTTAGGCGGAATGATGCAATAATCACCGTTAAATTCAACAAATGAATTAGGATCGAAATTTTTTGGGTCTACTATAGTGCTATTAATGTTGGTAAATACTTTAAATTCATTAGCGCAACGAATGTCATACCCATAGCTGGATGCGCCATAAGACACAATTTTTTGATTATCTTTCTCGCGAATAAGCTTAGGCTCAAATGGCTCAATCATGCCATGTTCTTCAGCCATCTTTCTTATCCATTTATCTGATTTTATCGTCATAATTTTCTTGTCTTAAAAAAGAAAAATCCCGTTTGCACAATCTTGACGCTACGGGATTTCCAATAATTTAAATTTTATTACTTTAGAGCTTATTTTCACCGATTTCAATACTCTGACGCCAAAATTGTTCAGGCTTGTCAAAAATGATTTTGGATTCAGCAGGGTCAGGACTTCCAGCAGGGTAGGTAAAAACCGGGCTCTTATCTTCATTCCAGGCTTTAATCACAGGATCAAGGAGCCTCCAGGATGCTTCTACCTCGTTAATATGCAAGTATAACGATTGATCACCCTGCATGAGATTTAGGAGAAGTGACTCGTAAGCATCTACACTTTCATCACCTGTAATTCTATTCGGAGCATCCATAGCGACTGTTCTTACTTTAGTATCGAGTCCGGGAATTTTCGTTTGAATTTCAAAGCGAGTAAATTCTTTAGGTTGAATACTAATGACGAGCCAGTTATCGGCTTGATCGGGAAGTGAAAGGGGTGATTTTTTAAATTTAATCGCTATAGCAGTATCAGATGCGTGAAGACGTTTTGCTGTCCGGACATAGATAGGTACACCCTTCCATCTCGGTGTGTTGATGTAGAACTTCAGTGCTGCATAAGTTTCAACCACACTTGTCGGATCTTCTAATTCTTCTAAGTAGCCTTTCACTTCCTCACCATTGACTTTTCCGCGTCCATACTGTGCTTTAAAAGTGTGTTTTTTAAGCTCATCAAGTGGAATGGGTGTAATCGATTCAAGCACCTTAATTTTTTCAGCACGTATATGTTCAGGGCTTAATGTTAATGGTATTTCCATCGTGGTTAATGCAAGCATTTGCATAAGATGACTTTGAATCATATCTCTTAGGGCACCTGTCGCATCATAAAATTTAGTTCTCTCGCCGACACCAAGCGTTTCATTATTAGTAATTTGGATATGATCAATGTGTTCATGTGTCCAAAGTGGATCAAATATATGATTTGCAAAGCGGGTCAGCAGAATATTTTGTAATGCAGATTTGCCAAGGTAATGATCGATACGATAAATTTGTGTTTCTTTTAAATGCTTTGTAATTGATTTTTGAAGTGCTTGTGCTGTTTCTAAGTTAGTGCCAAATGGTTTTTCAATAACAACACGACGCCAGGCTTTGCTTTCATCTGTTAAGCCAACGCCTGCAAGTAAATCAACAATAGACGCAAAGTCAGATGGTCTAACGGATAAAAAGAAAGCTAAATTTTGTGGGAAAGTTGATGCATCAGAAAGTCTTTCGCTAAGCCGTTTAAAAGCATTTTCATCATCAGGAGGATTCGCGTGATAAAAATTTCTAGCAATAAAACGGTCAAAAACTTTTGCGTCATAATTTTTTTTAAATTTAATATCAAGCATCGACTTGATGTCATCTCGCCATGCTGATTCTTTAACGTCAGATCTTCCAACAGAGAGAATTTTTATTTTTTCAGGGAGTCTACCTAGAGAATCAAGCCTAAAAAGACCTGGAATAAGTTTTATTCTAGAAAGGTTTCCGCTTGCACCGAAGAGGACTAGGGTGCAGTCATCAATTTTTGTCATAGATAATTTGAGATGATATAAAAGTTATTTAGTTTTTTTTACTACATGACCACCAAATGCATTACGCATAACTGATAGCAATCTATAACCATAACCTTGTTTTTCTTGGCTTCTGAATCTTACTTGTAATGCAAGCGTCAGCACAGGTGTTGGAATACCTTGCTCGATGGATTCAACAACAGTCCATCTGCCTTCACCTGAGTCAGCGACATAAGGAGCAACTTCATCGAGTGTTTGATCTTCTTTAAGGGCGTCTGCGGTTAAATCTAACAACCAGCTTCTTACCACTGAGCCATGTTTCCATAATTCTGTAATTTGCGCTAAATCGAGTTTAAATTCACTTTTCCCTTTAAGGAGTTCAAGGCCTTCAGCAAATGATTCCATCATGCCGTATTCGATACCATTGTGAATCATTTTAGTGAAGTGACCCGAACCTACAGGACCTACATGAGCCCAGCCACGATCTTCGTGCGCCAATGCTTGGAGAATAGGTTTCATGGTTGCTGCAACTTCTTCTTTTGCCCCTACCATTAAGCAGTAGCCATTTGCTAAACCCCAAACGCCTCCTGATGTTCCACAGTCCATAAAGCCAATACCTTTTTCTTCAAGGAATTTACCGATACGCTGAGAATCTTTGTAATTTGAATTACCACCATCAATAATAATGTCGCCTTTATTGAGCATGGGGATGAGTTCATTGATTTGCTCTTCGGTAGGGTTACCTGCTGGCACCATAAGCCATACGATTTTTTGACCGTCTAATTTTGTTAAAGCATCAGCAACTGAAGTTGCACCAATCATTTTTGCTTTTTCTTCTAGCATTTTTACAACTTCTGCACTTCGGTCAAAGCCTACAACAGAAATACCTTTTTGAATGAGACGAGTAGCCATATTGCCACCCATTTTTCCGAGACCAATCATTGCTAATTTCATTTTTTTACCTTTTTATGGAAGATTTGTCATTACTTAATCTTTTGGATTAAAGCAAATTAGTTTAAAGTGCGATACAAGTTAAATTATATCAAACGCAAGCCCCTTCAAGGAATTGATTTCGATATAAAATCTTCATTATTTTGAAAGATTTTCATGAGTTTAAAAAATACTAAATGGCAATCATTTGAAAGCCAAGTTTCCCTTGATCAGGCAGCTATGGATAGGGTTGAAAGGCTTGCTGAGGCTTCAATTAAAGCACGAGGTCAATTCCATCTTGTATTGGCAGGAGGCTCAACACCTAAAAACGTCTATACACTGCTTAAAAACATCAGCGCAGACTGGCATAAATGGCAGATCTACTTTGGCGATGAGCGTTGTCTAGAACCAAATCACCAAGAGCGAAACAGCACTATGGCGTTTGAAGCATGGCTTAATCATGTCGATATACCTGCGCAAAACATTCACGTGATTCCTGCTGAACTTGGACCGGTTGAGGGTGCTCATTTATACAATAAGACATTAAGCCAGCTAGGTGATTTTGATTTGGTTCTTTTAGGGCTTGGCGAAGACGCCCATACTGCAAGCTTATTTCCCGGGCATAGCTGGGATAACAGTTTAGATGCTTTAGCGGTCTTTGATGCACCTAAACCACCCTCATTAAGAATATCAATGTCTCCTGCACGTTTAAGCCGATCTAAATCTGTACTTTTTTTAGTAAGCGGAATAGAAAAACAAACGGCGATAAATCAATGGAAGGCAGGAGATGCAATACCCGCAAGTACTGTCACTTGCAATGATGGTGTAGATGTATTTTGTTTTAACGTAAGCTAGGTTTTTTGAATCACAATATTTGGGAACTTATTGCTGTAATCTTGAGCGAGTTTAGATACCTTAATTGCTGTTAAACGAGCAATTTTCTTGTAGGTTTTTGCAGCACTACTTTCAGGCTCCGCCACTACCATTGGGTTACCACTATCAGACTGTTCTCTAATTTTAATATCCAAAGGCAAGCTTCCTAAAAGAGATACACCATAATCTTTACACATTTTTTCGGCACCACCTGATCCAAAGATATGTTCCTCATTGCCACATTTTGAACAAGTGTGCATGGCCATATTTTCTACAATACCAATAATTGGAATATTTACTTTTTCAAACATTTTTAATCCGCGTCTAGCATCAAGAAGGGCAATATCCTGAGGTGTTGTGACGATAATGGCACCTGTTACAGGCACTTTTTGAGACAAGGTAAGCTGAATATCGCCGGTACCTGGCGGCAGGTCGACTACAAGGTAATCAAGATTATCCCATCTTGTTTCTTTTAAGAGCTGCTCAAGTGTGCTTGTCACCATAGGGCCACGCCATACCATAGGTGTTTCTGTATCAACCAAGAACCCAATCGACATAGCTTGAATATTGTGAGCCATGACGGGCTCCATAGATTTGCCATCTTTACTTTCTGGTTTGGTATATATCCCTAACATTTGTGGCTGGCTTGGGCCATAAATATCAGCATCTAAGATGCCAACCCGAGCACCTTCGGCTGATAAAGCGAGAGCAAGATTGACAGCAGTAGTAGATTTTCCAACACCACCTTTACCTGAGGCGACAGCAATAATATTTTTAACGCCAGGAATAAGAGCGATACCTTTTTGCGCTGCATGGGAAGTAATCTTAAAATCAACCTCAATTTTTAAATTGATTTGAGGTAGTGCTTTTTGAATTTGAGTGGCAATTAAATCTTTAACGTCATTCAGTTGGCTTTTAGCAGGATAGCCAAGCAAGACTTTGATATCAACATCATTATCTTTAATTGAAATGCTCTTGATAGATTTATCATTAACGAGGCTGTCGTTTGTATTCGGATCAACAACGTCCTTTAATAGATCTTTTATTTGTTCTTCTATGTAAGCCATGAGGCTGTAATTTTAACCTATCTTAGTTAAGGCGTCATTTGATAGAATAGGGACTTAGTTAAATCGATAAAGTTTCTCAATTCATGCGAAAGCTCTTAATTACATCAGCCTTGCCTTACGCGAATGGAAGCATTCATTTGGGCCATTTAGTTGAATATATCCAAACTGATATTTGGGTGAGATTCCAAAAGATGCAAGGCCATGAAGCTTACTATGTATGTGCTGACGATACGCATGGAACACCTATTATGCTTAGGGCTGAAAAAGAAGGAGTTACGCCAGAAGCGCTTATAAAAAAAGTGCATATAGAGCATTCAAAAGACTTTTCTGATTTCTTTGTTAATTTTGATAACTTTTATTCTACAAACTCTCCTGAAAATCTTGAGCTATCTCAAACTGTTTATAAAAAACTTAAACAGAACAACAAGATTTATACGAAAACGATTGAGCAATTTTACGATCCTGCGAAAGCAATGTTTTTACCTGATCGCTTTATTAAAGGTGAGTGTCCAAAGTGTCATGCCAAAGACCAATATGGTGATTCATGTGAAGTTTGCGGTGCAACATATGTACCTACAGAATTAATTAACCCAACATCTTCTGTGTCAGGTGCAGTGCCTGTCAGAAAAGAAACAGAGCATTACTTCTTCAAGCTTTCAGAGTGTGAATCATTTTTAGCCGACTGGACATCTTCTGGAACGCTTCAAAAAGAAGCCGCTAATAAAATGAAAGAGTGGTTTAAATCAGGCCTAGCCGATTGGGATATCTCAAGAGATGCACCTTATTTTGGCTTTGAAATTCCAGATGCACCTGGTAAATATTTTTATGTATGGCTCGATGCCCCAATTGGTTACATGGCGAGCTTTAAAAAACTCTGTGAAGATAAGAAAATAAATTTTGACGAGTTCTGGAATGCAGATTCAAAAACAGAGCTCTATCATTTCATTGGAAAAGATATTCTTTATTTTCATGCTCTATTTTGGCCCGCAACACTAGAATTCTCAGGCTACAGAAAACCTACTAAGATTTTTGCTCATGGCTTTCTTACAGTTAATGCAGAAAAGATGTCTAAATCACGCGGCACTTTCATAACCGCCCGAAGTTATTTAGATCATATTAAAAATCCAGATTATCTTAGATATTATTATGCAGCTAAATTAAATAGCACAATGGAAGATATTGATCTTAATTTGGATGATTTCTTATCTCGCGTGAACAGTGATCTCGTAGGTAAGTTTATTAATATCGCAAGTCGAACATCAGGATTTATTCATAAGTATTTTGAAGGTAAGCTTTTCCTTGATGATTCAAAAACCGACCAAGAGCATATTTCTATTTCGCAAAAATGTAAGGATATAGAAAATGAAATTAAAACTTGTTTTGAAGCAAGGGAGTATGGTCGTGCGGTTCGTGAAATTATGCGTGTAGCAGATATTACAAATGAGTACGTGAATACAAAAGCTCCTTGGACACTTGCAAAAGATGAGGCGCAACATAAACCTGGCTCAGAATTACATATTATATGTAGCCGAAGTCTTGAAGCCTTTAGAAGACTTTCTATTTATCTCACACCTATACTTCCAAAGCTTACGAAAGATATCGCAATATTCTTTAATGAAAAAGAATTCGCGTCGCTTAAAGATATTGATAAGAAAGATATTACTGTCAATGAGTACCAACATATATTAACTAGAGTTGAAAAGAAAGATATCGACATGATGATTGAATCAAATAAAGAATCGCTAGACAAGCATACTGAACCCCCGAAAAAGGTAGAAGACAATCAATCAACTATTTCGATAGATGATTTTATGAAGATTGATTTAAGAGTGGCACTTATTAAAGAAGCCTCTTTTGTAGAAGGTGCTGATAGTCTTCTTAAGCTAACTCTAGATATTAACGATGGTCGGTTAAGACAAGTTTTTGCAGGGATCAAATCAAAATACAATCCTGATCAGCTTGTTGGAAAATTAACTGTTATGGTTGCTAATTTAAAGCCAAGACAAATGAAATTTGGTTTATCCGAGGGTATGGTGTTAGCCGCAAGCAATGAATCTGAGGGACCGTTTGTTTTATATCCAGATCAAGGTGCTAAACCTGGTATGCGTATTAAATAATTAACTTTGGTTAATTTCTAGATAAATCTTTTCTAAAGTTTTTGACGGATTTTCTGATTGAGTAATAGGCCTTCCAATCACTAAGTGACTTGATCCAGCCTTAATGGCTTCATAAGGCGTCATAGTTCTTATCTGGTCATTCGCGACATCATCCGTCATTCTTATACCTGGCGTTACAAATAAAAATGATGAGTTAAAGTGATTTTTCAGAAATGATAAATCTTTAGCTGAGCAGACAATACCACTAAGCCCACTTTTTTCTGTTAACTTCGCAAGACGCAAAACCTGATCTTCTAAATTTCTAGATACACCAATTTCTTCTAAAGTTTTTTGTTCCATACTTGTTAATACTGTGACCGCAATAAGAAGAGGTGATTGCTTGGCTTTATTTACACCCTCTAGAGCAGCCTCTAACATCATACTTCCTCCTGAAGCATGAACATTGATCATCCATACTCCTAAATGGCTTGCAGCCTCACATGCTTTTTTAACCGTGGTAGGAATATCGTGAAATTTAAGATCTAGAAATACTTTGAAATTCTTACTATGCAGATATTCGATGAGAGCAGGGCCAGTTGCAGTGAATAATTCTTTTCCGACTTTAAGATTACAATGTTCTTGATTAAGTTGCGAAACTAATGACTTTGCATCTGCAAGATTTGCATAATCGAGTGCTACGGTAACTTTATGGGCTGCTGCCATTAACTAATTTCATTCATCTCAGTAGGTTCTGATGGAAGTGCTTCCCAAGCGTTACAGGCAGGACATTGCCAATGATGTTGCTTGGCTTTAAAGCCACAGCCGCTACATGTAAATAAACGTCTATTACCAATAGCATTTCGAACAGTTTGTTGAATAAGCTGAATATCTTGTTCCTTTTGCTTACTATTCATAGCGCGTGCTTGAAATAATTGATCCAAGGCTTGGAGGCTTGGTTTTCTTATAAGCTCTTTTCGTGCAAGTTCTTCAGCCATTTCAGAGCCTTCTAATTTTAATGTCGCTTCATAGATCACATTAAGTAATGATCTTAATTTGTAATTTTCAAAATAAAGATTTAGGAGCGATAAACCTTCTTCAGGTTTTTTGAGTTTTTCAAATGAATTAAGTATTTTAGATGCTACAAGACCTAGAGACTCTGGATCTTGAAACTCAATTTTTTTCCAGTAATTGATCGCTTTATTATGTTCACCATCTTCTGCATCTAAATCTCCGAGTAGGATATTTGCACGAACGCACTTTTTATGAGCATTGAGTGCGTCATTCAGTGATTTAAAAGCTGACTTCTTGTCTTTATCTAAAATCCCATCAAGTGCAATCTCGCAGTGGTAATGACTAATTTGTAATCTAAATGATACGCCTGATTCTTTTTCTAATTTTGTCGCCATCTTGATTGCATTTTGCCATTCACGTTCTTTCACGTAAATTTCTAAGAGCGCATTAGATGCATATTGTTTATATTTGCCAGATTCTAACTTTAAGAATAATTCTTCAGCGCGATCAAATAAGCCAGCTTTAAGATAATCTTGCGCTAATTCTGCTTTGACGGATTCTTCTTGGGCTGGATTAAGATCGCGATTTTCTAATAAATCTAAGTGCATATTAATAGCTCGATCTATATGGCCTATACGTCTTAAGATGCTGCCTAAAGCAAAGTGCAGCTCAAGTGATTCATTGTTAATACGAACTGCATCCATAAAAGCATCCACTGCTTTTTCGTATTGGTTAGTAATTAGATAGTTAAGACCTTTAAAGTAGGTCGCAGGAAGGCTCGTAGATTCTTTCATGAGCTGTTTAATATCAATGCGAGCGGCTACCCATCCTAATGCAAAGAAGAAGGGGATAACAAGGAGCCACCAATATTCGAATTGAATCATAATTGATTTATTGTATATCTATTAATTGATAGATGAAAAAAAAAGCATACCCTGGTAAGAAGATATGCTTTTAAATGATGTTTAGTCTTATTTATCAACGCGATCTCTAAGTTCTTTACCTGCTTTAAAGTGTGGAACATATTTTTCTGGTACTTCCACTTTTGAACCTGTTTTAGGATTTCTGCCTAAACGAGGTGGTCGGTAATTTAAACTGAAACTACCAAATCCTCTAATTTCAATTCTTTTACCTTTAGAGAGCGTTTCACCCATAGCATCAAGAATTGTTTTGACGGATAACTCAGCATCTTTATAGACTAACTGAGAGAAACGGCTAGCAAGTAAGTTGATTAATTTAGACTTAGTCATAAGATTAATTATTTTTTACTATCTAATTTTGCTTTTAATAAGGCGCCAAGATTAGTTATGCCGGCATTATCAGAACTTTCTTCAACATCTACTTTTTTCTTAGCTGCTTTTGGTTTAGCTGCATTTTTAGACTTGAATGAAAGTTGTATTGTTTTTTCTTTTGCGTCGACATTAAGAATTTTAACTTCAATTTCGTCGCCTACTTTAACAACAGTAGAAGCGTCTTCAACTTTATCTTCGCTTACTTCACTAATATCAACTGTGCCTTCAACTTGATCAGCTAAAGTTACTACGATACCTGATGCATCTGCAGATTTAACTGTTCCTTTAACAAAACTACCTTTGTCATTAGCTTTTGTGAAGCCTGTAAAGTTATCACCTGATAATTGTTTAAGTCCAAGAGAAATTCTTTCTTTTTCAACATCGATTGCGACGATAAGCGCTTCGAGTTCGTCACCCTTTTTGAAGTTTCTGATAGCTTCTTCACCTGTTTTATCCCATGAGATGTCAGACAAGTGTATAAGGCCATCTATGCCGCCATCAAGACCAATAAAGATACCGAAGTCGGTGATTGATTTAATCGGGCCGCTAACTTTGTCACCTTTTTTATGTGTTTCAGAGAACTCTGCCCATGGGTTTGATTTACATTGCTTCATGCCCAATGAAAGTCTTCTTCTGTCTTCATCAATTTCAAGAATCATCACTTCAACTTCATCGCCGAGCTGCGCAATTTTTCCTGGGTGAATATTTTTATTAGTCCAGTCCATTTCTGAAACGTGAACTAAACCTTCAATACCTGCTTCAATTTCAACGAATGCACCGTAATCAGTTAAGTTAGATACTTTACCAAATAGACGTGTGCTTACAGGATATCTTCTAGATAAGCCCTTCCAAGGATCATCATCGAGTTGCTTTAAACCTAATGAAACACGATTTTTTTCTTGGTCAAATTTAAGAACTTTAGCTTCAACTTCATCACCAATATTTAAAATTTCAGACGGATGCTTTACACGTCTCCATGCTAAGTCAGTAATATGAAGTAAGCCATCAATGCCACCTAAGTCAACAAATGCACCGTAATCAGTAATATTTTTAATAATACCTTTTACAGTAGCACCTTCAGTAAGTGTGCCAATAACAGCATCTCTGTCCGCACCTGAAGATTGTTCCATCACTGCTTTTCTTGAAACAACCACGTTGTTTCTTTTCTTATCAATTTTAATAACTTTAAGATCCCATTCTTTATTTTCGAATGGTGTTGTGTCTTTAACTGGTCTTACATCAACGAGCGAGCCTGGAAGGAATGCTGTGATTCCATTTACAGAAACTCTCAAGCCACCTTTGACACGACTACTTACAAAACCTCTGACAACTGTACCTTCGTTCATTGCATCTTCAAGATCAAGCCATGCTTGCATTTTCTTCGCTTTATCTCTTGAAAGGATTGTAGAGCCGAAACCATCTTCTAATTTTTCAATTGCAACTTTAACAAAGTCACCCACTTTAACGTCAAGTTCGCCTTGGTCATTAAGGAATTCTTCTGCTTTGATAACGCTTTCTGATTTAAGCCCTGCGTTTACAATCACAAAGTCATTATCAATAGATATAACTTCTGCTGTAATTACTTCGCCTGAGCGCATTTCTTGAAGCGCTATGCTTTCTTCAAATAGAGCTGCGAAACTTTCTGTGGAATTTGATTCTGTGTTTTTTGCTGTCGTTGCCATTAAATGTTACCTATAAAGTCCTACCTAGCGATAGGGATGTTAAAGTTAGCAATAGATCTTTGAAATCTATTACACCTAAATTGTTGTTTAAGACGTTTGAGACTTTAAACTGAAGAGATGGGTGATGTTATCAACGGCATCAGATATGCTTAATGTGTCTGTGTCTATTTCTATAGCGTCTTTTGTTTTTAAGAGGGGAGAGATTTCTCTTTGTAAATCACGCTCATCTCTTAAAATAATTTCACTTAAAACCGAGGCTATATTAGCAGGGTTTCCTTTTGAGATCAACTGTTTATATCTTCTTTCAGCCCTAATTTGTGCGCTTGCAGTTAAGAATATTTTGATACCAGCATGCGGGAAAACGACCGAAGTCATATCCCTTCCCTCGGCTACCAATCCAGGGGGGTTTTCAAAGCTTCTTTGAAATCCAAGGATTGCTTCTCTCAGACCTCTGTGAACCGCAACTTCTGAGGCTCCGTGACCTGATTCCTCAGTACGTATAGCTTCAGATACATCTTTACCATTGAGTAAAATTTGATCATTTTTAAAGCTTAAGTTTGCATTTTCAAGAACGTTAAGAAGTAAAGTTTCATTATTAAGGGGTATGTTTTGTAAGCGACCTGCATAAGCGATCGTTCGGTAGATTGACCCTGAATCTAGATAGTGAAAATTTAGTTTTTCTGCAACAAGTTTAGCCACTGTTCCTTTTCCAGAGGCAGAAGGACCGTCAATCGCGATAATAGGAATGTGTGATGTCATTTATGTCTTTACTATACTTTCCAAAACCTCAAAGTAAGTTGGAAATGTTTTGTTGACACACGCTGGATCGTTAATTGTGATTGGGATATTTTTGAGGCTTACCAGTGAAAAACACATAGCCATTCGATGGTCGTCATAAGTATCAATCTCAACATGCTCTTTAATCCTAAGAGGGGGTGTGATTTCAATAAAATCTTTACCTTCAATCACAGTCGCACCTAATTTTCTAAGTTCAGTCGCCATAGCTTTAATGCGATCAGTTTCTTTAACGCGCCAGCTTCCAATATTAAAAAGTTTAGTAGTGCCTTTTGTAAATAGGGCCAATACTGCAAGTGTCATCGCAGCATCTGGAATGTGATTACAATCAAGGGTAATTGCTTGAAGTGTTTCGACTTTTGAAACTTGAATTGATGCTTCAAGGATATTAATATCAGCGCCCATAAGTTCTAAAGCTTCAGTAAATTTCACATCACCTTGAATACTATTGTTTCCAATACCTTTAACTTCGATATTGCCTGCAAGCGCTCCCGCAGCTAAAAAATAAGAAGCTGATGATGCGTCACCTTCAACAAATATTTCACCTGGACTCACATACTTACTTGAACCCGGAATAATAAAATTTTTCCAGCCTATTTTTTTAACATGTATACCAAATCGCGCCATCAGATTAAGCGTAATATCAATATAAGGTTTTGAAATTAAATCACCCACAATTTCAATAACCACTTCTTTTTTTGTAAGTGGAATTGCCATTAGAAGGGCTGTTAAGAATTGACTTGAAATATCACCTCTAATTTTTATAGGACCTTGAATTGCAATTTCAGATGGAGAAATATTTAATGGAGGGTAGCCGTCTTGATTAAGATATTTTATATCTACATTTAATTGCAAGAGTGCATCGACAAGATCTTTAATGGGGCGCTCATGCATTCGGGGCGAACCGCTTAGTGTGTATTGGCCATTAGAAAAAGACAAAGCTGCAGTTAAAGGTCTAAATGCAGTACCCGCATTACCTAGAAAAATTTCAGCTGATTTATTTTTAAAACTACCCCGTGTGCCATGAATAAGAATGTCACCGTTATCTTTTTGCTTAAGATCAACTTGAAGTTTTACTAATGCTTCAATCATATGACGTGTGTCATCTGATACAAGTGGACCTATTATAGTTGTTATACCGTCTGCCATTGCAGACAAAAGAAGAATGCGATTGGTGATACTTTTAGATCCAGGGAGGGTGACTTGGCCAGAAACAGATTGAACAGCTTTTAATTTCTTTTGATTTGCCATGCGCTTAAATTATCGAGACCATTCACTTCGAGTTTTACTTGCGTTTTCGAATAAAGCTAAAATCTTTTTTGCATCTTCTTGCTCAATAGCTTCTTTAAGTAATTTAATTTGATTTTCAAAGTGCTTAATATCTTCAAGGATAAATTCTCTATTTGCGAGTGTAATGTCTTTCCACATTTCAGGAGAGCTTGCTGCAATTCTTGTAAAATCTTTAAATCCACTTGCGGCGAATTTTAAAAGTTCATTTGCATTTGTTCTATGGGTAATCATATCCACGAGTGAAAAAGCTAACAGATGAGGAAGATGACTAATCGTTGAAAATATTTTGTCATGATCGCCATGGAGCATATTTGAAACTATAGCGCCTGCATTTTTCCAGAGTACTTCAATCACCTCTTTTGCTCGAGGAGATGTGTCTTGATCCGGCGTTAAAATGACATTTTTGCCTTTAAATAAATCAATATGGGCTGCAGTTGCTCCATGTTTTTCGGATCCAGCAATAGGGTGACCGCCAATAAATTGTGAGTATTGATTACCTAAAATTTCTTTTGCCGATTCAATTACACTTGTTTTGGTGCTTCCAACATCGGTGATAATCGTATGCGAAGATAAATGTGGCTGAATCGTTTTGAGTATTGAGGAGAATTGAGCAACAGGTGTCGCAATAATAATAATATGAGCTTCTGCAATATCTTTATTTAATTCTTGGCTCGTGCGATCAATAAGTTTAAGTTTAATTGCATCATTAAGGTTATCTTGGTTTCTTCCGACGCCTACAATATCAGAAGCGATACCTGATTTTTTTGCAGAGAGTGCAATAGATCCGCCAATAAGACCTACACCAAAAATAAGAATTTTATTCACTGTATATAGTTGATTTATTTGATATTGTTTAACAATTGAATTGTATCATGTTCACTATTAAATGATCGCCATTCGTTATTTATGAAAAGCTCAAAAGGCTTAAAGTGAGTTTTATAATTCATCTTTTTGCTCTCTTGAATCCAGTAGCCCAAATAAACATAATCTAGTTTTTTTTCAATACACCAATTGATCAGCCACAGTATGGAATAAGTACCATAACTGACAGATTTGTCGCTCGTATCAAAAAATGTATAAACCGCAGAGATACCATTTTTAACGATATCGACAAAACTAACAATTTTTAAATCGCCTTGATCTTGAAATTGAATTAATCGACTATCAATATTACTTTGTAATAAAAATTCACTGTACTGATTTACGTCTTCATCATTTGCGCTCACTTTTTCATGTCTATTTTTTTGATATTCCAAATAAAGCCTGAAATGATCTTCATGAAAAGAAAGTGGTAGCAAGGAAGCTTGAAGATGCTGATGGTTTTTGATAACTCTCTTGAAGTTTTTTGAGCGCATAAAATTCTTAACATTGATGCGAATAGGAATGCATGCATGACAAAATTCACAATAAGGTTTGTATGTGAATTTACCACTTCTACGAAAACCTTTCTTTATAAGATCATCGAAGTGTTTCTGGCTTATGAGGTGATGAGGTGTTGCAACTAATGATTGGGATGCACGACCTTCCAAGTAGCCACAGGCATAACTCGTAGTGACATAGAATTGAATCTTATGACTCGATAATTCGTCAGGAAGGCTCATGTTTTAATGTAAGTATTAAGTAATTGAATAAAACGGTCACGAGAAATCTCTCTAGCACCTAAACTTAAAAGATGATTCGTTTTCATCTGACAGTCTACCATCTTAATACCTATATTTTTTAGATACTGAATGGCAAGAACAAATGCCATTTTAGAGGCGTCTCTTTCATAATGAAACATGGATTCACCAAAGAAAACCCCATCTAAAACTATTCCATAAAGGCCGCCGACAAGATTTTCATTAAAATAGATCTCAAAAGAATGGGCAACTTTCAGCCGATGTAATTCAGAGTATGCATTAATAATACGATCGTCAATCCATGTACCATCCTGGCCTTTTCTTTTTATTTCACTACAAAATTTAATGACAGATAAAAAATTATTGTCTATTAAAAATTGATAATTATTTTTCTTAATTTTCTTAGATAAAGATGATGAAATTTTAAGATCTTCAGGAAATAATATTAATCTTGGATCAGGTGACCACCATAAAATAGGTTCGTGTTTATTAAACCAAGGAAAGATCCCTTGTTTGTAAGCTTCAATAATTTTTTTAGCTTCAAGTGTTTTGGATATTGCAATAAGACCATTCGGCTCAATAAGGGCTTGATCAGTCTTCGGAAAGGGGTCATGATTACTAACAAAAGCGATGGAACCAAAATCAGTTTTTATCCATTGACCCATATGTTCTTGTGAGGAATGCTTAATTTAATTTCAAGGTATGAAACGTTTTTTAATATTAGTTATTTTACTCTTAAATATAGTCCCACTCGCTTACGCTAATGAGCGAGGGTTGTTTTGGAAATTAAAAGCACCCAATGGCTCGACGCATTATTTATTCGGTACTATGCATACTGATGACAATAGAATTATTAAGTTCTTACCTATTGTTAAAAAATCTGTCAATGCATCAGATCTTCTTTTGGTAGAAATTGCGCCTAACGATCACTCACAAAATCTTTTAATGCAGAATCATTCCCTAGCCACGGATTTAAATGAGATAGAGCTAAAGCAAATTAAAAAACTAGCAGAATTTCATGTGATGCATTTTGAGAATGTTATAAGAATGAAGCCTTGGCTCTTGGCTATTATTTTTGATTCACCCAAGCCCCATACCGAATTCAATCAGGACTATCTTTTAACGGCAATGGCAGAGGATTTAGACAAAGAAGTTATAGGGCTTGAGTCATCAAAAGAGCATTTTGCTACGATGGATTCCCTCTCTAACGATGAACAATTAATAATACTTAGAGCGGTTTTAAAAAAAACAGAGAAAGAAAAATTATCTGATTACAATTTACTCATGAAACATTACATCTCAGGAGATGTTGAGCAAATACGAAAAACGGATGAACGATTAACAGGTAAATTAATGTCAGAAGCTATGTGGGCTAAAATTAAAGTTCAGCTTATGGGCGAGAGAAATAAGAAGATGGCCATAAAAATTAAAGAGCTTTCAAAAGATAAACAATTATTTATTGCAGTCGGCGCATCCCATTTAGCAGGACAGGACGGCTTGTTAAATCAGTTAAAAGATTCAGGATTTAAAATGTCACCTATAAAAGCGTTTGAATAATATGAAGCGCCAACTAATTTCATCTCGTGGCAACCAACATTTTAAGCATTTAAAAAAACTTAGTGAATCCCCTCGTTATCGGTATGAAGTTCAACAAACGATTCTAGATGGTATTCACCTTATTGAGTCTTATGCTCAGCGCTTTGGCTCCCCAGACTCTGTGGCTTTAATTCAGGGCAGTGACATAAATAAGATCTCAGGGTATTTAAATGAAGAAACGCAAGTATTAGAATTTCCAGCAGGACTTTTTTCTGAAATAGCACCTGTTATGTCGCCTACAGGTATTCTTGCATCTATTAACATTCCACATTTAGATGCGCCAAAAAAACAGAACTGTATTTTATTGTTGGAAGATATTCAAGACCCAGGTAATTTAGGAAGCATTTTAAGATCTGCAAGCGCCTCAGGCGTAGATCTTGTTTACTTGTCTGATCATTGTGCTGATCTATGGTCACCTAAAGTATTAAGAGGAGGGCAAGGCGCTCATTTTTATTTGCCATGTGTTGAGAATGCTGTTTTTTCTGATATTACAAAAGCTTTCGAGGGAAAAATTTTTGCTACTGAATTAAATGGAAAATCTATTTTTAAAGAAAACTTAAAAGGGCCTGTTGCCTTTATTTTTGGCAACGAGGGAAGTGGTCTGCAATCAGAAACTATAGGTTTGACTTCGCATTCCGTTCGTATTCCTATGGAAATAGGGATTGAATCATTGAACGTTTCTGCCGCTGTATCGATATGTTTATATGAAAAATATAGGCAAGAAAATTTTAGTGCTTAGCTGAATTACTCGACTCGTTAAATACAAAATCTACTTCATCTTCTGAATATTGATAACACTCATTGCAGAAATCGCAGTGAATTGTTATGGAAGCTTGCTCTTCAATGATGGAGTTACATTCTTCTTTCCCAATAAGCTGAAGCATGTTTTCAATACTTTTTTTGGAGCAGCTACAGGCAAAGCCAAGGTGAGTTGGATCGTATAAACGAATTGTTTCTGATGAAAATACATTCTGAAGAATTTCAGATACTTCTAGTTCGGGACGAAGCGCATTAAACGATTGGTTAGCAGATCCAACAATTCTTTCCCAAACTTTGTTCATTTCATCTTGATTTAATTCCTCTGCTGAAGAATTAAATGGAAGCTTTTGAATAAGAAGGCCATGAAAAATATCATTTTGAGAATAGATCCATAGTTTGGTTTGAATCTGCTCTGACCTTAACATATAATTTTCAAGAAGTTCACTGGTTGAGTTTCCTTCCATGGGCACGATGCCTTGATAGGGCGTCTTTGCATTTTTTTGAATTAAAGTAATAATGAAGTGGCCTTCTTTAATAAGGTCTATTGGTGCTAGAGATTCAATAGCACCACTCCATTTAACCGTACCCCGCATCCCTAAATTTCCATTACATTCAGCGATTAATAATTTGAGTGGTCCATTGGTTTGAATTTGTAATGTCAGTGAGCCGTCAAGCTTTAGTGTTGAAGCGAGGAGAGAGCTTGCCACCATAAGTTCCCCCAATATGGCATGAAGATTCTGAGGCAGCGATTGATGTTGCGTAGCCTCTTCGATTGTATGACTTAGCTTTACGTAATTACCTCGAATATCTGTGTTTTCAAAAATAAATCTATGTAATTTGTCTGCTGAATTATGCATAAAATTAACTTTCCATGCTTATGTAGGGCGGGATATGCCAGTTATGTAAATGCTTTCCTAAGAGGAAAAGATTACATTTGATTCGATCGTTTGTGGAGCTGCTCACCATAAATTCATAGCATCTTAATATGGCAACCTGACCTTTTTCATTTCGTTTTAATGTAATTTTTTCGCATGCAACTGTCTCATCTAAAAACTGAAGATCAAATTGCTTAGATAAATTTTTCCCAAGTTGAATGGCAAGCTCACGTTTTGAGATTGTATCAATCCAAAACCAAACGGTCAGAATTAGTAAAACAAAAAGGATATATTCAAGCATAAATGTAATTTAAAAAATGACCCTATATATTAAACGTGCTTCAGTGAGACTTTAATGATTATTTTTATGCTTTATTTGTGTGCATAAAAAAAGTAATTCATAAAAATGCACAAAAATAGTGCTTAAAAGTAGATTTCTTTCCAAATTTTAAAATAAAAAAATCACAATCTCTTACTTTTATTAATCCTTATATAAAATTAACCTTAATTTAATACTTACAGATGAGGAATGCCCTTTATGGATAACTTAATTGGTGCAAATGATGTTTTATTTGTTTTATTGGGCGCAGTTATGGTGCTAGCTATGCATGCAGGCTTCGCATTTTTAGAAGTAGGCACTGTTCGTCATAAAAACCAAGTCAATGCGCTTGTTAAAATCCTTGTTGATTTTTCAGTATCTACACTGGCCTACTTTTTTATAGGTTATGGCATTGCCTATGGCGTGAATTTCTTGTCACCCGCAGAAGCTCTATCTGCTAAAAACGGGTATGAACTTGTTAAGTTTTTCTTTTTGCTTACTTTTGCTGCAGCTATTCCTGCAATTATATCGGGGGGTATAGCTGAAAGAGCTAAATTCAATTCCCAATTAGCAGCTACCTTCGCTTTGGTTGGTTTCGTATATCCATTTTTTGAAGGTATTGCTTGGAATAATCATTTAGGTGTCCAATCTTTTCTTGAAGGTAATTTTGGGTTTAAATTCCACGATTTTGCAGGTTCAGTAGTTGTCCATGCCATGGGTGGCTGGATAGCTTTGGCGGCTGTTTTATTACTTGGGGCAAGACATGGCAGATATGGTAAAGATGGAAGGCTCCATGCTTATCCACCATCTAATTTCCCCTTTTTGGCTTTAGGTGCTTGGATCTTAACTGTAGGATGGTTTGGTTTTAACGTTATGTCAGCGCAAACAGCGAATGGTATTTCAGGCCTCGTAGCAATTAATTCTCTAATGGCATTAGCGGGTGGGACCATAGCAGCCCTTATCGTTGGAAAAAATGACCCCGGTTTTATCCATAACGGACCGCTTGCAGGTCTTGTGGCAGTGTGCGCAGGATCAGATATTTTTCATCCCATTGGCGCTCTGATTACAGGTTTAGTCGCAGGTATTCTTTTTGTATGGACCTTTACTCTTACACAAAATCGTTTAAAGATTGATGATGTATTGGGTGTGTGGCCATTGCATGGACTTTGTGGTGCTTGGGGCGGTATCGCTGCAGGCATTTTTGGATCTACTTATTTTGGTGGCATGGGAGGCGTTAGCTTTGCATCTCAACTCATAGGAACTTTATTAGGCGTATTGATAGCACTTATCGGTGGATTCCTGGTTTATGGCACCCTTAAGCATTTCTTTGGTATTCGATTAACCCAAGAAGAAGAATTTAATGGCGCTGATATTTCGATTCATAAAACTGCAGCCAATGCAGAAGATTAATCTTATCTCTTAAAAGCATTGTCTGTTGCCATGTTAAAATTTCCCATGGCGAAATTTCATATCATTATTCCCGCAGCAGGCTCAGGTTCCAGAATGGGATTGGGCCAGCCAAAACAGTACCTTAAAATTCATAAACAAACTTTCATCGAAAGAGTAATTCGTGTTTTTGAAAATATTCCCCTTGTCGATTCTATTCATATTGCACTTCAGCCAAAAGATGATCTTTGGGACACACTTAATCTTTCTTTGTCATCAAAAGTGAATGTGCATTATTGTGGTGGAGAATCTCGAGCTAAGACAGTTCTTAATACATTAGAAACAATAAAAACTCATACGAACGAGAGTGATTGGATTTTAGTTCATGATGCAGCGCGACCAGGTGTCCAAGAAAAAGATGTTATTCATCTAATAGAGACATTAAAAAATGATCCAGTAGGCGGCTTGCTTGCATACCCCATAGCAGACACTATAAAAAAATCTGACAAAGAAGATAGGGTTATTGATTCACCAGTAAGAGATCATTTATGGCAAGCACAAACACCTCAAATGTATAGGTATAAAATGTTAATCGACGCACTTAAGTCATTTGATGGTATTCCAACCGATGAGTCTCAAGCAATTGAGCGGTTAGGAATGAAGCCAAAATTAATTAAAGGCGATTTTAAAAATTTCAAAGTAACTTATCAAGAAGATCTTAGTATTCTTGAGCATTTAATCACTGAATAGGTATTTATGATGATAAAAGTTGGACAAGGTTTTGATGTTCATCAGTTAGTGAACGGCAGAAAATGTATTATTGGAGGAGTTGAAATTCCTTTTCATAAAGGATTAGACGGCCATTCAGATGCCGATGTTCTTTTACATGCAATTGCTGATGCAATCCTTGGTGCCGCTGGACTTGGAGATATAGGCAAGCATTTTCCAAATACAGACCCATCTATTAAAAATATAGACTCCAGAGATATTTTGAAGAAAGTAATTTTATTAATTCAAGAAAAAAAATATTCGATTATTAATATTGATGCCACAGTAATTTGTGAATTACCTAAATTGGCACCGTATATTGATCACATGAAAAATAATATTGCATTAGATTGCAATATAGATATTCACGCAGTGAATGTGAAGGCAACAACAACTGAAACTCTAGGATTCGCTGGAAGAGGTGAAGGTATTGCAGCTCAGGCTATTTGTTTAATAGAGTCTAAATAGGTTTTTATGTTTCAGCGTTTTGAAAAACTTCTTAATCCTTTTCCCGAGTACTTTCTAACTACACCACCCAAAACCTTGTTGATGTTTGTATGGTCGTGCACTAAAAATCTTAGATGGCTCATTTTATTTATGGCTCTATTAACAGCTGTCATAGGTAGCTTCGAAGCTATTTTATTCTCATACATGGGCTCTTTAGTTGACTTACTAAATCATTCAAACCCAGAAAATTTTTGGTCTGAAAATGCTTCTATGCTGATGTCAGCATCAGCAGTTTTAATCTTAAGTACATTGCTTGTTTTATTCCAAACCTTAATTAAGCATCAATCCCTCGCAGGTGCTTTCCCTATGCGAATGCGTTGGAATTTTCATCGATTACTTCTTAATCAGAGTATGAACTTCTATCATAATGAATTTGCAGGCAGGGTTGCTGCAAAAGTTATGCAAACTGCGCTTGCGGTAAGAGATTTATGGTTCATTTTGGCTGACATTCTGGTGTACGTGATTATTTACTTCTTAACGATGATTTTTGTTGTAGGTAAATTCAATTTGATCCTGATGCTTCCATTTCTTAGCTGGTTTCTTTTTTATATTCTTGTTCTTATATATTTTGTACCACGCTTAAGTAAATTGTCTAGAAATCAAGCTGACGCAAGGTCATTAATGACAGGGCGTATTACAGATGCTTATACAAATATAAGTACTATCAAGCTTTTTTCTCACGCCGGACGTGAAGCAAACTTTGCCAAGGTTGCAATGAATGATTTTTTAGGTGCAGTGAATATGCAAATGCGTTTAGTTAGCTGGATTGAAATTATTAATCATTTTTTAAGTATGTTGCTTGTGATTGGAACAGCTATTGTTGCAATTTGGCTTTGGTCGAAAAATGAAATCATGGTAGGAGTAGTTGCAACTTCAACAGCTATGGCTTTGAGATTGAATGGTATCTCGCACTGGGTAATGTGGGAAATGACATCCTTATATGAGCAAGTCGGAACTCTTCAAGACGGCCTAAACACACTTTCAATTCAGCAAGAAATTAAAGATATTAAAAATGCAGAAGATCTCATCATAAAAAAAGCTTCAGTTTCATTTCAAAACATTGTTTTCAATTATCCAAATCAAAAAACATCAGTTATTCATAATTTTTCATTGAATATTAGGCCTGGTGAAAAGGTTGGTCTAGTAGGCAGATCTGGATCAGGAAAATCTACACTCGTAAATTTGTTATTACGATTTTATGATCTTAAATCAGGTGTAATTACTATCGATAATCAAGATATATCAAAAGTAAATCAAAATAGCTTGAGAAAAAAGATTGGTATGGTCACACAAGATACATCCTTACTTCATCGATCAGTTAAAGACAATGTGGTCTATGGAAGGCCTAATGCAACACGAAGTGAAATGATTGGTGCGGCGAAAAGAGCTAAAGCCCATGACTTTATTATGCAGTTGGAAGATAACCTTTCTAGAAAAGGCTACGAAGCTCATGTTGGCGAAAGAGGCGTTAAGTTATCAGGAGGCCAAAGACAGCGTATTTCTATTGCAAGAGTCATGTTAAAAGATGCGCCTATATTATTATTAGATGAAGCAACAAGCGCACTTGATTCTGAAATTGAAGTTGTTATTCAACAAAGTCTCTATCAATTAATGGAGGGCAAGACAGTGATCGCAATTGCACATCGCCTATCCACTATTGCTGCAATGGATAGGCTTATTGTGATTGATAAAGGTAAGATTATAGAAGAGGGGTCTCATAATGAGCTTATTAAAAAGAAAGGCTTATATGCGAGACTTTGGAAGCATCAAAGCGGAGGTTTTCTGGGTGAAGCCTAATGTGCGGTTAATAACACAATAACAGCTCCACTACCTCCATCATGAGCTCGCGCCTGAGCGTATGCGATAACCTCTTCTTTTTGCGCTAACCAATGCTTGAGTTTATTTTTAAGAATAGGCTCTTTGTTTTTAGAGTTATAGCCTTTGCCATGGACAATACGAATACAGCGAATATTATTTTTTTTACATTCCGCTATAAATTGAACCACATATGCTTTTGCTTCATCCGAAATCATGCCATGAAGATCAATAGATTTTTGCACCACCCAATAACCTTTCCTTAGTTTTTTTAATACATCAGGTGAGTGACCTTGTCTGATATAGAATAACTCATCACCATTTTCAATGTCATGAAGTGGTTCGTAGTGATCACTAATAGAGTCAATCAGCGCTTGTTTTTCATCTCTTATAAAATTTAGAGGGACGGGCCTAGGTTTTTTTTGAGGTGCTTTATGTTCTTTTTTTTTCGGACTGATTTTTAAAGGAGTTGCGCCTTTAATGGCTTCTCTGAATAAATTAATTTCATCTTTATCATTTTCATTTTTTGCCATAACATTATTTCGTTAAAAATCTCTCTGCATCAAGTGCCGCCATACAACCGCTTCCAGCACTTGTAACTGCTTGGCGATAAATGTGATCTTGAACATCACCTGCTGCAAACACACCAGAAATTGAAGTCGCTGTAAAATTACCATGACGACCAGCATTTGCAATAATATAACCATTCTCCATATCCAATTGACCTTCAAAAATTGAGGTGTTGGGTTGGTGACCAATAGCAATAAAAACACCTTTGAGTTCTATAGATTTACTTTCATTTGTATTTACATCTTTAATTTTTATTCCAGTGACGCCTGAGGTGTCACCTAAAACTTCTTCTAGGGTTTTAAATGTTTCAAGAACGATTTTTCCTTCTTTTACGCGATCGTGAATTTTATCCATCTGAATAGCTTCAGCTTTGAATTTGTCGCGCCTGTGAATTAATGTTACTTTATTTGCGATATTAGATAGGTAAAGCGCCTCTTCGACAGCTGTATTTCCGCCACCAACAACCGCAACTTCTTGATTTTTGTAAAAAAAGCCATCGCATGTTGCGCAAGCAGAAACACCCTTTCCTAAAAATGCAGTCTCACTATGCAATCCAAGATATTTTGCTGATGCGCCAGTTGCAATAATAAGTGCGTCACATGTGTACTCAGATGAGTCACCTATAAGTCGAATAGGTTTTTCTTTAAGGTGTGTCGTATGAATATGATCAAACACAATTTCAGTGTTAAAGCGCTTAGCATGTTTTTCAAAGCGCTCCATGAGCTCAGGACCCATAACGCCATCAGGATCCGCAGGCCAATTATCAACATCTGTAGTAGTCATCAACTGGCCACCTTGGGCAATCCCAGTGATAAGAACGGGATTAAGGTTTGCTCTGGCAGCATAAACTGCAGCAGAATAGCCTGCTGGACCAGAGCCTAAGATGATAAGTTGGGCATGTTTTGCCATAAAAAATTCCTGAAAAGAGTATGAAGTTGCAAACGATCAATTTTAGTTTTCATCGCCTGATTAAGCAAACCTATTTTTGACTGAAGTGGTTCTTTTTGAGGCTTTTTTCATCATTTTTTGGCACTTCAAACTGATATAATTGTTGAAACATTCCGAGTGCTTACAACCTTGTTTTTTAAAAAAAAATCAGAAACTGGAAAAGCTAGCCAAACTCCACAGGATAATAAACTTAGTGGGATTAAAAGTAAGCTTACACGTGAAGCTTGGTGGTTAAGCTTAATTTTTTTAGGCCTTTATTTAACCATCACACTTGCGACATACTCTAGCCAAGATCCATCATGGTCTCATAGCGTCAGCGGCTCAAATTCAATTCATAATGCTGGTGGGATTATTGGTTCGTATTTATCTGATTTACTCCTCTATATTTTCGGTTTATCAAGTTGGTGGCTAAGCTTCTTATGTTTCTTTAGTATTTGGCTTCTTTATCCTCAATACAATAAAGATTTAAAAGGCTATCGCTCTTTTTTATTTTTTAACTATTTTGGTTTCTGTCTTTTAATTTCCGCCTCGTCTGCTTTTGAAGCAGGACATTTAATAGATCTCCCAGCTCAATTTCCATTAAGCCAAGGTGGCTTACTTGGAAAATTATTTGATCAAGCATTACTTTCCTCTTTGGGTTATGTAGGCTCAAGTATTTTCTTGATCACATCGATTGCAATCGGATTTAGCTTATTTACAGGATGGTCATGGCTTAAAATTTCAGAGCATTCAGGCCACTTTACTTTCGCTTTATTTCAAAGATGGCAATATCGATATAGAGATTGGCAAGATCGCAAACATGGGAGAATTATAGAGCAGCAGAGATTAGAGCTTTTGGAGAGTGAGCGCAGAAAATCTGAAAATAGATCGCCATTGAATATTGAATCTTCTGACGTACAAATAAAAAAAAGTGAGCGTGTGCAAAAAGAGAAACAAATTCCATTGTTTAATTTTAGTGACAATTTATTACCGCCTCTTCATCTTTTAGATCAGCCATCAGATCAAGTCGAACCGCAATCGTCAGAAACGATTGAGTTTATATCTCGACTCATTGAAAAGAAATTAATGGACTTTGGTATTGAAGCAAAAGTAATTTCAGCTCAACCTGGCCCTGTAATTACCCGCTATGAGTTTGAGCCAGCACCTGGCGTTAAAGGTAGTCAAGTGACTAACTTATCGAAAGATTTAGCGCGCGCACTTTCTGTTGTGAGTGTTCGTGTTGTTGAAACCATTCCTGGTAAAACATGTATGGGTTTAGAGATACCCAATCCTAAAAGGCAGATTGTTTACTTGTCAGAAATTATGAGCTCACAAATCTTCGCAGATACGAGCGCTTCTCTCACGATTGCCTTAGGAAAAGATATTTCAGGCCGTCCCGAGGTCGCTGATTTATCTAAAATGCCACATGTATTAATTGCAGGCACTACAGGCTCCGGTAAATCGGTTGCGATCAATGCATTAATCCTAAGTTTACTTTACAAAGCCAACTCTGAAAAAGTGAGGATGATTTTCATTGATCCTAAGATGCTTGAGTTATCTGTCTATGAAGGAATCCCTCACTTGTTAGCGCCGGTCGTCACTGATATGCGTCAAGCTGCCAATGCATTAAATTGGTCTGTAGGTGAAATGGAAAGGCGTTATAAGCTGATGTCGATATTGGGCGTTCGAAACTTAGCTGGATACAATCAAAAAATTAAAGATAGTATTAAAGATGGCTCTCCTATTGCAGATCCTATAAATCCAGAAAATACTGAACCATTATCTGAAATGCCACTTATTGTAATTGTGATTGATGAGCTTGCAGATTTAATGATGGTGGTAGGCAAAAAAATTGAAGAGCTTATTGCTAGGCTTGCTCAAAAAGCCAGGGCTTCTGGTATCCACTTAGTACTAGCCACACAAAGACCCTCGGTAGACGTGATCACGGGACTCATCAAAGCTAACATTCCTGCAAGGATAGCATTTCAAGTAGCTAGCAAAATTGATTCACGAACAATCTTAGATCAAATGGGGGCCGAGACTTTGCTTGGGCAAGGCGATATGTTATATCAACCTGCTGGATCAGGTTATCCACAAAGAATTCATGGGGCATTTGTATCTGATCAAGAAGTACATAAAGTTGTGAGTTACCTTAAGTCACATGGTGAGCCAAATTATATTGAAGGTATTTTAACCAACGAAACTTCAGAGAGTGGAGATTACGGTGATTCTTCTTCTAATTTCTCAGGCGAGAAAGATCAGCTTTATGATGAGGCTGTTGAATTAGTATTGCGAACTAGAAAACCATCCATCTCTTCAGTTCAAAGACATTTACGCATTGGCTATAACCGTGCCGCAAGAATTATTGAGGATATGGAGAGAGCTGGTCTTGTTTCCGCAATGCAAAGTAATGGCAATAGAGATATCCTAGCCCCAAATCAAAATGATTAAACTGTTTTCTGTTTTTCTAATTTTTTCTTTAAATGCATCTGCTGAAGGTATTTCAGATCTTAATGCTTTTGTAAGTAACGTCTCAAGTATGTCTTCTGAATTTAGTCAGGTTGTTTTAGATAAGAAGGGTTCAAAACTCCAAGATGTTGAGGGCGTAATGCTATTTAAAAGACCTAATAAGTTTAGATGGGATTATTTAAAGCCTTATCAAAATCAAATCATTAGCGATGGTGATCGACTTTATATGTACGACCAGGATCTGAGACAAGTTTCTATTAATCCGATAGCTAAAGTTGGTGGGTCAACGCCACTCTTAATTATTGCAGGTAAAAATATTGAAAAATATTTCATACTTAAAAATATAGAAGCTCCAGTTGGAGGTGAGGCTAATCAAAATATCAACTGGGTTGAGGCTATTCCTAAGGAGGAAGGCGCTGGATTTACTAAAATCATACTTGGTTTAACCGAAAATAAATTATCAGTGATGAAAATTGTTGATGCATTTGAACACATAACAACAATTAGTTTTAAGAATGCAAAATTTAATGTGAGCTTGACTGATAATGATTTTTTATTCAAGCTACCTAATGGCGTTGACGTTGTTCAAAACGGTGGCGCATCTAACAACTTATCGACAACACCAAATCCGAATAAAAATAAAGATGCAGAGTTAATTACTTTTGCAAATGACTGGGCAAATGCCTGGTCAACTAAAGATATTGACCTTTATTTAAGTAAATACGCACAAGATTTTAAAGCTCCAAATGGTGATGCATTATCTTTGTGGCAAGCCTCAAGAAGGCAAAAAATATCATCACAAGGAAAGATTCTCGTTGAAATTGAAGATATAAAGTTAATTACAAAAGTCGAAAATTTTGCTCGTATACAATTTAAACAAAGATATACTTCTGACAAGCTCTCTGAGATGTCTAATAAATCACTTTTAGTTAAAAAAATAGATGGCCAGTGGTTAATTCAAGAAGAGATCTCAGGTAAATAACTCTCATGAATCAAATGTTCGAACCTAATCAGTCTCAATTGCCACTCGCTGAGTATTTAAGACCTAAATTTGTCGGAGAAATAGCAGGTCAAAAACATATTCTAGGTGAAGGTAAGTCCTTGCGTGTAGCTATTGAATCTGGAAATTTACCTTCCATGATTTTATGGGGGCCCCCAGGTGTTGGCAAAACAACCATAGCACGTGTTATTGCAAATTCTATTGATGCGGAGTTCATATCCGTATCTGCAGTCCTATCTGGCGTTAAAGATATTCGAGAGGCTATAGAAAAAGCCCAGCTTAATTTACAGCAATATAATAAAAAAACAATTTTGTTTGTAGATGAAGTCCATCGATTTAATAAAAGTCAGCAAGATGCATTTTTGCCACACGTTGAATCAGGATTGATTACTTTTATTGGAGCGACTACTGAGAATCCATCTTTTGAAGTTAATTCAGCCTTATTAAGTCGATCTCAAGTTTATGTTTTAAAAATGCTTGATGATGAAGATCTTCTCTTGATTTATGAAAAAGCTAAAATTTATATTGCGCCCGACATTGAGGTAGATCTTGAAGCTAAGCAAGAGATTATTGCCTATGTAAATGGCGATGCTAGAAGGCTGCTCAATTTTTTAGAATTACTCTTTAATACAGCCACATCTTTAAAAGCCAAAAAAATTGATCGAGACTTTTTAAAGAAAACAATTACAAGCAAGGTAAGACGCTTTGACAAGGGTGGGGATCAATTTTACGACCAAATTTCAGCGCTTCATAAATCTGTGAGAGGGTCTGACCCGAATGCTGCTTTATATTGGCTTCATCGGATGTTAGACGGAGGGGCTGATCCACTTTATTTGGCAAGAAGAATTGTTCGAATTGCCGTTGAGGATATAGGTTTAGCTGATCCAAAGGGACAAACTATAGCACTCGAAGCCTACCAAATCTTTGAACGGCTTGGCTCACCTGAAGGTGAGTTAGCGCTTTCGAACGCAGTGATTTACCTATCGATTGCAGCGAAAAGTAATGCGGCATATATGGCTTTCAATGAAGTGAAAGCATTTGTAGCGGAAGGGGATAATAGTGATGTGCCAGTTCATCTTCGAAACGCCCCAACTAAGCTTATGAAGGAATTAGATTACGGAAAAAACTATCGTTATGCTCACAATGAACCCGAAGCTTACGCAGCAGGAGAGAAATATTTTCCAGATAATTTAGACCCCATTGAATTTTATAGGCCTACAACTCGAGGATTAGAGAGTAAAATTCTCGAAAAAATGAATTATTTAAAATCTCAGGACAAGCAAAAGAAATAGGTTATTTATGATTGATATTCAAATACTAAGAAATGATATTGGGATTGCTAAAGATAAACTTTTAAGTAGAGGCTTTGATCTTGATGTAGCTACTTTTCAATCATTAGAAAATGTGCGAAAAGAACTTCAAGTGAAGACACAAGATCTTCAAGAAAAACGAAATTCTATATCAAAAGAAATTGGTATTTCTAAGTCTAAAAATGAGAATACTGATTTGCTTATGAAGAGTGTGAATGCAATTTCAGATGATTTAAAAGCGGGCGAATCTGAATTAGCTGAGTTACAAGAAAAGATTAATCAGTTCATGCTTGATATCCCTAATATTCCTCATGAATCTACTCCGATAGGTAAGTCAGAATCCGACAATAAAGTTTTAAAGACAGTCGGCGAGCCTAGAAAATTTACTTTTAAGATTAAAGATCATGTGGATGTAGGTGCTCAACATGGACTTAATTTTGATTTAGGTGCAAAGCTCTCTGGTGCGCGTTTTGTAGTGATTGAAGGTAAGCTTGCAAAATTACATCGGGCTATTACCCAATATATGCTTGATACTCAAACAGATAAACATGGGTATAAGGAATGCTATACGCCTTATTTGGTTAATAGCGATTCATTA
This sequence comes from Candidatus Methylopumilus planktonicus, assembly GCF_006364715.1. Lineage (NCBI taxonomy): Bacteria > Pseudomonadati > Pseudomonadota > Betaproteobacteria > Nitrosomonadales > Methylophilaceae > Candidatus Methylopumilus > Candidatus Methylopumilus planktonicus. Next base: position 553,105 of record NZ_CP040984.1, read on the forward strand.
ATAGGCACAGGACAACTACCTAAATTTGAAGCTGATCTTTTTAGCCTTTCACATAATGAAAGTAAATTATATTTAATACCAACTTCTGAGGTAACGCTTACAAATTTTGTGCGAGATGAGGTCCTAAAACTGTCTGATCTTCCTATTAAATTGACTGCACATACTCCTTGTTTTAGGTCAGAGGCTGGATCTTACGGAAAAGATACGCGCGGTATGATTCGGCAGCATCAATTTGATAAAGTTGAGATGGTTCAGATTGTTCATCCAGACAAAAGTTATGATGCATTAGATGAAATGGTTTCACATGCTGAATTTATACTTACTTCACTAGAGCTTCCATATCGATTATTATCTTTATGCTCAGGCGATATGGGTTTTGGTTCTGCAAAAACCTTCGACTTGGAAGTTTGGCTTCCGTCACAGAATACGTACCGTGAAATTTCATCTGTTTCAAATTGTGAAGCTTTCCAAGCAAGACGATTAAAAGCAAGGTTTAAGAGTGAGGATGGAAAAAATTTATTTGTTCACACATTGAACGGTTCAGGACTTGCTGTTGGGAGAACATTAGTTGCTATTATTGAGAACTATCAGAATGAAGATGGCAGTATTACAATACCTAAAGCATTAGTTTCTTATATGGGTGGCATTGAAAAGATTTAGTTTTTCCATATCTCACGAACTTTTCCATTACTACTAATTAAGGCACCATGCGCTATATTATAAAAAATACCATGCTCTACAATGCCGGGTGTTTGGGATAGAAGTGCATTTAATTCTTCAGTACTTTTTTCAGGATAATTAAAATCGAGAACGAAATTACCACAGGAGGTTATCGCATACCCATCTTTTGCTGCATTAATTCTAATGTCGCCTGTACCTTTCTTCATTAAAATATTTTTAACAAGCTCCCATGCAAAGGGTTGAACTTCAGAAGGTATGGGAAAGTTATCCCCAATCTTTTTAACCAATTTAGACTCATCCGCAATGACAATAAATTTTCTAGCAGATCGAGCTAGTAGCTTTTCTCGAACGAGATCATAGCCACGCCCTTTAAGCAATGTAAGGTCAGGTGCAATTTCATCTGCCCCATCAATATAAAGATCAATTTCTTTGATTTGCTCCATGGCTATAATTGGCAAGCCAGCTTCTTTAGCTTTAATCATGCTAACAACAGAGCTCGATACTGTCATTATCTTTAGGTTTTCTTCTTTATTTCGTTTAGCTAAAGCATCAATAAAGTAGTTAGCGGTTGATCCTGTGCCTAAGCCAACAATCATATTTTCGCTAACATACTGTAAGGCTTGGCGTGCGACTAATTCTTTATCATTCATGATATTCCCTCTCAATGAATATTAGCTTTAAAGCTTATAATATTGCTAATTATTTATACATGCAATATATGCCATTAGAAGCAAATTATCAAAGTAAAGAATCACTATCGACAGCTGAAATTGATGGCTCTGATAGCTATTCTCTCGTCAAATATATTCATGATGAAATTGTTAAAAGTAAAAAGTCTTTAGCAATTTTTACGGAGACTGCATTCGAAGCAAGGCGTCTTATGGAAGAGATGCTTTGGTTTAGCCCGGATTTAAAAATTAATTTGTTGCCCGATTGGGAGACTCTTCCTTACGATCACTTTTCACCCCATCCAGATCTAATCTCAGAACGACTCCTAACTCTTTACCAAGTGACTCAGAAAAGTTTTGATCTAGTTATTATTCCCGTGACCACAGCACTTCACTTATTACCCCCTAAAAGTTATATACAACAATTTAGCTTTCATTTTAGTAAAGGGCAAAAAGTTGATATTGAAGCTTTTAAAAACCAATTAACATTAAATGGATATATGAACGTGGTTCGCGTCATGGCTCCAGGAGAATTTTCAGTGAGAGGAAGTCTCATTGATTTGTTTCCTATGGGCAGTATTGTGCCATACCGCCTGGATTTCTTTGATGACGAGATTGATTCAATTCGAACATTTGATGTTGACTCGCAAAGAACACTTTATCCTGTCAATGAAATTAAACTACTCCCGGCCCGTGAATGTCCAATGGATGAAAAGTCCATTAGTATATTTCGACAAAATTATCGAGAGCATTTTGAAGGTGACCCCTCTCGCTCCTCAATTTACAAAGACATCAGCAAAGGTATTCCCATTGGAGGCATTGAATGGTACATGCCGTTATTTTTTGAAGAGATGAGTGATATTTTTAGTTATTTCTCAGACAATACGATTATTTATAAGCACGGTAATCTTGACCTGGCTTGTAGTCATTTTTGGCATGAAACTGAAAAACGTTTTCGATTGTTTGCTTATGATGCTGAGAGACCAATTTTAGAACCTCAGAATCTTTTAATTAAGCCAGATCAATTTTTTAAATCCATCAATTCATATAAGAAGTTCGATTTAAAACGCAAAGAAGTATATGAAAAAATTCCTGACATATCTATTGATCGGAAAAATATTCTGCCTCTATCAAAGCTTGATAATTTTATTACAGACAATCCTAAAAGAGTTTTTATATTAACGGATAGCTTGGGTCGCCGAGAAACAGTTTCTGAACTTCTAAAGTTGGCTGGCATCAAGTTTAAAGCAACAGATGACTGGTCTTCAGCAGCAGGTATTAGTGACCAAGTAGTTTTGACTGTTAGCCCACTTCATCAAGGCTATATTTCATCCCAGCATGTTGTTATTACAGAATCTGAGCTTTATGTAAATACTGTGCGCCAATCAAGAAGACGTCATCGTGATAAGAATTTCTCAACGGATGCCATGGTCCGTGACTTATCAGAATTAAAAGAAGGTGACCCTATTGTTCATGAACAATATGGCGTAGGTCGATTTAAAGGATTATTTAATTTAGATTTTGGTGAAGGAGAGAGTGAATTCTTACTTTTACAATATTTTGGTGAAGATAAACTTTATGTACCAGTATCCAATCTAGAACTTATTTCTCGATACTCGGGAGGACCAGCTGAAACTGCACCCTTACACAGGCTCGGTTCAGACCAATGGGATAAGGCAAAGAAAAAAGCTTTAAGACAAATTCATGATACTGCTGCAGACCTCTTAAACATTTATTCGCAGCGCTCCATTAAAAAAGGCTACGCCTTCAAAATTAATTTACAAGATTATGAAAGATTCACTGATGGATTTCCATTTGAGGAGACCGATGACCAATTAACTGCAATTAATGCTGTAATTACTGATATGGAATCTCAAAAGCCTATGGATCGTCTTATATGCGGCGATGTAGGATTTGGCAAGACAGAAGTTGCATTAAGAGCAGCATTTATAGCAGCTAATGATGGAAAGCAAGTTGCTATATTAGTACCGACAACACTTCTTGCTGAACAGCATTACAATAATTTTATGGATCGTTTTTCAGATTCTCCTATCAAGATTGCAGAAATTTCTCGGTTTAAATCTAAAAAAGAACAAGCTGAGTCGCTTGTAAGATTATCTAATGGTGAAATTGATATTATCATTGGCACACATAGACTCATTCAAAATGACATTAAATTTAAAAATTTAGGGCTGATTATTATTGATGAGGAGCACCGTTTTGGTGTGCGCCAAAAAGAATTACTTAAATCTATGCGAGCTGAAGTGGATGTATTAACACTTACAGCGACTCCGATTCCTCGAACACTATCTATGGCTATGGAAGGTTTACGAGAGTTTTCTATTATTTCTACTCCACCACAAAAACGTTTATCGATTAAAACATTTGTGAATAACTATTCAGAAGGCATCATTCGTGAAGCAGTTCTTAGAGAATTTAATCGAGGTGGTCAGGTATATTTCTTACATAACGATGTTGACACTATCACTTCGATGAAAGAAAAATTAGAAAAGTTAATACCTGAAGGGGTAATTGAAATCGCACATGGACAGATGAGAGAGCGAGAGCTTGAAAGAGTCATGCATGATTTTTATCAACAAAAGGCGAATATTTTACTGTGTACAACAATTATTGAAACAGGCATTGATATTCCATCAGCCAATACAATCATTATGAATCGTGCAGACATGTTTGGACTAGCGCAACTTCATCAGTTAAGAGGTCGGGTGGGTAGATCTCACCATCAAGCCTATGCATATTTACTTGTTGATCCAGATCGGAAGATCAGCAACCATGCTCAAAAACGATTGGAAGCTATTCAGCTTCTTGAGGATTTAGGTGCAGGTTATTATCTTGCTATTCACGATTTGGAGATTCGAGGAGCAGGTGAGTTGCTAGGTGACAATCAAAGCGGACAAATGCATGAAATTGGATTCAATTTATATTTAGAAATGCTTAATTATGCTGTTAAGCAGCTTAAAATTGGCAAAAAATTAAGTCTCGATACTCCGCTTCAAAAAAATACAGAAATTAATCTTCATACACCAGCCATTATTACTAATACTTATTGTGGTGATATCAATGAAAGGCTTGTTCTCTATAAGCGCTTGTCAGGACTTAGTCAGGATGAGCAATTAATGGAAATGAAAGAAGAGCTGATAGATCGTTTTGGTGTGATGCCAGAGCAAACACAATCCCTAATTTCTTTTCACGACTTAAGAATTTTTATTCAACATCTTGATATTAAAAAAATAGATGCTAGTGATGTTTCAATTCAAATTACATTTGCTAGTGATAGCAAAATTGACCCGCTGAAGCTTATTAAACTTCTAAGCGAAGATAAGCGTTGCCGAATGAATGGCCCAGATAAGATTAAAATTTCCGTGACTCTTTCCGATATCCTAGAGCGTGTAAAATTTATAAAAGATTTCTTGGTGAAAATATTCTTATCTTAATAGCTATAAAAAGTAGAAGAATGATTTTGTCTTATCTGACTCATCAGGATTGCTATTAATTTAACTTCAATCGCATGAGTTTTGGAACAAATTCCTCGATTTTGCTTTTCAAAGTGCCTATCTCAATATTTTCAATGGGTTTTTCCTCATAAAAACTATTGCCGTAAATACCCCAAAGTAGAGATAAGAACGTATTTGAAGCAGGCTTTATTTCATCCTTATGTATAACCGACCCTACAAGATGAAGCTTTACTTTTGCTCTTGTCATTGCAACATAAAGAAGCCTTTTTAATTCATTTTCTTCTCTATTTTTTTCTATACCATAAATTAAATCATGCAAATGAGGTGATTTATTATCAGGCTCACTAAATGCTGTAACGTCGTATATATAGTTATTCTCACTAAATGTATCAGACATAATCATTTTTTTGTCTGATGCTCGTGTTGTTGAATTCAATGATGGAATAATGACTACATCAAACTCGAGACCTTTAGCTTTATGGATTGTAAAAAATTGAATACTCTCTTCAGCTGAAGGAATGTCAGATAAATACGTTTTTGTAATTTGATGTTCGACTAGTTCAAAATCGATTGCTATAGGCGAGCTTGATGTTTGTAGTATGTCAAAAAATTTATTAATGTCTACAATATCGTTAGGGTTATGAAGACATAATTCACCACCTAAATTCATCCAAACTGATTCTATAAGCCTTCTAATATGTGTTTTACTTTGATTATCAAATGCGTTTTTTAGGATATCGATGAGTCGTTGAATTCTTTTTCTTCCATCAGAGGAAATTTCATTCATTTTATTTTCATCTTGAATAATTTCCCATACTGTTGAGTTGTGATCATTTTGAAATAGTAGGGCTAGGTCATTAAGTACAACTCCGCACCATGGCGCTCGAAGAATTGCAAGCCAGTGAATCCGGTCACTTAAGTCAAGCATGGCGTAGCTTAAGGAAAGAATATCCTGAATAGATTGATGCTTATCTAGAGCGTCAATTTCTACTGCATTAAACCTTAGATTAGGTTTGAATTTTCTAATGTAATTAATTAATTCAGAGAGATGACTTCTTGATCTTGTGAGAATGGCAATTTTTTCATTTTCAGGAAATGTATCAATAAGATTACATACATACTTTGCCTCTTCGGTATCAATATCAATATTTTCAGTGAATGTTAATGCATGAAATTTGAACTCACTTATATTAAAGTCATGCTCTTTCTTTGCAGATACAAAAGGTTTGTAGGATACAGCTCCTTCTTGAATTGAATCTTCTTTTGGTAGTATATTTTCAAATATCTGATTTATCTCATTCACAATAAGAGAAGAAGACCGGTAATTATCTTTAAGTCGTATGGTTTCTAAGGGAATTGTGTTAAAACCATTTTTTTTAGCCTCAATAAAAATACTGACATCAGCTTCCCTAAATTTATATATAGATTGCATAGGGTCGCCTACACAGAAAACGGTTTTTTGTGCTTCTGGTGTCCAGCCATCCACAATTTTCTTTAAGAAATTAAAATGACTTCTGCTTGTATCTTGAAATTCATCTATAAGTAAGTGGGATATTTTGTAATCCAAAGATAATAAAAGATCGCTTGCCGCATCATTTTTACCAAGTGCCTCATTCGCGATCTCTATGATCTCAATAAAATCGACAGTATTTCGCTGCCTAAATAGCTGCCGGAGTTTCTTTTCGCACTGCAGCAGAACATTTGAAATAGATTTTAGTTTTAAGGCATATGTTTCATTAATAGGTTCCGGAATTGTCTTGATGGCTAATAAAAAGTCGATATTTGGTAGATTGCGACATTTATTTTTGTAGACTTCTCCCTCATCATCATTCTTAAATCCCTCTCGGACTGTAATGTTTTCTCGCCTGGTATTTTTATCTGTAAATAAGATTTTTGTGATCGTTTGCCATAAAGAGATTTCTTCTGTATCAAAATTAAAACTTCTTTTATTTTCTAGCTTTATATCTTCCCTAAGATTTATACTTTTTAAGTAGTGAAGAATTTCTATAAGATCATTTAGCTGATCTTGATTTAGTACAGTATTAATTTTTTGATAGATGGGCTTTATCAAATGTTCAAGATAAGCATTGCCTTCATCGATAATTTGCTTGGTTGCTTTTTGGGCAAGCTTATGACATCGGTATTTCCACTGATCTCGAATTGACATCATCGCCACTAAACGGCGATTAATCTTTTCATATTCATTGTCATAATGAGTAAAGACAACTTTAATATCTTCGATGCTATCTTTAGCCTGTAAAGTTTGCTTAACTGACTCTTCATAGAGTTTTTCAGGTGTATCGGTAATATTAGGCTTTTGCCCCATTTTGCTTAATACAGGAATTTGACTGACCACATTAAGACAGAACTTATCAATAGTCATAACTTTAAGTCGTGAAAGATTATGTTCAATATCCCAGCCTTTTTCTTTCGAGCGCTTTAGAATTGTTTGAGCAAAAGGACTTTGACTTTCTTTAATTCGCTCGATGATCTTAGCTTTCATTTCTGAAGCTGCTTTCTTTGTGAAAGTTATCGCTACAATTTCTTCGGGGGCATCAACAACTGTAAGCAATTTTAAATATCGATCAGTAAGTAAGCTTGTTTTTCCAGAACCTGCCGGCGCCTCTACAATAAATGAGCTTAAAAGAAGCGCTTTCTCTCTTAATTCGGCGTCATTCATTGCTTGCTTCCTCGAATTGTAAAGTTCGCTCAGGAAGCCTTAGGATAGATTTAACATGACAGTAAGCCATATCTTTTTCACGTGCAAATCTAACAGTTGCATCACCCATTTCGTAGCTTTTAACTGCATCACTAATACGATACTTCCAAAAGCCGAGTAGCTCATCCCAAGATTGGTATTGGCTAGAGCAGGAAGCATCCTTTATACCTTTAAGAAGCCCGATATCTCGACCGATGCCAATCCATTGAGGCTTTGGTGTATTAATAATGCCAATAGTAATGGCATCAATAGGTTTATCTGAAGCGTAGAGGGCATAGAATGGCATTTGAAGCTCTCCATAAGCATTGAGAAACCATTCATTTAAAGTTTTTGTTGCCCCAGATTTGTAATCAATAACAATCGTGTTCTGATTAACTTCATCAATACGGTCAATCTTGATATTAAATTTAAGATAGCCTAAATGGACGGGTATATTTTTTTCTGTCTCTTTAACTTCAAAGTCACCTCGTTTTAACTCATATTGAATCCAATTTTCAAGGTAATGTATTAAGCGCATTTCTTCGATATTAAAAAACTCAGACAAGATTCTGGGGTACTTTTTCTTTTCAGTTGAAATATTCTTATGTGCAATATCTTTTATTTTATTTAAGAGTTCATTTTTGCTTAAAGCGCTCACTAGAAATGATGATTTATATTCCATCCAAAATTGTTCCAAGGTTTTGTGAAAGAGATTTCCGCGAAGCCTGGTAGTTAAATTTTCTTCATCATCATCTTCTAATTGTTTGGCGCCAAGCCTAAATTCATAGAATGCCCAGGCAGGGCAGATGGACTGCGCTTCAAGTAGTTTAATCCCTGATTTCACCGTCTGTTCAACGTCAATTTTAATTGAAGTATTATCTTCAATATATTCTATAACATCCTGATTAAATGTATTTTTTTTGTAATTAAAATTCATATCTTCATGTGGTTTCGAAGATATGAAAGTGTATAGAATAGGTGACGGAAAGATCTCTTCTTCACCCATTTTTTTAGCGTAAGAGAGTGTTACCAAGGCTGATGTATGGGTAAATTTGTCTAAAATATTTGTGGCATGTAAATGACGTTTTTCATGAGTATTGATATGGCCATCATGCTGAATTTTGATAGGGATAAATGGATTATATTGGTGAGGTGCAGGCCAATTATGTTCATTCAAATTCATAATCCACGTAGCATCATAAATTTCATAAGTCGTTTCATGAAAGCCTAAAATATCAATTTTAAAATTACCCTCGTGTTGATGATGATGGGTAGTTTTTTTGAGGTAATACTGAAGTATGTCTAACATATCCTGAATAGATATTTCATCAAGGAGGTTGTCTAGCGAAGTTAAAGTTTCGGTAATTTTATTCCACGCCTCATAAATACCTTCTTCATAAAGGTCTTTTGGACTTAAAAGGCTAGATTGAATACTCTTTAAATACTCATCAAAGGTCTTAATCCATGCAGAAGGGGTTCTTTTCTTTTTCCATTGATGATGTGAGGCTTGTATTTGATCTAAATGCTTCTTTAGAGAAGGAATTAAATCATTTAATCCTTCTGTCGACTCCAGGATTTCAATAAGTTCGTGAACTGAGACATTGCCCCTACGTTTTCTCTCTAATTGGTTAATAAGTCTATAGCGAAGACATAGCTCTTGGTTATCTGACCAACCGTTATGACTCAAGATATTTTTAAGTTCTTTTATATTGAAAAATCCTCGCGCGCTCAGCTCGATTAGTTTTATATTTAAATAAATGATGGATAAATGAAATAGAGGTGTATTTAAAGAAAACTGATAAATTCTTTTTTCTTGAGATAGGCTTGGGGTAAACGATTTAGGATGAAATGTTTTGTCAAGTAAGCTTGTAAGGCGATCTATGATTTGATCAAGCTGGGGCGTAACAATAAGTATTTTTTTATTTAGTTCTATTTGCTTTTTGCACCATTCAACAACTTGCACACATTCATGCTCTTCATTAAGAAAAATACGCGACTCTATATAAGGCTCTATTTTGGGCTCTTCAAAAAAGGTCACATCAATTTGAGTTTTACACGCACCAATAAATGATTCCTCAATAGGTGTTCTAAATCCAAAATTTACAAAATGAATAGGGTAGTCAATAGATATATCCTTATTCGTGATATGTTCAATAGCAATTTTTATAAGACTATTAAAAGTGATGATTTTTTTATCACTGCAATATTTTTTAAAGATTAAACGCCAGGCGTTAAAAAATGTATGCTCTTCGCTGCGCTCTTCACTTTTCAAGGTATTTTCGCCAATAAGAAATTGATCTATGAGACGATTAGCCTGGCTTGCAGTCTCACTTAAGCTTTCAATATTAGATAAATCAAATGAAGATTTTTTGTATTGTTTAATGCTGCTTTCCCATAATAACTTTTCTTCGATACCATTAAGAACTCGGTATGGCATATTGATGTTTGGATGTTTTTTAAAAAGATTATTAATAAAATCATTTAAAGCCATCACTTTTTCTTTTGAGTTAAAGTGTTGGCTTAATTTAAAAGCTTCTTTTGAATTACGACAGAGATATATAGGCTTTTGCTCAGAATGCATGCTTCTATTGTAAACTTATCCCCGTTAATTATTATTAAAAAATATGGCTGAACGCAAAAATTACATTACTAAACATGGGTACCAGTGTCTAAAAGACGAACTTGATTTTTTAGTTAAAGTCGATCGCCCTAAAGTAGTAGCAGATGTTTCCTGGGCTGCAAGCAATGGGGATCGCAGTGAGAATGGAGATTATATATATGGAAAAAAACGCTTACGTCAGATAGATGCAAGAGCCAAATTCTTATTTGGGCGTATTGATGAGGCTGTGGTAATTGATCCATCCACACAAGAACAGCAGGACAAGATTTTTTTCGGTGCATGGATCACTCTTCTTAATGAATCAGATGATTCAGAGTATCATTTTCGCATTGTAGGACAAGATGAGATTGATACAGAAAAAGGCTTTATTAGTTGGGTATCACCTATTGCTAAGGCGCTTTTGGGAAAAAACTTAGACGATGAAGTAAAAGTCGAAACCCCGGGTGGTTTAGTAAATTTTAGAATTATTGGTGTGTCATATCATGAGTAACAAAAGCCCTATAGTTTGTCATTTAATATGTAAGGTGATTGATTTTTTTGGGGATATTGGTGTTGCATGGCGCATAGCAAAACAACTTAAAGTTGATTTTAATATTGAGGTACATCTTCTTGTCGATGACCTTGTGACCACCCAAAGACTCATACCTTCACTCGATATTTCCCTAAAAAAACAAATGATCGATGGTATTAACATTTATTATTGTGATTTTAGTGACAATTCAAAATCACTTCCGTCACCCCCAGCTTTTGTATTTAATCTTTTTAATATTGATTTGCCTGCTTTATATAAAGCGCTTATGAAAACTAACAAGTCTAAATATATTGCGATTGAATATTTGTCAGCTGAGCCATGGGTAGATAATTTTCATTTAAAACCTTCTATAGATCCTGAATCTGGACTTATTAAAACTTTCTTCTACCCTGGCTTTACAAGACAAACAGGCGGCCTTATCCGAGAGAGAGATTTAATAGGACGTAGAGAGGCTTTTGTCCAAACTAGACGTGATAAAGTTATTAAGTCATTCGGTGGCAATCCTGACCTCTATTCAATATCCCTTTTTTATTACCCAATACAGAAAATTGAAGCTTTTTTAGATGTTATAGATACTATGAAGAAGCCTATTCAGTTTTTCATACCTCAATATTTGTTAGACATCTTAAAGATAAAAAAGAATTATCAGCATCTTCATATTATTTCCTACCCATTCTTAAGCCATGATGATTTTGATGATCTACTTTGGTCATGTAACCTTAATTTTGTGCGCGGTGAAGATAGTTGGATAAGAGCACTTTGGGCCGGTAAACCTTTTATTTGGCAGCCATATATCCAGGAAAACAATCTCCATTTAATTAAACTTAAAGCTTTTTTGAAGCGCTATTGTGAGGATTGTGAACAAAAGCTGTCAGAGATTTTAATTAAAACGCATGACGATTGGTCGAATAATAAATTTAACGAAGCTTTATGGCGTGATTTTTTCAAATATCATGCTTCTCTAGAGTCTTTAGCGTTGAAGCGCAGTCATTACTTCTTCAAAGAGCCTTCATTTGTTGAGAGTTTGGTTGATTATTGTTCTGAAACATAATTTTCGAGTATAATTTCTCCCTTTTATTTGGTAAGCATTCCCAAGGATCAATATTATGAAAATCGCTCAAGACCTTCGCGCTGGTAACGTCATTATGGTTGGCACTGACCCCATGGTCATTTTAAAAGCTGAATATAATAAGTCAGGTCGAAATTCAGCTGTGGTTAAGATGAAAATGAAAAATCTTTTGACTGAAGCGCCGAGCGAAAACGTTTATAACGCCAGTGATAAATTTGAAGTGATTGTTTTAGATAAAAAGGATGTCACTTATTCTTATTTTTCAGATCCTGCTTATGTATTCATGGATGGTGAATACAATCAATATGAAATTGATCCTGAAAATATGTCAGAAGCCTTAAATTTCTTAGAAGACGGCATGCCTTGTGAGGTTAAATTTTATAATGGAAAAGCTATTTCTGTAGAGCTTCCAAATTCTGTTACGCGTGAAATTACTTATACTGAGCCTGCTGTAAAAGGGGACACTTCAGGTAAGGTTATGAAGCCGGCTAAAATTAATACGGGCTTTGAAGTAATGGTGCCTTTATTCTGTAATACCGGTGACAAGATTGAAATTGATACGCGTACCTTAGAATACAAAAATCGCGTTTTATAATTTTAAGCAGTTCCCCCTACAACCAAACCGTCAATTTTCATAGTGGGTTGGCCTACACCTACCGGAACACTCTGACCTTCTTTACCGCAGGTCCCTACACCTGAATCCAAAGACATATCATTACCAATCATACTGACTTTCTTTAATACTTCAGGACCGTTCCCTATCAAAGTTGCACCCTTGACTGGATAGAGTAGTTTTCCGTCTTCAATCATCCAGGCTTCAGCTGCAGAAAATACAAACTTACCACTTGTGATATCTACTTGGCCGCCGCCAAAATTAACCGCATAAATCCCTTTTTTTACTGACTTGATAATTTCTTCGGGAGTTTTTGTGCCATTAAGCATATAAGTGTTTGTCATTCTCGGCATAGGCAGATGTGCATATGACTCTCTTCGTGCATTTCCAGTAATGGGCATATTCATGAGTCTCGCATTTAATGTATCTTGAATGTAGCCTTTTAGAATGCCATTTTCAATAAGTACTGTTCTTTGTGTTTCATTACCCTCATCGTCAATATTAAGTGAGCCTCTTCGATCTTTGATAGTGCCGTCATCAACAACAGTAATATCTTTTGCAGCCACTTGTGTGCCAATTTTATTGCTAAATGCTGAGCTACCTTTTCGATTGAAGTCACCTTCTAGGCCATGACCAATAGCTTCGTGAAGAAGAATGCCAGGCCATCCGGGGCCTAAGACAACTGTCATGCTCCCAGCCGGGGCTGGCTTGGCATCTAAGTTAGTTATGGCTTGATGGACTGCCTCCTGTGCATATTGTTTTAATATGTCGTCTGAGAAATATTCAAATCCAAAACGTCCACCACCACCTGATGAGCCTTGCTCTCTTTTTCCATTCGATTCTGCAATAACATTGATAGATAATCTTACTAAAGGTCTAATATCAGCAGCAATTTTTTGTTCATTATTAATAACAAATATCACTTCATATTCTCCAGCAATTGATGCTGTGACTTTGGTGATTCGCTCATCCATTTTTTTAGCAAAATTTTCTATTTTTTCAAGAATCTTAATTTTTGTTTCTGCAGGCACAGCCGAGAGGGGATCTTGAGTATTATATAAATTAGAAGTTATTTTTGGTTGATCTAGTTTATGATTTTGATTTAAGTTTTTTGAGGCAATGGCTTTAGCAATATTTGAAGAAGATAAAAGGGCTTCAATAGATATATCATCAGAATAAGCAAACGCAGATTTGTCTTTGTTAACAGCTCTGACACCTACACCCTGATCGATTGAGAAGCTTCCCGATTTAACTTGACCTTCTTCAAGTCCCCAGTACTCATTTTTAGTGTATTGAAAATAAAGATCTGCATAATCGACACCATGAGACATCATGCCATTGAGTATTTTACTTAGATCATGAATTTCAATACCAGATTGGGCGAGAAGTAAATCTTTTGCATATTCAATTTTATGTTCCATAGAAAATATTATTTTATAGTTCGATGTTTAAGTGCGGGCAAGGATTTGCGGATAGACTTAATATAGTCTTTGTTTAAATACCCAGTGATTACACCCGAGCCGCGTGCGAGTTTGTCTAATATTGTGCCCCACGGATCTACAATGATTGAATTACCATGTGTTTCTCTTCCTGATAAGTGGTAGCCTCCTTGAGCAGGTGCTAACACATAACATTGATTCTCAATTGCTCTTGCTCGAATTAGAATTTCCCAGTGCGCTTTACCAGTTGTTTCTGTAAAAGCTGACGGAATTACAAGAAGATCAATGTCTTTCATAGCTCTGAATAACTCTGGAAATCGTAGGTCGTAACAAATAGCAATACCAATTCTACCAAATGGCGAATCGACAACTACAATTTCAGAACCTGCTTCAATTAATTTATCTTCGCGATAATATTCCTCTCCCATATCAAATCCGAAAAGATGAATTTTGTCGTAGCGATGAACTAGGTTTCCTTTGTCATCATAAATTAAACAGCTATTTCTGATTTTATTTTTATCTTTTGAGACTAAAGGTATTGACCCGCCAATAATCCATACTTTATGTTTCTTGGCTTGCTTTGATAAGAATGACTGAACAATTCCTTGATCAGGTTTCTCTCTCGCTTTTAATTTCTCTGAATCCTTAGAAGTCATGATAGAGAAATATTCAGGTAGGGCAATAATTTTAGCGCCTTGATTGGCAGCAATTGTAATTAAATTTTCAGCTTCATTAAGATTTGAATTGATATCTGGCCCAGAAGCCATTTGAATGCCTGCAATCTTTACGATATCTTTATTTACTAATCTTGCTTTAGTTGTTTTTATTTTAGATTTAATGGCCATTATTATTTTTTATCATTAAATAAGTTCTTAGTGTTATCAATTGTTGTTTTAATTTTATCAGTCGCTGAATTATTCACCTCTTCTGGTTTTTCCCACGTACCAATAATTCTATATTCAGAGGTTAGTACTTTATTAAGCGGATCTTTGAGTATTTTTTGTGCGATAAATGCTACCGCACCTACAAGCGGGCCGCCTGCAAGTGCTGCAATTGACAAGCTATCACTAATATGAGGCGTTACTTTAAGATTTAAGTCCTGCGTCTCCTTGATGATATTTATTTCACCAGACATAAACACTTCAGCAGCTGGACCATCCATTCTAAAGTTACTTGTTTTCATAATGCCATTATTGACTCTAACAGCTACATTCATGGTATCAAGGACAAAGCCACTCCCAAATAAATCTCTAAAGTCTAAGCTGAGCCTTCTCGGTAAGCTTTGCAGGGTTAAGAGTCCAAAGAGCCTTCCTATGCCAGGCTCAACTTTTTGAACTATACCTTTACGTACATCAAGGTTGAAGGACCCATCTACTTTAGTTTTATCAAAAGAAAAAGGATTGCCTGGCCATCTCAATTGACCAGATACATCTGCTTCACCATCCTTTACAAAGTTAGGAAAGCCTAGGAAATTAAGTGTTTCACCTAGATTGCTGATCTTCCAGCTAAAATTAATATTAGAAATAGGGTTTTTATTCCAGCCTATCCAATCCCCCTCTGCTTGAAAAATATTTTTGTCATTAATAATTTTAAATTTTTGAATATTAATATTTTGTTTTGAAGTCATAGAAACAAGCTCAAGCTTTCCGACTTTCTTACCATCAACTTCAAGGGAGTCAATTTTGATATCTAAATTAGGTACTTTTTGGCTGCTTGAACTTTCTGTTGAGGATAATTTTTTAATTTCATTTGGAAGCTTAAGTCCATTTAGTCTCGCAGTTAGCTTGTTATCTTTTTCAGTCCATAAAAGATTACCTGATGTTTCGTTTGAGCTTATTTTAAATTTTGTACTGGCGTTAACTGGCGCTATTTCTATTTTAATATTATTAAATCGTCTATCAAAGAGGTCAGCATGTTTGAGTGTTATATCTGCTTTATCTATCTTAAAACCACTGCTACTTCCTTCTTCGCTATAAACACTTATAAAGTCATCTAGGTTTACATAGGGTAAATTAGCCTTGAGATAAAGTCCTTTTTGCATATTTGTATTAATGTCTGAGTTAATTGATATATAACCCTTGTCAATTGACATAATATTATTTTTTTCGATACGAGTTATTTTTGAACTCACAATATTGCTATATGTAAATTCAATTTGATCTGTTTTTGTATTATTTTGTTTTTTAGTAAAGTAAAACTTTTCTTCCTTATCGCGCGCTTTATTGAATGGAGCGGGGTAGCTCATTTCAATCCCTTTTAAATCAGAGGACAATTGTATATTGAGTAAGGGTTTTTTATATTCCAGGAGGCCTTCCCAATTTGCAGAGCCATTTAATTTTGAAAAACTTGTACCTAATTTTTCTGCAATACCTTTGTCAGTAAATTTTCCATTTAATTTAACTTTAATAGCCTTGCTTGAGTCTGCAACGAGTGAAATATTAGTATTGCCGCCAAACATGGTACCAGTCAGATTTTCAGTTTTGACATTTTTTTCGTCAAAAGTGACTAGGCCCTTAATTTTTTCTATTTTTGGAATTCCCACTGCAGGGTTAGCTAGATTGCTATCTAAAAATTGGTAATTACCCTTAAAAGTAATTGCATCAAGATTATCTATAGGGATATCAATATTTAATCTGAGTTTGCCTTCCCCAGACCCAGTTGCTTCATCAAATAAATGCTGAACAGATTCTTTTATGGGGCTGTTATTAATAAATTTAATAGCTTCACGTGTTGGGCTATTAAGTGTGCTTTGAAGATTTAGTATGGGATGCTCGATAGCTATTGCAGGAATAGTTGTTTTGAGTTCTTTAATGGTATTACCTAGGAATTGACCTTTTTTACTTAACAACTCGAAAGTACCAGCATTGATTGAGGCATTAAAATCAAATTTCTCAATCATAGGCCAGCCTGTGCCATATTCGATCAAGGTATTTTTACCAATAGTTGTAACAACAAAGGAGCCCTCATTAGGATCGGGACGGTTCTGTGCATCGACGAATGGAAAATCGTCTGACGAGCCTTTAATTGAAATTAAAGTACTTTCAAGGCTACCCTCAAGGAGTGAAGTGTCTAGCCAGTGGAGACCTTCTGTACCGATCGTTTTTGGGTAATAAGTTTTTGCATGCTTCAAATCTATAAAAGGAATGGAAGCTTGGATATCTAAATAAGCTCCTTTTTTCAGTGAATGTATAATACTGCCATTAATTGAACCGTTAATAAATGCATTATTAAAGCTAATATTTTTAAATATTAAATAGTTTTTTGTCCATTTCAGGTCGCCATGCAAATCATTAAATTTGAGTTCCTCTCTAAATAATTTATTGTAAAAAAGAGAAACATCAGTTGATTTTAATTTTAATGAGCTATCTTTATCTCTCAGATGAATCGAGCCTGTAAGATTTTCAAAACCTGGTAAATCATCAAAGGCTTTAAAGCTTAACTTATCAAATTGGGCTTTAAGGCTTAATGCAATATTTTTATCATCAACCCACTTAAGATCAACGTTAGAAAGTGAACCAGATGGATTTATTGCATCAACTTTACTTTTAACATCATCAAAGTAAGGAATGGTTTGCAATATTTCATTCGCTGCATCGAGCTCAATCCTATTTATTTGAAGAGAGAAGGCAGTTGGTTTATTAGTTTCAGCCGAAATAGTAATGGCCGAATCTGCATTTTCAATATTAATTCCATTATTAGTAAGAAGATAAAGATTTTCAAATTTAACTTGATAATCTTTTTTACCAGAATACCAAATAATATTGCCTGAAAAATTCCTTAAATTAAGCTCATTTTTGTTAACTTGATTCAATTCAGTTTTAAAATTTGTGAGCTTGATGGATGCTTTAATTTTGTCAATCGCCGCGTTGTTAATACTTGCAGTTAAATTTAGATCACCAGTACCAGCATTAATTTTGATTGGGTAGTTCACCCAGGGTGTATAGGCTGCTAAATTAATATTACCAGCTTTGATTTTAACTTCAGAATCCCAGGAGCTAATATCCTCAATCTTTTTTGCATAAATATTTCCGCTAAGATCAATAAATTGATTGTCACTATTACTGATTCTAAAATTGAGATTAAATTTGTGTTTGCCAATGAGATCGATAATAAAGTGTGTTTTATAACTAAGATTTAAATCTTTTAGTAAGAGTGCTGGCGCTTGCCTATACTCATCACGCCAATCTACCTCCCCTTTTTCAATAGATACTTTTTTTTGATTGAGAAGCCAGTTTGTTAATTTATTATTTGAAGGGCCATCAATGGGTATACCACCAATAAAAATTTTATTAGTTGTGTCTCGCCTCACAAGAAGTTTAGGCGCCTTCAATTTTATTTCCGAAAGTGTTGGAGCTAAATAAAATGGACTTAACCATGAAAAGTCCGCACTAATTTCTGTAAGTGCAAGTGTTATATTATTTTGGCTGTCATAAAATACAACTTCGTTTAAGGCAAGCTCTGGATTAATAAAATCCCATCGACCTTTAAGTGAATTTATTCTGATCGTTTGGCCCATGGCCTCCGAAGCAAGAATTTCAATCCTTGATTTGTAGTTACTTAAATTAGGCTTAATATAAAATTGAAATGTAAGGCTAGAGATAACGATAAAAAAAACGTAGGTAATGACGAGTGCAATACCTATTTTTTTTACGTAAGGAATTAATTTTTGTTTCATTGGTCTTTCTTAAACTTAAACCACTTACGCTATTTTACTTTAAATTATTGAATTGATTGTTTTAGTTGTTCAAGAATGGATGGGTTATCTAGGGTTGAGATATCAGATGTAATTTCTTCCCCTCTAGCAAGAGAGCGCAGAAGTCTACGCATAATTTTACCTGAGCGTGTTTTTGGCAAGTTATCTCCAAATCGAATATCGTCAGGCTTAGCAATAGGCCCTATTTCTTTTCCAACCCAATCTCTGAGTTGATTAACAATTGCTTTTGCTTCTTCACCTTCAGGTCTTTTGCCTTTGAGTACCACGTAAGCTACGATAGATTCACCTTTAATTTCATGGGGCTTCCCGACTACTGCAGCTTCGGCCACTAGAGGATTTGAAACTAGTGAAGATTCAATTTCCATGGTGCCAAGTCTATGACCCGAAACGCTTAATACATCGTCGATACGACCCATAATAGTAAAATACCCAGTCGTTTTGTCTCTGATAGCTCCATCACCTGCTAGGTAAACTTTTCCGCCTAGTTCTTGAGGGTAATAACTCTTCTTATAACGTTCAGGGTCACCCCAGATGGTTCGAATCATTGAAGGCCAGGGTTTCTTGATAACCAATAAACCGCCTGTACCCCACGGTACTTCATGCCCTGCTTCATCAACAATTGCAGCATCAATACCAGGGAAGGGAAGTGTGCAAGAGCCTGGAACTAATGGCGTTGCACCAGGCAATGGTGTAATGACATGACCGCCTGTTTCTGTTTGCCAAAATGTATCTACAATAGGGCAGCGATGATGGCCAATTTTTTCGTAATACCACATCCATGCTTCAGGATTGATAGGCTCGCCTACTGAGCCCAAAAGACGAAGACTTGATAAATCGTAAGTATCAGGATTAGACTCTTTATTTAATTCAGATGCCTTGATAAGGGATCTGATTGCTGTAGGTGCTGTATAAAAAATACTAATATGATGCTTTTCTATCATCTGCCAAAAGCGACCTGCATGCGGAAAAGTTGGAATGCCTTCATAAATAAGTTGTGTAGACCCCATAGCAAGAGGACCATAAACCACATAGGTATGTCCTGTAATCCATCCTACGTCCGCCGTACACCAATAAATATCATCCCCTTTAATATCAAATGTCCACCTCATGGTGTTCATAGCATGAAGAAGATAACCTGCTGAAGAGTGCTGGACGCCCTTGGGGGTTCCGGTTGAGCCTGACGTGTAGAGTAAAAACAGAGGATGTTCGGCATTAACATATACCGGATCACAATCCGTCGATTGGTTTTTAATAAGCTCATGCCACCAAATTTCTTTAGCTTTTAACTCAATCACTTCTTTTGATTTCTTTAGTACTATAGTGCTAATTACTGTTTCACAACCACCCAAATTAAATGCCTCATCTACTGCAGATTTAAGGGGGAGTGTTTTGCCGCCTCGAAATTGAATGTCTGCTGTTATGACAAGTTTAGCTTGAGCATCTTTAATACGCTCTTGAATGCTTTTCCCAGAGAAACCACCAAATACGACAGAGTGTGTTAATCCAATTCTGGCACAAGCAAGCATGGCAACAACTGCTTCAATACCCATGGGAAGATAAATAAGAACTCTATCACCAAGATCCAAATTGAATGTTTTAAGGCCATTTGAAAATTGACATACTTTTTGATAGAGCTCTTTATAAGAGACATTGGTGATATCTCCATTGTCTGCTTCAAAAATAATTGCGATTTTATTAGGTTGAGTGATTAAATATTTATCAAGGCAATTATATGAAACATTCAATTCACCATCTTCAAACCATTTATAAAAGGGGGCGTTAGAATCATTGAGTGTTTTAGTAAAGGGTTTTTTCCAAATGATTAACTCACGAGCAAGATCAGCCCAAAATTTCTCATAATTTTCGTTTGCAAAAGTGCACAGTTTTTCGTAAGCAGCCATGCCAGATACATTGGCATGATCTACAAACGGTTGACCTGGATGAAATATTCTATGTTCGCTTGAGACTGACTCAATACTCATGAGGTTTAACTTTAAATTTAACTTAAAAAATTAAATCTATTATTAGTAGTAATTTATTTTATGTAAAGCGAAAAAATTACACTTCAATTATTTTCATTATTTAACGCTTGTGAGCTAGGCTTTATGTGTGGTAAAAGTCATCCATTACAATGATTATTAAAAATACATTATGAATTTAAGAGTCAGATTAAATCTTTTAATTACAGCCATCTTGCTGATCTTTTTTGTTTCAATGGGTTACACCATAATGAAGGGATCAAAAGAATCTATTCAAGAAGGTGTAGAGTCAGCCAATCGCGTGACAATGCAGCTATTAGATACAGTTATCATAAGTTCCTCTCAAAATCCAGAATGGGGCTATACTCATGATGTCTTAAAGAGATTTTTAGAAGAACTAGGCCATGTTAGAAGCAGTAATATTAATTTATATACGCTTCAAGGTGAACTTCTCTACGCCTCTCCCCCTTCCAAGTATCGTATAAACGATCCTCCACCTCCCAAGTGGTTTGAAAGTTCTCTAACCCCTAAAGAAGTTATAGATACTAGAGTAATAAGATTTGGTAAGCTTATTGTGAAAACAAATCCCACCGGTGCCATAAAAGAATCTTGGGCCAAGATGAACCACTTCTTCTTGATCGCTTGTGTATTTTTTGTATTATTAAATATCGTGGTGTATTGGATGCTTGGTTTCTGGTTACGACCCCTTGAACCTATGGTTGAGGCAATTACCAAAATGGGTGAAGGTGATTTCGAAGCGAGACTTCCTAATTTTAACTTACCTGAATTTGCAGTCATAGCAGAGAACTTCAATCGCATGGGTGATTCACTTCAATCCAAGATTCGCGAGAATCAAAGACTCGCATTGATTGCGCAACAAACTGCAGATGCTATTGTTATTCACGATCTTCAATCTAAAATTTCCTTTTGGAATGCTTCAGCTGAAAAAATATTTGGGTATTCTCCAAAAGAAATATTAGGGAAATCTGCTTATGTGCTTACATCTAAAGCACATGAAAATGAATTAAGAAAAAGCTTTCAATTAATTCATACAGGAAAAAATATCCACAATATAGAAACGCAAAGAATTAAGAAAAATAGAGAAGTAGTGGATGTCGCCATATCATTTTCACCGCTTATAGACCCGATTACAAACGAAATTATTGGTGACATATGCAGCATGAGAGATATTAGTGAAAAGAAAATTGCAGAAGAGTCAAAATTGAAACTTGAAGAAAATAGAAAATTCACTCAATTAATTCAAAGTCATATTGAAGATGAAAGAAGAAGTTTGGCAAGAGAGCTTCACGATGAATTAGGTCAGTATGTATCCGCCATTAAGATATTTGCTTCTAACATTTCTAATAAGGCTAAAAAAATATCACCTGAAATTGAAAAAAATGCTGACTCTGTTATTTCTGCTGCAAATCAGATATATGATGGGATGCATAGCATTATTAAGCAATTAAGGCCGGGTGCGCTGGATAACCTCGGTTTAGCAGAAACGCTAAAAGACACTGTAAATACATGGCAAAAACAATATGAACATTTAAAAATTCATTTGTTTATTAAAGGCGACCTGAATCACCTTAATGAAACTTTAAATATTAATTTTTATCGAATTATTCAGGAAGCTATGAATAATGCTTTAAAACATTCACAAGCTAAAACGATTAAAATTAATTTGGTTTTAAATAAAAAAGGATTTTTGGAATTAAACTTCAGTGATGATGGTCAAGGTATGGAACTTAAAAAAATAGATCAAACCAAAAATTTTGGCATTCTGGGCATGCAAGAGCGCATTCAATCTTTGAATGGTTCGTTTGAATTAATTTCTAAAAAGAATCAGGGTACGCAGATTTTAATCTCAGTACCCATTTAAAAAGGATATAGATTGAGTCAAATTAAGATATTACTTGTTGACGATCATGCTGTAGTTCGCATGGGCTTTAAGATGCTTATCGAAGCCGAAGATGATATTACAGTCATCGGTGAAGCTGAAAGTGGAGAAGGTGCTATTAAATTATTTCAAGAATTGAAACCTGACATTATTGTTATGGATATCACAATGCCTGGTATCGGAGGAATAGAAGCTATTGATCGCATTATGGCGAAAGATAAAAATACCAAAATCCTTGTTTTATCAGCTCATGAAGATTCGGTACATCCTAAGCGAGTCCTTAATGCAGGCGCGATGGGCTATTTAACAAAAAGAAGTGCTGCAGAAGAGTTGATCAAAGCAATTAAATCTATTCATCAAGGAAAGCGTTATCTAGAGCCTAGTATTGCCCAACAAATGGCTATTACTCAGCTATCAGGAGAAACAAATCCAGTTGAAATTCTTTCAGACCGAGAATTTGAAGTCTTTATAGCATTAGCTAAAGGCAAAAGTACAAATGACATTGCAGATACGCTATGCCTCAGTCCAAGAACAGTCGGTACGCATTTATATAATATTAAGCAAAAGTTAAATGCAAATAATTCAGCAGAGATTGCTTTGATTGCTATTCGCTGCGGCTTAATTAATCCTTGATTTTAAGCTAATATTTGACGCGATAGCGCCACTTATAATAATCATAATTGCGCCCAATATATCCTCAACCCTTATCATCTCGTTAAAATATAGAAGACTAATAATGCCTGAAAAAACAATTGCTAGATAAGATAGGGTGGCTATAACAAGAGGCTTGCCAAGCCTATATGCGCGTGTCATTGCAATTTGGGCTATGGTGGCTGACAAGCCAAGTGGAATCAGTATCCACATATCATTCCATACCAACTTTTGATAATCGGTAAAGCTAATCCACAATCCTGCGCCTATTGAAGATATAAGTGTGAAGTAAAAGACAGTGCGCCAATCAGGCTCATTAAGTTTGCTGAGCTGTATGACGTGAATGTAAGCCAAAGCTGCACCAATACCCGAGACTAATCCAATTAAACCTGCAAACCAGCTTTGCCATTCGCCGTGTGGATCAAGAATTAATAAAGCGCCAAAAAAGCCCACAATTGTGCATATTAAAATAGATTTTTTTATTTTTTGATGTGAGATGAAAGGCAAGAAAAATCCAAGAAATATAGGTGAGGTGTAATTGAGGGTCATGGCAGAACCTAAATTGAGATTTGCGATAGCATAAAAGAAAAAAGCTAAAGACAAAAAGCCCACAACACCGCGGTCAATCTGTTTTCTAAGGTGTGGTGTTTTAATCTCTTTTTGACTTATAACAATGTAAATAAAAAGAAATAATAAGCTTATAAATGAACGGTAAAACACTAGTTCAACACTAGAAAAACGTGAAGCACCAAGTTTTACAAATGATCCCATAAGGGAAAAAAAGAAGGTCGCTACGATGATCCATAGCATACCTTTTTTTTGATCTGTCATAGGTGGGAAGACATTTCTGTTTGATACCATTGATGAAAATGTTTTAAACCATCTTCCAATGGCTCGTGATAAGGGCCCATATCTTCTTGTTTGTTTTTGAAAAGTGAACGTCTTCCTTCATGCATCTTTTCACAAATAATTTTATCTTCAAGAGCAGTTTCGTTATAGGCGGCTTGTTGCGCAGCAATATAGTCTTGATCAAAAAGAATGGTTTCTTCTGGGTAATAAAACTCAATAATATTTCTGCAATGATTAACGTCATCGGGAATGAGGTGGGAAACGACGATAACATTTGGGTACCATTCGATCATAAAGAAAGGATAGATTGTCAGCCAAATTGCACCAAATTGTGGTTTTGAATGGCCGCTTTGCTCATTGATTTTGGACTTCCAAAGATCATAGGCTTCAGAGCTTTGCGATTGATTTTTTTCCCTAAAAGGCACTTTTTGAATAGATGAAAATGCTTTAAATTCCCATGATAAATCATCACAATCCACGATATTATTAAGACCAGGGTGAAATGCCCAAACATGATAGTCCTCGAGATAAACCTCAATAAATGTTTTCCAATTAAAATCGTAATGATCAATTTTGACGCTATGTAGTTTGTAATCATCAAAATTTAATAATTGATTTAATTGTTTAAACTCCATTGCATCTTTGATATTTATCGATGACTGTTTATGTGTTTGTTTAAAAATGAGGTTATGGATTTCTTCTACTGGAAATGACTCCAAATTTAAACATGGATTTTCCTTAAAGTAGGGCGCACCTTCTAATTTGCCATCAAGACCGTAAGTCCAGCGATGAAGCGGACAGACAATATGGGAAGCCGAGCCTTGATTTTCGAGCATCAGTGCTTGCCTATGACGACAAACGTTACTTAATACGTTCATTTTTCCGTTGTTATTTACAAGAACTGCTGATTTATTAAGCGCTTCTAAAACATGGTAATTACCCTGCTGAGGCGCCATTAGGCGATGCCCTAAATATTTTGGATATTTATCGAAAATTGCTTTTTTTTCTATCTCAAAAATGGAAGGATCAATATAGCTATGAACAGGTAACTGACTAAAAATCTTAGCTTGGGAATCAACCGTCTTGAGTGTCAACATACGAGATTATTAAGTATTAGGAAATGATTTTTAAAAACTAGGGCAATTTTGCCTTAAATCGGTTTTTTTGCAAACTTAATTCGCCTTTTAGCCCCGCTATCTTGCTTAAATCGGGTATTTAAGCTACTCTCATCATTTGAATATTTATGTTTTTTTTGGAGGAGTTTTTAGATGAAAAATCCACTTGATTCAATTTTAGGAACAATCATTTCAGGCTTGGTTCTAACGTTAGTACTTTACGTTTTTCTTAAAAACTTTATTTTGTAGGAGTTTAAATAATGGAATTTATACCTGGACTTGCTAGATGGATTCATTTTGTGGCCGGTATCACATGGATTGGTTTACTTTACTACTTTAACTTAGTGCAAATTCCTGCATTAAAAGATGCGGCTGCAGATGGTTCAGCGGGCGGTATTACAAAGCATGTTGCACCTCGTGCTCTTTTATGGTTTAGATGGGCTGCTGTAGCAACTTGGTTAGCAGGTGCTGCAATGTTACAAGAGAATTTTATCAGTACATTTACATTACAAACTGGATACGAAGGTATTGGTATCGGTTCTTGGTTAGGTACGATCATGTTATTTAATGTATGGGTATTAATTTGGCCAAACCAACAAAAGATTTTAGGCATGGTTCAAGCTTCAGATGATGAAAAAGCCAAAGCACGCAGAGTAGCTTTTCTAGCATCAAGAACAAACTTAATGCTTTCTCTTCCAATGCTTTTCTTTATGGCAAATGGACTGAGTCATCGCGCATTAATCGGTCTTTAATTTAATTTAAGCTGAAATAAACGGAGGCTTAAGCCTCCGTTTGTGTTTATAAGTACGGAAAATTGTATGTCAAAAATGATGGATACCTACGCTAGACAACCCGTAACCTTTGAAAAAGGTGAAGGTGTGTGGCTATGGGCTAAAGATGGTAAAAAGTATTTGGATGCTTTATCCGGCGTAGCAGTAAACGGACTCGGACATGCACATCCGAAATTAGTGAAGACCATTCATGAGCAAGTATCAAAACTTATTCATGTATCTAATGTTTACCATATTGCTGAACAAGAAAAATTAGCTGAAAAACTCACAGCTATTTCTCATATGGATAATGTATTTTTCTGTAATTCTGGATGTGAAGCCAATGAAGCTGCTATCAAATTAGCAAGGCTTTATGGGCATCAAAATGGCATTGAAACACCAGAAATTATTGTAATGGAAAAAGCATTTCATGGGCGTACGATGGCAACGTTATCAGCTACTGGTAATCGTAAATCACAAGCTGGCTTCGAACCTCTTGTGGGTGGGTTTATTCGAGCTGCCTTCGATGATTTAGAAGCTATTCAACAAATTGCCTCAAGAAAAAATAATGTGGTTGCAATTCTGGTAGAGCCGATTCAAGGCGAAGGCGGCATTAATATCCCAAGTAACATTCAAAACTATCTTAAAGGCTTAAGAGAGATTTGTGATCAACATAATTGGCTTTTAATGTTAGACGAAGTGCAATGTGGTATTGGTAGAACAGGAAAATGGTTTGCACATCAGCATACCTCTATTAAGCCTGATGTCATGACGCTCGCAAAAGGCCTGGGCTCTGGAGTACCTATTGGTGCTTGCCTAGCTAAAGGCAAGGCAAGTCATGTTTTTACGCCAGGCAAGCATGGATCTACATTTGGCGGTAATCCATTAGCAACTGCAGCAGGCTTTGCAACATTGAATATCATTGAAGAGGATAAGCTTTGTAATCATGCATCAAAAATGGGTGCATTAATTAATGAAGAATTTACTAAGCAATTAAAAGACTGCCCTCAGGTTAAGGGGGTGCGTAATTTAGGGCTCATGGTGGGTATTGAACTTGATCAGCCGTGTGGAGATTTAACTAAATTAGCATTAGAAGAGGGTCTTCTAATAAATGTCACCGCAGAAAAAGTGATTCGTCTTTTACCGGCACTCGTCATCAATGAAGCTGAAGCAAGAGAATTGACTGTGAGACTGTCTAAAGTTATCAAAGCTTTTTTAGTAAAGTAACGTTTTAAGTAGAATTGATTTTATGAAAACAAAACATTTTTTAAGATTTAATGATCTCAAGCGAGATGAGTTTGAATACATTTTCGCGAGAGCAAGTTGGATCAAAAAACAATTTAAAGAATACAAACAGTATTGGCCTCTGGCCGACAGAACATTGGTAATGATTTTTGAAAAAGCGAGCACTCGAACACGATTATCTTTTGAGGCGGGCATTCAACAGCTTGGCGGCTCAGCGATATATTTAAATACGAGAGACTCTCAATTAGGAAGAGGTGAGCCTGTAGAAGATGCAGGACAGGTTATTTCCCGTATGTGCGATCTTGTGATGATCCGAACATTTGAGCAAGATATCATTGATCGATTTGCACAAAACTCGAGAGTGCCTGTGATTAATGGATTGACGAATGAATATCATCCTTGCCAAATTCTTGCGGACATTTTTACCTATATTGAACATAGAGGTTCTATTCAAGGTAAAACAGTTGCATGGATTGGTGACTCAAATAATGTTTGTAATACATGGCTTCAAGCAGCTGAGGTATTAGACTTTAATGTACATGTTTCAACACCTAAAGGTTATGAGGTTGAAGTTGAGCGAGCAGGTTTATACGGTGATAAACATTTTGAAGAATTTGAAGATCCTATGGATGCAGCGAAAGATGCTGAGATTGTTACAACTGACGTATGGACGAGTATGGGTTTTGAATCTGAAAACGAAGAACGTTTAAAAGATTTTGCAGATTGGCAAGTGGATCAGGAGATGATGTCAGTGGCATCCTCGAATGCTTTGTTTATGCATTGTCTGCCAGCACACCGAGGCGAGGAAGTAACTGCAGAAGTAATTGACGGTGCTCAAAGTGTTGTATGGGATGAGGCTGAGAATCGTCTTCATGTTCAAAAAGCATTGATGGAATACCTGTTATTAGGAAAAATGAAAAATGAGTGATATTAAGAAAATTGTTCTAGCTTACTCTGGCGGACTAGACACGTCAGTTATTTTGAAGTGGCTACAAGAAACCTATCAATGTGAAGTGGTTACTTTTACAGCCGATTTAGGGCAGGGTGATGAACTAGAGCCTGCAAAAGAAAAAGCTAAAGCTGCAGGTGTAAAAGAAATTTTTGTTGAAGATTTGAAAGAAGAATTTATTCGAGATTTTGTATTTCCAATGTTTAGAGCAAATGCAATTTATGAAGGCGAATATTTACTTGGTACTTCTATTGCGAGACCGCTTATTGCTAAACGTTTAATAGAGCTTGCTAAAAAAACGAATGCAGATGCTATTTCTCATGGCGCAACAGGTAAAGGTAATGATCAGGTTCGTTTCGAACTAGGAGCGTACGCACTTAATCCTGATATTAAAATTATTGCACCCTGGCGTGAGTGGGATTTGCTTAGTCGAGAAAAATTACTTCAGTACGCTGAGAAAAATAATATTCCAGTTGAGATGAAACATAAACATGGTGGCAGCCCATACAGTATGGATGCCAATTTATTGCATATTTCGTATGAAGGACGTCATTTAGAAAATCCTGGTGCTGAACCTGAAGAGGATATGTGGCGTTGGACTGTAAGTCCTGAAAAGGCACCAAATGAATCTGAAACCATCGAGATTCAATTTAATAAAGGTGATCCAGTTAGTATTAATGGCAAAACCATGAAAGCACATGAACTATTAGCGACTCTCAATCAGATAGGTGGTAAGCACGGTATAGGTAGATTAGATCTTGTGGAGAACCGATATGTAGGTATGAAATCTCGAGGCTGTTATGAAACACCCGGGGGCAGTATTTTACTAAAAGCGCATCGAGCCATTGAATCTATTACACTAGATCGTGAAGTGGCACATCTAAAAGATGACTTAATGCCAAGATTTGCTTCTTTGATTTATAACGGCTACTGGTGGAGTCCTGAGAGGCTTGCATTACAAACACTCATCGACCACACACAAAATAATGTAAATGGCTGGGTGAGATTGAAGCTATATAAAGGCAATGTCAGTGTGATTGGCAGGGACAGTGCAACAGACTCTCTTTTTGATACTTCCATTGCAACATTTGAAGATGATGGAGGCGCATATGACCAAAAGGATGCAGCAGGTTTTATTAAACTCAATGCTTTAAGAATGAGAATCGCAGCAAAAATTAAAAAATAAGGTGAATTTAAATGGCTCAATTTGATAATGTAAGTGTAAAGAAAAAAGCAAATATTTATTTTGATGGTAAATGTGTGAGCCATACGATTCTTCTTCCAAATGGAACAAGAAGTACGGTCGGCGTAATTTTTCCAAGCACATTAACTTTTAATACACAGGCAGCTGAAGTGATGGAAATTCTCGCTGGACACTGCCGCGTAAAATTACAGGGCGCTTCTGATTGGAATGAGTATAAAGAAGATCAAAAATTTTCTGTACCCGCAAATTCATCATTTGAAATTGAAACATCAGATACGCTTCATTATGTTTGTCATTTCGAATAATTTTTTTAAGTAAGGAGATTCTGTATGCCATCTTTTGATGTTTCATCTGAAGTAAATATGGCTAATTTAACTAATTCTATTGATGTTACCTCTCGAACGATTATTAATCGATACGATTTTAAGGGCACAACCGCAAAAGTCGAATTTTCAGAGAAAGAATTAACCATTACTCTTTACGGGGATTCAGATTTTCAATTGGATCAGATTAAAGATATTTTGCTACCTGCTATGGAAAAAAAAGAGGCGGATAGCTCAAAAAGAATAGAACCTCAAGACATTCAAACTGTATCTGGAAACAAAGTAAAACAGTTGCTTAAATTAAAATCAGGTATCGATACTGAACTTGCAAAAAAAATTGTCAAATTACTCAAAGATAGCGGGCTAAAAGTTCAGTCTGCTATTCAAGGTGAAAGTGTTCGTGTGTCTGGTGCTAAAAGAGATAACTTACAAGATGCTATTGCATTCATTAAAAAAAGCATTACAGACTTTCCCCTTGAATTTGGAAATTTTAGGGATTAGTCAGACGTATGCAAGCCAAAACACTTTATGAAAAATTATTTGAGAGCCATATTGTTAGAGAAGATGCTGGCACTTATCTCATTTACATTGACCGCCATCTTGTTCATGAAGTTACAAGTCCGCAAGCTTTTGAAGGTTTAAGAATTAATCATAGGCCTGTATGGAGAAATAAATCAGTTCTTGCAGTCCCTGACCATAATGTTCCAACAACAGATCGCTCACTTGGAATTTCTGATCCTATTTCTAGGATCCAGGTCGAAACACTCGAGGAAAATTGTAAACATTTCGGATTAACACAATTTCCTATGAGTGATAGTCGCCAAGGTATTGTTCATGTCATTGGACCGGAGCAAGGAAGCACATTGCCTGGTATGACAATAGTTTGTGGCGACTCTCATACAAGTACACACGGTGCATTTGGTGCTCTCGCTATGGGTATTGGTACTTCTGAGGTTGAGCATGTGTTGGCAACTCAATGTTTGATCCTGAAAAAATTTAAAGCAATGGAAGTGCGGGTAGAGGGAAAATTAAACAAAGGTATTACTGCCAAAGATATTGCTTTGGCCTTAATTGGAAAAATTGGAACAGCAGGTGGTACAGGGTATGCGATTGAGTTTACTGGCGAATCTATTCGCACCCTTTCCATGGAAAGTAGAATGACGATCTGTAATATGGCAATTGAAGCGGGCGCAAGAGCCGGTATGGTTGCAGTTGATGAAGTCACGATATCCTACATTGAAAATAGACCTTTCTCACCTAAAGGCGAAGCGTTTGAAAAAGCAAAAGTTTATTGGAAAACATTACATAGTGATAAAGATGCAAAATTCGATAAAATAATCACACTTAACGCAAATGAAATTCTCCCACAAGTGACTTGGGGAACTTCACCTGAAATGGTTGTTGGTATCGATGGTATGACACCTGACCCCAAAAAAGAAAATGATTTGTCGAAAAGAAAAAGTATTGAAGACGCTCTTATCTATATGGGCCTTGAACCCAACCTTCCTATAAACCAAATTAGTTTAGATAAAATTTTTATTGGGTCTTGCACTAATTCGCGCATTGAAGATCTGCGAGAAGCAGCAAGCGTGCTTAAAGGAAAAAAAATTGCCAAGAATATTAAGTTAGCACTTGTAGTTCCTGGATCGGGTCTTGTCAAACTACAAGCTGAAAAAGAAGGCCTAGATAAAATTTTCATAGACGCAGGTTTTGAGTGGCGAGAGCCTGGTTGTTCAATGTGTTTAGCAATGAATGCTGATCGTTTAGACCCAGGAGAGCGTTGCGCGTCAACTTCAAATAGAAATTTTGAAGGTCGACAAGGTCAAGGTGGTAGAACACATCTTGTAAGTCCTTCAATGGCAGCAGCTGCAGGCGTTCATGGTCATTTTGTAGATATAAGAGTTTTAAGCTAATTTATGAAACCATTTGTAACTCTTAAAGGTATTTTGGCCCCACTTGATCGTGCAAATGTAGATACGGATGCAATTATTCCAAAACAATTTTTGAAGTCGATCAAGAAGACAGGCTTTGGACCGCACCTCTTTGATGAATGGAGATATCTCGATCATGGTGAGCCGGGTATGGATTTAAATCAAAGGGTAAAAAATCCTGATTTTGCACTCAATCAAGATCGATACGAAAAGGCAACTATTTTGATCGCGCGAGAGAATTTTGGTTGTGGCTCAAGTCGAGAGCATGCGCCATGGGCAATCGAAGACTATGGCTTTAGAGTAATTTTGGCAACTAGTTTTGCTGACATTTTCTTTAGCAATTGTTTTAAAAATGGCTTACTACCCATAGTTTTATCTGGTGAGACAATTGATCGCTTATTTAAATCTACCTATGCAAATGAGGGCTATGCCCTAACAATTGACTTAGAAAATCAATCTATTACTCTACCTTCTGATGAAAAAATAAGTTTTCAGGTGGATACATTTAGAAAGCATTGCTTAATGAATGGATTAGACGATATTGGATTAACAATGCAGCATAGCGAAACCATTAAAGCGTTTGAAAAGACTTACTACCAAAAAAATTCATGGCTACTTTAAATTAGAAAGACTTTCTAAATAAAATGAAAATTGCAATATTACCTGGCGATGGCATCGGCCCTGAAATTACAAAACAAGCGGTTGATGTTTTAAAAGCACTTAAATTAGGCGCAGAATTATTAGAGGCGCAAATTGGTGGAGCTGGCTATGAAAAATTTGGCGACCCACTCCCAGATTCAACACTTGATCTAGCCATTAAATCTGATGCAGTTCTTCTTGGTGCTGTAGGCGATTGGAAATATGACTCGCTTCCAAGAGAAAAGAGACCCGAGCGTGGATTACTTCGCATTAGAAAAGAACTTAATCTATTTGCTAATTTAAGACCTGCAATTTTATATTCCGAACTTGTTGGAGCCTCATCGCTTAAACCTGAAATCGTATCTAACCTCGACATTATGATTGTGAGAGAACTTACGGGCGATATTTATTTTGGTCAGCCTCGTGGCATCCATGAGAATGAAAATGGTGAGCGTGAAGGCATTAATACAATGCGATATTCAGAATCTGAAATTAAACGCATTGCTCATGTTGCATTTCAGATCGCTATGAAGCGATCAAAAAAATTATGTTCTGTAGACAAGGCCAATGTTTTAGAAACAACTGAGTTGTGGCGGCAAGTCATGATCGACATTTCAAAAGAATATCCCGAGGTTGAATTGACTCACATGTATGTCGATAATGCTGCAATGCAATTAATAAAAAATCCAAAGCAATTCGATGTATTGGTTACAGGAAATATTTTTGGAGATATTTTATCTGATGAAGCCTCTATGTTAACTGGATCTATCGGTATGCTTCCATCTGCATCTCTTGATAGCAATAATAAAGGTATGTATGAGCCTAGTCATGGTTCAGCGCCTGATATTGCAGGAAAAAATCTTGCAAATCCACTTGCTACAATTTTATCTTTAGCCATGATGTTTAGATACACATTCAACGATGAAAAAATTGCGAATAAAATAGAGTCGGCTGTTAAAAAAGCATTAAGCCAAGGTTTCCGAACAGCAGATATTTATTCTGCCGGTGATAAAAAAGTGAGCTGTAGTGAAATGGGTGAAGCAGTGATTGCTTCTCTTAACTAATTAAAGAACGGGACATTTAATGAATCGAGTTGGTTTTGTCGGTTGGAGAGGTATGGTGGGTTCAGTTCTCATGCAGAGAATGCAAGAGGAGCATGACTTTAAAGAATTTGACTCAACTTTTTTTTCTACCTCTCAGACAGGAAATGCAGCACCGCCTTTTTCAGGAAGTCAAAGCACATTAAAAGATGCTAGTGATATTAAAGAACTTGCTGCAATGAATATTATTCTTTCATGTCAGGGCGGAGAATACACATCTGATATATACCCTAAATTGAGAGACTCAGGATGGCAGGGCCATTGGATTGATGCAGCCTCTTCATTAAGAATGGAAAAAGATGCAGTAATTATTCTTGATCCACTGAATAGTGATCTCATTCAAGAGGCTTATAAAAAAGGTAATAAAAATTGGATTGGCGGAAACTGTACTGTATCACTTATGCTTTTAGCGCTTGATGGCTTGTTCAAGAAAGATCTTATTGAGTGGATTACATCAATGACCTATCAGGCAGCAAGCGGAGCTGGGGCTCAAAACATGAGAGAGCTGATTTCTCAAATGGGAAATGTTTACAATCATGCAAAAGATTTAATAGATGATCCTAAGACATCTATCTTAGATATCGATCGAAATGTTTCGTCTACACTTAAATCTCAAGATTTTCCAATTGATAACTTTGGCGTCCCTTTAGCTGGAAGCCTAATTCCTTGGATTGATAAGGATTTAAATAATGGTCAAAGCAAAGAAGAATGGAAAGGCTCCGCTGAAACTAATAAAATTCTTGGAAGAAAAAATAATCCAATCGTTATTGAAGGATTATGTGTGCGTATTGGAGCAATGCGATGTCATAGTCAAGCCTTAACGATTAAATTAAAAAAGAATATTTCTTTAGAAGAAATCAATCAAATCATAAGTAGCGCTAATCAATGGGTTAATTTAATTCCGAATGAGAGAGAAATTTCAATGAAAAAGCTAAGTCCTGCTGCAGTCACAGGTAAGCTTTCTATTCCTATAGGTAGAATTAGAAAGCTAAATATGGGGCCTGAATACATTTCAGCTTTCACGGTGGGGGATCAATTATTATGGGGGGCTGCAGAGCCGCTCAGACGTATTTTAAGAATACTTATCAAATCTATTTAAAAGAAATTTATGAGCCAAAAATTTAAAAAATTATTTTTATTGTATGTTTTTTTAGCCCCGCTTATTGCTAATGCACTTCAGCTGGGTAAAATCGTTGTGACATCATCTCAAGGACAGCCTCTTAATGCTGAGATTGAAATGATGTTAACGCCAGGCGAAGATTTATCAAAACTTAAGACATCGCTGGCGTCAAAAGAGAATTACGAGTCACAAGGTATAGAACGCCTTGCTATTCATAATAATATTTCTGTTGAACTGCAAAAAAATGAAAAAGGTCTTACCGTCTTAAAACTGAAAAGTTCTCAGCCTGTTCCAGATCCTTTTTTAGATTTGCTCATTCAAGTCGACTCAGCTAAAGGAAGAAATTACCGTGAATATACGGTACTTCTTGATCCACCAGAAACTCCGATTATTCAGCAAGAAAAAATTGTTGCTGTCGATAAAACAGATCCGCTACCCATCAATGACAGAAAAGAACAAAAGGAAAGTACAGATAAAAATAAGATTACTTTTGAAAAAGAAATTAAAAATAATCTTAAAACGCTAGAGAAAAATAAGCCTGCTGAGCAATCCTCAAAATCAATTACGGTTAAACCTGCAGATACTATCTATAAAATTGCCAGAGAAAATAAGATACCTGGCATTACTACGGAACAAATGGTAATGGGTATTTTTAATCTTAACGAGCTTGCTTTCACAAATAAGAACATTAACGGTTTGGAAGTCGGACAGAAGATCGCTCTGCCATCAAAAGATGATTTTATGGATTTAACTCATGCAAAAGCGATGGCTGAAATTAAAATTCAGTCTTCACAGTGGAATAAATATAGTACGAAAACTGCTGAAGCTGTTGCAAATAACCCTAAAGTTAGCTCACCGACGTCTGACTTGCCTCTAACTCCCGCAACCATTGTTCAGAATCCTCCAGCTTCACCAGCTCCACGGATTAAATTGACCGGTGATACACTACCTAATAATAAAAATAGCAATGAAATTATTCAAAAAGAAATTAATCAGAATAATGATGATAAGACAGCACTAGAAAAAAATATTAAAGTTGCTGAACAAAAAATTGCACTTCTAGAAAAAGAGCTTGCCGATGCAAAAAAAATATTAACCGTATCTAATCAGGCTTTATTTGACCTTCAAGAAAAAGCAAAGCAGGTCAATCAAAATAAAGATTTAACTTCTAAAGTACCTGTAGTTGAATCTAAGCCTGAACTTACCTCTCTCATCAGCCAAGGAAATGAAGTTGATGTTAATAAAAATGATACAACCTCTCCTGCGGATACATCTTTTAAATCTTCTATTTCCGATAGCCCTATTGAGGAAAAAGCAAATGCTCAGTTGGCATCTGACAAGGAGGCCTCTAGTGTGTCATCGTCTAGTGGACTATTTATCTTCTTAGGGGTTCTTTTTGCTATCTTAATTATGCTTTTTGTCATCAAAACCAAAAGACAGAAAGAACAAAAAGAACTCATTGATTCAATAAGTACTGACAAAGAAAAGCCTTATTCAGAAGTTCATAGTGCTAAAGCCTCTCCGGCCATAGAAGAGGGAACTATAAAAGATATTAATTTGTCAGATACTACAATTAATTTATCAGATAAGGATCAGAAGCCGACTCATTTTGACTAGGCTATTGAACGATTAAACTATCGTGCATCCATTAGTTAAATTGGTAGGTATTTTATGTGCTTTATTGCTAATCAATAAATATAATTTCGATTTTAATCTTTTTTTACTTTTCTTTATTGTAGCTATTTCTTTTTTTATAAGATTTTCAATACCTAAACTTATTTTTAGGCTGAAATTTTTTCTTATCATCACCTTCTTTCTCTATGTTTTTAATACGCCAGGTGAGTATATATTTCTTTGGCCTTACCTATCACCGTCCTACGAAGGACTTTTTTTAGGCTCAACTCAAATTATGCGACTTATTAATTCAGTTGCCATCATTACGATTATGATTTCATTGATGAGCTATCAAACCTTGATTGAAACTTTTTATTTAATCTTTAAACCATTAAAACGATTTGGAATTGATGCAAAACGTTTTGCTGTTCGCCTTTATTTAACAATGGAATATGTCAAGACTTTCCAATCAACACGTAAACTTCGCTTTAACCTTAATGATTTGTCTTCAATACTCTTATATTCAAATAATAAGAATCTTATGAGTCTTTCTTATATTCAAATTAACGAAGAGAAAGTTAACAGCTCATCTGTACTTTTAATTGCTTTAATTGTTTCTATTACTTTTTTTTTAATTTTCTACTTATAAGCTGCCATGAAAATCGCATTGTGTATTGAATATAATGGATCTAATTACTCTGGTTGGCAGAAACAAAATGATGTGGACTCTATCCAAGGCGAAATTGAAAAAGCACTTGAAAGTATTGCGCTAGAAAAATTGGATACTTACGCTTCAGGCCGAACAGATGCTGGTGTTCATGCGCTCGTTCAAATGGTTCATTTTGAAACTAAAATTCAAAGACCTATCACCGCTTGGGTAAGGGGCGTTAATGCTTTCTTACCATTATCTATTCGAGTGTTATGGGCACAAGAAGTGGATGATACTTTTCACGCGAGATATTCAGCCTCACAACGTCATTATGAGTATTTAATTTATAACGCTTCTTTCTCTTCTGCTTTATGGGCTAATAAGGCAGGATGGATTCATGATGAGCTTGATTTCAAAAAGATGAAAGAAGCTATTCAGTATTTTGAAGGTGAGCATGATTTTAGTGCTTTTCGATCCTCTGAGTGCCAAGCTAAAAGTCCAGTGAGAACAATGTCTCGAATATCTCTTACAAACTACCATCCCTTTTATCTCTTTAAGTTTTCAGCGAATGGCTTTCTTCACCACCAAATTAGAAACATGATGGGAGCTATTTTGTATATTGGTAAAGGAAATTACCCAAGCAACTATATTGAAGAATTGTTGTTATCAAAAGACAGAACAAAATCACCTCCTACATTTTCACCTGATGGTCTTTATTTGTCTGGTGTGGATTATGACGCGCGCTACGCTTTTCCTTTTATGCACCGAACTGTCAATATTTTTGACAATAATCATTTATGCCAAGATCGTTAATCCTTATAATGAATATCTTTCATTTTGAATTGATTTTACATTGAGAACACGTACTAAAATTTGTGGTATTACTCGGCTGGAGGATGCAAAAGCTTCTGTCCGTGCAGGATGTGATGCGCTTGGCTTCGTTTTTTATAAAGAAAGCCCACGCTACATTGCTTTAGATGCTTTCAAAGTCATTGTTAAGGAGTTACCTCCATTTGTGACTAAAACTGGCCTTTTTGTAAATGCTGACCCTGCTGAAATAGAAGAAGCAATTCAATCTGGATTTGTGAATGTTTTACAGTTTCACGGCGATGAAACACCTGATTTTTGTAGACAATTCAATTTTCCCTATATCAAGGCAGTTGCAGTTTCGTCTTCAGTAGATTTGATACAATATGCCAAGGACTTTCATGATGCAGAAGCTTTATTGCTTGATGCTTATCATGAGCATCTTAAAGGTGGCACAGGTCAAATATTTGATTGGAATTTAATTCCCCAATCGCTCTCTAAGCCAATTGTATTAGCGGGCGGTCTTACTGTGGATAATGTAAAAGAAGCTATAAAGAAAGTGAAACCTTATGCAGTTGATGTCAGTGGTGGGGTTGAAGAATCAAAAGGTATTAAAAATTCTCTTAAAATTCAAGCATTTATAAAGGAAACTCAAGATGCAGCCGTATGATATGCCAGATGAAAAAGGCCATTTTGGTCAATTTGGCGGTGTATTTGTCGCAGAAACTTTAATTGAGGCGCTTGATGAATTAAGAGCGACATATGAAAAGTATCGCCACGACCCTGATTTTCTTACTGAACTTCATCATGATTTAAAGCATTTTGTTGGGCGTCCGAGCCCCATTTACCATGCTAAAAGGTGGTCTGATCGAGTCGGCGGCGCTCAAATCTATTTAAAGCGTGAAGATTTAAATCATACAGGCGCTCATAAAGTCAACAATACTGTAGGCCAGGCTTTACTTGCGAAGCGAATGGGTAAGCCTCGTATTATTGCTGAGACTGGGGCAGGGCAGCATGGAGTTGCAACAGCTACTATCTCAGCTCGCTTAGGCCTTGAGTGTGTAGTTTATATGGGATCCGAAGATGTTAAGAGGCAAGCGCCTAATGTATACCGCATGAAGCTTCTTGGTGCCACAGTTGTGCCGGTAGAAAGTGGATCAAAAACTTTAAAAGATGCACTTAATGAAGCGATGCGAGATTGGGTCACTAACATCTCAACAACTTTTTATATCATTGGCACAGTGGCTGGGCCTCACCCTTATCCTATGATGGTCCGTGATTTTAATTCTGTTGTAGGTGTGGAATGTAAAATGCAAATGAATGAGATGCTTGGACGACAACCAGATGCAGTTCTTGCATGTGTGGGTGGTGGTTCAAATGCGATGGGTATTTTTTATCCCTACATTGATTTGCGCGAAGTTCGATTGATTGGCGTCGAAGCTGCAGGACTTGGCATCGAAACAGGTAAGCATGCAGCACCTTTAACAGCCAATAGCCCTATAGGTGTTTTGCATGGTAACCGAACTTATTTAATGCAAAATGATGAAGGTCAAATTATTGAAACACACTCAATTTCAGCAGGTCTCGATTATCCAGGTGTTGGTCCTGAGCATGCTTGGTTAAAAGATATTAAGCGCGCTGAATATGTTGCTGTGACAGATACCGAAGCCTTAGATGCATTTCATAGCCTATGCCTTACCGAAGGTATTATTCCAGCGCTTGAAACTAGCCACGCTCTAGCTTATGCAGAAAAGCTTGCTAAAACGATGAAGCCCGATCAAGTGATTCTTGTGAATTTATCTGGCCGAGGTGACAAGGATATTAACACTGTGGCTAAAATTTCAAATATCAATCTATAAAGTTTATATGTCGAGAATTACAAATACATTTATAAAGCTTAAAGAAAAAAATAAAAAAGCTTTAATCCCTTATATTACAGCCGGTGATCCTCATCCTGATCTAACCCTCTCTATGATGCATGCTCTGGTAGATTCGGGTGCTGACATGATTGAATTAGGTATTCCTTTTTCAGACCCAATGGCAGATGGTCCTACGATCCAAAGAGCAAGCGAAAGAGCTCTAGCGCATCATGTAGGTTTATCTCATGTATTTAAAATAGTTAAAGCTTTTAGAGAAAAGGACACTCAAACACCTATTATTTTAATGGGCTATGCTAATCCTATCGAAGCGATTGGCGCAGAGGCTTTTGTGGAAAGAGCTAAAACTGCAGATGTGGATGGCATTATTACTGTAGATTATCCGCCCGAAGAGTGCATGCAATTTACAAAACTTCTTAAAGAAAAAAATATTGATAGTATTTTTTTACTATCTCCAACCTCCGAATTGAACAGAGTAAAATTAATTATCGAGCAAGCCTCTGGTTTTTTATATTATGTTTCATTGAAGGGCGTTACAGGAGCTGCCAATATTGATATTGAGCAAGTAAAATCCAAAGTGGGTATGATTCGGGAATTAACAGATCTTCCAATTGGTGTTGGCTTTGGAGTGAGAGATGCAGCAACAGCAAAAGAGGTTGCTAAAATTTCTGATGCGGTTGTCGTTGGTAGTCGTATGGTTCAGGAAATTGAGAATTCAAATCAAGAAAATTTAATTCAAAATATTTCGAAGTTAATGCAAGAATTAAGAGAAGCAGTTAACTAATGATTCGGATAAATCTATGAGCTGGCTAAAAGATGTTCTACCTCCAAAAATAAAACGTATTGTTGGAAGCGTATCTAAAAAAAATATTCCCGAAGGTTTGTGGTGCAAATGCCCCTCTTGCCAGGCTGTGCTTTATCGAACAGACCTTGAGCAAAATATGGAAGTTTGTCCAAAATGTTCCTTTCATAATCGAATTTCAGCACGTGCACGCATAGATACTTTGTTAGATAAAGACAAAAGGAAAGAAATCGGTGCGTTAATTCAGCCTTTAGATTCCTTGAAGTTTAATGATACGCAAAGTTATGCTGATCGCATTAAGTCATCACAAAAGGACTTGAATGAAAAAGACGCTATAGTTGTGATGCAAGGTTTAATGGAGGGTAATCCCGTTGTAGTAGCCGCTTTTGAATTTAAATTTATGGGTGGGTCTATGGGCTCAGTAGTGGGTGAAAAATTTGTGCGCGGTGTTCAAGCTGCGATTAAAGCTAAAGCAACATTCATATGTGTCTCTGCTAGTGGCGGCGCCAGGATGCAAGAAGGATTGCTATCACTTATGCAAATGGCAAAAACAAGTGCTGCTTTAACTAAGTTAAGCGAAGCTAAATTACCCTATTTTTCAGTTCTTACTGACCCAACTATGGGTGGTGTATCTGCTAGTTTTGCAATGCTCGGTGATGTAATTATTGCTGAACCTAAAGCATTGATTGGTTTTGCTGGTCCTCGTGTAATTGAACAAACTGTCAGAGAAAAGCTACCTGAAGGATTTCAGCGCTCTGAATTTCTTCTAACACATGGCGCTATTGATATGATTGTAGATCGCCGCGTCATGAAGAAGAAGCTTACTAATTTAATATCTAAATTATCTAAAAATTAATTTAACTCCCTCTAAGTCTTTGCATAAACACCCTATGAATCTTACCGATTGGCTAGGGTACATCGAATCAATTCATCCATCTACGATTGACCTCACACTAGAGCGCATCAAGATTGTTATTGAGCGTTTAAATTTAGACATTTCTTTTCCTATTCTTACTGTTGGCGGCACTAATGGCAAAGGCTCTACTTGTAGCATTCTAGAATCTATATATAGAGAAGCTGGTTATAAAGTTGCTTGTTATACCTCGCCACATTTTTTAAATTTTAATGAGCGCATTAAAATTCAAACTCTTGCTGTTTCGGATGAAGTTATTTGTGAGGCATTTTCAAGAATTGAATCAGCAAGAGAAGACGTAACACTTACATACTTCGAATACGGGACAATTGCCGCTATGATTATTTTTTCAGAGGCCCATGTAGACGTTGCTATTCTAGAAGTAGGTTTAGGAGGCAGATTAGATGCTGTAAATGTTTTTGATGCCGATTGTGCCATTGTCACAACTGTTGATCTTGATCATATGGATTATTTAGGGCACACAAGAGAAGCTATTGGATTCGAGAAAGCGGGCATTTACCGTACTGAAAAGACTTCTATTTGTGGCGACTTCGATCCGCCGCAATCTTTAATAAAGCATGCTGAATTAATTCATGCTGATTTAAAAATTATAGGTAAAGATTTTGGTTATGAAGCCCATCATGATTCGTTTGATTTTTTAATTGATTCAACTTTTGTAATGAACCTACCCTTGCCTAAATTACAAGGTGATTTTCAGTTAGCCAATGCAACAAATGCACTTATGGCAGTTAAAGCTATGGAAGATAAATTGCCTTTAACTGAAATTTCAATTCAAAAGGGAATTACATTGACTTTATTACCAGGCAGATTTCAGGAGGTCAAAAAAATGCCTTCTTTGATTCTTGATGTAGCTCACAACCCGCAGGCTGCAAGATCTTTAAGTCACAACCTCAAAACGCATGTTGTGCTTGGTAAAACAATTGCAGTATTCTCGATACTTAAAGACAAAGATATTTTTGGTGTCATTAATGAATTAAATCTTGATATTGATGATTGGTTTATTGCAGAAATTCAGAACGAGAGGGCTGCAAGTATTGAAAATATTTCCAATACTATTCAAAAAATTAATCTATCTGCTCATATAGAGGCATTTAAGAATATACAAGAAGCTTATCAATTTGCATCCAAGGAAGTCACGAGAAATGATAGAATAATTGTATTCGGTTCTTTCTTTGCCGTTGCAGATATTATGAAAATTATTTCCTAAACTATGAGCGAAGACAACTCAATACAACCTCAAGAAGACAAACTGATTAGTCAGGCTAAAAAAAGACTCCTTGGCGCAAGTGTCATTTTATTTATTCTTCTTATCTCAGCTCCTTTTGTTTTAAAAAATCGTAATGAAGAAGGACCTACCGAGCCTATTAAAATTTCAATGGAAAGTAGCCCTGAAATTGTTGACGTAAATGTTGAAAGCATTAAACTGCCAGAGACTAAACAAGAGATTCTAGAATCATCAGGCTCCCAAATTAAAAAAGAAGCAGTAATACTCCCTAGTAGTGGTATGTATATTCAGTTTGGTATTTTTTCAGATAATGAAAAAATTCAAGCCCTTCAGCAAAAATTAAATCAATTAAACATTCAAACTAAAAGTGAAGCGATCAAAGTTAATGGCGCGGATAAGGTGAGATTGATTACCGATGAATTTAAAACTGAAGCTTTGGCAAAAGAAACATTACTTAAAATTAAGAATGCAGGAATCCCCGGCATTATCAAGAAGACTAGTTAATGACTTTTGTTGATTATGGTTTCTTCATTACCATTGTCATCTCTTCTCTTCTAGGTTGTTATCGTGGGTTTATTCGCGAACTTCTTTCCATCATTGCTTGGTTTTTTGCTTTCTACTTAGCGCAATCTTTTTCTCCCATACTAGCTTCCAAATTACATTGGATTGATACTGAATCATTTCGTGATTTAATTGCTTATTTTCTGATTTTTATATCTGTTCTTGTTTCGTCCATGGGTGTCATTGCTATCTTGAATAAATTTATTAAATATACCGGACTAACACTTCCTAATATTTTATTAGGTGGCATGTTTGGACTTCTTCGCGCCCTCCTTATTGGGCTTGTCTGTCATTTTGTTATTCAGTCAACCTCATTTGAAAAAAATTCTGCTTGGCAAGATGCCTTGATTAAACCTTATTTTGAGTCTTTTACAGCTATGGTGGATGTTTATTTGCCACTTGATATCCTTAAGCATGTAAAATATTCACAACGAACATAAT
Organism: Candidatus Methylopumilus planktonicus; assembly: GCF_006364715.1. Classification (NCBI taxonomy): domain Bacteria; kingdom Pseudomonadati; phylum Pseudomonadota; class Betaproteobacteria; order Nitrosomonadales; family Methylophilaceae; genus Candidatus Methylopumilus; species Candidatus Methylopumilus planktonicus. The sequence continues at coordinate 596,300 of NZ_CP040984.1, forward strand.
TTTAAGGCGCTGAAATGTGTGGAATCCTTGGAATAGTCGGCAAAAATCCTGTTAATCAGCTACTTTATGATGGCTTATTAGTCCTCCAGCATCGGGGTCAAGATGCTGCTGGTATTGTCACCTGTGACGGCAATACTTTTTTCATGCACAAAAATAATGGTCTTGTGAAAGATGTATTTCATACACGCCATATGCGAAATCTTATCGGTAATGCAGGTATTGCACATGTCCGTTATCCCACAGCAGGCTCCTCTTCAGCTGCAGAAGCCCAACCATTTTATGTAAATTCACCCTTTGGAATTGTCTTAGGACATAACGGTAATTTAACAAATGCCGAAAAGCTTAAAGAAGATATTTTTAGACAAGACCTTCGTCATATTAATACCACATCAGATTCAGAAGTTTTACTTAATGTGTTGGCGCATGAAATTGAGCAATCAGCAAAGAGCACTTTACTTAATAGTGACGTTGTTTTCGACGCTGTCACTTCGGTTCATAAGCGATGCAAAGGAGCATATGCTGTAGTTTCAATGATTGCTAATTTTGGACTTCTTGCATTTAGAGACCCTCACGGTATTCGCCCACTTGTGATCGGTAAACATGAAACCCCACAAGGTATTGAATACATGGTGGCATCTGAAAGTGTTGCAATTGATGTATTAGGATTTAAATTAGTAAGGGATGTAGAGCCGGGTGAAGCGGTCTTCATTGATATGAATGGTAATTTTTATTCTAAACAATGCGCAAAACCTAATCATCATCCGTGTATATTCGAGTATGTCTATCTTGCAAGGCCTGACTCTGTAATCGATGGTATTTCAGTCTATCAAACACGACTTAATATGGGTAAGACATTAGCGCAAAAAATTAAAAAAGCTTGGGCTCATTTAGATATCGATGTTGTAATTCCCATTCCTGATACTAGTAGGCCAAGCGCTTTACAGCTCGCACTCGAATTAGGTCTAGATTATCGTGAAGGTTTTATTAAAAATCGCTATATTGGTCGTACGTTTATCATGCCTGGTCAAGCATTAAGAGAAAAATCAGTACGACAAAAACTTAATCCTATTAAAATAGAATTCCAAGATAAGAATGTGCTTTTGGTAGATGATTCGATTGTTCGAGGTACAACATCAAAAGAGATTGTTCAGATGGCTAGAGAGGCGGGCGCTAAAAAAGTTTATTTAGTGTCAGCAGCGCCACCTGTCAGATTTCCTAATGTTTATGGTATTGACATGCCATCACGAAATGAATTACTAGCACCCAATAAAACAGACGAAGAAATTCGAGAAGAAATTGGTGCAGATGAATTAATTTATCAAGACCTTGATGCGCTTATTGAGAACATTGCATCGATTAATCCAAAACTTAAAAAATTTGATGCTTCTTGTTTTGATGGCAAATATATTACAGGCGATATTGATGAATATTATTTAAAAAATATCGAAACGCTTCGTGCTGATTCTAATATGTCTGACAAGCCATCAAATGGCAGCATACAAATGGATTTAAATTTAATTAAAGATGAAGAAGAAGCAGTTTAATGATAAGCGTTTCTTGACGTATTTTTTTTATCGTGCATAATTGAACTGCGCTGATTTGAGTGATAAAGTTATTTCTCAGCTTGCGGGCGCGTTAAAAATACAGCTAAAGCGAGGTCTGTCCCGTTTTAGTTTTTTGTGAAACGGGTTTTTTTGTGCCCAAAAAAGGTAACAGATTATGAATAACGATCCATGGAAATATGATACACAAGCGATTCGGGCTGGCTCATTACGATCTGAGTTCGGTGAGAATTCTGAGGCTATCTTTTTAACTTCAAGCTATGTGTTTGATTCATCTGCCCAAGCTGCTGCTAGATTTGCGGGTACTGAGCCTGGCAATATCTATTCTCGATTTACGAATCCTACAGTCACAATGTTTCAAGATCGCCTCGCAGCTATGGAAGGTAGTGAAGCATGTGTAGCGACTTCAAGCGGCATGTCAGCTATTTTGGCAATCATTATGGGCCTATGTTCTACTGGGGAACATATCGTGGCCTCTCGAAGTATTTTTGGTACTACCGTACAACTCTTTAGTAATATTTTAAAGCGCTGGGGTTTGGAGATTACTTTTGTATCGCTCACCAATCTTAATGAGTGGGAAGATGCTATCCAAAAAAACACAAAACTTTTTTTTGTAGAGACCCCGTCTAATCCATTGACTGAAGTGACCGACATCAATGCTCTTTCAAAAATTGCACATCAAAAAGATATTAAATTGATTGTGGATAATTGTTTTTGTTCGCCTGCGCTTCAAAGACCCTTGTTATTGGGCGCCGACATTATTATTCATTCTGCTACTAAGTATCTTGATGGACAGGGGCGTTGTTTAGGAGGCGCAGTATTGGCAGATAAAAAAACGATTGAGCCGATTTACCAATTCCTAAGGTCAGCAGGACCTACAATGAGCGCATTTAATGCCTGGGTTTTTTTAAAGGGTTTAGAAACGTTATCTGTTCGCATGGACGCTCATTCTAAGAATGCACTTCATTTAGCTTCTTGGCTTGAGTCGCAGCCCCAGATCGATCGTGTTTACTATCCCGGATTAGCCTCTCATCCGCAGCATAAACTTGCTTTAACACAGCAAAAAACGGGCGGAGCTATTGTGTCTTTTGAGGTAAAAGGTGGGCAAAAAGAGGCATGGAGCTTAATTGATTCAACTCGATTGATCTCGATTACTGCTAATTTAGGAGATGTTAAATCTACAATTACACATCCGACAACAACGACACATTCAAGAGTCAGCCCTGAAGAGCGTCAAAAAGCTGGCATCAAGGACAATCTTGTTAGAATCGCTGTAGGCCTTGAGGATATAGAGGACCTAAAAGCTGATTTGTCTAGTCTTTCGCGCTAAAAAATACCTTTAGCAGGGCATAAATACAGCCCTGCTACATGCTAAAATTTGGGTAGTTTTCTACTTAAATTATCGATCTAAATCCTATGAATCAATTTGCTAAAGAAACCATCCCAATCAGCCTTGAAGATGAGATGAAACGCTCTTATCTTGACTACGCCATGAGCGTCATTGTTGGACGAGCACTTCCAGATGTCAGAGACGGATTAAAGCCTGTTCACCGTCGTGTACTTTTTGCGATGCATGAACTTAATAACGACTTTAATAAACCTTATAAAAAATCAGCGCGTATTGTCGGTGATGTGATTGGTAAATACCATCCACATGGTGATACAGCTGTGTACGATACGATTGTTCGTATGGCGCAGGATTTTAGCTTGCGATATATGTTAGTCGATGGTCAGGGAAATTTTGGCTCAGTGGATGGCGATAATGCTGCTGCTATGAGATATACGGAAATCCGTATGTCTAAAATTGCACATGAGCTTTTAGAAGATATTGATAAAGAGACAGTAAATTTCGGTCCTAATTATGACGGCTCTGAACAAGAACCTCTTATTATGCCGGCGCGTATTCCAAATCTTCTTATCAACGGAAGCTCTGGTATTGCTGTGGGCATGGCGACCAATATTCCACCTCATAATTTAAATGAAGTTGTAAATGCGTGTTTATTACTGCTAGAAAAACCTGAGTCATCGATTGATGCATTGATTAAATTAATACCAGCACCAGATTTCCCTACAGCCGGGATCATTCATGGCACTTCAGGCGTTAAAGAAGGCTACAGAACAGGTCGTGGTCGTGTTGTTATGCGGGGAAGAACGCACGTTGAAAAGCTCGATAAAGGTAACCGTGAAGCATTAATCGTTGATGAACTTCCGTATCAAGTTAACAAAAAAACATTCATCGAGAAGATTGCTGAACTTGTAAACGATAAAAAGATTGAAGGCATTTCAGATTTAAGAGATGAGTCAGACAAATCAGGTATGCGTGTTGTGATTGAATTAAAGCGCGGAGAGAATCCTGATGTTGTTTTAAATAATCTTTATAAGCAAACACAGCTTCAAGATAGTTTTGGTATGAACATGGTAGCGCTCATTGATGGCCAGCCAAAACTTCTTAACTTAAAACAAATTTTAGATGCCTTTTTAAGGCACCGTCGTGAAGTTACTACAAGAAAAACTGTATTTGAATTAAGAAAAGCACGCGAACGTGGCCACATGTTAGAAGGTTTAGCAGTCGCATTAGCTAACGTCGATGAAATGATTAAAATTATCAAGGCTGCTCCAACACCGCCAGATGCTAAGAGAGAATTGATAGCGCGCACATGGAAATCTTCTGTTGTAGAGGCGATGTTGAATGGTGCTGCCATGGAGTTTTCTAGACCTGAAGGATTGTCTAAAGAATTTGGATTGACTGATTCAGGCTATAAGTTATCAGATGTTCAAGCACAAGAAATTCTGCAATTAAGATTACAACGCTTAACAGGGTTAGAACAAGAAAAAATTGTTAATGAATATAAAGAGATTATGAATGTTATTACAGATTTTCTTGATATTTTAGCAACACCTGCAAGAGTCACTGCAATTATCGTCGATGAATTGAAGGTGATTAAAGATCAATATGGTGACAAACGTCGAAGTGAAATTGTAGAGAATGCTTTAGATTTATCCACTGAAGATTTAATTACACCTGAGGATGTAGTCGTCACACTTTCTCATACAGGCTATATTAAATCACAAGTGTTAGATGAGTATCGTGCCCAAAAAAGAGGTGGCAGAGGCAAGCAAGCAGCAACGACAAAAGATGATGATTTTATCGATAAAATGTTTGTAGCAAATACACACGATAATATTCTATGTTTTTCAAGTCGTGGACAAGTGTATTGGTTAAAAGTTTACGAGGTTCCACAGGGCAGTCGCACAAGTCGTGGTAAACCTATTGTTAATTTATTCCCTCTCCAAGAGGGTGAAAAAATTAATGCGATTCTTCCTATTAAAGAATTTGATGATAAGCATTATATTTTTATGGCCACTGCATTAGGTACAGTTAAAAAAACACCGCTTACAGATTTTTCAAATCCACGTAAGTCAGGCATCATCGCAATTAATCTCGATGATAATGACTTTTTAATTGGCGCTGAAATTACTGACGGATCCAACGATATTGTTTTAGTCTCAAATGGCGGTAAAGCTGTTTGGTTTGACGAAGAAGATGTAAGGAGTATGGGTCGAAATACTCGAGGTGTTCGTGGTATGAAATTACAAGAAGACCAACAAGTGCTATCCCTTCTTATCGCAAGCGATGATCAACAATCTATGTTAGTTGCAACTGAAAATGGCTATGGAAAACGAACTGTTTTATCTGACTTTAGACATTCTGGTCGAGCCACACAAGGTGTTAAAGCGATTCAAGTAAGTGAACGTAATGGCCTTGTTGTTGCTGCAAAACTTGTGAACGACGAAGATGAGATTATGTTGATTACGACAGGTGGTGTACTTATTCGAACACGTGTAAGTGAAATTCGCGAATTAGGTCGTGCGACTCAAGGCGTCACATTAATTAATTTAGGTGAGAATGAAAAATTATCAGGCCTCGAGAAGATTGTAGAAGCTGATGAAGATTTAGAGGGATAGCTTTTAATTCATCATGAAATATTCTTATAACTTCTCAGCCGGTCCAGCTGTATTACCCAAGTCAGTGATGCTTCGAGCGCAAGCTGAAATGATTGATTGGCATGATACAGGATTGTCTGTGATGGAAATGTCACACCGTGGCAAGCATTACATGTCGATCTTTGAGAAAGTGGAAAGTGATTTTAGATCGCTTTTTAATGTACCTAAAAATTACAAGGTACTTTTTCTTCAAGGTGGTGCGATTGCTCAAAATTCAATGGTGCCTTTGAACCTTCTCAATGGAAAAAAAGCTAATTATGTTGTGAGTGGTTATTGGTCTAAACGCACTTACCAAGACGCTCTTCCTTTTGGTGACATGTCTATCGCTGCTTCTTCTGAATCGATTGGTTACGCGAAAGCCCCAGATCTAAACGATTGGAAGATAGATCCTTCAGCTTCATACGTCCACTTCTGCTCTAATGAAACGATACATGGCGTTGAATATTTTGATATGCCATCTATTAAGACGATTCCAGTCATTGCCGATATGTCGTCTCACATCCTTTCAAGACCAGTTGATATTAGTCAATTTGGAGTTATTTATGCTGGTGCGCAAAAAAATATTGGCCCTGCAGGTCTTACAATTGTAATTGTTAGAGATGATTTATTAGAAGTGGCTTCACCATTAACACCCTCCGTTTTCAACTGGAAGACGCAAGCTGAGAATCAATCTATGATTAATACACCGACGACTTATAGTATTTATATGGCTGGCCTAGTGTTTGAGTGGTTAATTGAACTCGGTGGCCTTAGTGCGATTGAAAAGCAAAATATTAAAAAAGCTGAATTGTTGTATAACTATATCGATTCAACAGATTTCTACACAAATCCTATTGATATCAAAAACCGTTCGCGTATGAACGTACCATTTAGAATTCAAAATGAGGATTTACATGCTTCTTTTGTAACAGGTGCTGAAAATTTAGGTATGATCGGTTTAAAAGGCCATCGTCTTGTAGGTGGCATTAGGGCTTCAATCTACAATGCTATGCCGATTGAAGGTATTCAAGTTCTAGTTGATTACATGAAAGATTTTGAAAAGTCGCACTAATATATGACAGATGATTTAAAAAACTTAAGAGATGCAATTGATAAAATTGATAATGAACTTTTAGATCTTATTTCTAAAAGGGCAGCATTAGCATCTAACATTGGAAGTCTAAAAACAGACGGTGTGATTTATCGTCCAGAACGTGAGGCTCAAGTCTTACGTCGTTTGGTTGAGCAAAATCAAGGACCACTTTCTAACGAAAGTATCGAAAGCATCTACAAGAGCATTATGTCTAATTGCAGAGCCTTAGAAAAACAAATCACCGTTGCATTCTTAGGACCGCTTGGTACATTTAGCGAAGAAGCTTCCATGAAGCAGTTTGGTGAATCAATTGAACCCATTCAAACGTCAAGCATTGATGAAGTGTTTCATCTTGTGGAATCTCATAAAGCACATTATGGTGTTGTTCCAGTTGAAAATTCGACTGAAGGCGCTATTAATCGAACGCTTGATTTGCTTCTTACATCAAACACGATGATATGTGCTGAAATTATTTTACCTGTGCATCATAATTTAATTAGCAATGAAAAAGATGTATCGAGTATTAAGAAAATCTATTCACATACACAATCATTATCGCAGTGCCATCAGTGGTTGCTTAATCATGCTCCAGGCATCGAATTACAATCTGTTTCAAGTAACGCTGAAGCTGTAAAAATTGTATCGAAAGAAAAGGGTGTCGCTGCTGTTGCAAGTAACCGCGCTGCAGCATTATTTAATGTCCCTCTACTCGCTGAAAATATAGAAGATGATCCCAAGAACTCCACTCGATTCTTGGTAATTTCCAATCACGAAGTTAAGCCTTCTGGATTAGATAAAACCTCGATTATTGTGGCTGCAAAAAATCAGCCGGGAGCGATTGCATCCATGATTGAGCCTTTTGCGAAAAATAAAGTGAGCATGACTAAACTTGAGTCCCGACCTTCAAAAGCAGGTCTTTGGGAGTATGTTTTCTTTATTGATATTGAAGGGCATATGTCTGATTCAAAAGTAGCAGACTCGCTCAAAGAAATTGAATCTAAAGCTCCATTCTTAAAAGTTTTAGGGTCCTATCCACAGTCTAATTTGACTTAATGGATTTATGCCCCAGTTTTCCATTTAAGATTTTTTAATTTTTTATTATGTCGATTCAATCTTTAATTCCAACATATATTTGTGATATTGCACCTTATCAAGGCGGCAAACCAATCTCTGAGGTTGCGCGCGAGCATCACTTAGAAGAGTCCTCCATTGTAAAGTTAGCTTCTAATGAAAATCCCTTAGGTATGAGCCCTAAAGCTCGCGAGGTAATTTTAAAATCAATTGATCAAATTTATCGTTATCCAGATGGCAATGCTTTTCGGCTTAAAAATGCTGTCAGCCTTAAGTTCAATCTACATCCGGAGAGTTTAATTTTTGGAAACGGGTCAAACGATATTCTGGAATTAGCTTCGCGTACATTCTTAAAAGTAGGAGATGAAGTTATTTTTTCTCAACATGCTTTTGCTGTCTATAGTCTTGTAACCCAAGCAATGGGTGCTATTGGCGTCAAAGTTCCTGCCAAAGATTTTGCACATGATCTTGCCAAAATGTTTGCGGCAATTTCTTCAAAAACTAAGATGATCTTCATTGCTAATCCCAATAATCCGACAGGTACTCTCATCTCTAAAGAGGAACTTAAAGCTTTTTTAACAAAAGTACCATCTCATATTATTGTGGTATTGGACGAGGCTTACGACGAATATTTGGAGATAGAGAATAAGTCAGAGAGTTTTTCCTGGCTTTCTCAGTTTTCAAATTTAATTATTTCCAGAAGCTTCTCAAAAGCTTATGGTTTAGCTGGATTAAGAGTGGGTTTTGGGGCATCGAATCCAGAGATTATTCAATTTATGAATCGAGTGAGACAGCCTTTTAATGTGAATAGTCTTGCGCAAGATGCTGCAGTGGCTGCATTAATGGATGACGCATTTGTCAGTGAGAGTAAAATACTGAATAATAATGGAAAAAAACAACTAGAATCAGCTTTCCGAAGGCTTAAGTTAAGTTTTATTCCTACTTTTGGTAACTTCATTAGTTTTAAAGTAGATAACGCACCCCAAGTCTACGAAGCTTTATTAAAGACGGGTATCATAGTTAGACCAGTGGCTAATTATGAAATGCCAGATTATTTGCGGGTAAGCATAGGCCTTAAAGAAGAAAACGAAAGATTTATTCAAGCACTAGAAGCGATTATTTAAATAGGATCTAGCATGATTATTGTAATGAGCAACGTTGCGAACGAAGAGCAAATTGAATCGGTTATTAAGCGCATAGAAGAAAAGGGACTGGAAGCCAACGTTTCCCGTGGCACCGAAAGAACAGTCATCGGCGCGATTGGAGATGAGCGAAGTCTTGACCCAGAACTTTTAGAGTCTCTTCCTGGTGTTGAGCAGGCGCTCCATATTGTTAAGCCTTATAAAATTGTAGCGCGTGAATGGCATAAAGAAGATACCGTGATTGATATCCAAGGCAATCTTATGGGCGGTAAGCAAATTCAAATTATTTCAGGCCCGTGTTCTGTTGAAACACCTGATCAGATGGAAAAATCTGCGAAAGCTGTTAAAGCCGCTGGAGTCAGACTCATGCGGGGCGGAGCTTTTAAACCACGCACAAGTCCATATACATTCCAAGGCACAGGTATTGAAGGTTTAGAAATGTTTAGAAAAGCTGCAGACAAAGAAGGTTTACCTATTGTGACTGAGCTTATGGATGCAAGACAACTTGATACCTTTATGAAATATAAAGTGGATGTGATTCAAATTGGTACCCGCAGCATGCAAAACTTTGAGCTTCTAAAAGAAGTTGGTAAAGTCAACGTGCCAGTGATTTTAAAACGTGGCATGTCAGCAACGATTTCAGAGTGGCTAATGGCTGCTGAATATATTGCAGCTGGTGGCAACCATAATATTATTTTCTGCGAACGTGGTATTCGAACTTTTGAAACGTATTACAGAAATGTATTGGATGTCACAGCAATCCCTGTGTTGAAGAAAGAAACACATCTTCCCGTTATTGTTGATCCTTCTCATGCAGGTGGTAAAGCATGGATGGTGGCAGCATTATCTAGAGCGGCGATAGCTGCAGGTGCTGATGGTCTTTTAGTTGAAATGCATCCTAATCCATGTGAAGCATGGTGTGATGCAGATCAAGCTATTAATCCTGAAGAGCTTATTTCACTCATGGGTGAATTAAGAGGAATTGCTAAAGTGATTGGCCGCGAAATTCTTTAACGAACTCATGGATTTCATGAGTTCTATTTAGCTAATTTCCACTATGAGATTAGGTGCTTTTCCCTCAGTATCAGTTCATTATTAAATATTAGTCTCATTGACAAGGTTCTATGCATATTCATGTATTAGGCGCAGGTGCGGGTGGAGGATTTCCTCAGTGGAATTGTAATTGTCAAAACTGCGACGGTCTTCGAAAAGGCACTATTAAGGCAACAAAACGCACACAGTCTTCTATCTGTGTAAGTTCTGATGGCGTTCATTGGGTGCTCTTTAATACGTCACCTGATGTGTTGCAACAAATTCAAGACTTTCCACCTTTACAACCCGGTCGAGCTATTCGTGATAGTGGCATTTCAGCCATTGTTCTTATTGATGCACAAATTGATCACACAACAGGTTTGTTGATGCTTCGCGAGGGCACACAAAAACGTGAGCTTTATTCTACTAATATGGTATATCAAGATCTCACTACAGGTAATCCACTTTTAAAAATTTTAGATCACTACTGTGGTATTAATCATCACGAGATTTCGACTGATGGTAAAACTTCCTTTGAAATACCTAAAATAGAAAATCTTACATTCACTGCTGTTGCGTTAAAGAGTGCCGCACCCCCATATTCACCGCATCGAAATAATCCACACCCAGGTGACACGATTGGCATGTTGATCGAAGACAAAAAAACACAGAAACGATTATTTTACGCACCAGGCTTAGGTGAAATTGAACCTCATTTACCACCTTTATTTGAAAAAGCAGACTGTATTATGGTGGACGGTACTTTCTGGACGAATACAGAAATGATTGATATGGGTTTAATGACAAAGAAGGCACGAGACATTGGCCATAATCCTCAATCGGGTGAGGGCGGTATGATTGAAGTATTGGATCGTTACCCCAAAGCTAAAAAAGTGCTTATACACATCAATAATACAAACCCAATTTTACGTGAAGATTCAAAAGAGCGTGCTATCTTAACTGAGCATGGCATAGAAGTTGCATACGATGGTATGGATATTGTTTTATAAAAGGATTCGTTAGACATGGATAAAATTTGGACAAGAGCAGAGTTTGAAGAAAAGCTTCGTGAGAAGGGAAAGGGTTATCATATCTACCATCCTTTCCATGTCATGATGTATGAAGGAAAGCTCACTAAAGAACAACTCCAATGCTGGGTATTAAATCGCTTTTATTATCAAATTGGTATTCCACAAAAAGATGCAGCTATTCTCTCTAATTGCCCTGATGTTGAAGTCAGAAAACAGTGGATCGTCCGTATCACAGATCATGATGGTGTGGATGATGCAGTGGGTGGAATAGAAGCTTGGATTAAATTAGGTGAAGCAGTTGGTTTAGCAAGGGAAGATGTCACATCTTTAAAGCATGTAAGTCCTGGTGTTCGTTTCGCAGTTGATGCTTATATTAATTTTGCAAAACAAAGACCATGGCAAGAGTCAGTTTGCTCATCACTTACTGAATTATTTGCCCCACATATTCATCAACAGCGTATAAGTTCATGGCCTGAAGTCTATCCCTGGATCAATGAATCTGGACTCTCTTATTTCAAAAAACGCTTAACTGAAGCAAGGCGTGATGTGGAACAAGGCCTCTCTGTAACACTAGATTATTTTAGTCAGTCTCGCGCGATGCAAGAGCGTGCATTAGACATTCTTCAATTCAAACTTAATGTGTTATGGGTGATTGCAGATTCCATTATGCTCGCCTCTTCAAATATTAAAGTTGAAGATCGTGATTACTTAAGGCAACCTATATTCTAAACATGGCGATCGAACACCAAGACATTTTAAAAATTGCAGCGCACCATCGATTTCAATGGGAAGAAGCACAACAATCTCATGTTATTTTGTTTCCTGAAGGTATGGTCAAATTAAATGGAAGTGCGGGAGAAGTATTAAGTTTAGTAGATGGAAAAAACTCGGTCGATCAAATTGTAAATGCTCTAAAAGAAAAATTTAAAGATGTAGAGGGTATCGAAAAAGATATTTTATCTATGATCCAATTTGCTTTAGATAAAGCATGGATTGAGAAAGCTAATTAAGGGGATATACGATGGCAATTCAAAATAATGGTGTAGCAGCATCTGTTACACATACTCAACCTTTATGGTTGCTAGCTGAAATCACATATCGATGCCCACTTCATTGTGCTTTTTGTTACAACCCTACTGATTATGATAAACATACACAGAATGAATTATCAACAGAACAGTGGATTAATGTTTTACGTGATGCAAGAAAATTAGGCGCACTTCAACTAGGCATTTCAGGCGGCGAGCCTCTGCTTCGTGATGATATTGAAGAAATTGTGATAGAAGCAAAAAAATTAGGCTACTACAGCAATCTTATTACTTCAGGTGTAGGCTTAACCGAAAAAAGAATTCAGGCATTTAAAGAGGGTGGGTTAGACCATATTCAACTCTCAATGCATGACATTACGGAAGAAATTAATAACTTCATTACAAACACCAAAACATTTGAGTTAAAGAAAAAAGTCGCAGCAATGATCAAGAACCATGGCTATCCTATGGTACTCAACGTTGTGATCCATCGCTATAACATTGGCCATATCAAAGAAATATTAGAGATGGCTGAAGCTTTAGGCGCAGATTATGTTGAACTTGCTAATACCCAATATTACGGCTGGTCGCTTGTAAATCGTAATCAATTAATGCCCACTAAAGAGCAAATTGATCACGCAGAAAAAGTCACCAATGAATTTAGAGAAAAAGTTGGCAACAAAATGAAAGTTTTCTTTGTGGTGCCTGATTATTTCTCAGATCGTCCTAAGAAATGTATGAATGGATGGGGTGAGGTCTTTATGATTGTCACTGCAAATGGTGATGTGCTACCTTGTCATTCAGCACGCGTATTGCCTAATATGGAATTCCCGAATGTACGTCATAAAGGGCTTATGTGGGCATGGCAAGATTCTCCAGCATTCAACCGATATCGAGGTGATAGTTGGATGAAAGAACCTTGCAGAACCTGCCCTGAAAAAGAAAATGATTTGGGCGGTTGTCGCTGCCAAGCATTCCTTTTATCAGGTGACGCAGAGAGTGCTGATCCAGTATGTAGTTTGTCGCCCAATCATCACATCATAGAAAAAGCGATTGAAGATGCTAAAAATCCTGTTCTTCAAGCGCAACCGATTCTTTTTAGAAATGATAAAAATTCCAAGAAAATTATTTCTGGCGAAGTAAAAGATTTAATTAAAGACTTTCACGCAACACCTTAAAATCTTTTAGTTTCATCTTTCCTCTATAATCATAAATTATGAACTCATCTCATATGGTGCGTGTATTTGTATTGGCAAGCTTGGCCGCATTGGCGCCATTTGCGATCGATACTTATTTACCTGCATTTCATGTTATGACAAATGACTTAGAAACAACCCCTCACGCTATTCAGCAAAGTCTTACTTTTTATTTGCTACCCTATGCATTAATGACTTTATTTCATGGTGCAATCTCTGATGCGATTGGTCGCATTGATACCATTAAAATCGGCTTAGGTATTTTTATACTAGGTTCCCTCACAGCTGCATTTGCCAATAGTGTTGAAATGTTATGGCTAGGTCGAATTTTACAAGGTGTAGGTGGGGGAGCAGGTAATGTGGTAGCGCGAGCCATGGTACGCGATTTATTTCAAGGTCCCGAAGCCCAACGCGTTATGGCAACTATACAAATGTTATTTGGTATTGCGCCTGCAGTAGCACCTATGATTGGTGGACTTCTATTAGGCATTCATTGGCATAGTATTTTTATATTCTTAGCAATCTATGCATCTATTTCATTAATTGCTGCAATTAAATATTTACCTGAAACAATGCCTCAATTGAATCGTGTTTCTTTCTCTTTCCCAGCAGTGACACATCGATATAAAACTATTTTTTCAGATAAAGAATTTTTACTTCTTGTGCTTGCATTAGGCGCAAATTTCTCAGGATTCTTTTTGTATGTTTTATCAAGTCCGATATTTATTGTTGATCACTTAGGCCTTAGTTCAACACAATTCGCTTATCTTTTTATACCTACTGTATCGGGTATGATTTTGGGCTCTTACTTATCAAAGAAAGCGGCCGGAAAATTATCTCATAAAAAAACAATTCAAATTTCCTACATTTGGATGGGTTTGATAGCTTTTCTTAATGTACTTTTTTGCGCTTTTTTTGAAACAAATCTATTAATTAATATTGGTTTTGTAGCTCTTTATAACATTGGCATGTCTCTAGTTATGCCTGTTCTGTCTATTGCAGCACTTGACCGTTTCGAAAAGATTAGGGGGACTGCGTCATCAGGGCAAGCTTTTATTCAGATGTTACTTTCTACAGTTTCTGCGGGTTTGGTAGTACCTTTTCTTTGGTTTTCACCTCTTGGACTATCTATTGGTATGCTGGGATATTCTATTATTAGTGTTTTGATAATTTCTCAAACAAAATCATTAAGTTAATTATCTAACAAACTTCTTTTATTTGGTTTTCCATTAAAAGAGTCTGCTTCAGGAAGCGGGTCTTTTCTTGAGGAGATCACTGGCCATATTTTTGACATATCTGCATTGATCTTAATGAAGTCCTGTTGATCTGCTGGTACATCATCTTCTGCAAATATAGCTTCAGCAGGGCACTCGGCTACGCATAGAGTGCAGTCAATACATTCGTCAGGATTAATTGCTAGGAAATTAGGACCTTCAACAAAACAATCAACAGGGCAAACGTCAACACAGTCGGTATATTTACATTTAATACAATTTTCGGTTACAACATAAGTCATATCAGTCCTTTAATTTCTTGAATATAGCGTTATTTTAATCTATTTTTTTTCTTGATCCAATAATTATGCAATCATGCCGGCGCCTACCGTATGGTAAGTGGATTCATCAATAATGATAAAAGCACCAGTAGATCGGTTATTTTGATAGGGGTCGGCCATAATAGGCTGTGCCAATTTAAATGTTACTTGAGCAATATCATTCATACTTAGATTTGAAATAGATTCATGAGTCAATGTTTCGATATTTACTTTAAAATCGATCTTGTCTAATTTAGCTTTTGATTCGCGAGATGTATGGCGAATCAAATAAGTTCTTGATGATGCCATGGGCGTCTCTGATAACCAACATACCATTGCATTAATACTCTTTGTAGGCTCTATAGCATCATCTGACTTGATAATCATGTCTCCACGTGAAATATCAATTTCATCTTCTAGAAGAATAGTCACGGACTGTTCCGAGATCGCTTTTTTAAGTTCTGTATCACCCAATTGAATTGATTTTATTTTTGATTTGTATTGAGAAGGTAGGACTGTAATTTCATCCCCAACAGAAATGGATCCAGACTCAATGCGACCCATAAATCCTCTATAGTCATGAAGATTATGATCATCAGAAGCATGAGGACGGCAAACGAATTGCACGGGGAATCTAAAGTCTTTATCTTTTCCTGCATAATCTGCAGTTGTTTTTTCTAAGATATCGAGCAGTG
Organism: Candidatus Methylopumilus planktonicus; assembly: GCF_006364715.1. Classification (NCBI taxonomy): domain Bacteria; kingdom Pseudomonadati; phylum Pseudomonadota; class Betaproteobacteria; order Nitrosomonadales; family Methylophilaceae; genus Candidatus Methylopumilus; species Candidatus Methylopumilus planktonicus. Next base: position 611,668 of record NZ_CP040984.1, read on the forward strand.
TGGGGCCTTTGTACCATTTTATAGATTCGCCGCGATCTACAATCATGTCCCCATTAAGTGCTGACATGGGTACAAATTCGATTGTACGATTTTCTGATAATTTAATTTCTTTTGCGAATGCTTTATAACTTTCACAAATCGCTTTGTATTTGCTTTCATCGTAATCGATTAAATCCATTTTGTTAATTGCTACAACGATATGAGGAATGCCAACAAGTTTAGCTAAAAAGGAATGACGTCTTGTTTGAGTTAAAACACCTTTTCTAGCGTCGATTAGGATAATCGCTAAATGGGCGGTAGATGCTGCAGTCACCATATTGCGAGTGTATTGTTCATGCCCTGGAGCATCTGCAATAATATATTTACGTGTACCAGTACTAAAGTATCTATATGCAACATCGATCGTAATACCTTGCTCACGTTCCGCTTGAAGTCCATCAGTAATCAAAGATAAATCAACGGCTGTCATACCTCTTTTTTTAGAGGTTTTTTCAATTTGGGTGAGTGTATCTGTAAGAATTGTTTTGGTATCAAAAAGAAGACGACCAATGAGCGTACTCTTTCCATCATCGACACTGCCGCATGTCATAAAACGTAATAAACTATCTTGAATATTTTCTTGTGACATTTTAGAAGTAACCTTCTTTTTTACGTTGTTCCATAGACGCATCTGATGTTTGATCATCTAATCTTGTCGCGCCACGCTCTGTGATTGTGGTACTTGCAGTTTCAATAATAATTTTTTCCACACTATCTGCCACACTTTTAACTGGGGCTGTGCATGTAATATCACCTACCGTTCTATAGCGCACCATAATTTCTTCAACAACCTCATTATCTCTTTTAGGTGTGAGCGATGTAATAGGCACAATGGCACCACCACGTCTCACTATGCGACGTTTATGTGCGAAGTAGATACTAGGTAAACCTAAATTTTCTCGTTCAATATATTGCCAAACATCCATCTCAGTCCAATTGGAAATAGGGAAGGCACGAATATTTTCACCCTTATGAACACGAGCGTTAAAAAGATTCCATAACTCAGGTCTTTGGTTCTTCGGATCCCACTGACCAAATTCATCTCTGAAGCTCATGATACGTTCTTTAGCACGTGCTTTTTCTTCATCACGTCTTGCACCACCAATACAACAATCAAATTCAAATTCAGCAATAGCTTCAAGAAGTGTCACTGATTGATGTTTATTGCGAGGTTCATCGGGTGTCTTTAAAACTATCGTGCCACGTTTCATGGAATCTTCAAGAGAGCGCACAATTAATCTTTCATTGAGTTCTTTCGCACGAAGGTCTCTAAATTGAATGACTTCGTCATAGTTATGTCCCGTATCAATATGAAGCAGCGGAAAAGGAAAGCGACCTGGTCTAAATGCCTTTTCTGCCAACCTTAATAAACAGAGTGAGTCCTTGCCGCCTGAGAAAAGTAATACTGGGTTACTGCATTGGCCAGCGACTTCTCGCAAGATATGAATCGCTTCAGATTCTAGCCAGTCGAGATGCGTTAGATTTGAGAATTTTGTCATATTATTTTACGTGCAGTCCACATTCTTTATTTTGAGGATCTTCCCACCACCAGCGCCCAGCTCTGACATCTTCTCCTTCAGAGATTGCTCGCGTGCAAGGAGCGCAGCCAATGCTTGGATAAAACTGATCATGAAGTGCGTTATAGGGCACATCATTCATTTTGATATAAGCCCAAATTTCAAGTTCACTCCAAGAGCTTAATGGATTTAACTTTTGAGATTGATGGGCTTCATCAAACTCTTCTTCTTTTAATGTCAATCGTGTTTGTGATTGCTCTTGTCTCATACCTGTAATCCATGCTTTTTTATCTTTTAAAGCGCGATTTAAGGGTTCAACTTTTCGAATACCACAGCAAGATTTTCTTAAATCGAGTGAATTGTAAAAAGCATTAATGCCATGAACATTGATATAGCTTTCCACTTTTTCTTGGTTAGGGAAATAAATTTTAATTTTAAATTGATACTTATTTTCTACCTCTTGAATCAAATTGTATGTTTCAGAAGGGAGTCTTCCGGTATCAATCGAAAATATCTCAACATTCAGTTTATTTTTTCGGATGAGATCAACAAGTACCATATCTTCTGCGCCTAAGCTATTTGCGAAAGCAACAGAATGTAGTTCTTTAATATTCTTTTGAATCAGTGAAGTGACTTTTTGTGATTTTCCCTCAATCGTTTTGCTAAGTGCATCATTGATATCGATTGTATCGATATGCTTTTTATTAAGCTTTATAGGTTGGATACTCATGAACGCACTATCCTTTTCCAGACAGGCTCTTTCACATCCACTGCGCCTTGATATGGATCACTGAAAGACTGAAGTGCTTTTAATGCCTCATTGGCATCTTTTCCAGTTTTAATGAGATAACTATCAAATCCTGAACGCTTTAGGTAAAACAATTGGTCTTGAAGGACATCACCAAAAGCTCTTAATGTATTTTTAAATTGATACCGTGTGCGAAGTAAGTTACCTAATGTAAATATACGACCATCTTGAAATCGTTCCACATATACAGCAATGAGCGGAAATATATTAATGTCTTTTTCTAGAGCTAATAACGTATCTAAAGTTTCATGTGTCGCCACCCACAAAGCAATTTCATTATTTTTAACTCGTGCCTGCAATGCATCATGATTTTTTAAGTACACACTTAATGGCAAAATAATTTTTCCAGTTTGCGGAATGACTGTTTCGTTAATTTGCAAGTCGGTAGGAAGTGATTCACCAGTTAATTTGAATAAAACAACTTTACCGGCTTGTTTTTTTACTTCTTCATTACCACTTGGAAGTGCTACAAATATCCATTCGTCTTCTACAAGGGACTGATTGAGAATAAGCTGAGAATTAAGCATACACATGCTCTTTAAAAGGATTCACACCTAAGCGTCTTACCGTATCAATAAATCTTTCTTCAGGATTACGATGTTTGATGTAAACATCAATCAGTTTTTTAACAACACCTGGCATTTCTTCTGCAGCAAAAGAGGGACCTATCACGGAACCTAAGCTTGCATCATTGCCTTGTTTGCCACCTATAGTGACTTGATACCATTCAGAACCATCTTTATCGACACCTAATACGCCGATATGGCCAACATGATGGTGACCGCATGCGTTCATACAGCCTGAAATATTAAGCTCTAGCTCTCCAATATCATGAAGGTAATCGAGATTATCAAAAGCTTCTTGAATGGACGTTGCTATCGGAATACTTTTGGCATTAGCAAGTGAACAAAAGTCACCGCCAGGGCAGCAGATAATGTCTGTTAAAAGACCAACATTGGGCGTTGCTAATTGATGGGCTTTTGCTTTTTCCCAAACTTTAAAAATATCTTGTAATTTAACATCCGCTAAGATCAGATTTTGTTCGTGCGATACCCGAAGCTCGCCAAAACTATAGAGATCTGCAAGTTCAGCCACGATTCTCATTTGTGCTGATGTGGCGTCACCTGGGGCTAATCCATGAGGTTTGAGTGACAAAGTAATTGCACGATAACCTTTTTGTTTATGAAGATGGACAGAGCGTTTTGCCCAAGATGCAAAAGCTTTATTATTTTTAATAGCCTCATTAAAGGTAGCATCTTGATCGTTCAATTCTTCATAAGGCATGGCTGTGAAAAATTTTGCAACGCGTTTTAATTCAGCTTCATTAATTGTGTTTGGTGAATTTTTCAAATGATGCCATTCCGCTTCCACTTGTTTTTTAAACTCTTCAATACCTAAAGCTTTCGCTAAAATTTTAATGCGTGCTTTATAGATGTTGTCACGACGTCCATGAAGGTTATAAACGCGAATAATAGCTTCGCAATAAGTAAGTACATGCTCCCACTCGAGATGTTCACGGATAATAGATCCAAGAATAGGCGTTCTTCCTAGGCCTCCACCCACCCATACACGAATGGCCATCTTTTGATCTTTATCATAATAAAATTCAAGGCCAATATCGTGGGCTTGAACAATCGCACGATCTTGAAGGCTTCCTGATACTGCAATTTTAAATTTACGAGGTAGGAGCGAGAACTCAGGATGGAACGTGCTCCATTGCCTTAAGATTTCAGCAATCGCTCTTGGATCAATAATTTCATCAGGAGCCACACCTGCAAATTGGTCAGTCGTAATGTTACGAATACAATTACCTGATGTTTGAATGGCATGCATTTCAACTTTAGAAAGCTCTTCTAAAATATCAGGTGTCTCTTCCAACTTGGGCCAATTGAGTTGTAGATTTTGTCTCGTACTAAAATGACCATACCCACGATCAAAACGATCTGAAATGTCTGCTAACTTACGTAATTGTTTTGATGACAAAAGACCATAAGGAACAGCAATACGAAGCATAGGTGCGTGACGTTGAATATAAAGGCCATTTTGCAAACGAAGTGGTCTAAATTCATCATCGGTAAGCTTGCCGCTTAAGTAGCGTGATGTCTGATCGCGGAATTGCGCAACGCGTTCATTGACTATGGTTTGATCGATATTATCGTATTGATACATAATTTTTTTTGACGATTAATGAAAAATAAGTTTCTGGCCAACATAGATTAAGATTAAAGCCAATACATAGCGGACAGTTTGTTCGCTGACTCTAGAACTTAAATGACTACCAATATAAATACCTGGAATTGAGCCGATCAAAAGCACACCTAGAAGAGAGTAATCGACGGTGCCTAAACTGACATGGCCAAGACCTGCAACAAGTGTCAATGGTACCGCATGCGCTATATCAGTTCCAACAATTTTTGTAATGCCTATTTTAGGGTAGATCAGTAATAAAGCTGTGACACCAAGTGCGCCTGCACCTACTGAAGTTAGGGTTACCATGCCACCTAGGACTAAACCTAAGAGAATAGTTGCGATTGCGATGGCATTATCTGATTTTAAAAGGGTGACTTTTGATCTTTCAATAAGATAAGGCCTAAAGATCACAGCGATAGAAGTGAGCAATAAGGCGATACCCAGATAAAATTTGATGATATCGACAGCCCCTGTGGATGTTATATCAATCTGTTTTAAATAGAACGTTGTTAAAATTGATGCAGGGATACTGCCAAACATGAGCCTTTTGACAATTTTCCAGTCAATATTGCCCAATTTGCCATGGGCAAAAATACCAACAGATTTAGTCACTGATGCATAAAGAAGATCAGTTCCTACAGCAAGCGCTGGTTTAATATGGAAAAATAAAACAAGGATAGGCGTCATTAATGAACCACCGCCAACGCCTGTTAATCCAACAAGAAGACCTACTATAAATCCTGATAATATAAACCCAATATCCATGACAACTCCCTATCAAAAATTAACTTTTTGGTGCTAAAGTGAACGTGAATATAGCAAATTTTGATATTATTAATTAATAATATAATATTCTACCGTTATACCTTTTAGTTATATTGGAATAAGACATGAAGCTCCAACAGTTGCGCTGTATTCATGAGGTGGTCAAAAATGGTTTTAGCATCTCTAAAGCCGCAGAAGCTCTGCATACATCTCAACCAGGTGTTAGCAAACAAATCCAACTCTTAGAAGAGGAAGTGGGACTCCATATTTTCTTAAGACATGGAAAGCGTTTAGTAGGCCTTAGCGAACCTGGGCAACATGTTTACCAGCGTATCAATGAAGTCATACGAGAAATCAAAAGCATCAAACAAGTTAGCGAAGAATTCAGTCAATCAAGCCTCGGTGTGTTAACTATAGCAACAACGCATACGCAAGCCCGATATAAGCTTCCAAATGTAGTACAAGCTTTTATGAGTAAATATCCTGATGTTAAACTTAATATCCACCAAGGAAACCCGACACAAGTCACTAATCAGGTTGTGAAAGGTGAGGCTGATATTGGTATTGCGACCGAGTCCATAAGTCATAATGATAAATTATTTTGTTTGCCCTGCTATACATGGAATCGTTGTTTAGTGATGCCAGCAAAACACCCGCTTGCTAAAGAAAAAACAGTGACGCTCGCTAAGCTTGCCACTTATCCCATTATTACTTATGACTATGCTTTTACAGGTAGCACGATTGTGTCAAAAGTTTTTCACGATGCGGGCTTGACGCCCAACATTGTTCTAACAGCGATTGATGCTGACGTGATTAAAACTTATGTAAACCTGGGTTTAGGCGTAGGATTAATTGCGCAAATGGCATACGACCCCAAAAGAGACCAGGGTCTAGTAAGTATTGATGTGAGTCATTTATTTCCTACAAGTACAACCTATCTAGGTATAAGGCGCGATGTATTTTTAAGAGGTTTCATGTATGATTTTATTGAAATGTTTATACCAGAATATCCAAAACAGATCGTTAAGAAACTTATGTTAGATCAGGAAAATATTTAATTGGAGGCTTTATGAAATCTGATGGAGAAATTAATCAAGCAGCATCATTAAAGTCGATTAATGAAATAGTCAAGTCACTTGATATCAAAACAGACGACTTAAATTTCTATGGCCCGTATCAAGCTAAATTAAAACCTTCTTTCATAAACACCTTAAAAGAACCCAAGACAGCTAAATTAATTCTAGTTTCTGCCATGAGTCCTACTCCTGCCGGCGAAGGAAAAACAACCACCACGATTGGTTTGGCTGATGCACTTTTTTTAATTGGTAAAAAATCAGTCGCGTGTCTTCGCGAACCTTCTTTAGGCCCTGTCTTTGGAATGAAAGGGGGTGCAACAGGCGGCGGTTATGCGCAAGTGGCACCTATGGATAATATAAATTTACATTTCACAGGCGACTTTCATGCTATTACATCTGCTAATAATCTTTTAGCAGCTTTGATTGACAATCATATACATCACGGCAATGCACTCAATATTGATACTAACCAAATTTCTTTTAAGCGATGCCTTGATATGAATGACCGTGCTTTAAGACATGTCGAATTAAAGCTTGGGCAAAATCATCGAGATACAGGGTTCGATATTACAAGTGCAAGTGAAGTAATGGCCATTCTTTGTTTAGCAGAGTCATTAGAAGATCTTCAATATCGACTAGGAGAGATTGAAGTTGCAAAAAGAAAAGATGGCGTATCTGTTTGTGCAAAGGACTTAAAAGCAGAAGGCGCAATGATAGCCTTATTGAAAGATGCTTTTCAACCTAATCTGGTTCAAACATTGCATGGGACACCAGCTTTTATTCATGGCGGTCCATTTGCTAACATTGCGCATGGATGTAATTCAGTCATCGCCACAAAAACGGCATTGAAGTTAGCTGATTATGTGGTGACAGAAGCAGGCTTTGGTGCAGACCTAGGCGCTGAAAAATTCATTGATATCAAATGTAGACAGTCGGGTATCAAGCCTGACATTATTGTCTTAGTCGCGACCATTCGTGCACTCAAATTTCATGGTGGTATCAGCGTTCCTGAATTAAATCATGAAAACTTAAAAGCACTCGAACTTGGGTTTAATAACTTAAAGCGTCATATCGAAAATTGCTCACAACATTTTGGACTTGATGTCGTAGTTTCAATCAATAAATTTAATTCTGATACAGAAAAAGAAATGACATGGCTTCAGAGCGCAATAGATAAGTTAGGATTTAAAGCAATCCTTTGTTCGCATTGGTCGGATGGCGCTATAGGGGCTAAGGATTTAGCTAATGCTGTTTTAGAAAAATTAGCAAAACCTAAATCTTGTAAATTTTTATATGAAGATCATTTAAGTTTAAAAGAAAAAATTACTACAATCGCTTTAAAATTATATCGTGCAAAAGAAGTTGAGTTTTCTGAAAGCGCCTTACAAAAACTATTATTGCTTGAAAAAAACTATTCAAACTTTCCTGTCTGCATTGCTAAGACGCCTTTTTCGTTTTCAAGCGATCCTAAGGCACATGGTGCACCTGAAAATCATACGCTCATGATAAGAGAATTAAGACTATCAAGAGGTGCTGGTTTTGTAGTGGCGATCTGTGGGGATCTTATGACGATCCCAGGCCTTCCTAAAGTCCCCGCAAGTGAAAATATAACTGTAAATGCACAAGGTCTTATCGAAGGATTGAATTGAGGGAATGAATTGTTTTAAAAGTACTGCAACACAAGAACAAACGATTCAAAAGTCTAGGTTTATTGGATATACCTTCATAGGTGAAACAAAACATGATATTTTGCGTACCCTACAATCCATCGCTAAAGAACATCCCCATGGAAGTCACTTAGCTTTCGCTTACCAACTCAAAACAGACCATGGATTTGAGCCTTATTATTCTGATGCGGGGGAGCCCTCAGGCACAGCTGGTAAACCTCTATTGCAGTTGATCGATGCTCACCAAATTGTGAGTGGAGGAATTGGCGTAATTCGTTATTATGGCGGCATTAATTTAGGCACAGGTGGCCTCACAAGAGCTTATGGTGGTACAGGAAAGCTTGCTTTAGCTCATTCCGTCATCGAGCCATATGTAGAATATATTAAATTTAAATTAACTATAAATTACAATGATTTAGATAATTATACTCATGTAATTTATTCAATGAATGGAAGTATTTTAGATAAAGTTTTTGATGAAAAAGTAAGTCTTTCGATAAGGCTTCCTGAAGGAGAATTCGGTAAATTAAAAGCGCGTTTTCCGATGACAGAAATACATGATTTTTAATATGGCTAATCATATAAAAACCTTAAAAAAACATCCGTTATAATCGATGTATGCTTAATTTAATTCTGATTCTTCTCGTTCTCTTGTGTGGTCTAGCTGCCTATTTGTTATGGCGCTTTCAAAACCAATCTCCTGAAGCGGGGACATTAAAGGCGCTTGAAGAAAAACATCGGGAAATGATTGTAGGTTTGAACGATAGTTTAAATAAGTTGACCGATCGTCTTAACGTGACACTTTCAGAACAAGGAAAGATACAAGGAGAAATTATTCGTGACACCATGGATAACGCCACCAACCAATTGAAAAATTTGCTTAATATGAGGTTACAAGATATTGATAGCAAGGTTAAAGAAAGTTTGGAAGAGGGCTTTAAAAAAACTAACGATACATTCGATCGCGTGATGAAACAACTCTCTACGATTGATGAGGCGCAAAAAAAGATCGATGGCCTCACCAGCAATATTGTGAGTTTTCAGGAGTTGCTTGGCGATAAAAAATCTAGAGGGGCATTTGGTGAAGTGCAGCTTGAAGGTCTTGTTCGCAATGCGTTACCACCCGACGCATTTTCATTGCAACATACATTATCGAATGGCAATCGAGCGGATTGCGTTCTATTTTTACCTGAACCAACAGGCAGTGTTGCAATTGATTCTAAATTTCCATTGGAAAGCTATAGAAGAATGCTGGATACCAGCTTACCGCCAGATGAAATTAAAAATGCGCAAAAGCAGTTTAAGCTTGATATCAAAAAACATATTCATGATATAGCGAGTAAATATATTATTTCTAATGAGACGTCCGATGGCGCGGTCATGTTTATTCCTGCTGAGGCCGTTTTTGCGGAGATCCATGCTTACCATTCTGATTTGATAGAGGAGGCAATGAGTCAAAGAGTATGGCTTGTGTCCCCTACAACACTTATGGCTGTGCTGAATACTGCAAGAGCTGTATTAAAGGATGTTGAAACGCGTAAACAAGTCCATATCATTAAAGCGGAGCTTGGAAGACTTGGGCAGGAATTTGAGCGATTTGATATGCGTATGAAAAAATTAGCTGACAACATCAGGCAGGCTCATGAGCACGCTCAAGATGTTCATGTCACAAGTCAAAAAATATCTAGACGCTTTTCTCAAATTGAACGCGTGGAATTGAAAGATGATCCGAATGCGCTATTAGAATTCGAAGAAGAAATGCTTGCAAAACAAGAAGAGCAAAATAAAGATGAGAGTTAAGTTATTTTATTTTGCAAAAGTGAGAGAAGCGCTTGGTGTTGATCGAGAAGAAATAGATCTCGTGAGCAGTATTGAAACAGTCGCTGACTTAGTAGATTTTTTAAAAAGTAGGGGTAGTGTTTGGCATACTACCTTTAGTGAGGTTTCTTCAATCAGAATGGCAGTCAATCAGGAAATAGTAGAAGATGGTCACGCGATTAGAGCCAATGATGAAGTTGCCTTTTTCCCACCTATCACAGGTGGTTGATTATGACAGTGCATATTCAAGAAGGCTTATTTGATTTATACACCATCGCCCAAAAACTAAAAAAACTACATAATAGTGGTGCTTCAGTTACCTTTGAAGGTTATGTGAGAGATTTTGACCTTGAGCAAGATAAGTTGGACGTGCTTGAATTGGAGCACTATCCTGGTATGACTGAAAAAGCATTATTAGATATTGAATTATTAGCATCTCAACGATGGAATTTAGATGATGTTTATATTGTGCATCGATATGGCAAATTGAAAGTAGGTGAGCCTATTGTTGGTATTATTGTATTTTCAAAACACCGAAAAGAGGCGTTTGAGGCCTGTCATTTTATTATCGATTTTCTAAAAACGGATGCCCCTTTTTGGAAAAAAGAGATTACCAACCAAAAATCATACTGGGTGGAGGCTAAAAAGTTAGATGATGAAGAGAAGAATAAGTGGAATTAAATTTTATAATTAATACAGCTACTTATGCATAAAATTTAAAGTTAAATATTAAAAAATAAAAGCCTATGAAAGTGATGTTATTCCTATGAAAGCGATTAAAAAAGCTGTATTCCCAGTAGCAGGTCTCGGTACGCGCTTTTTACCTGCAACAAAGGCTAACCCAAAAGAGATGCTTCCTATTGTGGATAAACCTTTAATTCAATATGCAGTCGAAGAGGCAATTCAATCAGGCATTACTGAGCTTATTTTTGTGACTGGTCGCAACAAAAGATCTATTGAAGATCATTTTGATAAGAATGTTGAGCTTGAAGCTAGCCTTATTGCATCCAATAAAAACCTTTTATTGGAGTCTATTCGATCCATTATTCCTTCTCATGTGAAATGTATCTATACCAGGCAATCAGAACCTTTAGGTTTAGGTCATGCCGTTCTTCAAGCAAAAACAATTATTAATGATGAGCCATTCGCTGTTTTATTGGCTGACGATTTAACTGATGCTCATACGCCAGTTTTAAAACAATTAATCTTGCAGCATCAAAAAGAACAATCATCAGTCATTGCCATTGAAGACATCCCGAAAGAAAAAACGGTGCAATATGGCATCGTCGATGTTGGAGACTCTAAAAATAATTTATTTAAAATTAATTCAATTGTAGAAAAACCTCAGCCAATAGATGCCCCATCCACTTTAGGCGTCATTGGTCGCTATGTATTTAATCCGGAAATTTTTGATTGTTTAGAAAAAATTAAACCTGGGAAGGGTGGAGAGATCCAGCTCACTGACGCTATACAAATGTTGCTTGGTCAGCAAGCTATCTTCGCATATTTATTTGAAGGTAAGCGTTATGATTGCGGTGACAAATTGGGTTTCATAAAAGCCAATATTGAATTTTCAAAAAAACATCCAGAAATCGGAAAAGAATTCACAGAATTTCTAAAATCAGCATCATGATGCAGTTTATTCGTTGATGGATACCATTCAAGCATTAATTCGTAAATCTTCTGTCATCTATTCAGAAATTGAAATAAAAACAGTAATTCAGAATATTGCAGATCAAGCCAATCAAACAATTAAAACTGATGATCTTTATGTTTTATGTGTAATGAATGGCGCATTAATTTTTGCAGGACAACTTTTACCTCGGCTAGAAAAGAATGTTCAATATAGCTACATTCATGCAACGCGTTATGCAGCCTCTTTGACTGGCGGTCCAATTCATTGGCTTGTAAAGCCGCCAATAGATATTGAAGGGAAGACGGTTTTGATTCTTGACGATATCTTGGATCAAGGCATTACACTTAGAGAAATTGTTGCTACATGCGAAGCAATGAAAGCTAAGGCTGTCTATACCGCTGTGTTATTTGATAAAGAGATAGCAAAAGAAAAATCTTACTCTCCAAATTTTATAGGCCTTAAAGTGCCTAATCGTTTTGTATTCGGATACGGCTTAGATTGCAAGGGTTTGGGTCGAAATCTTCCACATTTGTATGCTTTGGATTAAAAGCATCTTATGTTTTCTTAATTTAATGTCACAATGACACACATATGAGTAAAAAAAATAAATCTATAAGACAAGATGATCCTCAAAAAGAACGTGAGGCTATGTTTTATGAAAAACCTCTCCCTAGTCGAGAATTAATATTAAAGATCATGGCTGATCAGGGCGTTCCTCTTTCAATTTCAAAGCTGAATGAATTACTTGAAATTGCTGATGACGAATCCGAAGCATTTAATAAGCGTATTAGAGCCATGGAAAGACAAGGCCAGATTATGCGAAATCGAAAAGACGATTTTTGTATTTCTGAAAAGTTAAATCTTATTCCAGGACGCATACAAGGCCATGCAGATGGATTTGGCTTCCTTATTCCAGACCAAGGAGGCGATGATATTTTCTTGTCTTCTAGAGAAATGATGCAAGTCCTTCATAACGATCGCGTGATGGTTCAAACCATAGGACAAGATAGAAAAGGTCGTCCTGAAGGTAAAGTGATTGAGATTCTTGAAAGAAAGAATGAAACTTTAGTGGGGAGGGTGGTTCAAGGGCAGGGCGTTACGATCGTTGCAGCTGAAGATAAGAGAATTAATCAAGACTTTCTCATTCCTTATCATCTTGATATGGGAGCCAAACCTGGGCAAATTGTTGTCATTGAAATTACTGCTCAACCTTCATTCAAATCTAGGCCTATGGGCAAGGTAGTTCAAATTCTTGGTAATTATGCAGATAGCGGTATGGAAATTGAGATTGCCTTAAGAAAACATCAACTTCCTTACAATTTTTCAGAAGAGACAGTTCGCATTGCGGAATCTTTTTCTAAAAAAGTATTAGAAAAAGATTTTAAGGGAAGAATCGATTTGCGTGATTTACCTCTTATTACTATTGATGGAGAAACTGCAAGAGATTTTGATGATGCAGTCTATGCGGAAAGTATCAATAAAAATTGGCGTTTAATTGTTGCTATTGCTGATGTAAGTTTTTATGTGCAACCCGATAATACTTTAGACAAAGAAGCTTTTGATAGAGGCAATTCAGTTTATTTTCCAAGAAGAGTCATTCCAATGTTGCCTGAAGCTTTATCAAATGGCCTATGCTCACTTAATCCGCATGTCGATCGATTATGTATGGTTTGTGACATGATCATTGATGACCATGGAAAAGTTATTTCTTATAAATTTTATCCGTCGGTTATGGAGTCAAAAGCTCGTATGACTTATACGGATGTAAGTACATTACTGAAAGAGACATCACCTGAGCTGACAGAAAAATATAAATCTATTATTCCACACATTAAAAATCTTGAGTCGGTGTATAGAATACTTACCAAGCAAAGGCATATAAGAGGTGCCATTGAATTTGACTCCTCTGAAACCATTATGATTTTTAATGATCAAGGAAAAATTGATCGTATTGAGCCTGTGATTCGAAATGAAGCACATCGTCTTATTGAGGAGTGCATGTTAGCTGCAAATGTATGTGCAGCTAATTTCTTAATTGAACATGAACATCCAGCGCTTTATAGAACTCACGAAGGCCCAACCGAAGAGCGCTTAGAAAATTTACAAATATTTTTGGCTGAATTTGGATTTATGTTAACTGGTGGTAGTAAGCCATCAATTAAAGATTATGCTGCGTTAATTGAAAAAATTAAAGGCCGGCCAGACGAACATTTATTACAAACAGTTTTATTAAGGTCGATGCAACAGGCTGTATATAGCCCAGATAATAATGGCCACTTTGGTTTAGCTTATGAAGCCTATGCACATTTTACTTCTCCGATACGTCGATATCCTGACCTTTTAATTCATCGTGCCATTAAAGCTACTTTACAAAAAAAGACAATGCCTGCTTCAAATTGGCATGCTTTTGGCCAACATTGTTCAATGACAGAAAGAAGAGCTGATGATGCTACGCGTGATGTTTCATCATGGCTTAAGTGTTATTACATGCAAGATAAAATTGGAGAGATATACGAAGGCACTGTTGCAGGTGTAACAAGTTTTGGTTTATTTGTGTCGATTGATGGCATTTATATTGAAGGTTTGTTGCATGTCACAGAATTAGGTAACGATTATTTTACTTATGACAAAGCAAGGCATGCCATGGTCGGAGAAAGATCTCATGTCGTTTATCGGTTGGGAGATCGATTAAAAGTAAAATTAGTTCGCGTCGATTTGGAACTTAGCAAAATTGACTTTAGCCTTGAAAGTCATCAAGAAGTTCAAAAGTCCCCATTAAAAGATAGAAAACCAAAAAATTTCTTTAAAGAGAAAGCCGCGCATAAAAAGAAAGTTCATTCTGCCAAGCATAAAAGTGGGTCAAAGTTATCTGGACAACCGAGAAGTAAAAAGAAGACAAGAGCAAAATAATATGTCTCAAAGTCAGATTATTTTTGGTTTTCATCCTATTATCAGTCACTTAAGGCAGTCTTCAAGAAGCATACAAGAGATTTATTTGGACAGTGATCGTAATGATCCAAGAGCTAAAGAAATTGTTGAGTTGGCTAAAGAAAATAATATTCGAATACTTATGGTTGATCGTGCAAGATTAGATGGCATTGCTTCGCAAGCAAAACATCAGGGTGTAGTAGCTAAAATTATCCCTTTAGTAATTCCTTATAAGACGGTTGAGGATATTCTAGAGGGCGATCTTAAAGAACCCGCATTTTTCCTAATACTAGATGGCGTAGAAGACCCTCATAATTTAGGCGCATGTTTGCGTGTTGCAGATGGTATGGGCGTGCATGCTGTTATAGCCCCGAAAGATCGAGCAGTGGGATTAAATGCGACTGTGAGAAAGGTCGCTTCAGGCGCAGCTGAATCACTACCCTTCATTGTGGTAACCAATCTAGCGAGAACCATACGTCAACTCAAAGAGCAAGGTGTGCTTGTGGTAGGAACAGCGGAAGATGGCGCTGAATCACTTTATCAATCAACTTTAAGCGGCCCCATTGCTGTCGTTTTAGGCTCAGAAGGAAGTGGCTTAAGGAGACTCACTCGCGATGTGTGTGACTTATTAATTAAAATACCTATGCTAGGCGCTGTGGAAAGTCTAAATGTGAGTGTTGCAAGCGGGATTGTATTGTCAGAAATTAGACGACAACGTTTTAAATCTTAAATCCAAGTGTTTTATAAGTAGATCGTCGAGTTTTATTGAACAAAGATGGCTGCTTACTTAAATCTTGATTGTATGATGGCACCATCTTTTCAATTTTATTCTTCCAAACTTTAGAGTTTATACTTCCCTTAAAGCTTTTTTCAATCACATTTAACATTGAATAAACAGATGTTGAGGCTCCCGGAGAGGCGCCTAAAAGGGCGGCTAGAGATGAGTCGTCTGACCAAACTACCTCTGTTCCAAATTCTAATTTACCGCCAATTTTTTTATAAGGCTTGATGATCTGAACTCTCTTTCCAGCTGATGCAAGCTTCCAATCTTTTTCGTTAGCTAAAGGATAAAACTCTTTCAATGCATTCATTTTATCTTTGTATGAACTAGCAGACTCCTTAATTAGATAAATTAGAAGATTTAGATTGCAAATAAATACATGTAACATTGGCAAAATATTGTGGATACGAATTGATTTCAATAAATCCAAATACGAGCCCGTTTTCAAAAATTTAAATGTGAAGCTTGCGAATGGACCAAACATAAGCTGTCTTTTACCATTAATAATCCTTAAGTCTAAATGAGGCGCTGACATTGGAGGTGCTTTAGGGCCTGCTAAGCCATAAACCTTAGAAAAGTGTTTTTTTGTAATAGATGATTTCTTGCATATCAACCATTCACCATTGATGGGAAAGCATGCATAGCCGATTTGATTTTTAATATTACTTTTTTGAAGAAGTTGGATTGATGACCCACCAGCACCGATAAAAATAAAATTGGCATTAATCAAAATTGTTGCTTTGTTTTTTGAGTTATAGATTTTTATATCCCAGGTTTTATCATTTTTTTGAGACATGGCTTTAACTTCATGATGAGTATGAAGAGAAAAATTTTTACTTGTTGACAAAATCTTTAGCATTTGCACGCTAAGCGATTCAAAGTCAATATCACTTCCGAGATCAACCCTTGTCATTGCAATATTATCTTTAAAGTCTTCGGCTACGAGGGGAGCCCACTGTTTAATGGTTTCTCTTCTTCTAGAGAATTGCATCTCCTTGAACGGAAGAGTTTTAGTTAAAGCTTCATATCTTTTCTTTAAAAAAGATATATTCTTATCACCTTTGACAAAGCTTATGTGGGGGACTTGGGTAATAAATGATTTTGGCTTAAAGCTCTTATACTTTCTTGCTAAAAAACTCCAAAATTGAAGTGAAACTTCAAATTCCCCATTAATTTTTCGTGCTTTATCTATATTAACTTCATTATGATTGTCAAAATTAGTATAGTTTAACTCGCAAAAGCCAGCATGCCCTGTTCCAGCATTATTAATCGATTGTGTACTCTCTAGAGCACAAGAAGAAAGTTTTTCATAGATTGTGACGTTGATACTTGAGTCAATTTCTTGCAGTAACTTGGCAAGAGTTATGCTCATAATTCCACCACCAATAAGAATGCAATCAGTTTTTTTCATAAATACTCAAGAATAATGGCAATTTTTAAAAATTCGGAAGGATACCAAACATTATACAAAAATCTAAGCCAAATAGGGTCAGCAATATTTTATGAGATTTTTTAGGTAAAGATGTATTATTTGTAATGTAAGATTAACCTAAAGAGGTTGAAAACCTATAAAGCTTATAATGAAAATTAGGTAAATTCCTATAAGATTTTTGTTCGACAACTGGGTCGATATAATACAAATATTTTAATTAGATGCTTAAAAAAAGAAATCGAGATAGGCTTATCTCTCCACAATTTCGAGCCTGCTAATAAATGCCACCTAATAAAGTTTATAGAACTAAAATCCAATTTTGCACCTTTTTGTTACATGCAATGTTGATTTTCTGATTAGTATATATAAACTGTAACGTAAAACTTATATTCTCTAATTCTTGTGGTTAGAAAACCAAAATTTTATAACTGCAGCTATGCTAAAAAAACGTAAATTAAAATATGTTTAAAAGATATAAAGACAATAAAGAAGATTTGGCGAGCTTAGATCTTACCTGAATGATTGAATTACTATTTACCTATTTAAAAATTAAAAAATGAAGGGCTTAAATTTACGTAATTATTATGCCTAAAAAAAATTATAAAAACATCAAAAAACATGTACCAATTTCGGTAATTATAATCACTAAGAATTCCGAGCATTCGATAAAAAAAACCTTGGAATCTGTTACTTGGGCAAATGAAATAATAGTAATTGATTCAAACAGCAGCGATCGTACCGTCAAAATTTGTAAGTCATTTAACTCCGTAGTCAAAAAATCGTTGAATTGGCCAGGTTTTGGTGCCCAAAAAAATAAGGCACTTTCGCTCGCCAAAAACCAGTGGATTTTATCTATAGATTCCGACGAAGTTGTTTCAAAAAGTCTTGCTAAGGAAATTAAGAGAGTTGTGAGATTGAATCCTATGGGCTTAGCTTTTTATATCGAAAGGATTAATTTTTTTTGTAATCAGCAAGTAAAATATAGTGGTTGGCAAGATGATTATGTAATAAGGCTATTTCCAAAAAAAGGATCAGCTTTTACTAATGATCAGGTTCATGAGAAAGTTATTTTTGAAGGTTTTTTAAATAAAATTAATGGTCCCTTACTACATTATAGTTATAGAAATTTAGACGATGTTACAGACAAAATCCATAGATACTCTTCTGCATCAGCGAGAGATTTGATATATACAGAAAAAAAAATAACCCTTGCTTCAGCTTTTTGTCATTCTTTCTGGGCATTTTTTAAAACCTATTTTTTAAGATTTGGATTTCTTGACGGCAAAATCGGATTAATTATTGCTTTTATGAATATGGAAACAACTTTCTATAAATATATAAAAGCAATAGAACTTAAGAGTTATTATAATCAACCATAAAAAGATGAAGATGAGTTTCCTTGAAGATTTTCTCCCATATTAGTTTTTTATTTTTTAGTCGAATTCAACTAAAATTTGGTTTGCTTCCCTATTTTCAACATAGTATAGAATTTGCTAAACTTTACTCAAGCCAGATTAATTATTACAACAAAATCAAATCAAGTTTCATTATTAAAAATGGGATAATACTTTCTGATGCTTCTAAGCTTAAGAATAATTCTGCAAGGTTTTATGATTTTTATAACCTACTCATAAACTTCCCCACTTCATTTAAATTTCACTACGATTTATCTGATTTTCATAAGCTACCGAATACACCTACCTTGGTTAAAAATAGGCTTATTGATGTAAGAAATAAAAATTGTGTGCTATTACCATTAAATAGGCGGAGGCATTTTAAAATGCATATTGACAATTTTTGTTATGACGAAAAAATATCAAAGATAGTATGGAGGGGTGCTGCCTATAAAAAATGGAGAAAAGATTTTTTAGCTGCTACAGCAAGTTTAGATTTTTGTGATGTTGGATGTACTGGCAGATTTAGAAGTATTTACTCAAAGCCCTGGATGTCTATTAAAGATCACTTTAAATATAAGTTTATTTTTTCTGTGGAGGGAAATGATATTGCTTCAAATCTTAGATGGATATTAAGTTCTAACTCATTATGTTTTATGCAAAGACCTAAATATGAGTCTTGGTTTATGGAGGGTCTTTTGAAACCAGGTGTTCACTATGTTGAAATAAACAAGGATTTTTCAAATATAAAGAAATTATTTGAATATTATATAAAGCATCCAGATAAAGCTAAAAAAATTATTGCGAATGCAAATGCACATGCAAAATTATTCGAAAATCCTGACCTGCAATTTGAAATTGCTAAATATGTCTTATTTAAATATGGTAAAAAGTCCCATCAATTATAATTTTTCGTATGGGCAATCTCCTTATGTATTTCAGAAAAAGACTTTTAAGATGGTATGTATTAATTTGCAAGGCAGACTTATGTAAAGTAAGAAAAAGATCAACTGTTAGTAGCTCTAACAACCTAGCTTTCTTGAGAAAAGATAAGTTAATTTACTTTTAGATTTTGTTACGATATCTTTCTTTTGAAGTCAAAAAAAATTTCCCCTGACCTATTAACTAATTCATCTATTTTTTTGTCATTAGAAAGAATCCAATTCCCATTGTTTTTAATTTTAACAAGTTGTTCAGCGATTAATCTCTCTTTTTCTTTCTTGTCGTATAAAATTCTTTTTGATTCCCACCGCTCTTTTCCAATATTCATGAAAGAAAGACTTCGTTTAAATATATTTTCAAAACGTACTATCGGCTTTATTCCTCTAGTTATAATTCGATCTGTGTATTGTGGAGAGTAATTTACATCAATAGATTTGCACCAGTCATCCCATTTGAATGAATATATGTGATAACCACTTGAGACTGGAAGCCATGGTTTTCTGAATAAGTCTGCAATGATTGCTCCATGGAGAGCCTCGGTAATTATAAAGTCACAAGACTTGACTTGTGAAATGAATTTCTCAATTTCAAACCCTCTTGTTGAAATATATTCCATATTTGCATAACTAGATATAGTATTGTAATCAGCTTGCTGGTCTGATGTATGATGTGGAATATATCCAATTTTCTTACTTTTTCTTAAAGCGATATTTTTTAAATTAGTATGAAGCATTAATGCAGCACCATCTATTAATGATTTTTCGCTGCATCCCCATTGTTTGGCTGTTAATGGGCCCCGAACAAAATGAAATTCAAAATTATGTCTTTTTAGCCAATCTTTAGGGTTGCTATTTAAGGCGCCAGATCCAAAAACATGAATTTTCTCTATATTTGATGCAATACGTTTATCTTGAAGAGTTCCTATTCCTAAAATTGCTTCATTTGATGGAAGGTCTTGGATATTTGGCAATAAAAGTTGCCAAATATAGTCGTTTAAATTGTCACCAAAATTACCACCTTTAACTTTGAAATGTATTACTTCCATATTTAAATTCCATTTTTTTAAAAGATAGTTTTTTGAATTTTTAAGAAGTAGTATTTTTTAATCGGTAGTAATTACAAATAAAAAATAAATTTTGTAAAAAATGGCTCCCCGACCTGGGCTCGAACCAGGGACACACGGATTAACAGTCCGTTGCTCTACCAGCTGAGCTATCGGGGAATTATGAAATTATATCTTAAAATCTTTAATTTTAGATTGAAATTGCACGCTTTATTCTTGCCATTGCCTCGATAAGATTTTCCATAGAAGTTGCAAATGAAATTCTAAAAAAACCATTTAAACCAAATGCAGATCCGGGCACTACCGCAACACCTTCTTTTTCTAATAAGTAGTCAGCCAAAGCAAGATCCGTTTTTTCTTTCAAAACCTTTTTATTAAATAAATGTTCGATGGCTTTTCTTGCGTCAGGGAAAGCATAGAATGCGCCTTCAGCTTCAATGCAAGATAAACCGGGGATTTCATTAAAGCTTTTTATAACATAAGCATGTCTTTCTCTAAAGGCCTTAATCATAAGATCCATACAGGCCTGATTTCCTGAAAGAGCAGCTTCGGCAGCAACCTGGGAAATTGAGGTAGGATTAGAAGTCGATTGTGATTGAAGTATTTCCATGGCTTTAATAATATAACTAGGCCCCGCTGCGTAACCTATGCGCCAGCCAGTCATCGAATATGCTTTAGATATACCATTCATAACCACACATCGATCTTTTAATGCTGGGCTTACATTTAGAATATTATAGAAGGGCATATCTTTTAATTTGACATGTTCGTACATATCATCAGTGCCAATTAAAATATTAGGGTGTTTAATAAGAACGTCAGCAAGTGATATCAATTCTTCTTTTGAATAAACAGCCCCTGTTGGATTTGAAGGTGAATTTAAAATTACCAATTTTGTTTTCGGTGTAATTGCTTTTCCAAGTTGTGATGCGGTCATTTTAAATTTTTGTTCAATACCACATTCAACTATGATCGGTTTTGCATCAGAAACTAAAGCTATATCTGCATAAGATACCCAGTAAGGTGCTGGAATAATAACTTCATCACCAGAGTTTAAAACTGCAAGACAAAAATTAAAAATACATTGTTTACCGCCTACACTAACGATAACTTCGTTAAGCGCGTAGTCGAGATTGTTGTCGCGCTTAAACTTTTCAATAATTGCTTTTTTTAATGAAGGAATACCTGAAACTGGTGTGTATTTAGTGAAACCATTGTCGATTGCTTTTTTTGCAGCGTCTTTAATATGTTGGGGTGTATCAAAATCAGGTTCACCAGCTGCAAGTCCAATAATATCCTTGCCTTCTGATTTATAGCGAGCAGCTTTTGCCGTAATAGCAAGCGTTGGAGATTCTTTGATACGTCCGACACATTCAGATAATTTGATGGAAGACAATTTTAATCCAAGGGTGATTAATGTATACCCCTATTTTACGCAAAAAGAAGTTGAGTTGAAATAGACTTTTAATCTATTCACAAGTCTTAGAGCACCCAACGAGCTTGTAATAGTAATCAAGTAGCTCAGGATTGATTTTAGAAATTTTTTCTTGAATCATCTTGATTTCCTTCTTATCGTCTTTAGATTTGGCAATGAAACCCAACCTCAAAAGTGCATCTGTATTTTGGTCATCTAGCAAGACTGATCGGCGATATGCTTTTTCAGCTGCGCTTAGGTCATTAAGATTCTCATTTGCCAAACCAAGCTCGAACCAGGCTTCGGCATTATTATTTTCTTTTTTTGTCCACTCTAAAGATATATTTAATAGTTTTTTCCAGTCTTCTTTAATAGTTGGAATTGCTATTTGAAGGAAGAGTGGTTTTTTATCCTCTTCCTCTTCCCATAAGGCTTTACCGACAACTGGAAAGGTAGTTTCAGTCGGTTTATTTTTGAGCACATTTAGCCATTCAATGGGGAGGGCATAGTAAAAAGAATTTTTTCCGGAGGTTTTAAAGGTGTTAATACCGACAAGCCTTCCTGCTGTATCAAATAAGCCGCTTCCAGAGGCACCCATTCTAAATTGGGCTGTACTTAGAATAACTTTGCCTTGATCTAGATCGTAGGTCGATTTTACAACGCCTGCTGAAGTTAAGGCCACAGGAGCGCCACTCGAGTGCCCAATAGCAATAACTCCTTGACCTTTTTTCAGATCAGTACTTTTACCTATTAAAGCTGGTTTATTGGTCATACCAAAAGTAGTGACTAAACACAAATCATGCCAATGATCTACTTTTACACTTATTGCTGAGTAGGTTTCTTCTCCTTGAGATACCCAAGGTTGTTTTGTTTTTCTTAGTACATGACAATTAGTTATCACCTGATTATCACCCACCACAACACCTGATCCGTAAGCAAGACCTCCTGCATCGTTATAACCCCTAATCATGACAACGCTAAAAAATGAACTCATTAATTGATCTTTATCTAATGACCATGCATTTCCCGAATAGAAAAAGGCGCTGACGAGGATAAAGGATATAAATTTAAAGAATGGGTTCATAAGATGAATTTAAAAAGTATAAAATTAAATGACTGGATGCTGCATTAAAAGTTCTTATTAGTTTTCACATATTTTCTTTTCTAAATCTTTTTTTAAGTAGAATATCACTATCTTGTTACTTACATTCCCAAATAGTCCCTATAAGTTATTTCAACCATTTTCTCCTGCTGGGGATCAGCCCCAGGCTATTGATCTTTTAACAAAAGGCATTGTAGATGGAAAGAAATTTCAAACACTTTTAGGCGTTACAGGCTCAGGTAAAACATTTACGATCGCAAATGTCATTGCAAGAATAGGTAAGCCGGCCATTGTTATGGCACCTAACAAAACATTAGCTGCACAACTTTACTCAGAATTTAGAGAGTTTTTTCCACATAATGCAGTGGAATATTTTGTATCTTATTACGATTATTATCAACCAGAAGCTTATGTGCCTGCGCGAGATCTTTTTATTGAAAAAGATTCGAGTATTAATGAGCATATCGAGCAGATGCGCCTATCTGCAACTAAGGCGCTCCTTGAGCGTGACGATAGTATTATTGTAGCGACAGTATCCGCAATCTACGGTATTGGAGACCCTGTAGATTATCAGGGCATGGTCATGCAACTTGTACAAGGTGAAAAATTATTACAACGTAATATTATTTTGCGGTTAGTGTCCATGCAATATGATCGAAATGATTTTGACTTTTCACGTGGTGCTTTTAGAGTCAGAGGCGATACAATTGATATATTTCCTGCTGAAAATTCAGAAACTGCAATTAGAGTGACTTTGTTTGATGACCTCATTGAATCCATTACGCTCTTTGATCCCCTCACAGGACAAATGTACAAAAAAGTTAAACATTTTACCGTGTATCCCTCGAGTCATTATGTGACGCCTCGAGACACAGTAGTGAGAGCTATCGAAAAAATAAAATATGAATTAAGGGAGCGTTCTGATTATTTTGTTAAGGCTAATAAATTAGTTGAGGCACAAAGAATTGAACAGCGCACTCGTTTTGATATTGAGATGTTAAATGAAATAGGTTTCTGCAAAGGCATTGAAAATTATTCGAGACATTTGTCAGGAAGAAATCCTGGCGATCCACCTCCAACTTTAATTGAGTATTTACCTAAAGATGCCTTAATGATTATTGATGAAAGTCATGTCACCGTGCCTCAGGTGGGTGGCATGTATAAAGGAGATCGTGCAAGAAAAGAAAATTTAGTGGGGTATGGTTTCAGATTACCTTCAGCGCTAGACAATCGACCTTTAAAGTTCGAAGAATTTGAAAAAACGATGCGCCAGTGTATTTTTGTATCTGCAACACCAGCAGACTATGAGGCTGCTCATACAGAGCAAATTGTAGAACAGGTAGCAAGACCTACTGGACTCATTGACCCTGAAATTACTGTGAAACCTGCAGATACCCAAGTGGATGATTTATTGAGCGAGATCAATCTTCGTGTTGAAAAAAATGAAAGAGTATTGGCGACTACTTTAACTAAGCGCATGGCTGAAGATTTAACTGATTATTTAACTGAGCATCAAATTAAGGTGCGTTATCTTCATTCAGATATTGATACAGTAGAACGAGTTGAAATTATTCGCGACTTAAGGTTAGGTAAGTTTGACGTTGTAGTGGGTATCAATCTATTAAGAGAGGGTTTAGATATCCCAGAGGTGTCATTAGTAGCGGTATTAGATGCAGATAAAGAGGGATTTTTAAGGTCTGAACGTTCACTTATTCAAACAGCAGGAAGAGCAGCCCGAAATCTAAATGGGCAAGTGATTTTCTATGGTAACAAGATCACAAGAAGTATGAAGAGTGCAATTGATGAAACCAACCGAAGACGCGAAAAGCAAATTGCTTTCAATCTGGAAAATAATATTACGCCAGTGGGTGTGATTAAAAAGATTAAAGATATCATTGAGGGCACCTTTGACAAGGCAGAGGCTGACCTTAATCGAGCCCTCAAAAAAGAAGAAGCTCGTTATGACCATCTTAATGAAAAGCAGATGGCCAAAGAAATTCAAAAAATTGAAAAGACGATGCAGACAGCGGCTCGCAATTTAGACTTCGAAAAAGCGGCTCAACTTCGAGATGAGGCAAAATTTCTTAAAGAAAGGCTTTACGGGGCAGGGCTTAAGGACCGAATTGACCTTTAAAAATCATTGATTTAATCTAAAAAACACCTATAATACTTGATCTTTCTACCTTGCTTTACAGTGAGTTGCATCACTGAAAGCTTTTAACCATAAGGAGATTTATATGCGACATTATGAAGTAGTATTTATCGTACATCCTGATCAAAGCGAACAAGTGCCTGGCATGATTGAACGCTACAGATCTCTAGTCACATCCAAAGGTGGAAAGCTCCACCGCCTCGAAGATTGGGGTCGCAAACAGCTTGCTTACATGATTGAAAAAATTCATAAAGCGCATTATGTGCTGATGAATATCGAATGCGACATTGAAACGCTTGCAGAATTAGAGCATGCATTTAAGTTCAATGATGCCGTGTTACGTCATTTGATTATGAGCACAAAAACAGCCGTGACTGCACCATCAATTATGATGAAAGAAGAAAAATCAAAATCAGTGCTTGATAAAGATGAGCGCGCTGCACCTGAGGTTGCTGTAGCTTAATCTAGATTGAATTGTTTAGAGATTTCTGGGGAAGTGTGCCATGTGGACTCGGTTCGTTATACACCCGCAGGAATACCAGCTCTTAATCTTACGTTAAAACATAGCTCGGAGCAGATTGAGGCAAATTTAAAGCGGACAATCAATTGTGAGTTAAGCGCAAAAATTATGGGTAATGATGCATTGATACCTTTAAAAATTGGCGACAGAATTAAAACAAAAGGGTTTATTGGAAATAAAAGCGCAAAAAGTAATCAGCTAATTTTCCATATTAATTTTATAGAATATCTATAGGAGTTTATGATGGCTAGAGAAATGTACAAAAGAAGACGTTACTGCAGATTTAGTGCTGAAGGCATTAAAGAAGTAGATTACAAGGATGTTGATTTATTAAAAGACTTTATTACTGAAAATGGAAAACTTATTCCAGCGCGTATTACAGGTACTAAAGCCATTTATCAACGTCAACTCAATATTGCGGTGAAACGCGCTCGTTTTTTAGCGCTTTTACCATACACTGATAAGCACTAAGGAGATTACAAGATGCAAGTTATTTTATTAGAGAAAGTAGCTAATTTAGGAAACCTTGGTGACATTGTTAAAGTTAAGGACGGCTTTGGTCGAAATTTTTTAATTCCACAAGGTAAAGCTAAACGTGCAACTGATTCAAACAAGGCTGAGTTTGAGGCAAAACGTGCTGAGCTTGAAAAGCAACAAGTGGTGCTTCTTGACGCAGCTAAAGAGAGAGCAAAAGCGCTTGCTGGCTTTACTCTATCTGTAACGCAAAAATCAGGTGTTGATGGCAAACTTTTTGGCTCGGTCACAAATACAGATATTGCTGAAGGCCTAACAGCTAAAAATATCAAGGTTGTGAAAGCTGAAATTCGCATGCCAAACGGACCACTTAAAACAGTGGGCCAACATCAAGTGACTATTGCTTTACATCATGATGTGACAGTTGATATTTCAATTGACGTGATTGGTGAACCTGCTTAATAAAAAGCAATCTATTTTTTTAAAGGCTGCCTAGAGCAGCCTTTTTTTATTCCGTTATAATTAATCCATGGCCGACGACATTCTTAATAACCTTAAATTACCACCTCATTCTATAGAGGCTGAGCAGTCCTTATTGGGCGGTTTGCTGATTGAAAATGAAGCGCTCGATAAAATCGCAGATCTTCTATCGCCAAATGATTTTTATCGTCAAGACCATCGTTTAATTTACCAACATATTATTAAGCTCGTTGAGCAAAATAGCCCAGCCGATATTGTGACTGTTGCCGAATCCTTAGAAAAAAATGCAGAATTGGTGACGGTAGGGGGTATTAGCTATTTGGGCTCCTTGGCACAGAATACTCCAACTTCTGCAAATATACGTCGATATGCGGAGATTGTTCGCGAACGTTCAATTATGAGACATTTAGTTGAAGTAGGGTCTGATATTGCTGATAGCGCATTTGCACCTCAAGGACGAGATGCGCAGCAGCTTCTTGATGAAGCAGAGGCAAAGATTTTCCAAATTGCTGAAAAAGAAAAACATGACCAATCAGGCTTTAAGGATATTAAAGAGCTCTTGCCCCAGGTAGCTCAAAGAATTGATGATTTATTTACCGCCGGTGCTAGCGACGTTACTGGAGTGCCGACAGGATTTTCAGACCTGGATGCTATGACTTCAGGACTGCAACCTGGTGACCTTGTGATCGTAGCTGGCCGCCCTTCGATGGGTAAGACCTCATTGGCACTTAATATGGCAGAGAACGTAGCCCTAGATACAGGGCTGCCAGTTGCCGTATTTTCAATGGAAATGGCATCTACCCAATTAACGATGCGTCTTTTAGGTTCGGTGGGTCGTTTAGATCAGCACAAGATGAGAACAGGACGATTAGAGGATGATGATTGGGAAAGATTAACACATGCTTTAGGCAGGCTTAATGAGGCACCTATTCATATTGATGAAGGGGCTGCTTTAAATTCTTTTGATATTAGAGCCCGTGCTAGAAGGCTCTCAAGACAGTGCGGAAAATTAGGTTTAATCGTAATCGATTACCTTCAATTAATGTCAGCGCCTGGTGGTCGACAAAGTGAAAATCGTGCAACGGAAATTTCTGAAATGTCACGATCATTAAAAGCACTAGCAAAGGAACTAGATGTGCCAGTCGTTGCATTGTCTCAGCTTAATCGAAGCGTTGAGCAGCGACCTGATAAACGACCTGTTATGTCAGATCTAAGAGAATCAGGTGCAATTGAGCAAGATGCCGATTTAATACTTTTCATTTACCGCGATGAAGTCTACAACCCCGATACACCAGACAAAGGTGTTGCAGAGATTATTATTGCAAAACAAAGAAATGGCCCTATTGGAAGAGTAAAGCTAACATTTTTAGGCGAGTACACACGCTTTGAAAACTTTGCTAATCCAGGTTTTCAATCTTACGACGAATAAACTAGATGCGTCCTCTTAAGGTATTTGTTGATCAGGCCTCGCTGCGACATAACCTCGCTGTTGTTAAGCAATTAGCTCCTAAATCAAAAATCATGTCCGTAGTAAAAGCTAACGGCTATGGCCATGGCCTTATTAATGTTGCGCAAGGATTAAGCGAGAGTGATGGTTTTGCAGTGCTTGCTTTAAATGAGGCTATTGATTTAAGGGAGCATGGTTTTGAGCAAGATATTTTATTACTCGAAGGCGCATTTGAATCTTACGAAATTTCTATTGCAGCAAAAATGCGTTTTAATCTTGTAGTTCATAATCTTCATCAATTACAAATGATTGAAAAATTAAAACTTAATCATCCAATCGATATTCACTTCAAGATTAATACCGGCATGAATCGTTTAGGTTTTAATCCTAACGAAGCAAAAGAAATTCTTAAAACTTTACAAAACAAATCTCATTTTAAGTCAATCACACTGATGACTCATTTTGCAACGGCAGATGAGCCGAAAGGCGTAGATTGGCAATTGACTGTCTTTAATGATATCGCACAGCATTTTAATTTTTCTCATTCAGTTGCAAATAGTGCATCTATTGTGAATTTTAAAAAGACACATCTTGATTGGGTTCGACCCGGCATTATGCTTTATGGCGCATCGCCAATTAGGGGGCAAAAAAGTAGCGCATTTAATATCAAACCTGTCATGCAATTAAAAAGTAAAATTATTGCGATACAAAATTTATCTAAAGATGATTCAGTGGGGTATGGTGAAACTTTTAAAGCTAAAAATGATATGCGAATCGCCGTTGTTGCATGTGGCTACGCAGATGGATATCCTCGGCATGCACCAACCGGCACGCCTGTTTATGTAGAAGGAAAAAAAACATTAACCGTAGGAAGGGTGTCGATGGACATGCTCTATATTGATGTCACCAACATACCTCAAGCATCTATTTCAAGTGATGTTGAATTATGGGGAGAACATATACCTGTTGATGAAGTTGCAGAAAAAGCTGGCACAGTTGGTTATGAATTGCTCTGCGCTATATCGGCTTCAAAGAGAGTCCCTATAGAAATTATCCATGGCTAAAAATAAAATTGCGTACGTTTGTACTGAATGTGGCGGCCAATCAACCAAATGGCAAGGTCAATGCCCGCATTGTATGACTTGGAATACGATGGTAGAAAGTATTATCGAAGCTTCCGTGCCTAGTCGATATGCCTCTTTGACACAAACTTCAGAATTAAAAAAACTAAATGAAGTGAAAATGTCAGCTGTTTATAAAAGAACGACTTGTATCAGTGAATTTGATCGTGTGCTGGGAGGTGGATTTGTTCCAGGCGGTGTGGTTTTAATTGGTGGAGATCCAGGTATAGGTAAATCAACACTTCTCATTCAAGCACTTTCCCACATGACGAATGACAAAACTCAAACACCATGTAAAGTGATTTACGTTAGTGGAGAAGAATCACCACAGCAAATTGCTATGCGAGCAAAACGATTAGAGCTCGAGGTTTCAGATATTTTTATATTGTCTGAAATTAATTTAGAAAAAATTATTCAGTCAATTGAAAAAAATAAACCCGATTTGGTT
Organism: Candidatus Methylopumilus planktonicus; assembly: GCF_006364715.1. Classification (NCBI taxonomy): domain Bacteria; kingdom Pseudomonadati; phylum Pseudomonadota; class Betaproteobacteria; order Nitrosomonadales; family Methylophilaceae; genus Candidatus Methylopumilus; species Candidatus Methylopumilus planktonicus. Next base: position 640,882 of record NZ_CP040984.1, read on the forward strand.
GTTATTGATTCCATTCAAACAATTTATTCTGAAGAATTGCAGTCTGCTCCCGGATCCGTCACACAAGTCAGAGAATGCTCTGCACAATTAACGCGTATCGCAAAACAATTAGAAGTCAGTATGATTTTAGTGGGCCATGTCACAAAAGAAGGTTCTCTGGCAGGGCCTCGCGTATTAGAACATATTGTTGATACCGTGCTTTATTTTGAAGGCGATCAAAATTCAAGCTTTAGAATGGTACGTGCATTTAAAAATCGTTTTGGCGCTGTGAATGAACTTGGTGTATTTGCGATGACTGAAAAAGGATTGCGCGAAGTCACAAATCCATCTGCATTATTTTTATCGCATCATCATGAAGAGGTTTCTGGATCGTGTATTACTGTAACTCAAGAAGGTACAAGACCTTTGCTTATTGAAATACAGGCACTTGTTGATAATGCGCATGGGGCATCACCTAAACGACTGGGTGTAGGCTTAGAGCAAAATCGACTTTCTATGTTGCTAGCCGTGCTAAATCGACATGGTGGCATTGCATGTTTCGATCAGGATGTTTTTGTGAATGCAGTAGGGGGCGTTAAGATCACTGAGCCAGGTGTCGATCTTGCTATTCTATGCGCCATCGTTTCGTCATTTAAGGATCAGCCAATCAATCAAAAGACAATCATTTTTGGTGAGGTGGGATTAGCAGGAGAGGTGAGACCTATTCAAAGAGGTCAAGAGAGGATTAAAGAGGCAGCTAAATTAGGATTTACGCGAGCCATTATTCCAAAAGCAAATATCGCAAAACAGAAAATTGCTGGGATTGAGGTGTTAGGTATTGAATACCTATCTCAAGCTCTTCAATTACTCAAAGCATAAAGTTTACTTTTAAAGAAGCATGAAAGTATCACGAGTATTTTTCTGAGAGGTGGAAGCAACACTTTGCGATTGAGAGTTTGCTCTGGTTTATCTCTCTTAATTTCAAGAAGTAATGTTTCGTAAATTTTACCCATAAGTAGTCCTGGAATTTGCTGATTAAGATCTTCTTTAGGAAGTTTTTGATAGGCATTTTTATAAAACACTTCTGCGCGCGCAATTTGATGCATCAGCAGGTTTGATAAATTAATACTTTCATGAAATTTTAGAATTTCATCTTCAGATACATTAAATTCTTTGAGTTCGTCGAGCGGAATATAGATTCTATTTTTTCTTGCATCTTCTCCAATGTCACGAATAATATTTGTTAGCTGAAGGGCAATGCCTAAATCGTGAGCGTACTTCAAAGTCCCTTGGTTTTTAAAACCTAATATCTTTACACTCAATATACCAACCACCCCAGCTACTCTATAGCAGTAAAGTTGAAGCTGTTTAAAGTTTTCGTAGCGATTAAATTTTAGATCCATTTCCATACCGTCTAGCATTTCAATAAAATAGGCTTCATTAAGTTCATAGATATGAACAAACTTTAAAAGTGACTTTGAGACAGGGTGTTGAGGCGTTTCATGAAATAAACGATTAATTTCAGTTTTCCACCAATTTATTTTTGCAGTAGCTACTTCGATTTCCAAAGTCTCATCCACAATGTCATCAATTTCTCTGCAAAATGCATAAAGTGATATGAGCGCGTCTCGTCTTTCTTTGCTGATAAAGTAAAAAGCCCAAGTAAAATTTGATTTACTCTTTTTGACTTTTTCGTAGCAATATTCAATAGGGGTCATAGTGATCGCAGTGCAACTTTTAAAAAAATGAATATCCAATCTAATGTATTAATTTTAGGCGGGCTAATGAATAAATTACAGTTATTTCTTTCCATTCTCTTTAATAGTAAAAGTGCCGCATGTTCTATCATTTGTATTTCTATACCAAGCTTACCTTTTATAGCTTCTCCTAAACCTAATCCTCTTTGGAGGATTTTATAATTCCGCTTAACCCAATATTTTTTATACTTTACCCACTGACTTGTAAAGTTTCTTTGTTGTATATCTTCGATATTCAAATTAAATTTTTTCATTTCTTCTTTGGGAAAATAAATTCGGCCTTTTTCATAATCTTCCACAACCCCTTGGGCGAAATTAATAAGCGCTAATGCTGTGCAAATCGCGTTGGATTTAAGAATATTTTCTTTGTTATCTTCTTTTACAAGACTTAAAATGAGCTCACCTGCTGGGTTCGCAGCATCGTCACAATATCTGATTAAGCCACTAAATCGAGCATGTTGTTTATAATTAATATCTTGATTAAATGCATTAATAAATCTATATAAGTTATTGATTTTAAAACTATATTTTATATATAATTTTTGTAATATTTTAAAATACCCGTCGTTAATTTTTTGATTAAATTCAATTTTTTTAAGATGATTATTGAGGTATCGAATCTCTTTGGTGCGTTGTTGTTTTGACTTATTTCCTTCATCGGCAATGTCGTCACCAAGTCTAGCAAAAGCATATAAAGTGATGATTGCTTCTCGTAAATCTTTTCCTAGTACCAAAGTCCCTACGGTAAAATTTTCATAATGGTTTTTTGATTGAGTGATTTTGTAACGGCTGATTATGGATTGTGTCGGCTTCATAAGCTCTAGTATGTTATAGAATAGAATTCTTTAATAGATAAGGTGAGTTTCATGTTCGGTATTATAGGTGGTACTGGTCTAGCTTCAATCCAAGAGCTAAAAGTTGTAAAGCGGGAGCTTATTAGAACCCCTTACGGAGAGCCATCTCAACCACTTATTTTTGGAACTTTGTCAGGTAAAAATGTTGTTTTCTTAGCTCGACATGGTTCAGGGCATACAATTCCACCTCATGAAATTAATTATCGCGCCAATATATGGGCATTACAATCAGTTGGTGTTGCAAGGATAATTTCAGTAGCAACAGTTGGTGTGATTGACGACAAAGTAAAGCCTGGGACTATTTGTATTCCGAACCAGATCATTGATTACACTTATGGACGAAAAAATACTTATTTTGATGGTGCTGAAATGCCTGTGAAACATATTGATTTTACTTATCCTTATGATGAACCTTTGAGAAAAGTTATTATTAATATCGCTCAATCTTCTATAAATACATTAATAGCTGGTGGTGTATATGCGGCTGTTCAGGGCCCAAGATTAGAAACAGCTGCTGAAATTAATCGCCTTGAGAAGGATGGAGTAACTATAGTCGGTATGACTGGAATGCCAGAGGCTGTTCTAGCAAAAGAACTCAATATGGCTTATGCGGCTATATGTCCTATGGTGAATCACGCCGCGGGCAGGGGACAGAGTAAAGACGCTATTTCATTCTCTAGCATTAATGAGCTTTGTGATAATGATGTTTGCCGTTTAATGATGACGGATGTGGTTAAGTTGATTCAAGAAGTCGTTTTAAAAAATTAAATGGCTATTAGACAAGTATTAAAAATGGGGGATCCGCTGCTCTTAAACGTTGCAGAGCCGGTTCATGATTTTAAAAGCCAAGCTTTAAGAGATCTCATTGAGGATATGCAAGATACGATGCATGCTTTAAATGGAGCAGGTCTTGCAGCACCACAAATAGGTATTAGCTTAAGGGTTGTTATCTTTGGCGTAGAAAAAACACCAAGGTACCCAGATGCGGAAGAGGTACCTTATACGATTTTAATTAATCCAGAACTTACGTTACTCGATGATCAAACGGAAGAGGGTTGGGAAGGATGTCTTTCCGTTCCCGGCATGAGAGGGTTAGTGCCAAGATTTAAAAAACTCCGCTATCAAGGTTATGATTTGAACCACAATCCAATTGATCGCACTGTGAGTGACTTTCATGCGCGAGTTGTGCAGCATGAATGTGATCATCTAGATGGTGTGCTATATCCAATGAGAATTGAAGATTTGAGTAATTTTGGATTCTCTGACGTTTTATTCCCCGATTCAAACCTTCAAGATGATTAAAGGTTATGATAGAATTCTCGCTCCGGAAGAGTGGCTGAGCGGTTTAAGGCAGCGGTCTTGAAAACCGTCGAGGGTTCATCCCCTCCGTGAGTTCGAATCTCACCTCTTCCGCCAAATCAATATCAGTTTTTATAATCTAAATCATTTAAAATCAATAGGTTACACACTAATACACTGAATTTTTAAAGTGTATTTTTTGCAATTTTGTCCACAATTTTGTCCACTTTAGACTAAAAATTTTGATATTTCTTCTACTTAATCAAGTTGGATACCTATTATTGATATGTATCAAATTTGTCAATGATTCTTCAACCTCTGTAAGTTGATAAACAGAAAAAGAGTGATGATTAAGTTAGCGTATTAATTTATAACGATAGAAGAAAAGATATCCTGAATTGACTGTGAGTTCTATCTTGTCTAGGTCGACACTAAAAATTTAAGCAGTTCACGATAAATTAAGAGTCCGCTGCTCTACCAACTGAGCTAATCCCCCAGGAACGGATATTTTACAGTAATTGTCTGGGTTGCAGAAGCTTCAAGGCGGGGGATTTTGCTAGTGGTGGAATAGGGGTGTGTTTGTAAGTGCTGGTTTTTTTAGTTCAAATTTCTCTAATAGCCGTGCTAATGACTTTATAGGATGAGCGTAGCAAAAAGATTGATAGTGCTAATCCCACCACGATATCTGCCCAACCACTCTGTGTAAACCACACAATAAGTGATGCAATGATGACAGCAATATTATTTGCAATATCATTTCTTGAACATTCCCAAACAGATGACATATTAATATCTTGATCTTTGTGTTTTGTAAGCAAATACAAACAAGTTAAGTTTCCTACTAATGCTATTACTCCAGCAATACTCATGATTTCAAAAATGGGTGTCGTATGGTCAATGATGTTCTGAATGACTTGTGATAAAACAAAGAGCGCACCTATTAAAATTAATATCCCTTTAAAAAGTGCTACACGAGCTTTAGCTTGATTACTTTTGTAAATAACAAATAGACTTAATACATAGGTGATTGCATCTCCTAAATCATCTAAGCTCTCTGACATAAGACCTGTGGATTGAGCAATCAAGCCTGAACTAAAAACAACAATAAATAAAAAGACATTAATCGCTAAAACGATTTTTAATGTTTTAGACTGATTCACTTTCATAGCTTCAATAGCACAGCTTTTATTTTCGCAGCAATCTGACATTTCTTATCTTATTAAGTTGAGTTTTAGCTGCTCTACCAGCTGAGCTAATCCCCCAGAAGAGAACATTTTACAGTATTTGTCTGCTAGGCAGAAGGTTCAAGGCAGGGGATTTTGGCGGGGGTGAAATAGGGGTGTGCTAGGAAACATCCGGAATCAGGAGATTTTTGGATGATATTGAACTTTCAATAATAAAAGCGTATCATAAATGTATGAAAGCTATTAGAAATTATCTAGTTTTATGTTTATTGCTTGTAATGCCACTGCAAAGCATTGCAGCTAGCTTTCAGCTCGCCTGTCAAAACAATCATAAAACTTCAGTGACTGCTGAAACAAAGATGAGCCATTGCCATCAAACTAAAGAACATAAACAATCTAAAGAAGTGCAAAGTCATAAAACTTCTCATCATTGTTTATCATTCTGTGCCCAAGTTGGTATGGCGGCATTAACTCAGGATACTGCTGTTGTATTTTTTCAAGATAACGGCAACGTTTATAACGAGTATTCATATCATTACGATTCTGTAATTTCCCCGAGCATTCAAAGACCACCCATCAGCTTTTCTTAAAAAATAGTTTTAGGCTTTTTTTAAGCCTTATTTTTATTAATTAAGGAAATCTATGTTTACTTGTAACTATAGATTATGGGTCATTCCCTTAATCTTTTTATCAAGCCACCTAGTAGTAGCAGCACCTATGGGTTTTGAGGGTTCTGTCATGACTATGGGGGACTTCAATCAAAATTGGCGTGAAGCCGGGTTTAATTATGCGATTACATCTCGTGACGCTTTGGGATTAACTCATCTTGAGTTTCGTTCAGATGATTACAAAGATAAACGTGAAGTCGATACGCTTAATTACACTCGTCTATTGTCTCGTTGGAATTTAACCGATGCTCAAAGTAATCTATGGTTATTTATGGGGATAGGTGAGATCAGAGGAAGTGTTGATAATCAAAGTATTGATAGAAAATTTATTGCATCTCCAGGCTTTCAGTTTGATTATGAGACAACTCGTATTTACTTTGCGACCACTCATAAACTCTACCGAGCTTCAAATTTAAATCACGACACTACATCAATTCGTGCAGGTTTTTCTTTTTACGAAGCTGATTACGATCAAACACAGCCGTGGTTTATTTTAGAGACAAAATATACCAATCAAATATCTGACAAGATTGAAGTGACACCTATGTTGAGACTGATTAATAAAAATATCTTTGTGGAGGGTGGTGTGAACAATAGTGGCCAACCTCGTTTAAATCTTATGTATACATTTTAAGGAGTTTTTATGAAACATTTATTATTAGTAGTAGGTTTAGGATTATTTTTAACTAGCTTGAATGGTTTTGCGACGCCATCTTATAAAGTCACTATGAACGGGATGGTATGTTCTTTTTGTGCGCAAGGCATTGAAAAGAAAATGAAAGCCTTGAGTGAAACAAAGGATGTCTATGTTGGGCTAAAGAATCGTCTGGTCGTAGTTGAAGTCAAAGATGGTTTAACTTTATCGCAAGATGTTATTAGAAAAATCATCAAGGATGTAGGCTATGAAGTTAAAAGTATTGAAGTAAGCGAGCATCCTATTGAGCATATCAAATCAGGTGCGGATAAATAATGCCGAAAAAATATTTAGATCCTAAGTTAATTAAAACCAAGCATATATCCTTACTAACTCTTTTTTCGTCGGGAGGCACACTGATTTGTTGTGCCTTACCTGCGTTATTAGTAAGTTTGGGAGCAGGCGCTGTGATGGCATCAGTGGTGAGCTCTGTGCCACAAATTGTTTGGTTTTCAGAACATAAATTAGGTGTGTTTATATTTGCAGGAGTGATGTTATCAATATCTGGATTTCTACAATGGAAAGCTAGATCCTTACCTTGTCCGAGTGATAAAGAGTTAGCGGAACTTTGTAATAAAACTAGAGTAAACTCACTAAGAGTTTATTTTTTTTCAGTTTGTGTATTTTTCATAGGTGGCTTTATGGCTTTTGTAGCACCTTGGTTAATGAGCTAACCTTTTACAAGGAGAAATAGTATGGAACATATGATGGGTGAAGCACACTGTTGGCATATGGTAATTATGTGTTTACTAATGACAACGTTTTTGGTTTTAGGTATTGCGTCATTTATTAAGTATTTGTTTTATAGCAAAAAGAAATAAGAAGTAAGAAGTAAAAAGCCACTCTTGGTAGTGGCTTTTCTTATCTGTGGTGTGCTTAGGTGTGCTTCGAAGAAAGCTTAGGAATAGACTTCTGTAGCTATTAATCTTTAATTTTTGCCAAAAATTTTAGTGTCACATCCCCTATATAAGACGAAGGGGTGGAGGGGGTATACACCTCTTTTATAACTCCGTTTTATTCAATTCTAAATCCTTAAAAGTTAATTATATTCACACTTAACTATATGATTTATATAGGATTTGTGTAGTTGACTTCAAGTAAACTCTAAGCACTCTAGATGACTCTATATTAGAGATAGCTAGATGGAATATAAACTCTAGCTCTCTATACACCCTAAGGGGGTAGAGAGGCTGGAGTTATTCTTTCATACCTTTATCAGTAATCCATACTTGGTCACTTAAATTACCTCTTGAACCAGTGCCAACTAGTCCTTTATTTACTAAGTTACCTATAATAATTCTCATGTCATAAGTTCTTTTTGCTGAGGGATGCTCAGTCCAGAGATTGCAGCATTGTTCTATTACGATATCCATATCATCATGACCAGATGATAGTGGTAATAGCCTATCTTTCAATAAGTTTAAAACCCTTATTTGCTTGCTTGTTAGTTTAATGTTTTTACTTTTCTCTAAAATTTCTCCAAGCTTTTCTACAGTGCAAGTTGTTTCAACTTCACCATAAACATCTAATTCAAGAGTTTCTAATCTGTAGCCGTATCTAATACCACATTCACTATCTTTAGATTTTTCTAAAGTCCATTCAAAATTTCCATTGCTATCTTTTTTAACAAAGATGATGGTATCCATTGACGCCTTGAGGCTTGAACTTCCTCTCATTCCTCTAGACTCATCTTTACCTGAATGGTGAATGATTAATACAGTGGAGTTGAGCTGCTCAGTAATTAACTTTGCTTTTCTTATAACACCACTCATCTCAGAGGCAGAGTTCTCTTCTATATTTGGACAAGCCATATTTAGAGTGTCTATAATGACCATCCCACTATGAAATTGTTTTCCCTTGTAATAATTGATGAAGTTTTCAACAGAGCCTTTGTCACCTAAAAGTAAAGAGTCTTCGTCAATATGCATAGTAGAAGGAGAGGTAGCATTTTTCTTGCGCCATCCTAGAATTCTTTTAGCCACACCCCTGAATCCTTCTAACGCTGTGTAAATAATTGGTATATCTCTAGAAACTGGAAGCCCAAACCATGCTGAGCCTGTTCCTAAGTGCATAGCTAAATCTATAGCTAGGAATGATTTTGTTGATCCACTTTCACCATATATGGTTGCTATACCCCCATCAACCAAGATATCTTTTATTAGCCAATTTAGTTTAGGAAGGTTTTCAAGCTCATCAATCGTGTAACTTCTTCTCATTATTTCCTTGCTAATTTCTGGCGAGCCTATTTGCATGATTTCTCCTTAGCATTTTGAGTATCTAACCATGCTTGGATATCTTCTTCTTTCCAGACTGTAAGTCTTGAAGTAATTTTGATAGGTCTAGGAAAATCACTATTTTTGTCTGAAGCAAGTTTCCAGATAGTTGATTCACCCATATCCAATATCGCTGCTAAATCTTTAACTCTATGTGCCTTCTTGTTCATTTCTATTTCCTTTTTAAGCGTTTAATAAAGATACTTGACCAACAATAACTAGCTGATAAAGTATTCGCATAACTCTCAGAAGATTCATTAGTCTCTTAAAGTTACATCGTGTATGTTCTTCTTCTTGATTAAATTTTAATAAGGGTGAAATTAGGATTAATTAAATGTATGTTTTATGAAAATTAAATATGACGATTGGTTAAAGATTCTTCAGCAAACAGTCCAAGAGAGTAACTGGAGCCATCTTCATAGCCATTTAAAATCTGAAAATACTAAGTTTCTTATTCTGAAGAACTATATTGATGAAATTCAAGATGCCATCTTGAGTGGATACAAAAATGTAGAGAATTCTGATTGGCTCTTAATTAAGCAATCATTTCAACAAAGCATGAACGTATTTAAGGAGTTTAGAGAGGGCATCGCTTTGGATTATTTTTTAAAGAATATGCCAAATAACAAAGATATTAAAATCGTTCTAGGCATGTTCACTAGGGAAGCAAAATTAAATATATTTAAAGAAAATCCCAATCAAGCTAATTGGGTAGTATTTGAACTAATTAGCGATGTAATAAAAAGAATATCTAATCATCCCAATATTGATGATATGCGTGTCAAACAAGCTCTATATGAGCCTCGCGTTGGTCGTCCTGATGACAATCCTATTGAGCCACCATTATTTATTAATAGATTTGTTAAAACTAT